>CAYORG010000182.1:0-1521 GCA_964406315.1 uncultured Bacteroidales bacterium | reverse complement strand
ATGGGAAGAAAGCAGGCCCAGCGAACACTCGATTTGAAGGAAGAAAAAGAAAAACTGGATATGCTGGGCATTATTCATGCCATCAGGCATCAACGTGACCTGGACGAAGCTCCCGGTGCATACAAAGACATCGATGAGGTAATGAAAAACCAAACCGACCTGGTGGAAATAGAAGTAGAATTGACACCCCTGGCTGTTATTAAAGGATAAAATATAACTTGAAGAAATATATTATAACTTCAATCCCATGGCCTTTGCAAAGGATCTACTGCCATTTTTCAGAATGATAAAATAGATCCCCTGGCCCAGTACATTCATTCCTGTTTCAAACACATTTTCTCCTTCATAGATATTTTGTTCAAAATTATACACCATCGGCAAAACAAAAGTCATCAGAATTGAAGGTTACCAACACTTAGTTTTTGCTGAGATCATAAAAAAGGCTGTCCAAAAAGTAAATAAAATAATATAAAGAATAGGTTTTTTACTTTTCAAACAACCTCTTTCTGAAATGATTGGTTATTGAAATCATTACTCGCCATGAATAAATGCACATCCATTCGGGCTTATACCACATTCATACGATCCCAGTTCCAAACCTTCGGTTGAATATCTGGTCAGGATCCCTGCAGAGGTATAGGAAGGGGCGTAGGTCACAAAAAGTTCATTGGTATACGGATTGATATTCAGTCCATAAGCATAGCCGTCAATAATTTTAACCGGCATTTCAGGATCAGGATTTACTTCAAGACTATAAATTCCGGCAAAGGTATAGCCACCTCCAAAATACAATACCCCTGAATTGTCCATTTCGAGATGCATTGGATGTTCCGTATCAAAAAGTGTTTGTTCTGTTACTACAAGATCGGTTTCCGTATCAATTTTATACAGTTTCGATGCTGTTTCTTCAAGTATGGGATAAGGGTCTTCAGGGCCGTAAATGATTTTCCCGAAACAGAGTACCCAAATATCTCCCTGAGTATCTGCAACAAGATCAACCGGTGCATATTTTACTTCTATATTCTTGATAACCTGATTTGTATTCAGGTCAACAACAGTGATCAAAGAATCAACTCCCCAACCTCCCGAGTTGGCTATATAGAGTTTGTCGTTTTGAATGATCATTTTATCAGGGCCGGATGCGGTTGTGATCGATCCTGCAACTTCATTTGAATTTAAGTCAACGATTTTCACTGAATTGTCTCCCCAGCAACTAATGTATCCGGTGCTTTCTTTGGCAACCAGATATCTTGGCATTGAAACACCGGTAATGACTCCTTTTTCTGCAAAATCAGCCGCATTAACTATTTCAACCTTACTGGAATTATTCACAGCCAGGTAAACATTTGTATCATGTACTGTTATGGATTGCAGCACATCTCCGACAGAACGATCATTCACATTATGGAAAACAGTATTGTATATGCTGTCAGTCTGATAATTATAAAAACTTACAGATGCATTCCCTGAGCCAAAACTTCCTTCGCAGGAAACAAATGCTCCGTTTGGGATTGTATCACC
>CAYORG010000181.1:0-1530 GCA_964406315.1 uncultured Bacteroidales bacterium | reverse complement strand
AAGTTTTGCTGGGGAGGGTAAACCAGGGTGTTGTTGAGGTTTCGGCTGCTGCAGAGATACTGCAAAACAGCAAATTGCTTGGCGGCTCTGGAAAAAAAGATAAGAAGAAAAGGGAATAAGATATTCAGCAAGTCAATGAATAATTGCTGTCAGATTTTCATCTGTTAGTAAAAGAAGAATTCAGTAGTTCTGTTATTTTAATATTGTTATTATTATGACTGAAGCGTTTAATTACGGGAAGGAATCAATTTCACTTACGATTCCAGCAGGATATGAAACTGTTGAAAATAAAGAACCGGAATTTACTGTAAGTAAACAACAATTCCTACAGGAGTTGCTTTCCGTCTTACCGGATGCCCTGGACCAATACCTTAATGTTGGAATTGTGGTTTCAGATAAGACGCGTTTGTGCGGTTATCCGACATATCTTCCGTGGTTAATCGAAGCACTGAAAGAAAAAGGTACCGATAAAACAAATATCACGTTCTATATAGCCTATGGAGCACATGCACCACAAAACGACGAGGAGAGTATAAACAGCTATGGTAAAGTGTTTACCAATTATCGTTTTGTACATCACAATTGTAATGCTGAACATGCATTTTGTAATTTGGGTCTGACAAAAAGAGGTACAGAGGTAAATCTCCTTAAGGAAATTACAGATTGCAGTTTATTGTTGACTTTCGGAGCAATCTCATATCACTATTTTGCAGGGTATGGAGGAGGAAGAAAGTTATTATTTCCGGGTCTGGCTTCTTATGAATCGATATATCACAATCACAGTTTATTTCTTGACCAGGAGAATGAAATTCTGCATATGAAATGTCAGCCGGGAATATTGCAGGGAAATCCGGTTGCTGAAGATTTAAAAGAAATTGACAATCTCATGCCACCTAAGATTTCGATTCATGGAATACTTAATAGTAAAGGAGAAGTGTGCAAACTCCGTATTGGAAACGATTACAAGGATTTTGAAAATGTGTGTAATGAACATGATAAATACTTTAAATCAGGGATAGACAAACAATATGATATGGTAGTTGCTTCCAGTGGTGGTTACCCGAAAGATATAAACTTTATCCAGGCACATAAAGCATTACATCATGCTTCAGCATTTGTAAAGGATGGGGGAAAACTGATTTTGCTGGCAGAATGCATCGACAGCATTGGATCCGAAACTTTTCTGAAATATCTTGAGCCCGGGAGTTTTGAAAAAGCATTTGCAATACTTAAAGACAACTATGAAGGCAACGGAGGTACAGCTCTTTCTTTGATATCAAAAACCAGGAGGATTAAAATCTACTTGTATACATCGCTCGATGAACACTATTGTAAATTGCTCCAGATACATAAGATCAGCGAAAACGATATTTTTTCAATTCTCGGAGCTCATAAAGGATCCATAGCCATCATTAAAAATGCAAGCATGCTGGTGAAGTGAGGTTGAGAAGTTTAGAGTTGTTTGGTTGAGAAGGCGAGAAGATGAGAGAGTGAGAAAATGAGAGAGTGAGAAGATGAGAGAGTGAGAAA
>CAYORG010000180.1:0-1613 GCA_964406315.1 uncultured Bacteroidales bacterium | reverse complement strand
GAATCAGGATCTGTTGACATAGAGATAATTGTTATTGTTCTGCCATGAAAATTTCCTTCGCATACGATGATTTTTGCCTGATTTTCGGGGATCCCTTTTTTCTCGTATGCCCATTTGCGGCAAAGCTTAAGAGCTGTTTCATCACCTTCGGCGCCCGTATTCATTGGTAAAACTTTATCATAGCCAAAATACTTTGTTATGTATTCTTCGTATTCACCCAGACAATTGTTGTAAAATGCCCTTGAGGTGAGTGCAAGAATATTTGCCTGGTCTGTTAAAGCTTTTATAATTTTTGGGTGGCAATGTCCCTGGTTAACGGCTGAGTAGGCGGAAAGAAAATCAAAATATTTCTTGCCTTCCACGTCCCATACATAAATTCCTTTTCCTTTTGAAAGTACAACCGGCAGCGGGTGATAATTATGCGCACCAAACTTGTCTTCTTTCTGAATAAAATCCTGACTGGTCATCATTAGTATGTATTAAGTAATTAACAATATGTATTAAAATACGCAAGTTTTGAATTTTTATACAAAAAAAGAATGATAAAACGCAGTTTTTATAAAAAAAAAATCCTGTTTTTGAAAATAGTTCATATAATCTTAAAGATAAGGTAATATATCGTTAAACGGTAGCTTCGGGAAATACGCTTTATTCGCTTAATTCTTAAAAAAATTGAGCATGCGAAAATCAAGATTTCTCAATTGTGTATTTTAAACTGCTCATACAATGTTGTTTAATCAATAATTACCTCTGAAATAAATTGAAAAGTATACAACCTGGGATAAGTAATTTGTTATCAACTCTTTAGCAAGAAATGTATTTCATTTTTCAATATATAATACTTTTGTATTGGAATCACTTAACTTTAAAGCCAGATGGATAACGAAGCCTATAAGATCTTAATCGTGGATGACGAATCGGACATCCTCGAATTTTTAAGTTACAACCTGAAACGGGAAGGGTACACAGTGTTTACTGCAAGAAATGGCAAATCAGCCATTGACTCTGGACGGAAAGTCATTCCTCATCTGATTTTACTGGATGTTATGATGCCTGAAATGGATGGCATTGAAACATGCGAAAGATTGAGGGACATTTCCAGCCTTAACAATACAATTATTGCTTTTCTGACAGCCAGGGGAGAAGACTATTCTCAGATTGCAGGATTTGAAGCGGGTGGCGATGATTACATTCAGAAGCCTATTAAACCTAAGGTACTGACCAGTCGTATTCGTGCATTGTTAAAAAGAACAAACCGTAGCAGTAAGGATATTGACAAACAGGCAAATGTATTGAAAAAGGGAGGCCTTCTTATAGACAGGGAGAAATACCTTGTTTTTAAAGATGACGAGGAATTGATTCTGCCAAAAAAAGAATTCGAATTGCTTTTGCTTCTATCTTCAAAACCGGGGAAAGTGTTTACACGCGATGAGATTTTTCAGTCGGTATGGGAAGATAATGTGATTGTTGGTGACAGAACAATTGATGTGCACATCAGAAAACTCAGAGAGAAAATAGGCGACGAATACATTAAAACCATAAAGGGAGTTGGATATAAATTCGCAGAGTAAAATGATTAGTTGATGCATTGAGAAGTTTAGTGTTTAGAGTTT
>CAYORG010000179.1:0-1635 GCA_964406315.1 uncultured Bacteroidales bacterium | reverse complement strand
GAAAGATCTTCAGATTCCAGCATTGTCCAGCTCAGCAACCTGTTGAAATAGTCGTTGCTGAATTCAACTGATTCGATAATGTAATTCAACGATGCTTTTTGTTTTTCAGTAAGATTGTCAGCCTTTAACATAAGTTCGGCAAAACCATTTATTGCGGTGAAAGGAGATCGCAGATCATGAGAAATGATCTTTACAAAATCATCCCTTTGCTTTATCATGTCCCTTAAATGATCTTCCTTAAGTTTCAGGCGGATCCCGACTTTTACCCTTGACAGCAATTCAAGTTCATCAAAAGGCTTTTTAATGTAATCAATTGCTCCGATCTCCAGTGCCTCCTTGATATCAGCCGTGGTTGTTTTAGCCGAAACCATAAGAACCGGTATATGCTGCAATTCCTCGGATTTCATCACCGATTTCAACACTTCTACTCCTGACATCCTTGGCATCATAATATCCAGTAATATGAGATCAGGGTGCGTAGAGTTAAGAATATCAAGGCATTCTTCTCCATCGCTGGCTGTCAGGGTTTCATATCCATGCGCATTCAAAAGTCCTTCGAGCAGGAACTGATTGGCATGTTCGTCATCAACAATAAGTACAACAGGATTTTTCATTTTGCAGATAATTTGGTTTCGGATTCTTTCGCTCCGGATGAAACAAGTTCCTTTACAGCGGTTTCAAATGAATCCTGATCAGACAACTTCTGAAGTTCCAGGCTATGGCAATTCGGGGTCTTTGCTATTTCCTCCGAAATAATATCGAATGGCCGATCCGGCAATACGACGATCAAGTTTTCCGGCAAATATTTATTGTTTTGTTGTATCCATTTTAAAAGCCTGAAGTTTTCACCCTTAAGATCAATCCCGTCAAGGAATAAATTCCTGATTTTTCTGCGGGCCAAAATAACTTTTGATCTTTCACACGATTCATTTTGAAAACACTTGTCTTTTTTCGTAATCCATTTTTTCAGATTATTTTCTTTTTCATAAAAGATCAATCTATCTCTCACAGGCAGATCCTTTCTCTTGACTTTTGTATTTGAAATAAATTTTGAGAATTGATCTTCTTTTGTAGGTTCTGATACTATTCGCGAGTTTTTGTTCAATCCTTTCTGTTTAATATTGTTTCCCGATGTTATCAGCAGAACAGGTATCTCACACAGTTCCTTTTCTTTGTTTATCTCCTGAATAAAAGTATGGCCGTGAATTCCCGGCATTTCATACTTCAGGATGATCAGATCAGGCAAATACCTTAGTACTGATTTAAGCCCTTCTTTTGTATTGTCGAAACTTAATGCTTCAAATCCCTTTGAATTCAAAACATTGGTATACAAAAACAAATTCTCCGTATTGTTATCAATAACAATGGCCAATGGAGAACTCAAATCCTTAATTTCAATTGTTTGAAAAGATTCTGATTCCTTTATTTCTTTCTTTTTTCCGGTTTTTTTCTCCAGGTTTCCCTGATTCGCCAATGGAATATAAAATTTCATGGTGGTACCAACGTTAATCTGACTTTCAGCTTTTATTTCTCCGCCCATCATTTCGATAAGCCTTTTACTGATGTTCAGTCCCAAACCCGTTCCTTTGTATTCCTTGGCAATTGAATTGTCTATTTGCTTGAATTTGTCAAAAA
>CAYORG010000178.1:0-1756 GCA_964406315.1 uncultured Bacteroidales bacterium | reverse complement strand
GCTATGAAACTCTTAAAAAATACTATTCTTTCGTTTCTTATCTTGTTACTTTTTGTCTTTTGTGAAAACAAAACAGGAAAAACAGCAGGATGCAATGTGAATGGTATATGAATTTCAAATCGACAAATAACCAAAACCTTCATAAGAAAATGAACTACCTCGCAGCAAGCTGTCGAGGTATCAAAATAGAAATTTCTTTTTTTTCGATGCAAGCATTAGAGTACTAGTCTGTTCGGCTGGCAGATTAAACTCATTTATCCCGATACGTTAAGCTATCGGGATTCCCGCCTGCCTAAATTACGGCGGGCAGGAATTCGACTTACAAATTTCAATGCACTGTGTTTTTGAAATTTGAGTCTCATGAATAAAAAAACCGCTATCGGAATTACTCCCTTTAGCGGTTTTCATTCTTATTTAGCCATTTTCCCGTACAAACGGGATGAAATTATTTCGTATTAATAGGCAAACAACGGATAATCACCCATAAGATCATTCACCTTTTTTCTCACCGATGCAATAACAGTATCATTGTCCATATTGGAAATGACTTCATCGATAAGCTCAACCATCTTACCAATATTGTTTTCTTTAACACCTCTTGTTGTAATAGCAGGAGTGCCAACACGTATACCTGATGTCTGAAAAGGCGAACGACTATCGAACGGGACCATATTCTTATTCACCGTAATATCTGCAAGGACAAGGGTGTTTTCAACTTGTTTTCCAGTGATATCCGGAAATTTTGACCTTAGATCGATCAACATGGAATGATTATCGGTACCTCCGGAAACCACATTATACCCATTTTCAATAAAACATTCAGCCATTTTTGCTGCATTGATCTGTACCTGTTTTATATATTCCTTATAGCTGTCTGTTAATGCTTCGCCAAAAGCAACAGCCTTTGAAGCAATAACATGTTCAAGCGGGCCACCCTGTATTCCCGGGAATACGGCTGAATCCAAGAGCTGGGTCATTGTTTTCAATTGTCCTTTGGGTGTTTTTTTGCCCCATGGATTTTCAAAATCCTCAGCAACAACAATGAGTCCGCCCCTGGGCCCGCGTAATGTTTTATGTGTAGTGGTTGTAACAATATGACAGTGTGGAAAAGGATTGTTTAGCAATTTTGTAACGATCAATCCTGCAGGATGAGCTACATCAGCCATAAGGATCGCCCCAACTTCATCGGCAATGGCTCTCATTCGTGCATAATCCCAATCGCGTGAATAAGCTGATGCTCCAGCAATGATCATCTTAGGTTTTTCCTTTTTCGCCAGAGCTTCCATCATATCGTAATCAATCGTGCCATCTTTTTCCTTTAATTTGTAGGCTACAGGCTTATAGAGAATGCCGGAATAATTAACAAACGAACCATGTGTTAAATGCCCTCCATGGGAAAGGTCGAGACCCAGAAAAGTGTCTCCTGCTTCCATAACGGCCATCATTACCGAAGCATTTGCCTGTGCCCCCGAATGAGGTTGAACATTGGCCCAGGTTGCTCCAAACAGTTCCTTTGCACGCTCAATGGCCAGGGTTTCCACCTCGTCAACAATCTGACACCCTCCGTAATATCTTTTGCCCGGCAGGCCTTCGGCATATTTGTTCGTAAGACATGATCCCATGGCTTCCATTACCTGGTCACTTACAAAGTTTTCTGATGCGATCAATTCAATACCATGCAACTGACGCTGATGTTCTTTTTCAATTAAATCGAAAATAGTTTTATCTCTTCTCATTCGAATCACTACAGTTTAAA
>CAYORG010000177.1:0-1756 GCA_964406315.1 uncultured Bacteroidales bacterium | reverse complement strand
GTTACTTCAATTCCATCAATTTCAATCCTTTCCGTTGTGAAGGTATCCGGTGTGCATTCTGTGATTCTTGATCTGATCTTTTTATAACCTGTCGGATCTTTGCGTATGATATCCAATACCTGTTTGGGACATAGAAGTTTTGCATCCGGATTATTGACCATACAACGAATGACCATTTCCGGGTCAAAATGATCTCCATGGGAATGTGTTACTAAGATCAGATCAATGTCGTTGAATGGTTCTTTATTCGATGTCAGTAAAACCCTTGTTCCTGAATCCGGTATCTCATAGCGATTGTATCCTTCTTTAAACAATGCGTCAACAAGAATTTTTTTTGTGCCTGATTCAATCAGAAATCCGCAATTGGCAATATAGGTAACAGAAAGGGATCCTTTTTCAATTGAACTGCAACTTACATTATATAAACATAAATTCAGGATTAGTATAAGGATAATTGGTTTCATTTGTATGCTATTGTACCAATAAAAATAATTTGCCGGAGAATTAATAAACGTAGAAATTTACTGTTTAACATATCCGAATTCCATTTTTTTACGAGACAGTATTTTCTTTAACTGTGCTATTGAAGGATTTAACCTGTATTCCTCTACTTTATCTTCTGTAGTATCCCGGATTGTAATGATAGGTGTAAGGGGACTGATGGAATCAATCTCGGCCAGTGGGACAAGGCTGGTCAGCATCAGTGAATCTCCTTTGATTTTCATGATTTGAACCTTCCACAATTCATTTTTTAAAGGAGTATTGAGAAAGTGAATGCCTTTGTATTTTCGTAAAATATCTCTGTCAAGCAGGTTAAACAGGGTATCTACATCGAGAGTTGTCAGTTGTACTGAGTCGCCATAAAAATCAAATTCAACGGTCATGTTCCCGGCAACAGGGACTATGGTGTCTATTTCAAATACAGTATCTATTTCTGCCCACAATTGTTGCTTGGTCAGCCTGGCAATTTTAAGTACTTCCTTAACAATCATCTTTGAATCTATGGTCAGGATGGAGCTATCGGCTAATTCCAGGTATTTGCCCTGAACATTGGCAGGCAGGGCATCCAGGTTTTTTTTGTCTTTTGGCTGCGGGTTTTCAAATTTCACTTTCGGATCACAAGTGGCAGCAAGAAGAATAAGGGCTGCGAATAGTATTTTCCATGGTTGTGTTGTTTTCATCTTTATAGAGTTTAATGTAGCTTGGATCTATTTCTCATTTTTTACCAGGGCATAAAAATCGCCTTCCAATGGAAGATACCCCTGTTCATAACAGAAATAGTAAGTATTTCCTGTTTTGGTTCGATAGATACTCGTGAAATAGTTAAAATTGAATCCCTTATCCACCAGTTTCTTTTTCGGTACTTTTGTCTTGCCAAAAGGATTCAGCTCTTCTATTATCCGGCGGTTTTTTCTCAATATCCTGTTTACCTGGCGAATGTAATTATTGGAAAATTGGTTGTGCCTGTTATTGTATTCTGTTCTGCACTGGTCAGAGCAGAATTTTTTGTCTATTCTTCCAACAATCGGGTCGCCACATATGGGGCATGTTCTTTTTTTGTCCATAACGCCTTCTTGCTAATTTGTTGTAAATATAACATTTATCCGTGTACAAACGAGTACAAACGAAAAACAATCGTATACAAACGTGTAATATACGAATAAATCTTTTGAGCTGTCATTACTTTGTTTCATCAGTTTTATACATGTTTAATTAAAATTTTAAACTTATGAACCCCTCATCATAAACAGGATCG
>CAYORG010000176.1:0-1762 GCA_964406315.1 uncultured Bacteroidales bacterium | reverse complement strand
TATGATGGATAAAAAATTTTAGCTGAAAGCATTTCTGTTACCGTCATTCCTGCGTCCTCCATTTCGGCGGATAAACAGGCAGGAATCCGTCTTTCCTTAGTCAGTAACGAATTTCAATGTCGTACCACCTCGCGCGGAATTACGAGGCTGTGTAAAAACAAAAGTTAATTGTCTAAGATTTCAATATTTGACTTTTACCTCGTATACCTGACCGAATATTTTTCTAGTTTACAATCATTTTTACACAGCCTCTACATTCCGGGCGTAAATCATACACAGACATGACGCAAACGTCCCGATTGTGCCATACGGGATCACTTCGATTTCAAAATATCAGGAATACCCAGATCTTTACAGATTTTTCTGCACAAAGGTTCTTTGATATCCGGATGTCGTGGAATTGTTGATCGTTTTTTATTGGAATTATTACAAAACAGGCTATGGTTCCCCCCTTCTCTGATCAAAGTACAATTGTTTGATTTCAAATAACGAATGAACTTATTTCTCTTCATAAAGTAATATTCAGTACCTGTGTTATTGGATTCATTTTCGGCGAACCGGAATTCTTGAATTTCTTTCGGTTATCCTCAAACACCAGGTTTATAGCATCAGCCAGATTATCTTTTGCTTCTTCAATGGTTTCACCTTGCGTATTGATGCCTTCTATTTCTTTAATGTAAGCAATATAACCACCCTCTTCACACGGTTCAAATACAGCAGTAAGTTGAATGTTTTTCATTTTGTTTATCCTGTTTAAACAAAGTTAAGAATTATTATTTATTCTGCCTTCATGGTGTAAGCCTGCCTGCAGCTGGCAGATCTGTGACTTATGCTGCAATAACGATCAAACAGACTGGTTGCTGATAATAATTAAAAAGATTCTTCCTGAAAGCATTTCTGTTACCGTCATTCCTGCGAAAGCAGGAATCCACCTTTCCTTAGTCAGTAACGAATTTCTATGCCTTTCTTGTCTTAAGCAGAATATCAACTTAAATTGCATGCCAGGTCAATCCATTCCGGGTTGCTTTCTTGAATTAATCTTTCCTTCCACTCTCTTTTCCATTTCTTAATGCGCTTTTCTCTCAAAATGGCTTCCTTAATAGAGACAAACTGTTCAAAGTACACCAGCTTACAAACATTGTACTTTGCCGTGAATCCTTTGTTAAATTTGGTTTTGTGTTCGTGCATCCTTCTTACTAAGTTATTTGTAACGCCTGTATACAATACCGTATTGTTTTTATTTGTTACAATGTACACATAATAATTGCGTTTCATTATCCGGCTTCAGTATTTGTTAAGACAGATGCCTGCCTTTGCAGGCATGACTGTGTTTCTGATAGTCCTTTTCGTATAGCTTTTGCAATAGCTTTTCAACCAAGAGTCAGCTAGCATCGTTACTATGCCAATCCAGTCTATCACCTGAAATGTT
Source organism: uncultured Bacteroidales bacterium (assembly GCA_964406315.1). Lineage (GTDB taxonomy): Bacteria > Bacteroidota > Bacteroidia > Bacteroidales > UBA10428 > UBA10428. The sequence continues at coordinate 333 of CAYORG010000176.1, read as the reverse complement.
ACATAGTATAATCCTTCCTGATCTTTCATCTGGTAACCTATAGACATATTGCAAATAACTTGTCCTGCAATATAATCATTTCAAATGAATCATTTTTGTTTTTCAATGGTAGTTAAAAACTACCTTTTAGCAACGACGTAGTTCGGAACCAAGCGAAACGAGCTCATGAGTGCAGCGAAAAAACTGCGCTGAACAAGGGATTTATTCCATTGGGGAACGGAACGAAACCAAGGCATGCGTGTCGGATAATCTGTGATTAATCGGTGAACTGGTAAACTGGTTAAATGAAAATTGATGATTTAGTTTATTTAATTGTATCAGTTAATCGATTAC
>CAYORG010000175.1:0-1872 GCA_964406315.1 uncultured Bacteroidales bacterium | reverse complement strand
AAGTCATGAGCATTTCTGAAAAGTTATTGAAGAAGGAAAACAAACTGTCAGTAATTGGTCTTGGTTATGTTGGGTTGCCTATTGCACTTGAATTTGCAAAGGAACTATCTGTAATAGGTTTTGACATTAATAAGAAGAGAGTAGACTTAATGAAGAAAGGGATAGATCCCAGTAAGGAATTAAGTGAATCCGATTTTGCAAATTCTGATATTCAGTTTACTTCCGAACCGGAGGATTTGAAAAAGGCCTCCTTTCATATAGTTGCTGTTCCCACACCAATTGATAAAAATAATCTTCCTGACCTGAGGAGTTTAATTTCTGCTTCGGAAATTGTAGGCAAAGTGATTAAAAAGGGAGACTATGTTGTTTTTGAATCAACGGTTTTCCCTGGAGCTACGGAAGAAATATGTATTCCGGCAATTGAAAAAATGTCAGGGTTAAAATTTTTATCGGATTTTAAGGTCGGATATTCTCCCGAAAGGATTAATCCCGGTGATAAGGTTCATACTCTGACCAATGTGGTAAAAATAACTTCAGGTTGTGATAAGGAATCCTCTGAAGAAATTGCTAAGGTATATGAACATATCATAAAAGCAGGCATTCACCGTGCATCTTCTATCAAAGTGGCTGAAGCCGCAAAGATCATTGAAAATACACAACGCGATCTGAATATTGCCCTGATGAATGAACTTTCGATCATCTTTCATAAGATGAATATCAATACATATGATGTGTTAAAAGCAGCGGGCACGAAATGGAATTTTTTAAATTTTTATCCCGGTCTTGTTGGTGGGCATTGCATTGGTGTCGATCCCTATTACCTTACATTCAAAGCGAATGAGTTGGGACATTTTGCACAGGTAATTACTGCCGGCAGATCTGTGAATGATGGTATGAGTAAATTTATTACCACCGAACTCGTAAAGGGAATTATACGATCGGGGACCAATGTGCTCAATTCACGCATCCTGGTAATGGGTATTACATTTAAGGAAAATGTAAGTGATATTCGTAATTCAAAAGTGGCCGATGTTATATTTGAGTTACATTCGTATGGAATGAATGTTGAAGTAATTGATCCTTTTGCTGATGCCGAGGAAGTGAAAAAGGAATACGGGCTTGTTTTAAAAAACCAGATATCGGGAAAATATGATGCGATAGTGCTGGCGGTAGCTCACAGTCAATATTCAGGTTTGAGTGATGAATTCTTTAAGGAACATCTGAATAAGGAAGGGATAGTGTTTGATATAAAAGGTTTGTATAAAAAATTGTCGGATCAATATACCTATAAGAGTCTTTAGGAAAATATGGCTTTTTCTCAATCATAAATTTGCTCGTGAAGAGGGAATTATGATTATTTTGAAGCTTGTTCTCATGAATACTTACTATAGAAATTTGTTCTTGTTCAAGTCAATATGAAAAACCCTGATAAAATAAAAAATTTTGCAATCATTGGTGTTGGCGGATACATTGCTATAAGGCATTTGCGGGCAGTCAAAGATACAGGGAATAAGCTTCTGGCATCACTTGATCCGTGTGACAGTGTTGGAATCATTGATAGTTTTTTCCCCGAAAGCAATTTTTTTGTTGAATTTGAACGCTTCGACAGACACATTGATAAGCTCAAGCGCAATGGGATCCATATGGATTATGTAAGCATTTGTTCTCCAAACTATCTGCACGATTCGCATATCCGTTTTGCCTTACGTTCCGGAGCAAATGCCATATGTGAAAAACCGATCGTATTAAATCCCTGGAATCTGGAAGCTCTGAATGAGATTGAGAAAGAATATGACAAGAAAATATGCAACATCCTCCAATTGAGGTTACATCCTTCAATCGTTGAGCTAAAAAATAAAATCGACAGTTTCC
>CAYORG010000174.1:0-1900 GCA_964406315.1 uncultured Bacteroidales bacterium | reverse complement strand
CCCGGATGGGAATCGGATAAGGTAGGATACAGACTTTACCTCGACTGGCGAAATGCAATAGATATTTATGGAAAAAAGGTAGATACGATCGTATTACCCTATGTTGGTCAGGATGGATACGAATCTTATCATGAAATGGCTGATTGGGGTATGGATATTCTTAAGGTAGGCAATTCTCTCGGAATAGGTACACTAGGCTTTTGGGATGAAACCAATGCGCATCGCGTAGCAAAAACAGATAGTGTCTATTGTACTATAAAAGAGAATGGCAATTTGTATTCGGAAATTCTGATTGATTATTACGGTTGGAAAATTGACAGCACATCGGTTGATCTTCATACTTCACTTTCAATTAAAGCCGGATCAAGAGCAACAAATTATACAATCAGGTATGACGGAGCCTTAAGAAATTTATGTACAGGGATTGTAAAATCAGATAGTGCAGAACTCATCCCGGGACCTAATGAAACAGGTTGGAATTATCTGGCAACCTGGGGTAAACAAAGTCTGGCCGGGGATATGCTGGGAATGGCAATTGTTTATCAAAATAAGGATTATTTAAAATTGGTGGAAGATGAAAATAGTCATGTTCTGGTATTCAAACCAAAAAACAATCAATTGGAGTATTATTTTCTGGCTGCATGGGAAAAAGAACCAGAAGGGATAAAAACAAAGGAGGATTTTATGAATTGCCTCGATCAGTATACTCAAACACTGAATCATCCTTCATTGATCCAAATCATGAATAAGTAATCCGACATAAATAGTGCAAATGGAAATTTGGAAACTTAAATCAGGTAGATTTCAAAAGAAATATGTTTTCCGTTATTTTTTTCTGTTTCTTTTTCTGAGCTGGCAAATCCATGTTTTTAGTCAGGACTCTGATCAAAAATGGCAAAGGATTGATGAAATTCTTGATCAGATAAAAGAGCCTGAATTTAAAAATCAGATGTTTATTATTACTGATTTTGGTGCTAAAGACGATAATAAAACGAATAATGCCGAAGCCATTAATGAGGCAATAAAAACCTGCTCTGAAAATGGTGGCGGAAAAGTAATCGTTCCCGAAGGTGAATTTTTAACGGGTCCGTTAACTCTATTAAGTAATGTAAATCTCCACATAGAAGAAGGAGCTGTTTTAAAATTCTCTACCGACCCGGAATACTATCTCCCTGTTGTGCTTACACGATGGGAAGGGGTAGATTGTTATAACTACTCACCATTAATTTATGCCTATCAACAGGAAAATATTGCTATTACAGGAAAGGGAATTCTTGACGGGCAAGCAGATACTGCTCACTGGTGGCATTGGAAAGCAAAAAAAGCGTTTGGGAATACGGTAAATACGGATGGTGAAAATTCTCCCGAAGGAAGAAAACTATTGATGCAATTTGAAGAGCAACAAATACCTTTGGAAAAGCGAATATTAGGAAGAAATCATAATTTACGTCCTCCGTTTATTCAGTTCTATGAATGTAAAAACATTCTCATTGAAGACATAACCATTACCAACTCTCCTTTCTGGCTAATTCATCCTTTGTTATCGGAAAACATTATTATTCGCCGCTATCATGCAAATAGTGAAGGTCCCAATAATGACGGATTCAATCCTGAATCAAGCCAGAACATACTTGTGGAAAAATGCAGGTTTAATACTGGCGATGATTGCATTGCTATAAAATCGGGACGAAATAATGACGGCAGAAAATGGAATATTCCTTCAAAAAATATTGTGATCAGAAATTGTGTGATGGAAAAAGGACATGGAGGTGTTGTCATCGGAAGTGAGATTTCAGGCGGATGTTCCGATGTTTATGTTTACGAATGCATAATGAACAGTCCTGAACTGGACAGAGCAATCAGAATTAAAACAAATGCTTTGCGTGGAGGAATTATTGAA
>CAYORG010000173.1:0-1953 GCA_964406315.1 uncultured Bacteroidales bacterium | reverse complement strand
TTAGCCTCACGGTAATTATCATCCGTTTTTAAATATTTTCTGATATCCATCCAGCAACAGTCTATTCCTACCTGAACCAGGTAAGATGCAATAATCATGGTAGCAAGAATTTCACCAAAGGATACCATCTGATCATATTCAAAATTATAAGTCATTGTCGGTTCTTCTTTTAATTTTTCCTCAAGAGCATGATAAATTTTATCAATTTGCTGAAATATCTCTACATTCTCAGGGAATAAGTCATGGAGTATTGAATTATAAAAATCTCTTACTTTTTTCAGGCTTTGTGATTTTCTTTCATCCTGTTTGAAATAGTGCTGTAACAATTCCTCCATAGCATTCGTGGTTTTCCCCATTGCTGATATTACAATAACAAGAGGTTCATTGGTTTTTCTGACAATTTCTGCCAGATTTCTGACTGATGCAGCATCCTTTACGGAAGCACCTCCGAATTTGAAGACTTTCATATAGCAAGTTTTATTACCTATTAAAGATACATGATAGAAACAGGAATAGAAATGAAATTATTCACCGATTCTTGCATTATCTGTTTTTCTGCTTTGGAATAATAAAACAATGAACGATTTTTGTCAATTGAAAATAATTTTATCTTGTGAGTCAACTTTTACAGCCCATTGCTGATAAATACAAAGATCATCCCCTTTATCAAGACACTTTACAACAATTTGAAAAGAATTCGATAAACAGGTTACATCTGGCTTGTTTATCTGGTTCTTCAAAGAGCATGTTGATTTCTTCACTGCTCCATAAACGAGAAGGTATTCACTTCTTCATACTAAATACAAAAGAAGACGCAGCATATTTTTATAATGATTTATTGACGACTATCTCTGATGATAAAATCATGTTCTTCCCATCCTCTTACAAACGCTCGGTTAAATATCCTCAACCAGATTATGGTAATATTATTCTCAGAGCAAATGTCTTAAACCGTCTGGATGATTTTTCTTCAGGCCTTTTGGCTATCGTTACCTATACAGAAGCAATAACAGAAAGAGTAATTAACAAAAACAAATTATCAAAAGATACATTGCATCTCAAAACAGGAGAAAGATTCAGTGTGTCTTTTATTCGGGAAGTATTGGAATCCTACAATTTTGAATTGGTAGATTTTGTATATGAACCTGGACAATATTCTGTTAGAGGGAGTATCATAGATATTTTTTCATTTTCATCAGAATTTCCTTACCGAATTGATTTTTTTGGAGATGAAATTGATTCGCTCCGGTCATTTGAACCTGAAAGTCAACTGTCCAGGCAAAAATTCGATAAAATATCCATCCTTCCAAATATTCAGGAATATACACATAAAGAGCTGCATCAATCATTATTTGAATTTTGTGCAAAAACATCCAATATCTGGATAGAAGATATAATTACAACAACAAATATGCTTGAGGAAATAGAATCTGTAATAAAAAATGATACAACAGTTCAGGAAAATAATAAAGTCTGTTTATACGATAAAAAAGATTTTATTGAGGATCTAAATCATCATAGCACTATTGAATTTGGAGTGTCTTCATACTTCTCAGATTCCAAAACATTCGAGTTCTCAACCAAGAATCAACCCTTATTTCAAAAGAACTTCAATGTACTTGCTGAAAATTTAAAAATGTACATCGCTCAGGATTTTGAGGTATATATTTTATCTGAAAATGAAAAACAGATAGAACGTTTGATGGCAATTTTTAAGGATATCTTGCCTGGTATTACATTCCATTGGATTTTACAGACTCTTCATGAAGGGTTTATTGACAACAATCTTAAAATTTGTTGTTACACTGATCATCAGATATTTGATCGCTATCACAAATACAGGTTGCATCAATACTTTTCAAATAAAGCTTCCGTAAGCTTAAATGAGTTGAAAGATTTGAAACCAGGAGATTACATTGTGCATATCGATCATGGAATAGGTCGATTTGGTGG
>CAYORG010000172.1:0-1976 GCA_964406315.1 uncultured Bacteroidales bacterium | reverse complement strand
AAATAAAAATTTGTCTTGTTTCCTGTTTCCACATAAAGAAAAATTATTATGACTGCTAACCGAATTGAACGACCAATGAAAAAAGCGATCTTCATGTTATTTTTTGCAGTGCTTATAAGCTGTAAGCAAAACAAACCGGCCTTAACTGACTATCCAATTGCACCTGTTAAGATAAATGACGTAAAACTTAACGATAATTTCTGGTTGCCGAAAATCAAAACCATTCAGAATGTGACCATTCAATATGCACTGGAAAAATGCAGAGAAGAGGGAAGAATGGATAATTTTTTAATTGCCGGTGGCAAATTGAAAGGAGAAACCAGGGGGAAAATGCCTTTTGATGATAGTGACCTTTATAAGATCATAGAGGGAGCTTCTTATTCACTGCAATCTTTCCCAGATAAAGATCTGGAAACATATATCGATTCATTGATCTCAATCATTGCCATTGGACAAGAGGAAGACGGATACCTTACTACCTGGAAAACGATTGATCCTGCCAGATCTCCGGCTCCCTGGGCTCCCCCGGGGGAACGATGGGAAAACCTGGCATCAAGTCACGAACTATACAACAGCGGGCATTTGTTTGAAGCTGCTGTTGCTCATTACAATGCTACAGGAAAACGAAACCTGCTGGATATTGCTTTGAAAAATGCTGATCTGCTGGTTGAAACCTTCGGTCCGGATAGAAATCCGGAGGTGCCGGGACATCAGATTGTTGAAACCGGATTAATAAAGCTCTACCGAATTACACACGAAAGAAAATATCTGGAACTCGCAAAACATTTTCTTGATCAGAGAGGAAAGCCTGAACTTCGCGAATTGTACGGAGCATATAACCAGGATCATATTCCGGTGACTGAACAGGAAGAAGTGACTGGTCATGCAGTGCGGGCAGTGTATATGTATGCCGGTATGACAGATATAGCAGCCTTATACAATGATTCCGCATATTTTTTTGCAGTAAATAAATTGTGGGAGAACATGGTGAACAAAAAAATGTACCTTACGGGAGGTATTGGTGCACGGCATGAAGGAGAATCTTTTGGAGATAATTATGAGCTTCCAAACCTTACAGCGTATTGTGAAACATGTGCTGCTATTGGTAGCATTTACTGGAATCATCGTTTGTTTTTGCTTACGGGTGATTCAAAATACTATGATATTATTGAAAGAACTCTATACAACGGGATGATATCAGGCATTTCTCCGGATGGCAATACATTCTTTTATCCCAATCCACTGGAATCGGATGGGAAATATAAGTTTAACAAAGGGGCCTGCACGCGTCAGGCGTGGTTCGATTGTTCCTGCTGTCCGACAAACTTAATCCGTTTTGTACCGTCCATTCCTGAGCTGATCTATGCCATTGAGAAGAACATTTTGTATGTCAACCTGTTTGTTGCGAGTGAGACCAGTGTGAATATGAATAATACTAAGATACAGATTGTTCAGAATACAAACTATCCGATAGACGGAAAGGTTAACATTATAGTTTATCCGGAACAGACAAAAGAGTTTACACTCAAAATAAGAATACCGGGTTGGTCAAGAAACCAGGTAACTCCGGGATCTCTTTACAAGTATTCAAAAGAAAATACCGGGAAGGTAATCCTCAGATTAAATGAAAAAGACCTGAATGCAGAACAGAAAAACGGGTACGTTGAAATTTCGAGAGAATGGGATTCCGGTGATGAGCTTGAGATCCTGTTGCCAATGACAGTGCAGCAAGTTTTCAGTAATGAAAAAGTAACAGGGAACAAAAGGCTTGTGGCATTAGAATACGGACCTTTTGTATATTGTGCTGAAGAGGTAGATAACGATAACCTACAGGAGATTTATCTTGCTTCAGACATGAATTATAGTGTTAAGAAAAACCAGGATTTACCGGACGGCATGAATATGATTGTTGCTACTGATAAAGATAATTCCGTAAACATTGATTTTATTCCTTATTATGCCTGGTCAAACCGGGG
>CAYORG010000171.1:0-2054 GCA_964406315.1 uncultured Bacteroidales bacterium | reverse complement strand
TTAAAGGTGAAATTTTTGGATTACTTGGTCCAAATGGTGCAGGTAAAACAACTACTATTTCAATCTTATGCAGTTTACTAAAGCCCAGTTCAGGTAAAATAATTGTCGCCGGGTTGGATCTCAATCATCATTTGAATGAAATAAAATCACGTATTGGCGTTGTTGCACAGGATATTGCTCTATATGATAAATTAACGGCATACGAAAACCTGTATTATTTTGGTCGTTTGTACAACGTTGATAAACATACATTAAATCACAAAATCGATTTTTTTCTTGATCGCCTGAGACTTAAAAATTATAAAAACCAGAAAATAAGAAATTTTTCCGGTGGAATGAAACGCCGTATAAATTTGATTGCAGGTGTTCTTCATGATCCTGAAATTATTTTTCTTGATGAACCTACTGCTGGTATTGATGTTCAAACGAGAAGTGTCATTCGCGATTTTTTGCTGGAATTAAAATCAAAAGACACTACATTGATTTACACTTCTCATCTTATTGACGATGCACAAAAATTGTGCGATAGGATTGGTATCATCGATTATGGAAAATTAATCACAATTGGAAGTCCCGGACAACTCATTGAAGAGCAAATGGATTGCAATTCTTTGGAAGATGTTTTACTTGTACTTACCGGCCGTAATCTGCGTGAAGAATGAGAAGACTTATTGTATCCATATACAAAGAGTTTTTATTATTGATACGTGATATTGAAGGTATTGCATTGTTATTTTTGATGCCCATTACTTTGGTTATTGTCATCACCCTCATTCAGGACAGAAGTTTTAAAAATGTATTTGAATCTAAAATAGAAGTTGTAATCATTGACTCAGATAGCGATTCACTTGGATTTTCTTTCAGAAAAGGTATAAAACAATCACAAATCTTTAACGTCACAGAATACATATCACAAGACAGTGTATCATTAGACAAAGCGAGACAAGAAGTTGCAGAAGGAAAATATCAAATTGGTATTTATATACCGGAACATACAACTCAAAAAATCAAAGCAAAAGCCATTCACCTTGTTCGCGAACAACTTCCGTTTTCAATCAATACAGACAAAGAAACTGCTATCTCACCAGCAATCATTATACTTTTTTTTGATCCTATAACCAAAGAAAGTTTTAAAAATCTGGCCAAAAGTAAGCTCACTGAATTTGCTGCTCAAACCGAAACGCAAATCATCTACGAAACATATTCAAGAGTTATTGATGCTCTTACAAATCAGTCGAGCCAGGTAAATTATCCCGGAGAACCTATCATTCGTTTTGATGAAGTAATGGTATCTGAATATACATCAGGAATTACACCCAACACCGTTCAGCATAATGTCCCGGCATGGACCATCTTTGGAATGTTTCTTATTTGCATTCCTATTGCAGGAAATATAATAAAAGAGCGAAATGACGGTTGTCTGGCTCGTTTAAAAACACTTCCCATTTCATACCTTACAATTATTACAGGAAAACTAATTGTTTTTATCATTATCTGTCTGATTCAAGCCCTGTTAATTATTTTAATCGGAATGTATTTAATGCCTTTGATGGATATGCCTAAACTCCAGGTAACAAACTGGTTAACACTTTTTTTTATTACTCTTGCCAGTTCATTTGCTGCTACCGGGTATGGCATTGTTATAGGAACCTGGGCATCAACTCAAACACAGGCATCGATTTTTGGCTCTGTATCAACAGTAATACTTGCTGCAATTGGAGGTGTCTGGATACCTGTGACAGTAATGCCCGATGTTTTGAGATCTGTTAGTGAAATATCTCCAATGAACTGGAGCATTCAGGGATATTATAGTGTTTTTTTAAGAAGTGTCACCCTGATTGAACTATTGCCACAAATCACGAAATTAATGATATTTTATGCCTGTTGTACCCTGTTAAGTCTATTTTTCAGAAAATACCAGGCAAATAAATGATGATCATACATTATTGGCTCCCTGAATGCCTTCGCAAAAATGATATACTCCCGAATTGTTTCTATACTATCCGTGCTTTCATTGAGTAATCCCCGGGCTTCTGATTGCGGATTTCGGATTG
>CAYORG010000170.1:0-2185 GCA_964406315.1 uncultured Bacteroidales bacterium | reverse complement strand
AGCCCTCCTCCGTTTGTCCCCACCCATATCCTGTTTTTGCTGTCTTCAAAAATGGTATAAACCCACCTGTCTGATATGCTCTTTGCATCAGTTACATCTGCTTCATGATAGGTGAATTTTCCACTTGCTTTATCAAATACATTCAGCCCGTTTACAGTACCTATCAGGATTCTGTTTTTTGAATCTTTTGCAATGACCCAGATACTGCTGGTGTTGGTGCCAAAATTATTTTCTGTGCCAACAGGAATATAAGTGAAAATTCCTGTTCCCAGGTTCAGAATGTCTACACCTTTGTCTGTAGCAAGCCACAGATCGTCTCCATCAAGCATCATATCCCATATTTGTGCTCCCCGTGGTGCAGATTTTGTGCCATTGGGGAAAAAATGAGTAAATCTTCCGGATTTTTTTTCCAGGCAGCCTAATCCTCCTTCATAGAATCCCATCCAGATATTTCCTTTTTCGTCCTCAACAAGACAAAGAGGTTTATTATTTGGAATTGAACTGCTATTATTTGAATCGTGTACAAAATGCCGAAAGGATTTCTTTGCAGGATCGTATTTGTTAAGCCCTCCTCCGTCGGTACCTATCCATAGAATATTGTCGCTGTCAACAAGAACTGATGTCACCTGGTTGTTGTTTAAGCTGTTGACAGAATAAATGCTATGTTGAAGGTTATAGAATTTCTTCCTGTGGTTGTTCACATAATTTATAGGAGCCATAAAATTGCCAATCCAGAAATTTCCGGCATTGTCTTCATAAAGTACCCGCACAACATCAGAACTTATACTATTAAGTTCCTTTTTGCTATGCCGGTATTGCCTGAATGAATTCGTTTCTGGCATATAGAGGTTTAACCCGCCATTGTCTGTACAAATCCACAGGTTTTGCTTCGAATCAATTGTAAAGCTCCAGATTATATTACTCCCGAGAGAGTTTTTATTTTTTGGATTGCTGCTGAAGTAGGTAAATTTTTCTGTTTTTTTATCATAAACTGAAATTCCGTTGCCATCGGTTCCAAACCATATTCGACCGTCTTTATCTTCAACAATGCTTCTTACATCATTTCCGTATAAATCTTTTCCGTTTTTCAGTCCGGCCTGGAATCTGTGTATTTTCCCTTCCTCCGGCAAAAAATAATTCACTCCTTTGTCCATTGTGCCTATCCATATAATTCCTTCAGAATCAATAAACAAAGTGCGTAAATTATCGCTTGATAATTTTTTATTCTCAGTACTGTTTTCAGTATATCTTTCAAAACAGCCTTCCTCCTTTTTATACCTGCAAAGTCCGCCATTTATAGTTGCCATCCAAAGGTTGCCGTCTTTATCTTCAGCAATTTCCTTCACAAAATTTGAACTTATGGATGTCGAGTCTTCAGCATTGTACAAATACCTTATAAAATGATCCTTGTCTTCAATATAGCGATTTAATCCGTTTTCCGTTGCAACCCATATGTTTCCATAGGTATCGCCAAATATTTTACGTACAACAGAGTTGCTGATGCTATTGGGATCTTCCTGGTCAAAATAATAGGCTTTGAATTGTATCCCGTCATACCTGAAAAGACCATCTTTTGCACCAATCCAAATAAATCCGTGAGCATCCTGGTAAAAATCTTCTACAATGCCAAAAGAAGAATGGTCTTCAAAATAGATCTCTTCAAACACCAGGTTTTGCTGCTGGCAAATAGCTGAAGAGAAAAGTATTGAAAACAGAAAAATAAAAATCCTGTAGGATGACAACATGCTATGAATAACTCTTAATAAGCTCATAAACTGCATTAACACTTTGTTCGTTAATACGTTCATGGTAAATAGAAAGCCTTATAATCTCTCTATCAAGAGGGAATCAACTGTTTTAGGTACAAAAAAATATGAAAAGAAACGTTTTCTTTCCATTCATGATCATATAGGAGGCAACAAGATAGCAAACTTTCATGAATTAGCATATTGAATTGGCATGAAAAAAAATTTCTCCCGGTTTTATCTGATAAAATCTCTGTGTTTTTCCAAAGATTTCTTGCTGAAATGTTAAAAAACAAATTTTTTATCTTCCATACGCAACTATTTGTACTTCGACTTCATCTTTAGATCAGTAGTTTAGGTTTTAGGGCAGCATTGATGAGTTTTTTCGGCGAACTCTTCATTTACAGGGCATCGAAAGATGCCCATTTTAAAGTTTTCCA
>CAYORG010000169.1:0-2259 GCA_964406315.1 uncultured Bacteroidales bacterium | reverse complement strand
GTAGGGGCGTAGCATGCTACGCCCCTATGTATTTTTACCATAATTTTCTGAAGCAACCAGCCTACCTGCCGGTTCACCCGCCCTTGGCGGGCAGGCAGGTAACCAACTACCCAAGATACTTTCTCACTGTTTCAAGGACTTTGGTTTTCTTCAGGGGTTTGACAAAATACTCGTTACAACCCAGCTCAAGGCATTTCTCTCTGTGGAATGTTCTGTCGTAAGCAGTTTGCGCAATTACAGGAACGGTTTTGTTGCTCTCACGAATTATTTTCATGGCATTTGTACCATCCATGCGAGGCATCTTGAGGTCAAGCAGTATCAGATCAAAATCAGGTTCTTTTTCAAAGATCTCCAGCAGCTCCACACCGTCATCTGCTCTTGTAAGTTCTACACCTGTATTTTTAAAGAAGGCTTCTATCAGCAAATAATTTGAATCCTGGTCTTCGGCCACAAGAATCCGTTTGCCGCTCCACCTGTAATCTTTTCCGATTGCCTGATCATCCTGCAAAGCACTGTCATCCGGTTTGATATATGGTATCGCAAAATAGAACCTTGAACCCTTGTTAAGTTGACTTTCCACCCACATCTTTCCTCCTAAAAGTTCGGTGACAACTTTTGCAAATGCCAGTCCAAGCCCCGAACCACGGTAAATCTTCTTCGTGTTTTCTTCCTGGACTTTAAAGAATCGGTCAAAAATCTTGTCGGTAAGTTCCTCGTCAATTCCAATGCCTGTATCTTCAACCATAAAAGTGATCCAGGTATCATTAAGTTTATGTATTCCTATTCGAATATGACCTTTTTCAGTAAATTTAATTGAGTTCTCCAACAACTTGGTCAGTATCTGTTTCAATTTCTTTTCATCGGTAATGGCTATTACTTTTTCTTTTGGCAATTCAGTCAGGAAGTTCAGGTTGGGTCTTTCACGGGCAATTTTTTCCCTGTTTGCACTTACCAGTTCTTTAATAAGTTCTGTAACATTACACCTTTCGTATTCCGGCTTCAACTCGCCGATCTGAATACGTGAAAAGTCTATGATATCCTCCACAAGTCTGAGCATACCTTTCCCGCTTTCATTGATGATCCGTAAATAATAATCACGGCTTTTCTGATCGTCCTTTTTCTCAATCAGCAAATTGATAAATCCCAGTATAGCATTTAATGGTGTACGAATCTCATGGCTAATGTTTTCAAGGAAAGCAGTCTTCAATTTGTCCCCCTCTTCTGCTTTTTCTTTGGCTATTTTCAGCTCATATGTTTGTTCCTTAACAAGTTTTGAAAGGTGGTTTCGATGAAACTCCAGTTCTTTGTTTTGCTTCTGTATCTTATCACGCTGTGCTTCTGCCAGATCACGTTGTTCAGCAATCTGCCTGTTCTGCTCTTCTATCTCAGCACTATGTGCTTCCAACTCATTTGTTCTTTCCCTGACCATCTCGGTTAATCTTAAATTTATGAGACGTATGTTTCTCAATCGATATTTATAAATTGCAAGAATCAGAGCAATAATTGAAAGAATGATAAGTCCAATAAACCACCATGTCCTGTATATTGGCGGATGAACGATAATGTCAATGCTTCGTCCTCGCGTATTCCAGATATTGTCATTGTTTGATGCCATAACCCTGAATGTATATCTGCCAGGCGTAAGGTTTGTATAGGTAGCATTGTTCTGATTGCCAACATCATTCCAGGAATCTTCAAAATTTTCAAGCATGTATTTGTATCGATTCTTGTTGGATTGAGTAAAATTAAGAGCTGCAAAATGAATGGTAAATACATGGTGCCGATAATCCAGGTGTATCTCGTTCAGAAGGTTTATGTTTGATTGTATTGGAGATTCGGGATCGTGTATGTTCACCTCCCGGTTAAAAATATCAAGGCGCGTAAAAACAATAGGCGGTATAAAAGAATTGTTATCAATCTCGGTTGGATCAAACCATGTCAATCCGTTTATTCCACCAAAATATAATATCCCATCCTTATCCCTGTAAACAGCATTTCTGTTGAACCTGTTACCTTGTAAACCATCGTGTGAATTATAGTTTGTTATTTCCAGACTATCATAATTGAACTTTGACAATCCGTTGTTTGTGCTTATCCATAAGATCCCATCTGAATCTTCCAGAATTCCGTTAATTATATTACCAGGCAAACCATCCTTGATATCATAACATTCAAAAACATCGTCCGATTCATTCCACAAATTCAGCCCTCCTCCGTTTGTCCCCACCCATATCCTGTTTTTGCTGTCTTCAAAAATGG
>CAYORG010000168.1:0-2294 GCA_964406315.1 uncultured Bacteroidales bacterium | reverse complement strand
GATCAGACTCAGGCCGAATATAATGATAAGACAGGAACAGGATTCCATATTGGATTCGGAGTAGGCAGGAATTTATGGAAAGATGTGAACATCAATATTGATGCCATTTATAGCTGGCAAAAATTTACTGTCATAGAGACGGCAGGTATTCTTATTGAGAATGACGATGAGCCCAGGGATTTTACGGAAAGCACTGTAGTAGAAAAACTGAAGAAGGTTGATGTCCCTCTGAGTTTTACTTACAGTTTTGGCAAAGGAAATCTGGATTACTTTGTGCGCCTGGGGGGGCAGGTTAGCTTTATAACGGAAAACACTCTATCACCCCAAAGAACACAATATGGAGCTGAGACTATTTCAGAAAGTGAAACGGACATAAGCGATCAAAGAGAGCAAATTGCTTATGCGCTTTTGGGAGGCCTGGGTTTCAAATACAAAATTCCCAGGGGCTTTCTGGTAATAGATCTCAGGTACCAGTTTGGGTTAAACAATATGGTAAAGGAAGAAAACAGGTATGATATGCCGCGTTTCTGGTCAAGATATTATTATGTGGATAACGATTACATGTTAGATTATCTGAGCATTAGTTTCGGATATCATTTTTCAATCTATCAGTCAAAAAAGAACAGATTTTAAATTTTCATTATGAAATATCATAAGCTATTGGTCATCTTGTCTTTCGTTGTACTCTTTTCATGCGACAATGAAGAGTTTTCACCCGATCAGGCACTTAGTTTTATTAAGTATTATGGAAGCAATAAACCCTATACCGGTGTGCAGGTGCTGACTGGAGATGATGGAGGGTATATTGTTCTGGGGAATTTTGAAAATCCCGGCAGAAGCCAGGATATCTGCCTGGTAAAAACTGATAAGTATGGGAATACGACAGGCCCGGTTTTGGCTTATGGTGGATTGTTTGATGATTATGCGTATGCAATAAAGAAGAACGACGCCGGCTATATTATCGCAGGAAGTACAAAAGCTTCCAGACTTGGTGACAAAAACGTTTACCTGATCCAGATCAATACCGAAGGGGATACGATATGGACACGCACTTTTGGCGAAAGTTATGATGACGAAGCCTTTGATGTCCTTGTGCTGGAAAACGGTGAACTGGTTATCACCGGGTATACAAATGAATCGGAAAGCAACTCCGAGCTCTTAGTGGCAAAAAGAACTTCCGCCGGTCAGGAGGTGTGGTTTAAGCCACAACGTGGCTATGATAAGAACGAATTTGGGAATGCAATAATAGAAGCAGGGAATTACTTTATCATTGGAGGATCAACAAACAGCCGGCCTGTAGGATCAACAACCTATAACAAATTCCTTGTTCAGGTAACAAAAGAAGGAACCAACGCAAGCCCGTATTTTTATGGTACGGATGGAAATTCGGAGATTTCTTCCATATCGGTGGCAGGGGATAATTCCTATTTTGCTGTTAGCAATATTGAGTCTGTTCAGCGCGATGAATCTGAAATTGAATGTATGAAATTCAAACACGATTCGCGCGATCGCATTGAAATTCTGTGGACAAAATATTACGGAGAACAGGCATTCAATAAAACTGCATTTTCCAGGGTAAAAAACAATTCACTGGTTATGGCAGGTACCTCGGGAACCAATACTGAGACCGGTGATCTGTTATTGGTAAAACTTGATCTGGAAGGCAATACACCGGAGTATGCCTATAAAGGGGACGGGGTGTCCTTCCTGGGTTCCGGATTTGATTTTACACCGGATGGAGGATATATCATTACCGGGTCCAATTATTCGGGCGAAAACAGTGTGATTACACTGGCAAAACTTAGTGCGGAAGGCCAATAATTGTTTTTCGTTCGATGCATATTTTATACCCTTTAGATAATGATAGATGAATTTCATCAAATAGATTAAAATTCAAGGTATTGATTCGTTAATTTTACTTGTTTTGCACTGCATTATTTCATTACTACAAGAAACCTTATAACTATGAGACCGCTAAGAATAAAAAAATATACAATAGCAGCGCTGGCACTTTGTTTTTCTGTTGTTAGCCTTTTTGCTTTACCGCCTTCCTATATTTCACTCACTGCAAATACAGTCAATGAAAATCAGTCTGCTGGCACAGTGGTAGGCGCTTTATCTACGAATCCAGGTATAATAATTCCTCCCATATTTACTATTGTATCGGGAGGTACCTACTTTGGAATTGTTGGGACCAATCTGGTAACAAAGGTGGTGTTTAATTATGAAGATCCTGTAAAATCATATGACATTACAATTCGGGCAAACAATGGTGATGGTACTTTCGATGAGCA
>CAYORG010000167.1:0-2309 GCA_964406315.1 uncultured Bacteroidales bacterium | reverse complement strand
AAATACCAGGTACATTCCTTCGGTTCCTTCTGCAATAGTATAGATTCCCGGAATAGCCCAGGGGAAATATGGCCCCAACCCAATTACTGCAACAAATTGTGCCATTATCAGCGAAAGTATCACAAAACCTATGGGAGCAATTATACCTCTGCTTATACTGGCAAAGAAAGCCACTGGTGTACTCAATAGCACGGTTAAATAGGAAGTGACAATAAATACATGCATAAAATGGTAAAAGACCTCCTCTGACCATCCCGGTATACCGATGAATAAACCTATAGCTAGACCTGCAAAAAATAAAACAAAGATTAGCACAGAACACCAGATCGTTACAATTAAAAATTTGGAGACAACTATTGAAGAACGTGATACCGGTAATGCAAGCATATCTGTTATCGTATGTTCTATATACTCACGACCAAATACCCAACTGGTTACAAAGCCGAATCCAATAACCCCAATTGCTGCCATCGTCTGGTTTAGTATTTCAAAGTATCCTTCCCATGTGTTTTCCCTGAAAAAACTGGCTTTGGCTGCCACTATTCCCAGTTTAGAAGCAATTTCCGGATGTTGAGCCAGCAACATTAATAATCCCATCATAAGAGGAATGAAGATGAATAAGCATACTGTAATTAATAATATCTTCGATCTGCGAAGCTTCATCATCTCTGTTACAAAAGTGGCCGATAGATTTTTCATTGTATACCTCCGTTCGATTTAATAGTTCTTAAAAAATAAGATTCCAGGTCCTCTTCTGTTACATGCAAAAGACTGGGCGGGCAGCCAGTGTTCACAAGAAGAATTGCAACTTTCCCCGGATCATTGATCGCAGATTCATCCGAAATCTTTATCCTGTTTTCTTCCAGTTCACAATTTTTAAACCCATTTTGTTTTAACACCGAATGTGTTCTTTTCAGATCGTCGGTCCGAATGAATAACTGTTTCTGACATAAGGAATTCAGTTGATCGGTATCGATCTCCTTCACCATTTTCCCCTCGTGTATGATCCCTATGCGTGTAGCAAACCTCGAAATTTCACCCAGTATATGACTTGATATAAATATTGTAACACCCTGTTTCACAGCCAGGTCACTTAACATTTCCCTTATGTCATGTATTCCGGCGGGATCTAAACCATTGGCCGGTTCATCCAGTATGAGTATTTCAGGATGATGGATCAGCGCCTTTGCAAGTCCCAGCCTTTGTTTATTGCCCAGTGAAAGATTTTTTGCTTTTCTGTTGCTATATTGTTTTAACTGAAGTCTGTCGATGATCTTATTTACAGCATCCCTTCCATGAAGAAACCGCAAACGCCGGATAATCTCCAGGTTCTCTCGTACCGTGAGGTTCGGATAGGAATAAGGAATTTCAACCAGGTAACCGATCTTTTCCCATAATGTATTGTGGTTTGCATGCACTTTTTCTCCCAGGATGAATGCCTTGCCTGAAGTTGGACGTATCATTCCAAGAAGCATTCGTATGGTGGTTGTTTTACCGGCACCGTTCAGGCCCAGAAAGCCGTAAATTTCTCCTTTTCTCACATTCAGGTTTAATGCGGTGGCCGCTTTTACTTCGCCATATTCTTTCGATAAATCCACTGTTTTAATAATGTCTTCCATTCTTTGTCTTATTTAGTCAATAAATTTCTTTTTAATACCGAACGTTCGGTTTGTTATTGTGCGAAAAAAGATCACACTTTCAGGTTCTCATATACTGTATCAAACGCCGATGCTAAACTATCCCGGTAACTGGCTTTTTTGTTGTTGTTCAAATACCTGATAAAAACGCCATCGGTGCAATACAAAAACAGGTTTGCTATTTTTTTGTTTGAAGCCGATGATTTGATCTCGCCGGTTTCTTTGGCATGTTTTATCACCTTTTTCCAGGCGTCAAGTGAATTGGTATATTCTTCCAATTCCATTTTCATGAATTCCGGGAACCTGGCAATTGCCTCAAAAAGAATGAAGAACAGGTTGAGAGAAATTGCTTCTTCTTCCGAACTGTCTACCAGACCATACAATTGTTCAAAAGACCGGTCTATGGAATCGAGGTATTGATTGTAAAAGCTGTACAGTGAATCCTGTGGAAATTCAGAATAATCAATCCTGCCCATAGAAAAAAACAAGCCGGCGATTTCCCTGAACAGATCTTCCTTACTGACAAAATAGTGGTAAAAAGCACCTTTTGACAAACCTGTTTTCGTGACAATTTCCTTCATGGTGACTTCTTTATAGCTCTTTTGCAGAAAGAGCAATAAGGAAGTTTTAAGAATATGTTCCTTCGTTTCGTTCATAAACCGACCGTTTGGT
>CAYORG010000166.1:0-2404 GCA_964406315.1 uncultured Bacteroidales bacterium | reverse complement strand
TTCGCCCCGTTGTATGTCATTGCCAGTGCCAGTGATATGCTGACAGGTGAGATCAGGATGTTTTTATCGTCAGGCTCATCAGCAAGGATGGCATTAAACATATCGAAGCCAAATTCATTCGATGATTCAATTACATCTCCTCCGCCGGAAGAAAGATGAATGTCGGCAGGCTCACTGGCCGAAGGATCCGTTGAAACGGGATCTTGTTCACAGGACAATCCCAGAACTGCTATTCCGAAAATATATATAACCAGCTTTTTCATTTGTTTGAATTTAATCGTTTTACAATATAACTTTTTAAAGATGCGTTGGGGAGGGAATAGGTTGCGTGTGAAAACCGATTTATAAAAAAACACATTCGCTAATAGTTTTTATGGAGATAGTCAGATTATTTACTTGATTTATTAACATTTGAGATAACTTCGAATAGGGTATACTTAATTAACGTGAGTTCAATATAGTTTATAACTACTTAAAATAATTATTTTCAGATAATTTGGCATGTATTATCAATCTGTTAAAAATGCACCTGTGGTTTTGTCGCATACAATGTCAAATCCTTTGAATAACATGGCAGATGCAACAATTTTAATGTCACTTCTAAAGACCTGGTGCGATGCACCAGGCTAAATTATTTAAGGCTTTCAGCCTTTCGTGTTGTTCTGTTTTGCCTGACGGGCAAAAATAATTTAACCCATGGCATCGCCATGGGTAATATGAAAAGAAGAATCTGGCGCATTCTGCTTGTGATTTCGAAGAATTTAGTCTGTATGCGCCACAAAGACATTGCATATTCATGGAAGATACCCATTTCTTATATCGAATTCACGGTAATTAATACAATCAAAACCACATCAAAACTAATGTGAGTTTTTATATCAAAATACGATGTATAATTTACTAAGTATACTGAGTAATATTACACACTGCATTAGATGAAGCAGGTTAGCATATCTATGGTTGTATTTTCTCCAGGATTTCAGTGATTTTTTGAGCAGCATTGCCATTACCATATAAATCCTTAACAATTGGATATTTAGTTCCGATGCATCTGTTGAAAGCTTTTAATGCGACTTCCTTATTATTTCTTGCGAGGAAATTCACTTTATGATCCACCAGCTCCATCCATTCTGTTTCATTGCGCAGTGTTATACAGAACTTCCTGAAAAAACAGGCTTCTTTCTGCATTCCTCCACTGTCAGTAATAATAAGTGCTGAATTTTTCATCAATTGAATCATATCCAGATAACCAACCGGGGCAATGGGCTTAAAACTTAATTTAAGACCATAAGACTGAATGATTTTTTTTGTGCGTGGATGAAGTGGAAGGATAACCTTTGTTTTTTTATTGATTGTGTTGAGCAAATCAACAATAGATTTCAATTTTTCAGGATCATTTGTGTTTTCCTGCCGGTGAACCGTACACAGTACATATTTTTCGGGTGTTAATTTGAGTGATGAGATAATCTCTGAAACAGTATCCGATTTTTTACTGTAATACAAAGCTGCATCGTACATTACATCTCCCACTTTTTCAATTTTGCAATCGAAATTGCCATATCCTTCTTTATGAAGATTATCAACAGATCGTGCTGTTGGACAAAACAAATAATCGGATATCCTGTCTGTAAGGATCCGGTTGACCTCTTCGGGCATGTCCATATTGTAAGATCGTAATCCGGCTTCAACATGTGCAACCTTTACATGCTGTTTTTTAGCAGTCAATGCACCTGCAAGGGTTGTATTCGTATCACCATATACAATCAAAACATCCGGAGTTTCTTTAAGTATTATTTGTTCGATTTGTTCCATCATTCTGCCTGTCATAGCCCCATGATCCAAACAATTGATCCTCAGATTATAATCAGGTTTTGGTATTCCCATTTCATTGAAAAAGATCTCGGACATATTTGTATCATAATGCTGACCCGTGTGCACAATTTTCTCCTGCACATCATGCTCGCGTATAACCCGACTGACAACAGAAGCTTTTATGAATTGCGGGCGGGCACCCAGAATGGTTAGTAATTTCATCAATGATTTTAACTTACACGATTAAATAAAATAAATACATCCAAAAAGAATTATTCGTACAATATTAGTAAGTTAAAAATTAAAGCAATTGAAAATACAATTTGATTTTTATTTATGAACAATGACTAATAAAGTATTTTGTAATTACTATCTGGTTTTTTCATTGGTGTGTATTTTTCATTATATAATACAAGAATTTCAGACAAAAAGCATCTTCAAATTCTCTTGTTCCTTCGAATAAAAAATATAAACCCAACGGCATACAATACAAATAAATTCAGAGCTATCTGCAAGGCTTTAAGAAATACTTTTCCGGTGAAATCAAACAAATCAGAAACATAATGATTTATAAAGATGAGTATCAATATCG
>CAYORG010000165.1:0-2420 GCA_964406315.1 uncultured Bacteroidales bacterium | reverse complement strand
CCAGCTGAGCTACCTCGCCGTTGTTTCAATTTCTTTGCAGCCTCTTAATGGCTGATATGCTTTGCGCTCTAATCCCGATTCTTCATCGGGACTAGTTCGACTTTGGTATTCCGCTTCACTGCGCTCGCAGAATCTCAGTCTCACTGAGCCAGCTGAGCTACCTCGCCCTTTGATCGCCGAAGCTTTAGCGAAGGCGATATTTGATCGCCATAGCTTTCTTCGATCACCGAAGTGAAACGAAGATGATAGCGAAGGCGATATTTGATCGCCGAAGCTTTTGATAACTATGTTATCAGGCCAGGTTCATTACATAAACCGCCTTCGCTAAAGCTACGGCGGTTGAAAGCGGATGCAAAGATATATTTCTTTTAATACATAGACAATTTTTTTATTGCATGCTTGGAAAAATCAAATTCTTATATATTTGCAGCCTTATCAGAAAATAATCATTTGTCAATACAATTTTTTATTTTTCTTACATGATTTTTTTTCATACATTGGGCTGACAACCAATATAACAATAAATCAATTTATTCGCTTTGAACAGCAACCATCGAACTCTCTAAAGCCATAGGAAACAATAAAATATGAAAAAAAAGATAACCCTGGAATACACTCTTAATTCATCTCCCAAAGTTCTTTATCCGCGTTTAAGTACCCCCGGTGGATTGGCAGAATGGTTCGCGGAGGACGTAAATGTGAAAGGAAATATTTTCTTTTTTATCTGGAATGAATCTGAACAGAAAGCAGAACTGGTACAAAAAAAAGAAAATAGTTACATACGTTTTAAATGGCTCGAGGATCCTGAGGAACCAACATTTGAGTTCAGAATTAATGTTGACGAGCTGACAGGCGATGTTGCTCTTGTAATTACCGATACAATTGATGAAGAAGATGAAGAAGATATCGTAGGTTTATGGGATTCACAAATATCTGAACTCAAGCATGTATTAGGTTCATAAGCATGGTACAATTTTTTCTTCAAAAATTTGTTACTTTCAAAGAAGGAAATTTCTTATCAGAAATTTAAAAAAACGAGTTGTGAAGAAATTGCATCTTCTGGTATTACGATCTTTTATCGGTCCTTTTGTACTGATTTTTTTCATTGTGCTTTTTATTCTCTTGATGCAGTTTCTGTGGCGGTATATTGATGATCTTGTAGGGAAAGGACTGGAAATGAAAGTTATTGGAGAATTGTTGATTTATACATCATCAAGTCTGGTCCCAATGGCCCTGCCCTTGGCCATCCTGATGTCATCACTTATGACCTTTGGGAATATGGGCGAGTATTACGAGTTAACAGCAATAAAAGCTTCAGGTATATCATTGCAAAGAATAATGATGCCTTTGATCATTCTCATACTATTTGTCAGCATTGGTGCTTTCTTTTTTGCAAATGAAGTTCTTCCATATACGAATCTAAAAATGAGATCATTGCTTTATGATGTACGCAATCAGCGCCCTGAAATTCAAATTGTCCCCGGCTCATTTTATAATGGGATCGAAGGATTCAGTCTTCGCGTAGACAAAAAAGATCCAGCAACAAATATGCTTTACGATGTGAAAATTTATGATCATACACAACGCAGAGGCAATACAAACATAATTATTGCAGATTCAGGTAAAATGATTGTCACATCGGATGAGAGGTATCTTATATTCACTCTTTACAACGGATACAGTTATAATGAAGTAGAAAGCGACAGAAAATCACGAAGGACAAAAACCTATCCGCACCGGTATGATACCTTTGATGAGCAGGAAATGATTATTGAACTGGTTGGATTTTCATTGACCCGGACAGATGAAAACTTGTTCAGGAATCATTATTCAATGTTGCATTTATCGCAATTGGAAATTATGGCCGATTCAATTAAACAGGAGATTTCATCAAAAGAAGAAATACTGGCCAAGACCCTTATCACAGGAAATTATTTCCGAAAACGACACTACATAACCAATCCAAGAAGAAAAAATCTGAGACCACTTGCCGATTCCTCAGGAAAAACCAGATACAATTTGCCCCGCCCTGAATTCAGAGGATTAATCGGAGATAGCAGTCGGGCGATCATAGAAGATACCCTGCTAAGCAAACTTGATTCATTAATGGTTGGTATTGATTCATCGTATAAATACTATTATGATACTCTGGACAAAGCCGACACAAATGAGCATATTGAGAAGACCGCAGAAATTAAACCTCTGAAAAAAATTAAACAAGATACTTTTAAACAGGCCAGTATTGACTATTATGACAGTCTTTTTGCACTCCTGACAATCAAAGAACAGGATATCGTCCTGAATGAAGCTCTTTCCTATGCACGTTCCACAAGAACCTATGTATCAAACAGCATCCAGTCTATTGAAGCAAAGATCAAACGTTTAAGAAGATTCGAAATAGAAACCCAGCGTAAATTCAC
>CAYORG010000164.1:0-2608 GCA_964406315.1 uncultured Bacteroidales bacterium | reverse complement strand
ATTGCAATGAAAGTAATTCATTCTGATCAGACACTCCGGTTAGTATAATTTTATTATATTAACTTCGGAAACAATTTTTTAAACCATGAATCGTAAAAGGTTATATATCAGATAGTTTTATTAATTCCTATAATACATATTACGATGAAAAAAATACTTGGCCTGGTAATTATTATAATTCTCTCTGCTGAAGCTTTTTCACAGGGAGAACTTGAAAATGCATTCTATTTCCGTTTCGGGTACTCGCAACCTACAAAACAGTATTGGGGAATTGATGATCCGGATTATTGGGAGAACGGTGCCATAATGAATGGATTTATCACAGAAATCGGACATATTTTTATTATTGACCAGCCTCTTGCCGAAGGTTTGCGGATGGGAGTAAATGTTGATTATCTTGCCTTCTATTACCATAAGATAATCAATCGTGATGTCCGAAGCGGACATGTTCTTTTTGGATCGAAAGTCGGGCCATGCTTATCTTACAGTCCGGTTGACAAGCTGGTATTTGACATTTATGGCAAATTCAATCCTGTTTGGATTTCTACTTTGCAAATGACTCCTTTAACAGATGATCTTTATGAGGATGAATCTGAATTTTTCATGGGATTTTTAGGCATAGGATTTTCAGCCGGCATAAACATCAGGTATTCGGTTTTCATGTTTGGCTTCGATTTCAACCAGTCGTGGAACAGACTGAACTATATTTCGGGCAGTAATAGTGATTATGAATACGACGATCATTTTGGAAATCAGGGTACTGATGCGGGCGACCAACATAGAATTGCAACACCCATGCCATCCTTGAATTTCACAATGGGGCTTGCTTTCTAACCAGAAACTATGGAAGAATAGTTACAAGAAGCTTCCGCAAATTAACGGAAGCTTTTTAGATTTAAATAGCATTGTTTCTTTGGACAGAGAACAAGAGGATGATAACTTTGTTATTTTACCGGCAACGTACAAAACAAGATTTCCAATACTGAATTTCTTGAAGATTATATCCTGGATTTAGAGATAACAATTCCGATAGAAGACTATCCCTTTCAAAGTTGAGACAATAAAATCATTTGCAAAAGAAGTTTTACTACATTTAGCAATTACTGACAAAATCACAGAGTATACTATGCAGTTTGAAGAATTTGCTTTGAATGACAGCCTTCTTGAGGCTATTTCCTATATGGGCTTTGAGAAGGCTACTCCTATTCAGATCAGTACCATACCTGAAATACTTACTGGAAAAGATCTGATAGCATGTGCCCAGACAGGAACCGGAAAATCAGCTGCTTTTCTGTTGCCTGTTCTGCATAAGATTGTTGAAAGAGAAACAACAGGTGTGAACACCTTGATTTTGGTTCCCACACGGGAACTTGCCATTCAAATAGAACAACAAATAAGAGGTTTTGCTTATTTCATCTCGATTAATTCTATTGCTATTTACGGGGGTGGTGACGGAACAAGCTGGGATCAGGAGAAGAAGGTATTGACCGAAGGAGCAGATATTGTCGTAGCTACACCGGGCAAAATGATTACTCATTTGAATATGGGGTATGTGGATTTCGGTTCGGTTGAACATCTGATACTTGATGAGGCAGACCGCATGCTTGATATCGGGTTTCACGATGACATCATGAAAATTATTTCTTTTCTCCCGAAAAAAAGACAAACCCTCATGTTTAGTGCAACCATGCCACCAAAGATCCGGGCCCTGGCAAAGAAAATACTTACTGATCCGAACGAAATCAGTACTGCAATATCCAAACCTGCTGAAGGTGTTTTACAGGCTGTATATCTCATTTATAACCACCAGAAAATTCCCTTAATCCAGAGTTTAATTAAAGACAAGCCGGAATATCAAAGCATTCTGATATTTACCTCTACAAAGAAAAATGTCACCGAAATTGTACGGGCTCTGAAAAAAACCTGTGGGAATGTACAGGGTATATCATCTGACCTTGAGCAAAAAGAAAGAGAAGAAGTATTGTCGCAGTTTAAGGCTAGAAATACACGTATTCTGATCGCAACTGATGTGTTAAGCAGGGGTATTGATATTAAGGATATTAATCTGATCATCAATTACGATACGCCGAATGATGCTGAGGATTATGTGCACAGGGTTGGACGTACGGCAAGGGTAGACCAGACAGGGGTTGCAATTACCCTTGTAAACGAAGATGATATGTTTCGGTTACACCGAATAGAAGAATTGATTGAATCAACCATTGCAAAATTGTCGTTACCTCCCGAATTGGGAGGAGGACCTGCCTGGAATCCAAAGGGCAGAAGAAGGTTTTCCGGAAAAAATTATAAGAACAACAGATTCAAAGGGAATAAGAGAATGACCGTACATCAAAAGAAGGGGTCTGATCGTAAGCATGGATAATTGTGCGAAAGATTTGAATTGATTATGAATTGAGTTATATTGAAATAGTTTTCTATATATTTAAGACCAATATTTGTATACTTTTATTCATTCAATAATTGAATGATGAACTACCGGAAATTACTCCGGTAGTCTTTTACAGCTTAATTTAACGTGTCAAGGATCCCTGTTAACTTCTTTAGCAATGTATCGCTTGCAGCAACGAGCGGCAGGCGTACATCTCTT
>CAYORG010000163.1:0-2639 GCA_964406315.1 uncultured Bacteroidales bacterium | reverse complement strand
TGAGGAGGGCAACCGCTTTCATTCGGACAATAGTGTTTGGCTTCTCCTTCAACACGAATTAGTTTTGTATCGCATTCCGGGCAGTGAGTGATATATTCCAAAGGCTTTGAGTGAAGATCACGCCTTCTTTTATCAACTCCTACTACTTTGGGAATGATTTCTCCTCCTTTTTCTATGTAAACAAAATCGTGGATTCTGATATCCAGAAGAGCAATCTGATCTGCATTATGCAATGAAGCTCTTTTTACAGTTGTTCCGCCCAGTAGCACGGGTTCAAGATTTGCCACAGGGGTTATTGCTCCTGTGCGACCAACCTGAAAATCAACAGAAAGAAGCCTCGTTAATGCTTGCTCAGCTTTGAATTTATAAGCTGTTGCCCAGCGTGGCGATTTGGCTGTATACCCCAGCCGGCGTTGCTGATCAAATGAATTGATCTTAACAACAATTCCGTCAATATCGAAAGGCAGATTTTTTCTCTTTTCTTCCCATTTGTTTACAAACCCCAATACTTCATCTATTGAACGATATTTTTTGATGTGTTGTGTAATTTTAAATCCCCAGTCTTTCGCTTTCAAAAGATTTTCATAGTGCTGCTGATAGGGAAGGGAGTTGCCTGTTATGGAATAAAAAAGACAGTCCAGTGGCCGTTTTGCAACAAGCGATGAATTTTGCATTTTCAGGGTGCCTGATGCTGCATTTCTTGGATTGGCAAACAGAGGTTCATTTCTGGAAATGCGTTCCTCATTCATTCTTTGAAAACCTTCATGAGGCAATAGAATTTCACCCCTGATCTCAAATTCATCAGGGTAGTCATTTCCGCGTAACTTTAAAGGTATGCTTTTAATGGTTTTTACATTTGCCGTTACATCATCACCTTTTTCACCATCACCGCGTGTTACAGCCCTAATAAGTATGCCATTTCTGTAAGATAGGCTGATAGACACTCCATCATATTTCAACTCACAAATGTATTCATACGGTTCATTGACAATTTTTTTGGCTCTTGTTTCAAATTCTTTCAGCTCTTCAAGAGAGTAAGTATTTGCAAGGGAAAGCATCGGGTTTTTATGGACAACCTGTTGAAAGTCCTTGGTTATATCACTGCCAATACGTTGTGAAGGTGAAGTCTCATCAAAAAATTCCGGGTACCTGGTTTCCAGAATTATCAATTCCTGCATGAGCTGGTCATATTCGAAGTCACTGACAGAGGGTTGAGAAAGTACATAATAACGATGGTTATAGTCATCCAGAACACTTCGCAAACGATCTATTCTTTGCTTTATTTGTTGAAGTTGATCCATTGAATTGTATAGGAAAAATTATTCTCACGAAAATAGAATTAATAGTTGAAAGTAAAAGGAAAAAATTGGATTTGCGGTTAAACCTTTTGTATTTTAACCAGTCTAAGTACCGATAACAAACAACAGGTTCTCTGACGTTTTTTAATAAAGAATCAATACATTCGTTCAATAAACCTGTGGATTAAAATTTACTATTATGTGGAGATTAACATTTTTAATTTTGGCTTCATTCTGGTTTTTTTCACCTCTTACAGCACAGGAAAACATGCAGAACCAGGAAACAAGCAGAGAGGAAAACAGGATGGTTTTGCGTGGAAATACGCGGGACAAAACAATGATCAGTCGTAACAACATGCATCAGAGAATGCATCAGAATCGGCAGCAGGAGATGATCAGGAGAAATCAAATGCACATGCAGCGAAAAATGCAGATGAATCAGCAACGCCGGATGATGCAGCAACAAAGAATGCATCAGCATCGGATGCAACAGCAGAGAATCCAGCAACAAAGGATTCAAAGACAAATGAATCAACAAGGAGCAGGACCGGGGAGATAATCAATCTGGAGTTTTTACCTATGAAAAAATATTCTATACTCATTCTGATGATCTGCTGGTTGCCTTCTTTGGCCCAGGAAAGTGTAAATGAGCAGATAAAACACGGCCTGGACTTATTCAATTCAGAAGAATTCGAAGAAGCAGAAGAAGTTTTTCAATCTGTAGTGAAGGAGAGACCAGACAATGAGGATGTATTGTTCTACCTTGCAAATGCGCAGTTGGCACAATTTAAAAATGAACAGGCCATAAAGAATTATAACAAAGTTCTGGAGATCAACAATAAAAACATTGATGCGATCTTTAACAGGAGCAATGCCAATTACGAACTGGAAAAATACAGGAAATCAATAGAAGATCTGAATAGAGTTCTTGAATTGGATTCGTTGTATATTGATGCTTATTCGGTACGAGGCAGTTCATGGTTCAATCTGGAGGATTATGAAAATGCGCTGACCGATTTTGATATGGCAGTTAAACTTGATCCGGAGATTGCCTCAAATTATTACGATAGAGGGAACAGCAGGTTCATGCTTGCTCAGTATGAATCGGCAGAAGATGATTTTTCAAAAGCCATTGAACTGGATGAAAAAGAGCCTGATTATTTTTTTAACAGAGCCCTCACAAAGTTTTATTTGAATATGAATCTGGATGCATGTGAGGATCTTGAAAAGGCTGCCTCACTCGGCGATGAAGAAGCAACAGAATTTTTAAATGAATTGTGTTCAGATTAAGCCCGGTCTAATCTTCAAATACCAACACCTTTTTATCGGGAGTGTAATTCT
>CAYORG010000162.1:0-2649 GCA_964406315.1 uncultured Bacteroidales bacterium | reverse complement strand
ATGCCGAAATACCACCACCAGCGATCGTCACAACCTTCAAGTATGGGGAAAATGATATCCCAGGCACCCGATATCTGGATCTTGAATTTTTTTACAGGGGCAAATAGATAGGATGGATACAATCCGACAAAGGGATGAATGTTTTTCTGATCGTAATTCCAGGCGGTTAAAGCGGTTTCCCGGTACAGTCCCGTACGGATCCCGACAAAAAAGTGATTTTTCCCCACGCCAAAGACTTTCCTGTCATACCCGATTGAAACTTCAGGATTTGAATACATGTTGCTGTTTTCGCCCCGTTGCTCAACATGGGTATCCAGTTTCAGGTAAATGATGTTCTTCTGATCAAAGTTTTTCTGGTTTCTTTTTGTTGTTGATTCCTGTGCGTATAAAGCTGATCCTGAAATACCGATCAATACCAGGATCAATACAAGATTTAATGATGTTCGGGTTTTCATAAGAGTAGGTTTAATTTGATAATGAAAAATATATTTACTATTCTTCTTTTTGTTGAATGAATTTCCGTAAGCTATCTGTCCAGTGATTTATGCTGATATTGAAGGTCGTCTTAATCTTTTCCTTGTTCATAATACTGTAAGAAGGTCGTTTGGCCGGTCTGGGATGTGTATCGGAGGTGGTCGGGTGAACGGTGCAGTTCAGACCTGCGGTTTTCATAATGGCTGATGCAAATTCGTACCAGCTGCAACTGCCCTCATTGGAATAATGGTAAATGCCCCCGTAATTCTCTTTTGTGTCGATCAGTTTGCTGCAGATATGCAAAATGGTACGAGCCAGATCAACAGCAGATGTGGGCGAGCCGACCTGGTCGGAAACCACACTGATCTCATCCTTTTCTTTACCCAGCCGGAGCATGGTTTTTACAAAGTTATTGCCGTGCATCGAGTATAACCATGAGGTTCTGATAACCAGGTTGTGATCGATTTTAAGCACTTCTTTTTCACCTGCAAGTTTGCTTTTCCCGTAAACCGACTGCGGATTGGGATCGTCATCTTCCCTGTAGGGCCTGTTGCCTTTACCGTCGAACACATAATCGGTAGAAATATGGATCAATGTGCCTTTGGAGAATTTTGCTGCTTTCGAGAGGTACGCCGGCACAAAACAGTTCAGCAAAAATGTCTGTTCCTGTTCTTCTTCAGCCTTGTCAACGGCTGTATATCCGGCACAATTGATAATGATAACGGGCTTTTCTTTTTGCGCATAATCAAGTACGGCCTTTTCACTTGTAAGATCCAGTTCCTCAATATCGGTAAAAAGAAACCGGCAGTCTTGCAGTTTCTCTTTTTGCAAAAAGATTTCTGTTCCCAACTGGCCTTTAGAGCCTGTTACCCAGATTGTGTTCATTCTTATTTGTTATGATTCAGTCGAATGACACACTCCCTGTAATCCCCCTCTCGAGAGGGGAACAGAGGGGGTGTGTAAATCTACCCGGTTACAATTATTCATCAACAGTATTATTTTGAATATGCAAAATTATTCATTGCATTATTAAATAGTGGTTATTTGCTATTACCGATATGACATACCTATGGTGTTACGTTACAATCAGAGTTAAAAATTATTCTTTGCCTTTTCAAATACAGGAAGCTTACTGTCTTTCTCTGAGAGAATAATCTTATCATCCGGAATTTCCCAGTCGATAT
Organism: uncultured Bacteroidales bacterium; assembly: GCA_964406315.1. Lineage (GTDB taxonomy): Bacteria > Bacteroidota > Bacteroidia > Bacteroidales > UBA10428 > UBA10428. The sequence goes on along the minus strand of CAYORG010000162.1, from coordinate 991 downwards.
TCAGAAAGGGATCATTATACCTGATTCCTGCATCGTATTCGGGTGAATAGAATTCATCACATTTATATAGAATTGTGGCTTGTTTTGATAAAACAGAAAAACCGTGGGCAAAGCCTTTTGGTATAAGTAGTTGCTTTTTGTTTTCATCGGAAAGTTCAATGCCGAACCATTTTCCGTAAGTGGAGGATCCTTTTCGTATATCTACTGCCACATCATATATCCTGCCGCTGATAACTCGCACAAGTTTGGTCTGTGCTTTGGGTTCAAGCTGGTAATGCAATCCACGGATAATACCGTAATTCGATTTTGATTCGTTGTCCTGGACAAATCGTATGTCAATTCCCCGTTTGTTGAATTTTATAAGGCTGTAACTTTCAAAAAAATAGCCACGGGCATCTTCGTATACCTGAGGCTCGATGATCAACAAATCCTTAATGGCAGTTTCAGTAATTTTCATGAAAAATATATTTAAGTCGTTAGTCTCAAGTTACTAGTCACTAGTCTTCAGTCTTTCTTAAGACTCACTTTCAATTACTAATTGTACTTCAACATTGGATATTTGTCATTGGACATTCGATATTGAATAAAAACTGATAATTATAAATCTCACCTTCTCATTTTCTCATCTTCTCAACTCCTCCACACAAGCCATTGTTTCGTTCCGTTCCCAAACGGAACGACTTTCTTTTTTATTCACCTTTAGTTTTATTTTTAAGGTGTTCATGAACTCACCGCCATTCGGCGGTTCGGTTACTTGACTAAAAAAGAAAGCAAAAAAGTCAACCGCTGGTGTCCCGATATAAGATTTATAAGGATTTGCAGAGCAAATCCCACAAAATCTATAATCGGGATTAACGCTTCATTCATTGATTTTCTGAACGCATTTTTTCAAGGCGGATTTATCCGCGATATCAGACGACATCAACAACCTAACAACCCAATAACCAAAAATCCTTCTCATCTTCCCAAATTCTCACTTTCTCATCTTCGG
>CAYORG010000161.1:0-2779 GCA_964406315.1 uncultured Bacteroidales bacterium | reverse complement strand
TTCCCCGATTAATCAATATTAACGATTAAACAGTTACACGATTCAACAATTCATCAACTCATCAACTTATCATCACATATTATTTATCTTTGCCCTCTTTCAATCAATTTTCTTTAAAATGCACAGTTCGAAAAAATTTAATTCCACCGATGTAATACTTCTTTCTCTTGCTCATCATATCCATGATATCTATACTTCATTTCTTGCGCCTGTACAGACTCTGCTGATTGAAAAACTGTCCATCAACCACACATTGTTCGGATTGCTTTCGGTCATACAGCGTATCCCTAACCTGCTGAATCCTTTCGTGGGTATACTTGCCGACAGGGTGCGAATCCGCTACCTTGTCATTTTTGCTCCCTCTGTCACTGCCATTTCCATGAGTCTTATCGGTGTTGCTCCTACGTATGTATTCCTTTCATTACTTATGCTGGTATCGGGCCTTAGTTCCAGCATGTTCCACGTGCCCACACCGGTTATGATAAAGCACATTGCCGGCAATCGCATGGGCCGTGGTATGAGTTTTTACATGGTAGGTGGCGAACTGGCAAGAACCATAGGCCCTGTCATTGTTGTCGGGGCAGTGGAACTTTGGGGTTTTGAAGGTATTTTCCGGTTGATCCCAATGGGTTTGGTTGCATCTGTTATCCTTTACATACGATTCAGAAACCTTGACATGCGCAAGGATTTTGCCGAGCAACAAAAAGCAAAACACTATACCGCCTCATTGCGCAATTTTTTGCCGCTCCTGTTGATCATTGTCAGCATTACCTTTACACGCGGATTTATGAAAAGCTGTCTGACGTATTACCTGCCCGGATTCATGGAAGAAACAGGGCATTCCAGGTGGATAGCCGGAATTTCCCTTTCTGTTGTGTATTTATCCGGTGCAGCAGGTACGTTGTTATCAGGCACGATATCAGATTACATTGGGCGTAAAAATACCCTGCTGATTTTTGCTGTTGTCTCTCCCCTGCTCATGTGGTTGTTCATTATGGCAGGAGAAAAGTTCATCTTTCCCATACTTATCCTTGCCGGCTTTTTCCTCCTTGCTCCCACACCGGTGATCCTGGCAATTATCCATGAGCAAAAAACAAAACATCTTCCCTTTATCAACGGATTGTACATGACCAGCAATTTCCTGATCAGCTCTCTGGCAACACTGATTACAGGCTATTTTCTCGATCACCTGAGCAATGAATTGACTTTTAAAATATCAGGTGCTATAGCTTTTCTGGCTATACCGGTAGTTCTGATGTATAAGGAGAAGTAGGTAACTGGGTTGTTAGGTTGTTGGGGGTTAGGTTGTTGGGTGGTTAGGTTGTTGGAAAATTATGTTTTTCAAATTAGTTATGCGAATAATTATAAAATATCAATATTTAATTAACAGTTAAAGGAAATAAACATGAGAAAATTTAAAGAATTACACATTTGGCATGAAAGTATTCAACTTGTGAAAAATGTTTACAAACTTGGTCAATTAATGCCAGCTAATGAGAAATTCGGACTCATAAGTCAGATACAACGTGCTGCTGTTTCTATTTCTTCAAATATTGCTGAAGGTTGCAGTCGAAGAAGTAATGTTGAATTTGCACGATTTCTTGAAATAGCCCTGGGATCTGCATTTGAACTTGAAACACAATTATTTTTAATTCAGGAATTACAATTGATATCGCAACCAGAGCTGACTGAAAATTTATTGCAACATATTGAGAAGATGCAAAAAATGATAAATAGTTTTAAATCTAAAATTAATATGGTTTAGTAAATCAGATTTATAACAGAAGTTATTTATCTGATTGACAAATAACCCAACAACCTAATGACCTAACAACCCAATAACAATCATTCATTAAATATTCGTTATTTAGTATAGGATTTCTTATTTTAATTATCTAACAAAATAAAAACCCATGTATTTCATAAAAGCACAGGAAAGCAACAACAAATGGTGGCAATACATTCTTACCTTACTTGCAGTCAGCATAGCCTACCTCATCCTGGGATCTCTTCCACTGGGAATAGCCCTTGCCATTAAATTAACCGGAGGTGCAGACCTTGACCTCCAGGGTTTCGTTGATACCTACGATACGGAAATCCTTGGCATCGACCAGAACCTGGGACTTATTCTGCTGCTGTTCCCGGCAGTGATCGGATTTTTTGTCTTGCTGCTTATGATGATCAACCTGCATAAAAGAAAGCTCGGAGCCATAGCCTCTTCGGAAGGGAAAATACGCTGGTCGCGCATGTTCACCGGAGCACTTGTCTGGCTGATGCTTCTAATTCTCGCCGAAGGCCTGTTTTTTGTTTTGGATCCCGGAAATTACGAATACAACTTTCAGCCACAACGATTTTTTCCCCTGTTGCTTATTGCCCTTATTGTCATTCCCTGGCAAGCCTGGTTTGAAGAACTGCTTTTCAGAAGTTACCTGATGGTTGGGATCGGCTTATTATTCAGGATCAGATTTATCGCACTCATACTAACTTCTGTAGCCTTTGGCCTGCTCCATTTTTCCAATCCTGAAGTAAAAGAATTCGGGTTCTGGCATACTATGCCCTATTATGTGGCTTTTGGTTTGTTTGCCGGATTGCTTGTCATTTACGACAATGGTATTGAGCTTGCCTGCGGTGTACATGCCATCAACAACATTTACGGTGCGGTATTGGTTACCTATGAGTCTTCCGTATTAAAAACTCCGGCACTATGGGAAATGAAGACAATAGATCCTATGGCTACGAATATAGGATTCCTGATCATTGCTGCTATTTTCATTATTAT
>CAYORG010000160.1:0-2815 GCA_964406315.1 uncultured Bacteroidales bacterium | reverse complement strand
CAATTGAGGTTACATCCTTCAATCGTTGAGCTAAAAAATAAAATCGACAGTTTCCCGAAAGATAAAATTCATGACATTGTGTTAACCTATATTACCAGTCGCGGGAAATGGTACCATATTTCATGGAAAGGCAATCAATCCAAATCAGGAGGTATTGCCACCAATATAGGAGTACATTTTTTTGATATGCTGATATGGATTTTCGGAGGAGTAAAGAAAAATGTAGTTCATCGTCTCGATGAAGAAAAAGCTGCAGGATATCTTGAATTGGAAAATGCACGGATAAAATGGTTTTTAAGTCTTGATTACAATGATATTCCTCCGGAAATAAAAAACAAAGGTATGGGTACTTATCGATCCATTACGGTTGATAATAAGGAAATTGAATTCAGCGGAGGATTCACTGATTTGCATACTGAAAGCTATAAGAGGATTCTTAAAGGAGATCATTTTCCACTCATGGAGGCAAAGCCTTCTATTGAAACAGTCTATACGATCAGAAATTCAGAACCTCTTGGAAAGAAAGGAGACTACCATCCATTTGGCTTTAAATAATTTTGTGGTTACAAATATAAAGATCATCGAAAATGGCAAATAAGAAAGTAGCATTAATTACAGGAATTACAGGTCAGGATGGAGCATACCTGGCTGAGTTTCTTTTAAAAAAAGGTTATATTGTTCATGGAACCAAAAGAAGGAGCTCATTGTTCAATACAGACCGTATTGATCATCTTTACCTGGATCCTCATGTGGAAGACAGGAATTTTCTTCTGCATTATGCAGATCTTACAGATTCAACAAATTTAATACGCATTATTCAGGAAGTACAACCGGATGAAATTTATAATCTTGCCGCCATGAGTCATGTGTATGTTAGTTTTGAAACACCCGAGTATACTGCCAATGCCGATGGTCTGGGAACTCTCAGAATTCTTGAAGCAATTCGTATTTTAGGACTGTCTGAAAAAACAAAGTTCTATCAGGCATCTACCAGCGAACTTTATGGTCTTGTTCAGGAGGTTCCCCAGAGTGAAAAAACACCTTTTTATCCAAGAAGTCCTTATGGAGTGGCAAAACTTTACGGTTACTGGATTACGGTAAATTATCGTGAAGCTTATGGTATGTATGCCTGCAATGGCATATTGTTTAATCATGAATCTCCAATACGGGGTGAAACTTTCGTGACAAGGAAAATCACTCGAGCTGTTGCCCGAATAGCTTTGGGATTGCAGGAAAAAATTTATCTTGGAAATCTCTCTGCAAAACGTGACTGGGGACATGCAAAAGATTATATTAAAGCAATGTACCTGATGCTGCAGCAGGATAAGCCCGAAGATTATGTTATAGCTACAGGTATTACAACTGAGATTCGCGATTTTCTGAGGATGGCATTTAACGAAGTTGGCATTGAACTGGAGTTTAAAGGGGAAGGGCCTGAAGAAAAAGCATTTGTGAAATCATGCAATGATCCGCATTATCAATTGGAAAAAGGGAAAGAGGTTGTTGCAGTTGATCCGAGATATTTCAGGCCCACTGAAGTTGATCTGTTAATTGGTGACCCGACAAAAGCAAACACAAAATTAGGATGGAAGCCGGAGTACAATTTGCCGGCACTTGTTAAAGACATGGTAACTTCTGATATCAAATTGATGAAAAAGGAACAATACCTGCGCCAGGGAGGGTATAAGATTATGAATTATTTTGAATAATGTTTTAGCAGGAACGACTTATTTTAAGAATCAGAAATGCAAAAAAAAAGCAGGATATATGTTGCGGGGCATTTGGGACTTGTAGGAAGTGCACTTGTGCGGAACCTGAAGAAAAAAGGGTATACTGACATTATTGGCAAAAGCATTGAAGAACTTGATCTTTCAGATTTTACTCTGGTCGATGAATACTTTCAGACAGAAAAACCTGAATATGTGATATTGGCGGCCGCTAAAGTCGGAGGGATAGTTGCAAATAATACCTATCGTGCTCAATTCATCTTTGAAAATTTACAAATTCAGAACAATATTATACACAATGCTTATAAACATGGTGTGAAAAAACTCTTGTTTTTAGGCAGTAGTTGCATTTACCCAAAGGAATGTCCTCAGCCGATCAAAGAAGAATATTTGCTGACCGGACCGCTTGAATATACGAATGAACCTTATGCCATTGCTAAAATAGCAGGGATTAAATCAAGTGAAAGCTATAATTTACAGTACAATACCAATTTCATTTCGGTAATGCCCACAAACCTTTATGGTCCCAATGATAATTATGACCTGGAAAAATCGCATGTACTTCCGGCGCTTACCCGTAAAATGCATCTGGGTAAATGCCTGATGAACAACGACTGGGAAGCTATAAGAAAGGACTTCGAAAGAAGACCCGTTGAAGGGCTGGATGGGAAAGCAGGAGATAAAGAGATAAATGAAAAACTTACGAAGTACGGAATTTCAAAAGACGGGAAATCAGTTGATGTAACATTATGGGGAACCGGTTTTCCACGCAGGGAATTCCTTCATTCCGATGATATGGCCGATGCCTGTGTATTCCTGATGGAAAATATTGATTTCAAAGATCTTATAGAGCAAAGAAGAAAAGAAATAGGCGATATTGCTCTGAAGGAGATCAGAAATACACACATCAATATAGGAACAGGCAAAGACCTTACTATCAGAGAACTTGCCGGCAAAGTGCAATCTGTTGTAGGTTTTAATGGGGAACTGGTCTGGGATACCACCAAGCCCGACGGTACTATGCAAAAACTTCTGAATGTAGATAAACTTCATAGTCTTGGCTGGAAGGAAAGCATTTCTCTCGATGA
>CAYORG010000159.1:0-2869 GCA_964406315.1 uncultured Bacteroidales bacterium | reverse complement strand
ACTAGCAACTTTCTGCAGATACAATCCTTCCTTATCATCATACTTTATAAAAGTATTTGTTTCAAACCTGAGCTGTTCTAAACTTGATAGTGTAACTTCTGTTATTGTAGCATCTTTTAGTAGTGAGTTACTCTGACCAGTAATATGCATTAAAAATACGTTCAAAAATGCAATAGCAAGTATTTGTTTCATATATATTTTGGATTTCATGCAAAAAATCAAACGGGATAAAAGAAATTAAGTTTTCCAAATACAAAGATCATATAAACAGCCAGTAAAAAAAGACCACTATTTAAAACATGTTTTTTCACAAAAAATAGTGCGGTATTTACAGAATGATTACTGATCCCATCATAAAGAGATCAAACTATTAGCATTATACCGCGTCATAAGACTTTTATCAGATTCATATATAATAAATTATGCTTATCTTCAGTTAGTATGATTGGATATTCAGATCGTATGAAAAATAGATAATAATACTATATTTATATTGATTCAGAAATTTAAAATGTAAATTGTATTCGAAATACATTGATCGAAACCTTTTTTTTAGTAATTGAAATATTACTTAGATATTAAATCAACAAACTATGAAACATTTATTTGTTATTATCCTTGCAGGAATCTCCATGCACATCATGTCCCAGGATTTCAGAAATGCCAACTGGGGTGAATCCATGGATATGGTTAAATCAAAGGAAACAGCAACCATAATGCCCGAAAAATCAAAAGGTAATATGCTTTATTATAAGTCTACACTTGGTGAAAAAAACGTGGAAATAGCATATAAATTTATTAGTAATAAGCTGGTCAGGGCAACTTATATCTTTGTTGAAAAATACAATAATAAAAACGTATACTACTCCGATTTTTTAAATTTCAAAACACTGCTTACGAAAAAATATGGCGATCCCCATAAATACGATCAGAGATGGTCGAATGATACTTATAAGTATGAAGTTGGGTATATGGGACAAGCCATAAGTTTAGGACATGTTGTTGTTGTTGAAACCTGGAAACGGGATAAGACCAGAATTAACCATGCAATTTACAGGGAGAAAGATGATATTGAACACATTATCGAGTATATAAGTGTCGACTATGCATACCTGGAAAAAGAGAAAGAAGAAAAAACCGGTATAGATGATCTTTAAACAGAACGTCTATCATCCTTCCGGATCTGTGAGCAATAATCCGGTAACCCGCTTTTCAGGGCTAAAACGCTTTTAATAAAACCGTTCGGGAATTATATTCACCCGCCTTTTTGTTAAACTTCTCTGCCATGTGGGTTTCATGCATGAAAAATCTTTCTAATTTTATGCCACAATTGAAACTCCTCGTCGTAAGCGACGAGGAATATTCGATCCTTTTTTTTTATTATTTTTGTGTTCGCTAACCCCGTAGCAAGTTACGGGGAATGCGCTCACAGGATTCAACTGCTATGTTCATAAAGATCGCCCTGATATTATCTGTACTGCTTCAATTTTTAGCAGCCCTGATTGCTATAAGTTTGATAAAACGTACACGATACAATATTTCGTGGATATTAATCAGTATCGGTTTTCTGATGATGGCAGTTCGAAGATGGTATGAACTGGCATATATATACAATGCTGATGAACTCATCAGAAAAAATCTTATCGGATCCTGGATTGCAGTTCTCACTTCACTGTTGATGTTTGTTGGCGTTATTTTTATACGCAAGATCTTCAATATACAGGATCGGATAGACAAAATGCGCAAACAAAATGAATCAAAGATCCTTTCAGCCATCATAAGCACTGAAGAAAAATCCAGGCAACAGTTCTCAAAAGAGTTACATGACGGATTAGGCCCTTTACTTTCATCCGTAAAAATGTCCCTCAGTGCAATAGATAAAATAAAAATGAATAAAACAAATAAGGCAATAGTTGAAAATACAGAACAAAATGTCGATGAAGCGATTTTAACAGTGAAAGAAATATCAAATAATCTCAGTCCTCATATATTAAAGAATTTTGGTCTTACCAAAGCAGTTGAAACCTTTATTTCAAGATTAAAAACAGGCCAGGAAATTGATATCATATTAGACTCAAACATTAAAGAGAATCGATTCGATTACAACACGGAAATCATTTTATACAGAATTCTCTGCGAATTAATTACAAATACAATTAAACATGCAAAAGCTGATAAAATAAGCATTGATCTGTTCCATAAAAAAGATATTCTTGAACTAATCTATTTTGATAATGGAATTGGTTTTGACATGGAAATGATTGGAAATCAAAAAACAGGCATGGGATTGTCAAATATTCATTCCAGAATTAAATCACTTGAAGGCAGCATTGATATTTACAGTCAACCTGATGAAGGATTTCATTTAAAAATAGTTCTACCTGTATGAGGACCAAGTTAAATATCTCTCTTGTAGATGATCATAATCTGTTTAGAGAAGGATTGAAACTTCTGCTTTCAAGGTTGTCCTTTGTGGATAAAATTTTTGAAGCATCTAACGGAAAGGAATTTATTGATCAACTTCCTCAAAAGAAACCTGATATTGCATTGCTCGATATTGAAATGCCGGTAATGGATGGGATAAAGGCTACTAAATTAGCATTGCAGATCATGCCTGAGCTGAAAATAATCGGATTGTCGATGTATGCCGATCAGAGCTATTATACAAGTATGATTGAAGCAGGGGCAAAAGGGTTTTTGATGAAAAATTCAAGCTTTGATGATGTGCAAAGAGCTATTTCTGATGTTGCCGAAGGAAGAAGTTTTTTTTCCGGTGAAATAATGGATGAATTAATTCAGAACATCAACCGGAAGAAAATTATTAAGCAGGGAACAAATTTAACCGGCCGGGAGATAGAAATCCTGTTTC
>CAYORG010000158.1:0-3056 GCA_964406315.1 uncultured Bacteroidales bacterium | reverse complement strand
AAGATAATTCCGTAAACATTGATTTTATTCCTTATTATGCCTGGTCAAACCGGGGCATTGGGAGTATGAAGGTATGGATACCCTTTCAACAGAAGTAAATACATATTTGTTTTTCATCGACAATAATGTAATTTCCGCTTTTTAAAATATTTTATTGAGCATTATGTCAGTCGATTAACTTCATTTAATCAGTTCACCGATTCTTCGATTAATCAATGTTTAACGACCGAGCTTGCGAGCTCGACCCAGCCTGCCGGCTGGCAGGGAAGTTAATTAAATCCATCCATCACACATGCCTTGGTTTCGTTCCGTTTCCTAACGGAACGACTTTCTTTTTTGCTGATCAAAAAAGAAAGCAAAAAAATCATGGCTGATAAAAAATCCGGATAAATCTTATTGCTTGGCTCTTCGTGTCGTTCCGCTGACATTACACTTCCGCGGAACTTGAAAATCCTTTGCAACGAGCCCGCGCAATGATTTATTTGCCGGATTTTTTATAGGCCAGTCATTTCTTCATTCAATTGGTGATTGGTTAGCAATAAATAATCGCAGGTCGCAAATTTTAAGTTATTAAACTAACATCTCAAAGTCTCATTTTCTCACCTTCTCAACTCTTCAAGTTATCTCCTGTTATCAACAGTACAACATATACATCATTTAAATGATAGAAATACTAATAAAAAGGTCAACTCTATTTAGGCATCGACTTTTCGTTGTGGTCATGAAATATATATCAATACTTGTAACTTCTTGTATTATGTTGGTATACTTTACATCATGTAATCTTCCGGATTTTGAAACGAAAAGAAAGAATAAAGGCAAAAAGGTAACAGAATTACCTTATTTGAAAAAACTCGATAACGGATATCAACAACTTGTTGTAAACGGGAAACCTTTCATTATGCTGGCCGGAGAATTGGGAAATTCAACTGCTTCAGATGTGGATTTATTAAAAGCAATTATGCCTCGTTTAGAAGCGATGAACCTAAATACTGTTCTTGCTCCTGTCTACTGGGATTTGATTGAGAAAAAGGAAGATGAATTTGATTTTACCCTTGTTGATGTTTTGATCAATGAAGCAAGGAAGCATAACATGAAACTGGTGTTGCTTTGGTTTGGCAGCTGGAAGAATAGCATGTCCTGTTATCCACCTCCATGGGTGAAAGAGGATTATGAAAAATATCCGAGGGCAAAAAGCAGAAATGGGAAAGCGCAGGAAATACTTACTCCGTTTTCAGAGAATAATTTACAGGCCGATAAAAAGGCATTTGTAAAATTGATGAATTATCTGAAAGAGAAAGACGGGTGGTACAATACTGTTATTATGATACAGGTGGAGAATGAAATTGGTATGTTACCAGATGCAAAAGATTACTCAAATGCTGCCCTGGAAGCTTTCCGGAAAGATGTCCCGGATGAATTGATCGAGTATCTAAAAACAAACAACAGCAACTTACTTACTACTTCTAATGCCTCAGGAGGAGATTGGGAAGATGTATTCGGAAAATCATTGGCTACCGATGAAATTTTTATGGCATGGCATTATGCCCAATATGTAAATGAGATTGCCGGTGCAGGCAAAAAAACCTACCATTTGCCGATGTTTGTAAATGCGGCCCTGAACCGGCCAGGCTATAAGCCGGGAGAATATCCCAGCGCTGGGCCTCTTCCTCATTTGTTTGATATCTGGAAAGCAGGTGCACCGGAAATAAATTTTCTTACACCCGACATTCATATTGGAGATTTCGCACATTGGTGCAATGCTTACAGTCTGCCGGATAATGCATTATTTATCCCTGAAATTTCCAATCAAAGGCCTAACCATGTGAATGCTTTGTATGCCATTGGGAAATACAATGCATTGGGAATAAGTCCGTTTTCAATTGAATCTCTTGATAGTTCAAAACAGGAGGGATTACAACTGGCTCAAAGCTATGGGCTGATTTCGAATGCTCAAAAGATCTTTGCGGAACATTGGGGAAAACGAAGCATGACAGCAGTCCGCCTAACGAATGAAACAAATGGTGAGAAAATTGAGTTCAGTGATTACAGGGTTCTTGTATCACATGATTTCACGTTCAAATGGTCAGGGGAAAGAGAGAAATATAAGGTTTGGCCTGAGACAGGATGTATACTAATTGAGCTTTCTCCAAATGAATTCCTGGTTTGTGGAACAGGAATTATTCTGACATTTGAAGATCGTTCAGGCGATCTTACCGCCGGCATCTCAATGGTTGAAATGGGAACATTTGATAAAAAAGGAAACTGGAAAACAAAAATTACTCTGAGTGGCGACCAAAGTCATCAGGGCAGACATGTCAGAATTCCGTTCGGGAGTTTTCAGCTACAGAAGTTTACACTTTATAAGTACAAATAAAATAACGTGAGTTATAAGTTATAACTACTTGAAATAGCGATTGTCAGATAATTTAGCTTTTATTATCAATTAATTAAATGTACCTGTGTTTTTGTCGCATACAATGTCAAATCCTATGAATAAGATGGCAGATGCGACAATTAATAAGAACATGCATTATAACCTGGTGCGTTGCACCAGGCTAAATTATTTAAGGCTTTCAGCCTTTCGTGTTGTTTTGTTTTGCCTGACGGGCAAAAATAATTTAACCCATGACATCGCCATGGGTAATAGGCATAAATTAAGAATGGCGCATCTGCTAAGATATTTCAAAGGGACAATTTTGTATGCGCCATAACAGACATCCAATTCTGATTCTTTTCAGATAATTAGAGTTCGTAAGGAGCCACTAAATAAGGTTTCGAACACTCGAAGGCATCGCCCCGGATTATATGAAAAGAAGAATCTGGCGCATTCTGCTTGTGATTTCGAAGAATTTAGTCTGTATGCGCCACAAAGACATTGCATATTCATGGAAGATACCCATTTCTTATATCGAATTCACGTTAAATATTTTTTTGTCCTTGAATAATTCCCAATTTGATGTATCTTGGCGGGTGTTAATTCATATAATATTTAAAATTAATATACACCAGATCGTTAGATAGCTTTTTTTGTCATGACTAACTCTCAATCAGTT
>CAYORG010000157.1:0-3118 GCA_964406315.1 uncultured Bacteroidales bacterium | reverse complement strand
GAAGAAATGCCGCTTGAAAAATGGATGTTTGACACTGAAGATAAAATCTGGAATACTACTGATAAAGAAGAAGAGATGGTCGTTGAAGTATGGATGCTGGATTCTTCCGACTGGTTAAGTTAGTGATAAAACAGGCGCGATTTAATTACACTGGTAATTTCATCCGTGGACCGTACCCTCAGGTACGGTTTTTTTTGCAATAAAAAGATTGCAAAGATAACCATCCCAACTTCCTTATACGGCCACTCATCTAAAACAATGCATCATTTATCAATGAGTAACATGTCAGAGTTGTTTTTTTGTTCTCAATGACTATCTTTGCTGGTCAATTTTGCAAACAATTAAATATCTGACAATGATGCGAGTAGTAAGGAATTTTTACAGGATTATTTTAACAGCAGTTCTGATTGGCTTTATGCAACATGTATCGGCACAATCTCTGGATGAAGCAAGAGACTTATACAATCAGGGCGGACAGGCAACATTAGAAGGAGACCTGGAAACAGCGATTCAGAATTTTGAAGAATGTGTTGCCATTTGCGAAACCCTCTATGAAAAAGAAGAAGATACAGATGCTGAAGAGTTAATGCTCACCGTTCAACAAACCCTCCCCAAGTTGTATTGGCAGTTGAGCCAGAATAAAGTAAAAGAAAAAGACTACAATTCAAGTCTTGAGTTTGCTTTAAAAGCAAAAGATGCTGCAAATAATGTAAGCGAAACGGATATTGCTTCCAAAGCTTCGACTATGGCGTCAAAACTTTACTATAGCTTTGCTTTGAGAGATTACAAAGCTAAAAATTATACCGAGGCACTTACATATCTTGACAATTCCATCAATGAGAATCCTTCTAACTTTAGTGCCCATTTGTTAAAGGTTGTTATTTATAAAGATACTGAAAATGAGAAGGCTCTGATCGATGCAACACAAACACTGGTTGCCATTGAGGGAGATGATGACAGCAAAGACAAAGCTGTCAATCTCACAGCCAATTATTTTTATAATGAAGGTGTTAAAGCAAAACAAGCATCCCAATACGAGAAAGCAATAAATTATATTGAAAAATCTTTTGAGTTCAATGCCGAAAATGCTGATGCCTATTTCCTTCTGGTTTCTGTTTACAATTCACAGAAAGACTGGGATAAAGCCATTGATGCTGCGAATGAGGGATTGAAATATGAAGATAACCCGGCAGAAGCAAAAGCCCGTTTCTATTATGAATTGGGCAATGCTTATGTTGGAAAAGGCGACAATACCAGTGCATGCGATGCATTTAACAAAGCATCTGTTGGTGTTTACTCCGAAAATGCAAATTATCAGATCAATGAAGTTCTGAAATGCAATTGACAATATATTCTTCTTACAATCAAAAAGCTGTATATTTAATACGGCTTTTTTTATTTTACAAACCCGCGTTAGACGTAATAATCAGACAAATGACATACATGAGTATCAAACAATGGGCGAGTGATGACAGGCCGAGAGAAAAAATGCTTGCCAAAGGAATTCAGTCTCTTTCCGATGCTGAGCTACTGGCCATCCTCATTGGCAGCGGCACACGCGAAGTTTCTGCTGTGGAACTCGCACGTCGTATACTTGCAGAATCAGACAACCGGCTTTCTTCACTGGGCAAAATGGGTATTGCTGAATTAGTAAGAATAAAAGGCATTGGGAAAGCCAAAGCCATAACTATTCTTGCTGCACTCGAACTGGGAAAAAGAAGAAATTCTTCAGAGGTTATTGAAAAACAGCAAATCACCTCGAGCAGAGATGTCTATGATCTCTTCCATTCCCTGCTTTCTGATCTCTCACACGAAGAATTCTGGGTTTTGCTATTGAATCGTTCAAATAAGATCATCGAAAAATACAAATTAAGTCAGGGAGGTGTTGCAGGCACTGTAATCGATATCAGGCTGATCCTTAAACGCGCCATTGAGCTACTGGCTTCCGGCATTATTATTTGTCATAATCATCCTTCAGGAAATATCAACCCTAGCGAAAACGACAAAAATATTACTGAAAAATTAAAAATTGCTTCCGTACAAATGGATATCAAACTCCTCGACCATATCATTGTGTGTGATAATTCGTATTTTAGCTTTTGCGACGAAAACATACTCTGATCAGTATAAATAGGATAACTAACATCTCCCGTTAATAAGTATCTGTAATTTTTAACTATATATACATTTCACACATCTAATCAGTTGAATTGTGTCCATACGCTATGTTGAACAGGCAGATATCGATCCTGTAAAATGGGACAGAACGGTCGATGTATCATTGAATGCATCGCTTTATGGCAAATCATGGTTCCTGGATAGCGTTGCTGATACGTGGGACGCTTTAATAGAAAATGATTACCTGGCTGTTATGCCTCTTGTTTTCAGAAAGGGTTTCGTTTTCACTGAAATTTATCCTCCTCTTCTTACAAAATATCTTGGTATTTTTTCATCATTGCCGGTAAATCATGATAAAATCAATCGCTTCATCCAGCATATTCCTAAAAAATTTAAAAAAATCAATATCTGTCTGAACAGGTTAAACACCCAGAGTTTGCAGTTGGGCAGGGTATCAGGTCAGCCATGTTTCGAACTTGATCTGATCTCATCTTACGATTTGAAGCAGAAAAAATATACTTCAATTGCTCTGGATAATATAGCAATAGCCTGGGAAAATAAACTTTCTGTAATGAAGCATCTTTCGTTAACCGAATTGGAATACTTTCTAAGAGTAAATGCAAAAGCCGGTAACAGAATCCTGACATTCTCATCCCTTCGACAGATCCTATCGCGTTTGAATAAAAAAGGAAAGGCAATAATTGTTGGTGTATACGGACCTGAAAATACTTTATGTTCTGTTGCAGTATTTGTAAATGAAACAAACAGTATAATCCTGTTGTATGCATGTACAAATTCGCAATGCTGTGCTTTTAAGGCAAATTACCTGATCATTGATTCCTTTTTACGTGACTATTCCGGCAACAATATCACCATGGGTTTTGATTATACCGATACAAGCTGGAATGAAAACTTGTACCATGACTTTGGTGCTGTAAAAGGATATTGTTATACTGTAAAAATAAACCGCCTGCCAACCTTAATCAAGTGGGCATTTTGA
>CAYORG010000156.1:1582-3122 GCA_964406315.1 uncultured Bacteroidales bacterium | reverse complement strand
CTGGTATGTGTTTATTTCACAACCAATTATGCACAGACCTTTACTGTTTCCGAAGGAAAACTGCTGGATGCAAACGGGAAGGAATTTATCATTCGCGGAGTAAATCACCCGCACATCTGGTTTTTTAAAGAATCGTTGCATGCACTGGATCGACTTGCAGAACTGAATGTGAATTGCGTAAGAATAATCTGGGAATCGGACGGAAAAGCGGAAGATCTCAAAAAAGTGATTGACCGTTGTATCAAACTGGAGATGATACCCATGGTGGAACTGCACGATGGAACAGAGAATAAAACAACCCATAAATTACTGGAGCTGGTAAATTACTATATGCGCGATGATATCAAAAAGATCTTTCTCCATTACGAGAAATATCTTCTATTGAACATAGCAAATGAATGGGGAGATCATACCATGAAGGGAGATTACTGGAAAACCAGTTACATACAGGCCATTGATTCGTTGCGATCTGCCGGGTATAAAACAACCATCGTCATTGATGCCCCGGGTTGGGGACAGGATATTTATCCCATCTATGAGTACGCAGATGAACTGATTGGGCATGATCCGGAAAAAAATCTGCTTTTTTCCGTTCATATGTATTATTCATGGAATGATGCAAAAAAAATTGAAACCGAATTGCAAAAGGTTCATGATGAAAAAATTCCATTGATCATAGGAGAGTTCGGTTATAATTATAACAAGGGGGAAAACAACCTGAAATGTGCTGTAGACCATACTGCAATACTTCGCAAATGCCATGAGCTCGGCACAGGGTATATTCCCTGGTCATGGACCGGCAACAATGAAGCAAACGAGTGGCTTGATCTTGCTGAATATGAAGATTGGAAGACACTTACCTGGTGGGGAAAAGAGATCTTTGAAAGTGACAATGGCATAACCGGTACTGCAAAGAAAGCATCTGTTTTTCATTCCGAATAACAACAGAATTTTAAACGCAATGATTTCAGAAGACGTAAAAAAACCGGATAGAGTATACCCGGTTTTATTGATCAATGGTTTAATTTACTTAACGGTATAGAACTGCATTTTCTTAACATCCTGTGCAGGGTTTTCAGTCAAAGACTGTAATTCCGCAAGTTTTTCATTAAGTTCTTGCTGGTTACACATCCTGCTTTCTCCATGTTGATACGCATGGTATATTAATTTCACATCATCGAGTGAGCAGGTTTCGATCAGATCGTAAAAGGTTATCGTATTTTCATCATACTCAACAGCATTGAAATTTTCGATCATCGTATGATTAATGATTACTTCCTTGTCGGTTCCCTTCGTTTTGTTTTCCGGATTGTCCTTTGAATATACCATCATTGAAGACAATATAACCAATAGGATAAGAAACACTTTTTTCATTGCAGACACAAATTTAATTTCATTTTTCTTATGTATACTGTCTGTTCTGATATAGTGTTCACAATACTTGACTGGTCGATGAAATCCTGTAATGAAATACTATTTTTTGGTGATGAATATCACCGCTTATAAGTGATAATCGTCACCTTTTAAAAACAAAGGATTT
>CAYORG010000156.1:0-1482 GCA_964406315.1 uncultured Bacteroidales bacterium | reverse complement strand
GCTCCCTGGGGATCGGGAGAATAATGATCCGCTCCTATCCGGGTACAAAAATCAGTATTCACAGGAGCTCCGCCAACAAGCACTTTTGTGTTTTTATGAGAGGCTTTGATCTCGGTTACAATTTTTTCCATATTGAACATTGTGGTAGTCAATAAAGCAGATAATCCTACAACCGCGCCAGGATTTTCATTCACCGCCCGGAGAAATTTTTCAGCCGGTACATCCACTCCAAGATCAACAATGGTCCAACCCCCGCCTTCGATCATCATGGAAACAAGATTTTTCCCAATGTCATGCAAATCTCCCAAAACAGTACCGATAATAAAAGTACCTCTTGTTTTCACATCCCCCGACTGAAAAAAAGGTTTCAGATGCGACATTGCAGCACTCATAGCTTTGGCCGCTATCAGCATCTGAGGAACAAAAATTTTTTTCTCTGAAAATTTTTGGCCTACTTTTTCCATTGCAGGAATCAGCGCCTCGGAAAGAATAGCCTCTGGAGAAACACCCTCCTGAAGCGCCTGCGAGGTTAATTCATAGGCCCCAATTTGTCCTTTAAACTGAGGCGGAAAAGGAGAATTAATATCCACTTTCCCCAACTCTACACATTCTGAAATTTTTGTAATTATAGATTCCATAACTACCTGTGATTTCTTGCGTTCCCAAATATATTCCTGTGAAATCTGATATACTACAACTTTTTTAACCTATCCTGATGTTATTTTAACATATTTAATATATTTATACAAAATAAGATTATATGAGAGAGATCCTTGAGCAAATAGAGATGAAACCCGATGAATCATTTTTCATTGGTATTTTTCAGGATAATATTGAAAAAAGCATCTGGCATTATCACCAGGAATATGAACTGAGCTTTATTACTGAAGGAACAGGAAAAAGAATTGTAGGTGATTCCATGGAGGAATTTTACCCGGGTGATTTAATATTCATTGGTCCCCGCCTGCCCCATGTATGGATCTCGGAAAATCCTGAAATTTATTTTTCATCCGGAAGAACCCTTGAATCAGTTTATATGCTTTTCAATGAAACGATCATACCATCTGCATTGATTTCACTTCCTGAATTCACACAGATCAGAAAGGCCATGTTGCTTTCGGAAAGAGGAATGAAAATTACAGGAGATACTTTAATGGAAGTAAGCGAAATTATGCTGCAGCTCCCCTACCTTGATAAATTCACCCGGTTGATAAATTTTTACAGGATCATGAAGATCATTGGTGACAGTGATTCGCTGGAAATGCTTGCAAGTGAAGATTACATGAAAACCAGGTTTGAATCAAAGAACGAACGGATCAATAAAATTCATGAATACCTGATGAAAAACTATCGCGAAGACATTGATCTGAATTCCATTGCCGGTCTTGTAAATATGGCTCCCGGTTCCGTATGCAGGTTTTTTAAAACCACAACAGGAACAACCATTTTTGAATATGTAAACAAGATCAAAACGGACTATGC
>CAYORG010000155.1:0-3126 GCA_964406315.1 uncultured Bacteroidales bacterium | reverse complement strand
AGCGCATTATAATTTTCCCATCCGACTGGTCTTATACTCAGTTTAATAAAAAAAACATCCGATAGGTTAAAGTCGTCAGGAAACATTCCCCGATTGGAAGATCCAATATTTTTGCAATTGAATTTGTCGGGATACATATTGCAATAGATCTTCTCGAACTTATGAGTTTTTGTATAAGGAAATTTCGGAAGTATATAATCATTTTTTGTGTCAACCGCTTCTTTGAGCTGAGAATACAAATCCTGAAAGGATATTGAAGGTATCAGCACAAGCAAGAACAGCATGATTAAGTTATTTCTTCTATAGTCCATAGCTCCCCTATTCACGCTTGAAATATACAAATACCAGTTAATATTTAAAAGGTATTGGGAGAGAATATTTTTTAAACTGACAGATTCGGATCAATGAGGTATTTGTTGTATCCCCGGTAATTTATTTCACCGGTTTTATCGTATCATGAATTCCTTAAGTTTAGTATATTTAACAAAAAAAGACCGATGAATATTAATCTTGTTGTGGCTGCTTTTGCAAACCGCTTAAAGATTGCAGGCAGAATAAAACTTTTAAGGATTGTTTTGCTGTTCTTTGTGATTACTACCTTACTGTTTTCCTGTACAAAAGATGAAGAAGATTATCCGTCACCGGAAGCAGATTTTACCTGGAGTGAAGAGATCGACAGATTTGTATTAACCAGTACTTCTGTAGATCCGGATAATGAACCGCTGACCTATCAGTGGCAAACCGAATCGGAACTGATTACCATTCAGAATGCCACCTCAAAAACGGCTTCATTTCTGCTTCCTCAACTTGAAGAGCCTGTTGAAGTTCTTATAGAACATATAGTCTGTAATGACTATGCCTGTGATGATGTCAGTAAAACAATTCAGTTGCCGGTATTGACAGAGATCAGACTCTGGGGACTGGGATACAACCTGGATTTGGAATTTAACAATAATGTTGACTATGAATGGTACATGGATCAATTGAATACGGGAACTTATTCTTATGTGAATTGTGGCCCCACATCTGTAACAATGGCCATCAAATGGACAAATGAAGCATTTGATAAAACCCCGGAAGATGCCAGAAATACGTACAGACCATCCGGAGGCTGGTGGTATACTAATGATATCATCAATTACCTTAACGATTATTCCGTTTCAAACGTTACCATTGCCATTAGTGAAAGTGATGTGCTGATAAATGAACTGGAAGAAGGCAATACAATTATCCTGTGTCTCGATATGTATTATATAGAAGAATCAAACCGGGACGAATGGCGGATAGACAGATTTTATCCTGTGAGTGGGCCGGAATGGGGCCATTTTATTGTACTGAAAGGGTATAAAATAGTGGATGGTCAGGTATGGTATGAGGTATATGACCCATACAGTCTCGGAGTCTGCTATAGCGACCAGACATTAAAAGGTAAGGACAGGTATTACAGAAGTGAGGATATAGATCAGGCAACTAACAACTGGTGGGATAACGCAATTGTTGTATCAAAGAACAAAATACAACGTTCAGATGGATTGCAGGTTGATGAGATCGAACACAAGAGAGGTATTTAAATATCTGATCTCCTGAAATTTACGAGATCGAAAAGTCGAGTATTATTGAGCTATTCATTTGCATCATACTCCTTCAAAAACATCTTAAGAAAAAATAAAAATTCAATAATTACGTTTGTACCTGTACAACAAACAACTGCTGTCCGGATGAAAAAAATCAAATTACTAATCCTTCCGCTATTTCTGATAATTTCATGTCTGACCAATACTATTGCCCAGGAATACAGCCTTGGCGGATCGGCTATTTATAATTTTAAAACCAAAGGATTCGGGTTCGGATTAAGGGTCGAATTTCCATTGGAAAGTATTGATATACTTGAAGGAATTAGCATTGTTCCCCAGGTATCTTATTTTCCTCCTTATAATACTATTTCTGAATTCTATTTTGGATCCAGTATACACTTAGGGGTCTATAAAACCAGAAAATGGATTTTTTATACACTTATAAATGCTTCTTATAAAGGGTGGATAAATTATGATGAATCGAATGATGAGGATGCAAAATTTTCAAATCTTGCTCTTGAAGGAGGTATTGGAGTCACAAGACATACCTGTCTGAGGCCTTTTCTTGAATTTCGGCTCAATGCTATCGGGGTGGAACCTAATATTCGTATTGGTTTGTTATACACAATACACTGTGATATCAAGGGCGCTGTACCATGTCCGAAAATTCCACAGCAACCGACTTTTGAATAGATATTACGAATTATACAAAAGAATCCCTGTCCATATCATTCTACAGACAGGAGTCATATATCATCAAATGAGTATTTTTTTACTTAGTTCCCGGTTTGAAACACTAAAATTTCATACAACGAATAGCCGTATTGTGTTGCTCTCTCCAGACCATTTAACTTCAAATATCTCGCATTTACAGGCTCAATACTCAGATCATCTTCTCCTCCGTCACCTGTAATGGTTGCATATACTTCTTTCCATGCATTGCTATCAAGTGATACCAGTATATTATATGATCTGCCATATGCACCCTCCCAGTACAATTTGATCTTATTGATGTTGTATTCATCACCCAGATCTATACGTATCCACTGCGGATCGCTCCAGGCACTCGACCATCTTGTCGTCAGATCGCCATCAACAGCATATTCGGGTTTGAGACGAAAATTTTCATCTGAAGAGGAAGTGACGGATTTTTGATAGGAAACATTGGATTCATCGATTTTTAGTATATAGTCATTTCGATCAAATGCAAATTGTTCGGAAATATATTCCTCATCGCTGACTCCATAAATCCCCTTTATGCGAGTTCCCTCCCATAAAAGACTCACTGTACCATAATAAGGATCATCAAAAGTATGTCGCCCTTCAACAATTTCTTCTTCAGGCAATTCCAAAAATTTTCGATATTCAAAAAGCAGTTTTTTGCACTCTTCTTTCGATCCACACAGTGAAATAAAAAAAGAGTATGCCCCCGTTGGTATGTTCGGATTATAATAATCCGCTGTAAATGTTTTATTAATAAATGAATATCCAAGAAAGTTCTTCGGAATATACTGCTCACGATTGAAGGTTCTGTACATATAAGGAAGGTCTT
>CAYORG010000154.1:0-3192 GCA_964406315.1 uncultured Bacteroidales bacterium | reverse complement strand
CCTGCCTGGCCGGTATTGATAGAAAGCCAGCATCCTTTTTATACACCTTTTAGTGCCGAAAACCTTTCCAGTGTTTCTTTTTCTGTTATCGGAAGCAAAAGAAATCCGCCAAAAAACAAGCTTTGGGAAGTCCTTGTAGATGCCGGACACAATACAGTTCCTTACATACTTCAAAACGGGAACAGGATCCCTGAGGCCATTGTGCTCACTCATGCACACAACGATCATGTACTGGGGGTTGATTGGATTGTGCAAAGCTTTCATTATAAACACAGGAAAACAAAAAAGTACCCTTTATATTCAACTATAGGAGTCTGGAATGATTTCTTACGACTATTCCCATACCTGAAAAATGCCATTGAACATACTGAACTAATTCCAGGCCGGAAAACAACTGTTAAAGAAGCAGAAAATTTGGAAATAACGGCATTCCCGGTATATCATGGCAAAAATGCAAAGGGTGCATCCATGTTGTTTTTTGAAGGAGATGGATTTCATCCGTTTATAATTACCGGTGATATGCTTTGTCCCCTGCTTCGAAAAAAAGATTATCATTGCATTGGCAGAGCTACCGTCATGTTCATTGATGCCAACAACAGATTTCCTGATCCGTTTTCAAATCACGCCAGCTTTGTGTCACATGTATTGCCATCAGAAGAGTATTCTGAAAAATTAAATGAATGGTTCAGAAAAACAAAAATTGAACAACTTATTACTCCCCATCTATACAAGAATTCGCCAAAAGAAATGAAGGAATATTTTGATGAATTTCTGACTGACTGGCAGGAAATAAAAGAGTTGCCTCACACAATCCTCGATTTAAATGAATATTTGAAAATACCGGAAGTTTATCTGATGCATTATTTTGGCTATTATGATAAAATAAATTATGATAAAGAGCTCCTGGATAGCAATTTGCTGGAAAAATGGGCCAACGAAATTGCAAAAGAAAAACACATGAAGAAAGTAATGTACAAAGTTCCCCGGGTTGGGGATGTAATTCATGTATAAAAAATATTTTTATTATGGCAGTACGCAGATTTGGAGTTTCATTGGAAGAAGATATTCTGGACATGCTGGATTCATATGTTTCAGACAATCAGTTTCCCAACCGATCTCAGGCCATCAGACATCTGATCGAGCAACATACAATTGATAAAAAATGGATGTGTAATAACGAAGTTGCAGGTGCGGTAGTATTGGTCTACGATCATCATAAAAATGATATTACTAAACAAGCCAATGAAATACAACATGATTATCATCATCTGATCTTATCATCACAGCACATACACCTCGATCATGATCTGTGCCTTGAAACTATAGCAGTGAAAGGACAGGCAAAAAAACTTACATATCTGGCAAATAAGCTCATTGCGCTGAAAGGAGTAAAACATGGAAAACTTGTGATGAGCAGAGCCTGAAAACCTGTTTTTCTATGGCAAAATCGGGTTGCTTTTCCTATTTTCGTGTTACTGTTACTGAATTTACCTGAAATCCACCCATCCTGACCTATCTTAAACTGACCGGCAAAAATGCAAAAATTATTTTCTTCAATCCTGCTGTCATACCTCATGCTTACGATGCCGGTAACAGCACAGGAATATCCCGGGACACCTGCAGACAAAAAGGAATATGAGCAAGAAATGAAAATGATTTCAAATGCAGGTATTGCGCAAAGGGATGACTGGAAATACATTATGCTGAATGGAAATGTTACATCAAACCATTGCAAAACAGGTGAAATAAGGTACGACAGAATTGGCAGAATTAAAGAAATATCCTCCTTCGATGAGAATGGTTACATCATATCAATCGTTGTATACAAATACGATTCCTGTAATTCTCTTCTCTCTGAAACAGAATTTACAGGCAGGGGGGAATTGCTTGGGAAAACTCTGTACACATACGATCATGAAGGTTTTCTGATTGAAAAAACTGTTTACAATTCATTCGAATACATTGTCTCCAAAACCACTTGTGAAGCGAATATTGAACAAAACAGATTTACAAGACGAATTATGTTTTCACCCGATAACATAAAAAAGAAAATTATGCACTGCTATACTGATCTCACAAATGGTTATGTCACTGAAGAACAAGTTTTTAAAGGTGACAATATACTGGAATATAAAAAAGTGATCCACAGAGACGATCAGCATAGAATTGAATCAGAAATATTCCTGAATGATCATAACAGGCAAATGTATTACCTGAAATTCGCTTACAACCAGAATGGAAATCTCACGACTATAGAGAAATTCTATCCTTCGGGTGTAAAAGTAAAGTATTATGATTTCAACTATACTGCCTCAGGAATTTTAACCGGAGAAATTAAATACAACGAGAACGGAGAAATAATACATTTCTACAAATACACTTACAAATAAACTATTCATGATAACAGAACAAATAATATATTTTTCAGGACTGGGAGCAAGTCTGGGATTTGTACATACATTCCTGGGGCCGGATCATTACATTCCTTTTGTTTTTATGGCCCGCGCCAGAAGCTGGAACCAGCGAAAGACTATTTTCATAACCATACTTTGCGGTCTGGGACACGTGTTAAGCTCAGTTGCTCTGGGTTTTGCAGGTATTGCTCTTGGTATTGGGGTCACCAGACTGACAAATATTGAATCTGTAAGAGGAAATTGGGCAGCATGGGCTTTTGCATTTTTTGGTATGATTTACATGCTATGGGGGTTGTATCATGCTTATAAAAACAAACCACATAAGCACCTTCATATTCATGACGGAGGAATAGTTCACGAGCATCAGCACACCCATCAGAATGAGAAAGTACATAAAAGTGAACACACTCATAAACACAAGAATAATCCAAGAAATATTACCCCCTGGGTTTTGTTTGTTATTTTCGTTCTTGGTCCCTGCGAACCGCTGATACCTGTTATTATATATCCTGCTGTAGAAGACCGAGGAAGCATTGAGGAAGCAGTTGTTGTATCCATTGTGTTTTCTGTTGTGACCATAGCTACGATGGTCGCTATGGTATTGATTTTACAAAAAGGAATAAACCTTGTCAGATTAAAAAAGCTCGAAAGATATACTCATGCCATAGCAGGAGCAATGCTTTTGCTAAGTGGAATAGGAATCTTATTTTTGGGTTTATAGAAAAGTATCGTGATGAATAAATCAGGACAACAAATGTTACAATCATGAGTTACTAGT
>CAYORG010000153.1:0-3287 GCA_964406315.1 uncultured Bacteroidales bacterium | reverse complement strand
AATGCGCTCACAGGATTCAAATGTATTTCCATCAAAAGAACTTCCTTTCACTGTATAGATCTCTGAATCGGGATTTATTTCCCATAGAGAAACCTTACTCCTGAAAGTGATATTCGTTCCAAAATCATGCTCTATTTCCTGTTCCAGCATATGAATGTAAAAGTCTTTCGAAAGTTCAATGTCTTTTACAAAAAAAACAGGAGCATAAAAAGTCAGAGTCATTCGATTATTTATTCGTCTTGTTTTTTACAAAGTAAGCTACCTTTTCAATGGATGTGATCATATCATATTCTTCAAGAAAGATATGATCGGGAACACGTAAATTCACAGTAGTGAAATTCAATATGCCTTTGATGCCGGCCTGTACAAGTGCCTTGGCCATATCCCTGGCAGAATATACAGGTACTGTAAGAATCGCAATGTTAATGTTTTTGTTGGTAACAATTTCACGAAGTCTGTCAATGGAATAACATTCTACACCCTGTATCTCACTTCCTATTTTTTTAGGGTCCAGGTCAAAGGTTGCAGCGAGGTTAAGCAAAGGCCGTTTCCCGATAAAATAGGTTGAAATAGCCTTCCCTAAATTTCCAAGTCCGATTACTGCTACATTTATTATTTCACCGGGATCAATAATTTCACTGATTACCCTGATTAGCTCCTGAATATTATAGCCTTTTCTGTTGGAAGTTGAATATCCAATAAACATAATATCGCGTCGAACCTGCACTGCTGTTATATTATGCATGTCGGCCAACTCATGCGAAAAAACATGAGTAAGGCCATCGTCCAGACAATTGTATAGGGTCCGTCGGTATTCACTTAGCCTCTCGATAGTTTTTTCGGGAAGCTTAATTATTTTTCTTAATATAGGTCGCTTCATAACGAAGTAAAAATAAAAAAAAATGATTTCAATATTCAGATTATTATTTCCAACCGGATGAATATTTCAAATAAATAATCCATCGAGTATGCTTCTATCACAACAAAAATATTTATATTAATTGCCCTGAAACAATTCTTATGATGCTTAAGAAGAGAAAAATAACATTATGTCTTGGAAGTTCATGTTTCGCCAGAGGTAATCAGGAGATCATTCCATTGATAAAAAAATACATTCCCCGTAAATGCCTGGAAGACAAAGTAATGTTTATTGGTGATCATTGCATGGGCAATTGCAGTCAGGGCCCGAATCTATTTATTGGAGACAAACTGTTTGAAAAAATCGACAAAGACAGTATTGAAAAAATACTGGATGAAGGACTAAAAAACCTAGATTAGATCACATTTGCCCAGACAGTAGAATATGTGAATTCACTCATTTTGAATTATTTTTAACTCTTTCTAAAAACAAAAGCCTTTGGATCCTTTAGTAAGTATTAAAGACGAAAGATGCACCAATTGTTATATTTGTGTAAAAATATGCCCGGTCAAGGCTATTCGTGCCATTTCTGATACTTGAAAGTGACGAAATCTGGTTTTTGGTCGGTACAACAATTAATCCGGCTCACCAGGATCCCCGTTCGGGTATGGATCTGGAAATACGCAGAACAGTTGTAAAACGCATCGCCCTTTTGCTGGAAGAAAAATTTCTTAAGAAGATTAAGATCAATTATATATAATTTTATACCCTGTCAAGGGCATACAGAAACAAACAAACAATCATTCATGATGGAAAGCATTGAAACAGGAATACATATTGGAAACAAATCCATTGAATTTATTGATACTGTTATTGAAAAAATAGAAAAGTATCAGAAAATAAAACAGGATATCACGGCATACCTGCGCTTACTATACCTCGAAATCGACAACAATCTTGAAGTGTTTAAAACAATAAATTTTGAGAGTTTTGTAAATACTAAGGTGAATGATGATAAAGTAAAGACAATTCTTAAACTGCTCCAAACCGATATGGCCGAAAGCATATTCTATAAATCAAAGGATAGTTCCAATACCCAGTTGTATGACAAACTTAAAAAGAAAGGGAAAGTAGATAACAAGGCACAGGAACTTGTAAGAACAACCCCAAAAGGAACAGAGGTTAAAGCCAACAAAAGTTTCCTCTACGAGAATATATTACAGGCCATCTCATTTGTTGTTACAAAAATTGAAGTAATGAAGAAATACGCGGTACTTTCAGACAAAGAACTGGATATATTGAAACCTGTACGTTTAAAATCAAGACTGATAAACATCAATCAAAGGTTATTGATGATACAGAAGGTAATGGGCAATTTTGATGAGATAAAAGAAATGGCCAGGTAAGGTTTTAACAATTGATAGCAACGTCAGGTATTATTAAGTATTGTCATGAACAAACTTTTCAAAACAGTGTTAGTATGCATGATATGTATTGCAATTGTCATAACAATTGCAGTTGTTACTTAACATTTGTTCAATTAAATTATACTTTATGAAAAAGAATATGGGAGCAGCAGACAGAATTATAAGGTTAATAGTCGCTGCAATTATTGCTATCCTTTATTTTACCAACGTAATGACCGGAACTCTGGCCATCGTGTTGTTGGTTCTTGCTGGTATATTCGTACTTACCAGTTTTGTGAGTTTTTGCCCATTGTATTTACCCTTTGGCTTAAGTACATCCAGAAACAAAAACAAATAAAAAAATTATTGATTACCTCCTTTTCTGCAGTTTCATTGTTGTTTCAGAATTTTTTCTTTTTTCTGAAATGTATTATCCATAATTTTTTTAACACCAGATTGTTCAGGATTTAGTGAATTGCAGACATGAAAAATGTTTCAACCTTAAAAAATCAGTGGCCTTCCCGATGAGTAATACCATAATTCACAGGCTATTTTAAGGCTTCCCACCCAAAATCTATGTAATTCCACGAGATATCATCTCCCCGGATATCAATCTTCATAAATCCCTCTTCCATGCCCATATTGGGTCCTCTCCACACATAGGCCGAAACCGCTCCGCCCACCAGGAACCGAATTTTGTTTTGTAAATATATGTACTCTATGATATGTAAATGACCCTGCAATACAAGTTTCACATTATAAGGATACAGCATTTTCAGTATTTCCTGCGAATTCGTAATAACTGACCATTCATCGTTTGCAGAAAGGGCTCCGTTTAACAACTGGCTATAAGTGGTTATAAATGGAATGTGTGTAGAGATAATGATTGGTGTTGATTTATCGAGTTTTTCCAGGTCGCTTGCCAGCCATCGCATTTGATCATCGTCAATGAATCCTTTGTACTTATCGTTACCGGCATCCACTATTGAATTCAACACAATGAAATGCCAACCTTTATGATC
>CAYORG010000152.1:0-3322 GCA_964406315.1 uncultured Bacteroidales bacterium | reverse complement strand
AAGAATTAAGAATTAAGAATTAAGAATTAAGAATTAAGAATTAAGAATTAAGAATGAAAAACAGATTTAAAGTGCATTTGTTTTTGTGGTTGTTCCCCTTGCTATTTCCATCCTTTTTGTTTGCTCAGATCTATTCAACAGGTTCGGGGCACATATGGTTTTTTTCTGAAGCTCCTCTTGAAAATATTGAAGCGCATAACCATCAGGCAGCCTGTGCTTTAAATATGAATAGCGGTGAAATGGTTTGTAAAGTAACTATAGATCGGTTTGAATTTGAAAAAGATTTGATGAAAAAGCACTTTAACGAGAATTATCTTGAATCCGAAACATACCCGCATTCTTCCTTTAAAGGCTCAATAGAAAATTTTTATCCTGAGATAATTCAGACTGACAGTATAATTCATATTATCATAGCAGGAGAGTTGTTACTTCACGGGGTTACAAAAAGCATTCGGGAACAAGCCAGATTAAAAATCAGGGATAGTGCAATTGAAGGTGAAGCTGTGTTTACCCTGAAACTTGAGGATTATAAAATTAAAATTCCCAGGGCAGTAATTAAAAATATTGCAGAGGAAGTAGATGTGCATGTAGAAATAACTCTGACACCTTATAAGAAGTAAATCATGAAACGAATCAAGGATTTGATACTATGGATAACGATTTTTCTTTATACATCAATGGGATTTTCCCAGGATCTGATGGAAATCATTGAAGAAACCGACAGTGTTCCGGCGAAGCAATTTGTATATTCAACATTTGCATCCTCAAGGTTAGTATCAGGACACACTGTTGAAAGTCCCGGGAAGCAGGAACTGGTATTGATCATATCCCACAGGTTCTGGAGACTGGACGATGGAATTTATGATATGTTCGGATTGGATAATGCCACCATACGTATCGGATTGGATTATGGAATAACCGATCGGTTCAGTGCAGGCTTTGGAAGAAGCACATACAATAAAACGTATGACGGGTATTTAAAATACAGGATTATTCATCAGGCAACAGGTACTAAGGGGATGCCCTTCTCTTTAACATATCTGACATCAGCTTCAGTGTACTCCCTTCGATGGGATGAAGAAAGAAAAGAATACCTTGATTTTGCACATCGTGTCAGTTATGTTCACCAGGTTTTGATGGCAACCAAACTGAACAGGATATTTTCTCTACAGTTTATGCCGGGCTTTGTTCATAAAAACCTGGTGGAGAAAAAATCAGATCCGAATGATATGTTTTTATTAGGCCTTGGAGGAAAGATCAGGATAGCAAAGATTCTGAGTTTGAATATTGAATATTACTACTTTGCAAACAGGCCTGATAATGAAAGATTTATGCATCCTTTTGCCATTGGATTCGATATTGAGACCGGCGGACATGTTTTTCAGCTGCTTTTTTCAAATTCACAGCCCTGGTTTGAATCGGGATTCTTAACTGAAACAAATGGTCAATGGAGAAATGGCGATATCTATTTCGGATTTCACATCCAGAGGACTTTTAGTCTTGGCAGCAAATCTGACTGGGGGAAATTGTGATTTTTACCCGTTTAAGGTACCGGAAGTGTTTTAGGTTTACTTTTTATCAAAGGCAATCTATAGTATAAGGAATAATTGAATCCGAGACTGACTCGTTTATTTCCTCTGCCAAAACCGTGTATGTAATAGGGCTCAATGGAGGGATGCTTTGATTTAAACAGAAGCAAACGTCCTCTGAATGACCAGCCAACGAACAAATTTTTAAAAAGTTCTGCCCTGATGCCTGCTGATAATTCAATCCAGTGTCCGTAAAATGTACTTTTAGGGATTGATTCAGCATAGAAATCTCCCCAGTAATCATCTGCAATAATTATGCTTTCTGCCGAATGATCCTGTTTGGAAAATCCATACCTGAACCCGAAAAAAACCATTTCATATTGATCGATAGCCAGGTTTTTCTGAAAATTGTAATCCATGCCAAGCCTGAAATAATACCCATCCGAAAAGTAATTGTAATCGGGTTCTTCCAACTTGATATCCTGTAATCCAAATTCAACAGTAGGATAGTAATTTCTTTTTATCTCATAATCGAGAGAAATTTCATAGGCAGTGCGTTCGGGTTGAAAATAGTATAGTGTAAGTCTTGAAAGATCGAAGCCAATTCTTGGCCCGGTGATTCTGAATTTTTCTTTTACCGGTTCTTCCTGGGTAAAAACGGGGAAGAAAATGTATAGAATAAACAGTGTACTAAAAACGTATTTTAATATTCTCTTCATTGAAGTTGCCGATTTCAGAGATTGCTATTTCTGCAGATTGAATCATATTGTTCGTATAGCTGAGATCAATTAATTCAAAGTGATGAGAGAATCCACAATCGGGAGATACCAGGTAAATTTGCCTTGTATAGTTCAGTTTCAAAGTATCCAAAATATAATAGGAAATGCCCCATATTAATCCATTCATGATATCAAGTGTCGGAATAGAATCATAAACAGCAAATGAAAAAACATATGCGCATGAATCACTTCCCTGCGAAAGACGAAGCCGGACAGATTGTTTTTCTCTGAGTGTATCGAAGGGAATGGTATCAGGATTTTGTAGTCCTCTGACTTCAAATTCCTCAAAAGTAGTATCTTTCAGAGTACCGTCTTTGTCTGTATAAAACCCTGCATTTGCATATGATTCGAGTTCATCCTGACAAATTTTTTCCTGATCACAGGAATGAAAAAAATAAATAAGTGCGAAAGATAAGATTGATATGATCAGCCTTTTCACTTATATGAAATTAGGTTAAACATTTGTTTTTCAATAAAATATGATAATATATTTTAGCATTTTAACTTTTTATACCATTGAATCCTTCCCGAAATCAATTCGGGATAAGCTATAATTTGTTCATTTCCTGTTGTGAACTTCTGCGTATGAGAGGTTCATTTAACTACTTTTTATTTTTGCGAACGCCATATATAAAAATATGATTGTTCATCATCTTATTTCCGGATGCAAGATAGTAAAATTTTAAAGGCATATTTGTCAGCAAATAATTCACAGGGGTTTTGGTTTTGCAGGCAATCTTGCAATGATTATCTTTATGGCTTCATTTTTCAGAATTTATTTTGTCTGCATGAATTTTGCCAATGGAGACATGGTTGGACATACAGGAATTTATTCTGCCATCAAAAAGGCGGTGAAAACTGTGGATGCTTGTGTAGGAAGAGTTGTAGAGACAGCTTTAGGAAACGGATGTACAGCTATGATTATTGCAGATCATGGAAATGCAGATTATGCTGTAAATGATGATGGAAGTCCAAATACCGCACATTCATTAAATCCCGTTCCCTGTATTCTTA
>CAYORG010000151.1:0-3354 GCA_964406315.1 uncultured Bacteroidales bacterium | reverse complement strand
GGTCACCGCCGATTTTATTCCCGGTTCATTTTTTTGAGCCGGGATTTTTTTTACCTTCGGGCATCAGGTCAAACAATTGACTGGTACAATTATTGCTTAGAGCTGTTAAAGTTATGAAAGGAATAATATCATTCATCGTTTTTCTCTTGGGGACCAGCTTATTTGCTCAGGAAGAAATCGATTCTGCAAGAGTGATTTATGCCTGGGAATTAAGAAATGGTTATTCTACTCCTGTTGAAGTTGATATTGATACTTCCATGACCAACTTCCATATTATTTACCCGATTTATGATTATTCCATAAACAATTCGTTCCTGGGAAATTTTGGCTCGCCTGTGATTCAAAATACTTTGCAGGACAGAGTGTTTGATAATGAAGCGTTTTTTTTAAATCCGTACCTTCCTTATTTACAAACTTGTGAGAATACCCAATTCTATAATACAAAAACTCCTTTTTCAAGACTTACTTATACAAACGGTGGACCTGCAGGAAACAGAGAGGAATCATTTGAGGCTTTTCATACACAAAATATAAATCCAAAACTGAATTTTGGATTTCGATATCATGCAATTAAATCAAAAGGTCAGTACAGCTATTTACAGGTGAAAAAGAATGCTTTCAGAATATTTGCCAGTTTTACCGGAACCAGATACATGTTACATGCTTCCTGGAACCTTAACCGATATATGGCTGGAGAAAATGCCGGAATCAATGATTCTATTTTCGAAAATCGAGCCTACGAACGTAAACATACTAAAGATGACATTCCTTCTACATTTAGTGGTTCTGGCCAACCAAAATGGGATCCGAATGCAAAAAACAGGATCAGGTATTATGATGTACTGATCAGTCAGCAACTGAAATTGTTTACAATTTCCTCCAAGATAGACTCAACCAATTTGAATAAGGGAAGAACATTTGCCGAACCAATTCTGACTTATGCATTCAAAGTAAATCGTACAACAAAAACATACGATGATATTGATCCTGTTGCACCGGAATTCTATGATTCGGTTTATTTTAATAAACAATTTACTCTTGATTCGGTTACACATTTCAAAGTAAATAACCATATTCAACTTGAATTTAAGACTGTACTCAGGGGCAAGGTGCAAACCAGCGTGTATGGAATGCTTGGGTATGATTATGAAAATTACAGCTATGTAAGCAAATGGGATACGAATTATTTCACAGATGAATCCTTTCCTAATGTTCCATACATTTTGGATAACGGAGATACATTAAAAGGAATTCGCCTTAAGAATAACATAAACGACTCATATATTGGAGGTGGTATTTATGGTAATTTCTGGAATAGGGTCAAAGCAAGATTTTTTGCTAAAATATATTTTGCAGGATATAAACAAGGGAATACTGAATTTGGAGGTGTGATCAATTCGAATTTAACAATTCTTGGAAGAGACTATGAATTTGATGTAAGTGGATTCATTGAGAACAAAATACCTGATTATTTGTTAAATAATTATTTTTCAAACCATTATATATGGGAACAAAATTTGCTCCCGGAATATAAAATGCATTTGTCAAGTAAAATAGGAGCTCCATCAAACAAGTTTGAATTAAGAGGAAATTATTACTTTATTAGCAACTTTATTTATTTTAATGAAAGTGCTGTCCCTGCTAACTATGAGCAGAATTTAAATTATTTCTCGATTGAAGTTGAGAAAACATTCAGAGTGTGGAAATTGTTTTTTGAAAATACATTATCGTATCAGATCTCAGAGAATAAAAATGTTCTTCCGGTACCTGATTTTATATGGTATAATTCAACATATTTTGATCATACTTTCAGATTTAAAAGTACAAATGGTGAACTAAGAACGATGTTAGGGTTTGATATATATTACAATACAAGTTTTAATGGATACGAATATTCACCTGCACTTTCTCAATTTTATGTGCAGAATGATAAATTAATTGGTAATTACCCTCTAATGGATGCATTTCTAAAAATAAAAGTAAAAAGAACTCGATTCTTTTTCAAATTGCAACATTTTAATAGTGACTGGTTCACTCAAAAATATTACTCAGCGATTCATTATCCTTATAATCAACTGGCATTTAAGTTTGGTTTATCATGGACATTCTATAATTAACCTGCCTTCTTCTTCTATTATCTGAAATTTAAATAATTATGATAAAAGGGAAAAAATATATAACTGTTCTGGTAATTGTTTTGCTGATATTTTCATGTAAGAGAGTATCAAATTCCGATTCCAATATTGATTATAGCTCTAAGCTAAAGCAGGTTGTTGACAGAGGAGTTTTGCGCGTTGTTACTGACTTTAATTCTACCAGCTATTTCATATACAGAGGACAACCGATGGGTTATCAATTTGAAATGTTACGTGAATTAGCTGATTACCTTGGAGTTGAACTGGAAGTTATCGTAAATAACAATTTGTCTGAGAAGTTTGAACTTATTAAGAATGGTGAAGTTGATATGATAGCAGTCAACCTGACAATTACTAAAGAACGCAGAGAAATAATGGATTTTACTGTTGCGCATACTCAAACTCATCAGGTGTTAGTTCAAAGAAAACCTGATGGCTGGGACAAGATGAGCGCAGGGACATTAGAAGACAGTTTGATTAGAAGTCAACTCGATCTTGCATATAAAACAATCTATGTTCAAAGTAATTCTTCTTATGCAAAAAGATTGTACAATTTATCGGATGAAATTGGGGATAGTATTGATATCAGGGAAGTGGATGAGGGCGTTGAACAATTGATTGAAAAAGTTGCTTTAGGCAAGATCGATTATACTGTGAGTGATGAAAATATAGCAATGGTTAATGAAACCTATTATAATAATATTGATATATCCACCCCGATTAGCTTTCCGCAAAATCTGGCATGGGCATTACCAAAAAGGGCAGATGACCTTAGAGAGTCTATCAATAACTGGCTTGTCTATTTTAAAAATACAAGTCAATATGCGGTGATATATCATAAATATTTCAGAAATAAACGTTCAGCAGAAATTATAGAGAGTGACTATTTTGCTAATTCTTCAGGTATAATATCACCATACGACAAAGTTATAAAGCAGTTCAGTGAAGAAATAGGATGGGACTGGCGTCTTGTGGCATCCATGATATATCAGGAATCAAGATTTAATCCGAAAGCAAAATCCTGGGCTGGTGCATATGGTTTGATGCAACTTATGCCTACAACAGCGAAAAAATTTGGAATAGATCAAAATTCTGATCCAAATCAAAACATCAGAGCTGGTATAATGTTCATTAAATGGCTCGATGAAAGATTATCAGAGATAGTTGATATTGAAGAACGCAGAAAATTTATTCTTGCATCCTATAATGTTGGATTGGG
>CAYORG010000150.1:0-3359 GCA_964406315.1 uncultured Bacteroidales bacterium | reverse complement strand
TGACAGGACTAATCCATATTTCCAATCGGTATTGCCAATTACACCACGAGGCAATACGGGAGGACAAAAATAACAATTTCAACTAAAAAACATGTCTTCGGATACATGTTATTCAAAAGAATAATCTTTAAAGGATTTTCCTTGTAATCGTAAACTAAAAAGTTTATTTTAGATTGAGAACAAAAACTCTAAATCTTATACTCATGGAAGAAAAAGGATCTGACCAAAAGCTTGCTTCAGCAGCAGGGAGCATAGATTACGATGCAAAATGTGAAAAACTGATTGCAGAAGGATATGAGTTTAAATTCGGAGAATACATAAACAAGGGCTTCGAACTCTTTAAGAAAAATGCCGGAGGATTTATCGGATACCTGCTTATTGTAATGATAATTTCGTTTGTTTTAACTTTTGTCCCGGTAGTTGGTGCACTGGCAAGTGTTGTTATCTTACCCGCATTGTATGCAGGCTTTTTTATCGTAGGAAAGAAAATCCTGCATGATGAACCTTATGAATTCGGTGATTTTTTCAAGGGTTTTGACTACCTGCTCCATCTGTTCCTTGGGAACTTTATCGTGGGAATATTTGTAGCCATCGGAATTGTTCTTTTGATCATCCCAGGTATTTATCTTGGGGTAGCCTATGCATGGGTATCCCTCTTCATTGTATTTGCAGGAAAAGAATTCTGGCCTGCTATGGAACTGAGCCGCAAGGTAATCTCTAAAAAATGGTTTTCATTTTTGGGCTTCCTTATTGTACTCGGATTAATTAACCTTGCCGGACTTATTGCTCTTGGTATAGGCATACTGGTTACTGCCCCTGCTACAATGCTGGCATTATTTGCGGCATTTCATGATATTGTCGGAACTACTAAAGAAGAATAGGAAGTTGGGTTATTGGGTTGTTAGGTTATTGGGATTGTATACAATTGAACTTACGTAACAGGCAATTATTTCGATAAAGTATTTAGCTATTGCTCATTGTTTGTGTTTTCCTTCCTCTTGGACGTATATGTTTGAGTAGTAATGTACTATAGCTTTTTAAGCTATACAACAAAGAGCACTGATTAGACACAGAGTTGCACAAAGTAACTCTAAGATAACCTCTTTTATTTCTGCTGAGAGATTTTTGCCCAGTTATCACGCAACGTGACGGTGCGGTTAAATACAAGCTTATTGCCAGTACTCTCTTTATCTACACAGAAATATCCCAGCCGTTCAAACTGGTAATTCTTAGAAGGCTGAGCATCCTCTTTCAGAAAGGGCTCAACAAATCCTTTGGCAATGATCAATGAATCAGGATTCAGGTTGGATAAAAAAGTTTTTCCTTCCTCACACTGGTATGGATTTTCGGCATCAAACAATCTGTCGTACAACCTGATTTCACTTTCCAGGGCATGCCTGGCTGATACCCAATGCAGCGTAGCCTTCACTTTTCTTCCATCGGGAGAATTACCTCCCCGACTTGCGGGATCGTAAGTACAAATCAGTTCTGTAACTTCTCCATTTTCATTTTTGATTGATTCTTCACAGGTTATAAAATATGCATAGCGAAGCCTCACTTCCCTTCCAGGTGCAAGACGAAAGAATTTTTTCGGCGGATCCTCCATGAAATCTTCTCGTTCAATATATAGTACCCGGGAGAAAGGCACCTTACGTGTTCCTGCGCTGTCATCCTCGGGGTTGTTTATTGCATCAAGGTATTCTTCCTGATCTTCAGGATAATTCTTTATGGTCACTTTCAAAGGATTGATTACCCCCATTACCCTCCGTACTTTTTTGTTCAGGTCCTCACGAATACAATGTTCAAGCAAGCCAACATCGATTGTATTCTCACGTTTGGCAACCCCAACTTTGTCGGCAAAATTCCGTATGGAATCCGGTGTATAACCCCTGCGTCTTAACCCGGCAATTGTTGGCATGCGCGGATCATCCCACCCAGCTACAAGTTCCTCTTTGACTAACTGCAAGAGCATACGTTTGCTCATTACGGTATAGTTCAGGTTCAGCCGGGCAAACTCGGTTTGGTGCGTACGTCTGCGATTCACTTCAGGATCATCGATAATATTATCGAGAAACCAGTCGTACAATGGCCGGTGAACTTCAAATTCAAGTGTACAAAGAGAGTGTGTTATGTTTTCCACAAAATCACTTTGTCCGTGAGCAAAATCATACATTGGATAAATACACCACTCGTTTCCGGTGCGGTGGTGAGAAGCATGCTTTATTCTGTACATTACCGGATCACGCATGTGCATATTGGGTGAGGCCATGTCAATTTTTGCACGCAATACTTTCGATCCGTCAGGAAATTCACCCTTTTTCATGCGCTCAAACAAGCTGAGATTTTCTTCTACGGATCGATTGCGGTATTTACTTTCCTTACCCGGTTTTGTTGGTGATCCCCTGTGTGCTGCAACCTCATCGGCACTGCTTTCATCTACATAGGCTTTCCCTTTCTTGATCAGTACAACAGCCCACTCATACAATTGTCCGAAATAATCGGAGGCATAATACTCACGATCTTCCCAGTCAAAGCCCAGCCAGTGAATATCCTCTTTGATTGAATCAACATATTCCACATCTTCTTTTACCGGGTTGGTATCATCGAAACGCAAATTGCATTTCCCTTTGTATTTTTCTGCCAGGCCAAAATTCAGACATATTGATTTAGCATGACCTATATGTAGGTATCCGTTGGGTTCGGGAGGAAAACGCAGATGCACCCTTCCATTATGTGTATTGTTTTCAATATCTTTTTCAATCATCACCTCAATAAAATTCAGCGACTTATTGTTTTCTTCGTTGTTCATTTTCTGTTTTCGATAAATGAAAGATCGTCATTATAACTTATGCAAAAGTAAGTATTTTACCCTGTGAATAATTCAATTCAATAGGAATTTGAACCATAAGAATATGTAAATTCGTAAAACCACGTTATATAGTATTATGGGAAAAATCTTACTGGAAAACATTGAGATCTATGCTTACCATGGTCATTTGCCCGAAGAGAAAAAGATTGGAAGCAAATTCATTATCAACCTCGATATTGATGTTGCTTTTGATGATGCCTGCCAAAACGATAAACTGGACGACACGTTTGATTATCGGTTGGCATACGACATTGTAAAAGAAGAAATGGCCAAAACATCTTCTTTGCTTGAGCATGTGGCTTCACGAATTCTGGAACGGATTTTGAATGCATCTCCGTTGATATGGTCAGCAAAAATAAAGCTGTCAAAAATGAATCCTCCCTACGGAGGTGAGGTAAAAGCTGTTAGTGTTGAAATAAAAAAGGACAGAGAACAATGACAGGAAAACTAAAAAAATGCCCTTCCTGCGGCAAATTTTTCACCTGCCAGG
>CAYORG010000149.1:0-3516 GCA_964406315.1 uncultured Bacteroidales bacterium | reverse complement strand
GATGATGGAAGTCCAAATACCGCACATTCATTAAATCCCGTTCCCTGTATTCTTATCAGCGATGAGGTAAAAGAAATAAAAGATGGTATTCTAGCAGATGTGGATCCAAACCTTTTGAATATAATGGGGATACCTGTCCCGGCAGAAATGACAGGGAAAATATTAGTGTAAGAAGGATTTATTCTTTATCACTTTTGGGTATCTGCTTTTGCAATTCTTCTATCTTTTCTTTCTTTTTAATTATTGAGGGCAATGAGAACAGCACTCCCAGGATAGCTCCGATAAAAAGAACAGATGTAATTATCAAAGCTGCAGAACTCTGTATATTCCAGAAAAAGAGTTTTAACTCGATAGAAGCTGAATTTTGAAGTGCAAAGACAACAATAATCAGAACGAGCAATAAAGCTAAGATCAGGCTACGTTGCATAATTTTATGGATTAAAGGTGTATAAGGCTTGTAATTTCGTACGATTTAAGTTTTTCCCTGCCTTTGAGGAAGTCCAGTTCGCAAAGAAAGTTCACGTATATCTTTTTTGGTCTGAAATAGTTTAGAAGGGCTATTCCTGCAAGTGCAGTACCTCCGGTAGCAAGCAGGTCGTCGTGAAGCAATACCGTTTCGCCGTTTTCAAGGGCATCTTTATGGATCTCCACAGATTCAGTACCGTATTCGAGGGTATATTCCCTGGTAAATTTGGCTGCCGGAAGTTTCCCTGGTTTGCGTATAGGGACAAATCCCGCACCAATTTTCGATGCTATAGCACCACCCAGTATAAATCCTCGTGATTCAACACAAACTACCTTTGTTATATTCAGACCTTTGTACATTTCAGATATAGTGTCAACCAGGTAATTGAATAATTCAGGTTCTTTCAGGATAGTGGTGATGTCTTTGAACTGTATGCCCGGTTTTGGGAAATCAGGAACACTCCGGATTTGCTCCTTAATATTCTCCATGGTAATCTGTTGGATCATAGCAAATAGCAATTAATTACATGGTAAATCTATAATATTTTAAAGATGAAAACAAAGCTATGGGAACATCATCGGATTAAAATAACAAAATGAATTCCAATACTTCAATTATTCAATGCCCGTTTTTTTTAATCCTTTCACATCTGAAGCTATTTTCAAATTTTCTCCTTCTTCAAGTTGTATGGCGGGCAAGTTCATATTGGCGGGAGAAGAACTGCATTCAATATCCCGTAATTTGAGGCCATTGAAATGAACTACATGAATACCGTATGTAAAGTAGTTTTCTTTCACAGGTCCCCACAATATCTTCACTTTGTGCAAAGTCAGGTTGTCGACAAATTGGGCATAGAAAGCAGAAATGTCAGATTCAAAAAGCTGTTTTTCCAGGGCGCATCCTCTCAGATCGATATTTCCACCGGCAACCGGATTGAGTTTGCTATCAGTAAGTTCAAAATGTACAGTGTTAAACTCCACATCCTGAATATGGCTTTCTTCTGATCCATAAATCAATATGCCATTTTCACCTTTACAAAAAATATCACGCAAAATTACATGTCTGATCTGCCCCAATTCACCTGTTTCTCCCTGTACGGCAGAGATGTGCACGGGTTCGCCGTTCCCCCACCAGTCGCCTGTGTGTAACCGGGTTTCGATAAATACATTTGAGATGATGATATTTTCGAGGGAACCGGCACCACGAAGGAATATGCCTATTCCCCGGTTTGAGTTTGTAATATTGACATTGCTGATATGAATATTACGCACAGAATTTTGATCTATAAAGCCGATCCTGATACCACTTGAGCGTGATTGTAAATTACAGTTTGTAACGGTAATGTTTTCCGAAACATGGCGTAAATCATGATAACCCGGTAATTCATAATGATAGGCATACCCTGTTATGGCAATTGCATCGTCACCCGTACGAATATCACAATCGGAAACAGCAACATTATTGCAGGAAGTAATATCAATGCCATCGCCATTCTTGTTACATGCATCAATTGCACTTTGAATGGGGTCCGTATTTAAGGTTTTTGCATCCGCAAGAGCCCCAAAGTCGGTGATATTAAAGACTTGTGCTTCGGAGTTTGTGACAATGACAAAAGCAGGGATCAAAAGTTTTATCAACTGATTCATAACAGGGCGGTTTAATTATTAAGAATTTGCAAGTGATACTAAAATTTATGCAGGTTACTGACTAAAATGAAATTCCAAGACGAAAATCCAAAAAATCTGCTACTTGTCTGTGGGCTTTGATATCGGTACCGATAAAAATGCGCTTGTTAAAATGATACGTAAGGCCATAACGCTGGTATATGGGATCCATTCTTTTAAAAGGGGAATAGAAATACGCACCAAAACGAATGCTGAAAATAAACCTGCCAATGAGAAGTTCATGTCCCAGAAGTGCAGCAGCGTATTTATGATCGATGTATTTGCCATTTTCCATTAATTCCAGACGTTCAATCTCTCTTTTATCCGCCAGGTCAACAGTTCCTTCCAATCCCAGCGATAATGCACTGAGCCTGGCAATTACACGACTCACATTTCCATACAAACCATAAACCGGATAATGAGCATGTCCTTTAATCTCTGTTTTTCCGGTAGCAAAAGCAACCACATCAAATCTCCATTTTTTTGGGTGAAGGTCAATGCTGTCATTTTTCACCCTCTTTTCATAAGGCATGGGTCTGAGATTGTAATCGATACCAAAACCCATGGTTGGGAAATTGATCCCTTTGTTTGGATTTTTAATTCCTCCGTTTGAAATATGGTTGAAGTTAGCCGTAAGCTGAATATTCATCACATCATTTATCCTGTAGTTGAATCCTGCATTCAGAAGAACGATGAAACTCAGCCATGACCCGTAAAAGGTGTTTTCGGGATTTGTTTGTTCATCGTACACCTTATCCATAAAGGCCGGACCCATTCCGAAACGAAATGACATATGGAACTTTTTTTCCGCTCCCAAAACCGGTTCAATAAATACATAGGGAGCATAGGAATTTCCAAGAATTGAAGGTTGATCGAAGTTGATATAAAAAAAAGAAATCCCTGTGCGTGGGTAGCAATAGCAATAATTCCAGGCATTTTCGCTCATCAGTTGCCAGTTCCATTCCAGCTCCAAACCCCAGGGATGTGTAGAAGAAACATCGGGAAGGTCTTTTGTATGTGCAATAATAAATCCATAATGTCCTCTGATTGCAGGGATATGAGAATTCTGACAATATGCGTAAACATGAAATATAAAGAACAGAATGACGAATAGTAATATTCTTTTATGCTTACGAAAAGTCATAGATCATAAAGTGGATTTAATAGTGCCTCCGTCAATTGCATAAACCTGTCCGGTTACATATAATTCTTTCAGTTTTTCTTCACCACGAGCAACTGCAAGCACGTTGGCTCCTTCTTCAATCAATTGCAATGTAATGGCATTGCCGAAGCCACTGGTGGCACCGCATATTATGAAGTTTTTCTTATTCAGTTTGAGTTCCATAGAATTAAAGATCAGGAATTGTAATGAGAACAGCAAATTAC
>CAYORG010000148.1:0-3538 GCA_964406315.1 uncultured Bacteroidales bacterium | reverse complement strand
TCGGATGCAAATGAATAGTATTCATCAATTGTATCCTGATACCTTTCCTTTTGTTTTGATTTTACACTTTTAAATGCAAGCATATAACTTGACTTCACCAGCATAAACATAATTTCTTCCCTGTATTTGGTATCCGGAAATTTAAACAGGCTATTGTTCAAAGCTACAAGTGATGCCTTGTAATCTTCCAGATCAAAATACAATTTTGCTGACATGTAGGATTTTTCAACCAATTTGTTTCTTAATTCATTAAGATAGTCTTCCACCTGTTTTGTTTTTTCACTATCCGGATATTTAATCAGATAAAGCTGAAATGCCTGAATTGCCTGCACTGAATTTGTCTGATCAAGACTCGGTCGGGGCGATTGCATATAATAACAATAGGCTCCCATAAATTCAGCATTTTCAACAAAAGGACTTGCACCGTATGTACGTGTAAACATTCTGAAATAATGTCCGGACAGTATATAGTCATGCTGATTGTAATAGCTCATAGCCTGGTAATAATAGACGGTATCAGCCTGAGCGGTACCTCTCAGAACAGGAGCTATCTGGTCAAACAGTGCCGCAGCTCGAGAATAATTCTCTTTATTATAATACCTGAGAGCTTCTGAATATTTAAGTTTATAATCAGAACTTTTAAGTACTCTTTCGTATCCACTGCAGCCAACAATAAAAATAAAAACGATCCCGGTAATATAAAATTTTTGGTAATCCTTCATCCCTGTGCAAAATATCGCGCAAATTTACAATATTTTACATGAAACAAAAATGTATTTTTTAATGTGTTTGCTTTTCACGGTAAGTTTGACATTTTTTAACACTTTCAGCTTTCATTGAAGCTATATTTCAACAATTAATATCTTAACAATTTTTTAATAATCAATTGAATTCAACAGTACATCCTGATATGATATTATGCATTTGCAATGAATCTAAAATAAATTACATTTGTGCTGTTTTAATCAAATCATAAATTACAGTGGACATTTTTGATAAAATTCGTAAAGATCGGGGGCCCCTGGGGCAATATCAGAAGGTAGGTCATGGTTACTTTTTGTTTCCCAAACTGGAGGGCGAAATTGCTCCTCATATGAAATTCAGAGGAAAAGAAGTATTGACCTGGAGTTTAAATAACTACATTGGTCTGGCTAATCATCCTGATGTTCGTAAAGCCGATGCCAAAGGAGCCAAACAGTATGGTATGGCTGCGCCAATGGGTGCCCGAATGATGTCGGGTCAAACGGTAAAACATGAAGAACTGGAAAACAAACTGGCCGAATTTGTTGGCAAAGAAAGTGCTTTCTTATTAAACTATGGTTACCAGGGTATGGTATCCATTATCCAGACTTTGGCTGGCAGAAAAGATGTGATTGTTTATGATTCGGAGTCACATGCATGCATTATGGATGGGATTTTTCTTCACAAAGCCACGGGCGGAAAAAGCTACGTATTCCCTCATAACGATATAGCCAGATGTGATAAAATGCTTGGTTTTGCTACCAGGACAGTTCAGGAAACCGGAGGAGGAATACTTGTAATCACAGAAGGTGTTTTCGGTATGGCAGGTGATCTGGGAAAACTGGATAGCATAGTGGAATTAAAGAAAAAATACAATTTCAGGTTCCTAGTTGATGATGCCCATGGATTTGGAACGATGGGAAAAACCGGTGCAGGTACAGGAGAGCATTTTGGCGTGCAAAATAAAATAGACCTTTATTTTTCCACTTTCGCCAAAGCAATGGCCGGTATTGGTGCCTTCATTGCCGGAGAAGAAGACATTATAGATTTTCTGATGTATAACATGCGCTCACAGACTTTTGCCAAATCATTGCCAATGCCAATGGTAATTGGTGCACTTAAGCGACTGGAACTACTTAAAAATGATTCTTCCCTTCGTGAAAAACTCTGGAAGATAGTTAACAGATTGCAAAAGGGATTGAGAGAAAACGGTTTTGATCTGGGTCATACAGAATCACCGGTAACACCAGTGTTTTTGAAGGGACATGTTGCAGAAGGTACAAGCATCGTCATTGATCTTAGGGAAACTTATGGGATTTTCTGTTCAATCGTTGTTTACCCCGTAGTACCAAAAGATGTTATTATGTTGAGAATTATTCCTACGGCTGCCCATACAATGGAAGATGTTGAGTACACCATTAAATGTTTTAAGGAAGTAAAAGAAAAGCTTGAAGCTCATAAATATCAGGCTGAAACTATTGGTTCTCCTTTAAACAAATAGATAAACTTATTTAGGTATCAATACAAATAAAAAGGTTGTCCAGGTAGCAAAATACATATTGGATGACCTCTTTTCATTGTAGCATTTTTTTTCGTCGTATTTGAAAAAGATTTCAGAACGATTTGAAAATTATTTTTCACCCAGATATCTTTCTGCATCCATTGCAGCGATACACCCAGATCCTGCAGCAGTAACAGCCTGTCGATAATGAGAATCCTGAACATCACCACAGGCAAAAACACCGAGTATGTTTGTTTTACTTGTCCCGGGAACAGTTTTTATATATCCAACATCATCCGTTTTCAAAAAATCCTTGAAAGGTCCTGAATTTGGCGTATGCCCGATAGCCAGGAAGAATCCGTCTATTTTAATGATTTCCTCTATTGCGTCTGTTTCCCCTTTTCTTTTTATTAACACTGCTTCCTCTACAACGCCATCACCTCTGAGTTCTTTCGCATTTCTTTCAAACAACACCTCAATATTTTTTGTCTTAAAAATTCTGTCCTGCATCACTTTGGAAGCACGCAGATAATTCTTTCGTACGATCATGTAAACTTTATTGCATAAACCCGACAGGTATAGAGCTTCTTCTGCTGCAGTATCTCCTCCTCCAACAACTGCAACATCTTTGCCCTTGTAAAAAAATCCATCACAGGTAGCACAGGCAGATACTCCGGATCCCATATATTTTTGTTCCGATTCAATTCCAAGGTACTTTGCGGTCGCCCCTGTTGCTATGATAACTGATTCAGCTTCAATTACTCTACCATCATCTACATATACTTTATGATTCGGACCTTTAAAATCCACCCCGGTTACAATACCAAAACGACATTCCGTTCCGAATTTTTCGGCCTGTTTTTTAAAATCATCCATCATCTTTGGCCCTGTAACTCCTTCCGGATATCCCGGATAATTTTCAACA
Organism: uncultured Bacteroidales bacterium; assembly: GCA_964406315.1. Taxonomy (GTDB): domain Bacteria; phylum Bacteroidota; class Bacteroidia; order Bacteroidales; family UBA10428; genus UBA10428. The sequence continues at coordinate 371 of CAYORG010000148.1, read as the reverse complement.
TCGGTGGTTGTCGTCAACTGTCCTCCCGGTTGAAGTCCTTCATACATCAATGGCGAAAGATTTGCCCTTGCAGCATAAATTGCAGCTGTATATCCTGCAGGACCTGAACCTATTATCAAACATCTTACCTTTTCAGTTTCTTCCGAATTTGATTTATTTGTTTTTTCATTATTCTTATTTTCCAGTGGCTTAAAAAGATCCATATATTTTACTTTAACCTGTTTTTACTTTGAGCTATTTAGTTAACAACAAATATACCATTAAAAGGATTTGTTTAAAATCATCTTTTTTGTCAGAACATTTAATGAATTAAAGAAAATATGTCATTATTTAGATATGTCTATATGATAAATGCTGACAGAATATCCTTA
>CAYORG010000147.1:0-3561 GCA_964406315.1 uncultured Bacteroidales bacterium | reverse complement strand
CCCTGTTTCTAATACTTTGTATAATTGCCATTTAATAAGAATTTTAGGTTTGAAAAATCAGGCTACGAATATAGTAATTAATAGCTTTATACAACAAAAACTAATTAAAAATTGAGGATTTTTAAGAAGGTCTTAATTTCAGATGGACCAGATCAATTTTTGTACTTGAAACCTTAAGGATTTTTATTTTAAAATTGTTAATTTCAATCTGTTCATTTAATTTAGGGATGCTTTCGTGATGGTGAAAAATAAAGCCGGCAAGTGTCTCATAATCTTCTGACACAGGGATATTTAACTTGTACTTTTCATTGATAAAATCGATCTCAAGTCGTCCTGAAAATATATATTCATTGGTATTTACCTGTTTATCGATTAGTTCTACTGTATCGTGTTCGTCCTCAATTTCCCCAAAAATTTCTTCAATAATATCTTCTATTGTCAGCATACCGGAGAGTCCTCCAAACTCGTCTACAACCACTGCTATATTTTTCTTTTCATGTATAAATGTTTCAAGCAGTGTATTTGCTGACATGGTCTCAGGAACAAATGAAATTTCAATAACATGATCTCTGATGCTGCGAATATTCTTAAACATTGATTTGGAAGTTATATAACCAATCATATTATCGATATTATCTTCATAAATAAGGATCTTTGAATACCCGGTTTCAATAAACATATGCCGGAACTCTTCAATTGAGCTGGAGACTTCAAGCGCTGCAATTTCTGTACGAGGCACCATACAATCGCGCACTTTTACAGAAGAAAACTCCAAAGCATTTTGAAATAGTTTTAAATCATTATTTTGCTTTGTCTCTTGGGCTTTATTTTCCTGCGATTCATTTATCATATACGCCAGATCAACTTTGCCAAATACTTTTTGTGCACTTAGTTTTGAATCATAGCCTTTTCTGTGAATTTTATTAATAATAAATATTGAAAATTTTGTAATTGCGGAAGTCACCGGATAGAGCAGAAAATAAAAAATGGAAACAGGGACAGAAAAAACGTTCAATGTATAGTTAGGAATTGTGCGAAAAACAACTTTAGGCAGGAATTCTGCAGTTATCAAAATTAACAATGTTGAAACAACAGTCTGGATAGTAAGGACTATAACCGGCGATTGTAAATACCTGGTTATCAAAGGCTCCAGAATTAAAGCCATTTTAACACCATAAATAACAAGAGCAATGTTATTGCCCAGCAACATAGTCGTTAAAAATCTTCCGGGATGATTTATTAGTATGGTAATGATTCTTGAGCTGAAAAGTCCCTGTTTTTTATCCAGTTCTATCCTTAGCTTGTTTGAAGAAATATAAGCTATTTCCATGCCTGAAAAAAAAGCACTGAAAATTAAAGTAATAGCAATAATCATCAAATCACTCATTGGATTTGGAAGGTTTATTATTTCCCAGCTTTTTTCGTATAAAATATAATAAAAATGACAGGAATGACATTAAAAAAAACATGTATGATGCGTTAAAATCTATTGTTATTGAATTGTATATACCTATACCTAATGTAAATACTGCCAATATTAACCAGATTATTTTCAAGTTAATAAATTTTAAGGAAGTTCTTCATCTTCCACCTCAACACTTCCGCTTGAACCGATCAGCTTGTAGTTTTCAAGATCTTGATCGGATTCAAATCCTTTTTCACCATAAAAAACTCCATCTTCATTTGTTATTTTTGTGAATACATGAGAATATACACGCTTATTCTTTTGATCCCAAAAAAGTTCTTCAGTCGAAAGTTGCTCATTTGTCTGAATATTTCTGGCAACTACACTATCACTGGCTTTCCAAATACTTGGTTTTTCATAATAATTAGCATACCCGGATTTAAAAATGGATTCAAGTTTTTCGTTATTGTCGTAAAAAAATACTTCAATGCCATCTTCAAATACATAATAAGCCCCTTCTTCTTCATTATTAAGAAACTTTTTCATTTTTGGAGCTTTGAAGATCAATTGCAAACGAGCTGAATCTGTATATTGAACTTCAATATTTTTCCCTGTTTGTAAAGGGTAATTTTCGTCTTCTGTAAGTGCATTGATTACTTCCATATCATTATGACAACCAATTGTCATTATTGATATGCATATGGTGAGAAGAGATGAAATGAAATGTAAACTTCTATGACAGCTTTTACTAATCATTGAATCTTGCTGTGGTGGTCTCATTTATCCAGCAACCAATATCATATTTCTCTCCTTCAGTTACATCCTGAAAGAAAGCTTCCTCTTTATCCGGAAAATAATTTGAATAAGAGAGGATGAGTTTGTTGGCTTTTTCCTGTACAAAATTATCAATTTCTTTTGCTTTAATAAACATATCAACGGCGATCCAATAGATCGAATTCGGAAGTGATAATGAGCTGCAATCGTTTTTGCTGTTAGCATACAACTGGCCGATTAAAAGGAATGGTTCACCCCAGCCTGGTCTTTTCTCGATAGCTTTAAGTGCATAATTTCGTGCCGTAGCTTTATTATCCATTTCACTATAGCAGGCAGCTATTCCATAATAATAATCTGCTTTCTTGTCTTCATCAGTTTCAAGATTAAGAGCTTGTTGATAGTACTCTGCAGCTTCTTTGTATTTATCAGAATTAAAAGCCAAAATGGCAATATTCAGCGCTGATTCAGATGTAGGTGAAAGACTATGTAAATTTTTAGATGCATTGTAGAACAAATCAGATTTTGTACAATCTCTGTTGCGCAAAAGAGAAGTTAACATCCTCAAGAACTCAATATCTTCTTGTTTCGCAGAAAGCTCTTTGGAGAAATAACTTATCAGAGTATCACAATTGCCGGGCCCTTCTTTCACAAAGTTATCTCCTATGGCGAGCTTTATATCCTGGAGGTCCTTATCTGATGGTTTTGCTTTAATATTTTCATCGATTATGACCGATACCATAAGATAATCTTCAATGGTCCTGCTGGCATCCAGGATGTTATTCTGGTAGAGAATAATGGATGTTGATACAAAACTAACCAGGACAGGATCTGAAGTTTTTGTTCTTCGAAGCACAATAGATTCTTTCAAATAATCATAAGCAATTTTTACATTTTCAATATTCTCTCTTCCATATTTCAATAAGTCAACACCTTGTCTTCCTTTCACATTTCCTTTCTCACCATAGTATTTTATTCTCCTGTCATAAATTAACATAAGAGTATCCAGCAATTCTTTCCTACGTTCTGGGATTTGAGTTTTTTCTAATTTGTGTTTAACGATTTTAACGCCATCGAGGAAAATGTTTTTTGAAGCATTAGGACATTCATCGAAAGCAATTTGCCAATATGGGTAAGCTACGTTATATTCATTATGGCGTGTGTATTCTCTGTAAAGTGAAAAATTCCTGACACACCTTATACTGTCTTCTCCATGTCCGTATTTAGATCCGTCTTCAACACCTTTCTGGCTAAAGGAAACAATTGATAATGAAACAAATGCAACATTCAACAAAAATTTCATTTGCATGTCTTTTTTCATGATCCTATGATTAATCATACTTAGGTTTACGAAACCAAAAATCGTGCAAAGTAAAACCAAATGT
>CAYORG010000146.1:0-3570 GCA_964406315.1 uncultured Bacteroidales bacterium | reverse complement strand
TGGCGATTTCATCCTGTCTTGTCTGCCGGGCAGTCAGCACTTCCTCGTTGTGCTTGCGGATCTCTACACTATATTTTTCATCTTCTTGCTGTATGCATAAATAACCGTCTTCTATCAGTTCTTTCTGTTTTTCGTTGTATTTTCTGATCTGAAAAGAATATTTTTCCAGCTCTTTGCGTCTCTTTTCTTCAATACGCGCTATGCGCCGATCCTCTTTGCGATTCAGTTTATTGATTTGTCTGTTGTATTTCGAATCATTATCAACAATCTCATTGCGTTTTGATTGTTGCATTTCCAAAACCTGTTCGTTGTATTTTCTGATTTCTTCACTGTACCTGGCATCTGCTTTCAACTGATCCTGCAATTCTTTTTGCTTTAAATTCGTTGCAGTTTCATTTTCTTTCTCAATTCGTTCTGAACTTCGTGTATTGATCTTCTCATCTGCCTTTTGCCTTTTTTCAATCTCTGTCAATGATTTTTTAACTTCTTTCTGAGTTTTTTTTGCTTCTCTTAATTCTGCATTTTCAATTTTCCTTCTTTCCTTTTTCATCTGCCTTTGTTCTTTTCTTTCATTCATCTTGGCTGACATTCTCACAAATTCTTGTTCAATTCGCTTGTACAAAGGGATTCTAACTTTATCAATACTGTAGTCCTTTCTCTTTTGGGTTTTAATAGTCTTTTTTGACCGTTCATCATTGCCAGAATAGTCTTGTGAATAACAATCTATAAATATTGTCGAAACTAGAATAAGTGAGATTATAAAAAGAATTCTGGAAAACATAATAACAATGTTTTCAGATTTTTACGCGATAGAAATCAAATAGTTCTAACAAAAAGAAAATTACTTGGAATTGAAAAATAATTCTTAACAGTTAATTCATACAATGTAATTCAATCAGCATCGCATTGCAAATCAAAAACGGTGATTTCAGGCATAAAACCGACCCTTCCCGGAAAGCCTATATAGCCTATTCCGACATTCACATATAAATATTGAGATTTTTCTATATACAAACCGCTCCAGCGGGGGTATTTCCATTTTATGGGGCTCCACTTTATCCCCGGTATATTAATGCCAAATTGCATTCCATGAGTATGACCTGAAAGCGTAAGATCGATATCTGTTTTATCTAACACTTCGGCATCCCAATGAGAAGGATCATGAGACATTAATATTTTAAATGGCAGAGATTGAATTTTGCCAAGCGCCTTTTTCAGATCACCATATTGAGAAAATGGAGGCAAACCCCAGTTCTCAACACCTGCGATGCCTATTTTATCTATCCCCTTTTCAAGAATTACGGAATCATTGAGCAAAAGGGTAAAGCCTGCCTGTTTCTGAAAGTCATATAGCCTTTGCATATTTGCAGTGTGTTCTTCCTTACTTTTCCAGGAGATATATTCCCCGTAATCATGGTTTCCCAAAATGGAATAAACACCATATTCGGCATTGATTTTACTCAGAAGAGGGATAAAGATCTGCATTTCTTCTGCTACATTGTTGACAATATCTCCGGTAAACAAGATCAAATCGGCGTTTTGTCGGTTAATCAGTTCAATTGCCTCTTCTACTCTTTCAGTATGTCCATGAAAACTTCCAATATGCCAATCCGAAATCTGAAGAATTTTGAATCCGTCAAATGCTTTTGGAAGATTCTTAAAATTCAGTTTAATATTTTTCACCTGATAGTTGAATCTACCTATGATAATTCCATGAGCTACAAATAAAAAGGGAATAGCTGAAATAACAATACCTATTTTTGAAAGAAACTCCGTTCTGCTCATAACAGTACCCGTTGCAGCCGCTTGTGATTCAGGTGTACTCAATCTGGTCATTATCCATCCCGTGAGTCTTACAATATCATTCCCAAGCTGAAATATGACAAATACAATCTTTGGAACATAAAACAGCATAAACATTCCCATCAGAAAATACCAGATACGAAATTTATCAGTAGTCATTACTTCACGCATCTGGAAACTCATTAAAATTGTTATAACCAAAATAATCAAGGGTACCATCCAGAATGCAATATGGATAGATTGACGCCAGAATACAGGAAGATTACCGGTAAGTATTTTTATCCCTCTGAATGAATACTGATCAATGACAAAGATTATTGCAAACAATATGATGGCAAAAACAATCGAACCTCTCATAGATATTATGTTTTACTGGATACTTAAAAATATTCTATCTCCAATTCATTTTATAAGGTATATCTAACTAATTATCAATATGAATTAGATTCATTTTTTTTCAATACTAAAGTAACAATATATCCTAACTATTTTTTGTACATAGTTATAAAAAGACAAAGAATACAACAACCTGACAGCACGAAATGTTTTCACGGGTGTATTGAATTTCTGTACATTTTTGTATTTGAGCGATAGAAATATATAACCGAAACTTAAGATTCAATTAACATTTAAGTTTCATTGACATGATAATTTTACAATTTTATTGATATTCTCGGAAGAGAACATTATTATGCTGTGCTCGAAGACAGTCTCACACAAAACCTGGTTTTTAATTCAGATGTTTTACAGACATTTCATCGGCTTGTAGATAGCCAGAGAATAAAAATTCAAAACAAAGGATTTCAATTGGGCAGAGAATTATTTATTACACCCATCCAGATTGCTAATCCTAAACAGGTTACTGCTTGAGACACTCCTTTATTCAATTCTTTGAATAATGTGATCGATTTCGTATATTTAATAAGAAATCACAAAATAAATTGTATTATGAAAAAAACATTTACTGCATTGGTATTGATATTGGTATTATCATGTCTGAACGCACAAATGGCTGATATCCTTCTCCCTTCTGAAATGGACAGGGAGAAAACAGTGCATCATAAAGGATTTTCGTTTTCTTATAATACGAGTTACCTTATGCCGTCATGGGTTAGTTACAAGGTCACAAAAGCACAAATCAATACAAATGAAAAAATAAAGGCGAAATACAAACCTGATCCGATGATCAATACCAGATCAGCTTCCAAAAAAGATTATAAGCAGGGAGGGTATATCATGGCACAGTTTGTCAATTACCTGGATGTAAAACAAATTCCCGGTGCTGTTGAAGAGACCTTTTATCTGAGCAATATTGCCCCCATGAAACTGGCCTATTACAATCACATCTGGTTAAAAACGGAGCAATTGATACGTTTATGGACCACAAATAATCACGGACTGTATGTTGTATGCGGTCCAATACTTGCTGATTCTCCTTTTCCTACAATTGGTGATAACAATGTTAGTGTGCCGAAGCGTTATTACAAGGCAGTTTATGATCCTGATAATCAAAAAGCAATTGGATTTATTTTCAAAAACGGGACGTCATCGGGTAAACTTAAGTCCTATGCTGTTTCTGTTGATGAAATTGAAAAAGAAACCGGTATAGATCTTTTCCCATCGCTGGATGATGAGATAGAAAACAAAATTGAAGCCGGATTAAGTATCGCCGACTGGGACTTTGAAGTTCTTAAATGATAGTTCAATAATTCGTATTAAATCAAAACAAAATACCTGAGTTTTCGTAAGTTTATTTTAATTCAGTTT
>CAYORG010000145.1:0-3574 GCA_964406315.1 uncultured Bacteroidales bacterium | reverse complement strand
TCTGATGTTGCCTGTCCACCTTGATTGTAAAGGTCTCTTGCTTCATCCAGAGATTGTGCCGATACATATTGTATAAAGCTGATCAGAACTGCCGTTAAAATAATCCTGTAAAAATTCTTTACTACTTGCATCATTGTCAGATATTTAATTGTTTGCAAAATTGACTTGCAAAGATAGTCATTGAGAATAAAAAAACAACTCCAATGCATTTCTCATTGATAAATGACACTTTGCTTTAGATGAGTGGCAGTATTAGGAAGTTGGGATTGTTATCTATGCAATCTTTTTTATGCAAAAAGGGGCTGTCTCAAAAGTTGAAATTTCGCCACCAAGGCACTAAATCACAAAGCACTCACAAAGTTATATATAATTGAAAAACAGGGTTTTGTGAATTCTTTGAGTCTTCGTGGCTATCTTAAAATTCTTACCTTTTAAGACAGCCCCTTCGAATGAAATTACCAGTATAATTAGATCGCGCTTGTTTTATTACGAATTCAACCAGTCGGAAGGATCAAGCATCCATCCTTCAACGACCATTTTGTCTTCTTTATCAGTAATATTCCAGATTTTATCTTCAGTGTCAAACATCCATTTTTCAAGCGGCATTTCTTCTTCTTTATCCTGTTGCCATGAGCTATCGTTGATATCAATCATCCATTTTTCCAACTCAGTTTCTTCTTCGGTTACCAGCACAGAAATTTCTGCCAATTCAACTTTCGAAAGTTCTGCAAGAATTTTTTCTGTATTCGCTGCATCTGACCCGGTATTAAATCCTGGATTTGATATATCGGGATCTGAACAAATTGCATTGAAAGGCAAATTGAATAATCCTGCGATTAGAATTGTCATAAATAGGACTGTTTTTCTTATCTTATTTCCGATCTTTACTGCTTTCATTTTATTTTTTTTGGATGATGATGGATTAATATCATTTTCTGTGCCAAAAATTATAAAGCACATATAATGAGACATTTACAATTAAATCAAGGCAGACTGTATAATTTTGAAATGAACTGTTTCTGTACACTTCTTGTTCGGAAACGTACAGTTTGATTTCATCGTGAAATGTGCTTTTTTTGCTAATAAATAAGTTTAGAGCCAAAGTATTTATGTCTGTTGCAGTCAAAAATCTCACGAAAATTTACGGAAACCAAAAAGCTGTAAACAATATCTCTTTCGAACTGCGCAAAAGTGAAATCGTTGGATTTATTGGGCCCAACGGCTCAGGTAAGACCACGACAATGAAGTGTATTTGCGGTATTCTGCCTCCGGATAACGGAAGTATAGAAATAGAAGGGAAGGATGTTTATGCAAACACGCTTACTATAAAACGAATGATTGGATATCTTCCGGAACACAATCCGTTGTATACCGAAATGTATGTCAGAGAATATCTGAATTGCATCGATGGCATATACAATAAGAAAGCCGGAAGAAAGAAAAGAGTGAATGAGATCATTGAATTAACAGGCCTAACCATTGAAAGGAAAAAATTAATAGGACAGCTTTCAAAAGGTTATCGCCAGCGGGTTGGATTGGCACAGGCGCTTATTCATAATCCTCCGGTTCTGATACTTGATGAACCGACAACAGGACTTGATCCTAACCAGCTGGTTGAGATCAGAGGTATGATTTCAAAACTTTCTGCTAACAAAACTGTATTGCTTTCAACTCATATCCTGCAGGAAGTGGAGGCAATATGCGATCGTGTACTGATTATTAATCAGGGCGAAATTGTAGCAGATGGTTCGGCTGAAACCATTCGGAAGTCGCAGGATAAAAATGAACAAACCATATACATTGAATTCAATGCATCCATAAAACCTGAATTGCTGGAAGAAATTGAAGGGATTAACAAAGTTCAGAATGTTTCTGTCAAAGAATTTCTGATTGCAGGCAATTCAAAGGATGATTTACGGGAAAAGATATTTACTTTTGCTACGCAAAATAATTTAACAATCTTAACTATTCGAAAAGTGGAAGAAACGCTTGAACAGGCTTTCAGAAAACTAACTTCCGACAAATAAAAAATAAAAATCTAATAAATTTCGAGAAAAATGAGCTACTTATTTACATCAGAATCAGTTTCAGAAGGACATCCTGATAAAGTTGCAGATCAGATTAGTGATGCATTGCTTGATGAATTCTTAAAACAGGACCAGGAATCGAAAGTGGCATGTGAGACTTTGGTAACCACCGGCCTGGTAGTTCTCAGCGGCGAGGTAAAAACAATTGCTTATGTTGATGTTCAGAAACTTGCGCGCGAAGTCATTAAAGATATAGGATATACGGAATCGGACTATATGTTTGAGGGTGATTCCTGTGGTGTTATTTCAACCATTCATGAGCAATCGCCCGATATTAACCGTGGTGTCGAAAGAAATAATAAAGATGAGCAGGGAGCGGGAGACCAGGGATTAATGTTCGGTTATGCCTGCAGGGAAACTGACAATTATATGCCAATCGCCCTGGAATTGTCTCATCTCCTTTTGATGGTTCTTGCTGATATAAGGCGTGAAAAGAAAGAAATGACTTACCTGCGTCCCGACTCCAAATCACAGGTTACGATTGAATATAACGATAATGATGAACCTGAGAAAATACATACCATTGTTGTTTCAACACAGCATGATGAATTTGACACAGACGAAAGAATGCAGAAGAAAATTAAAGAGGATGTAAAAAACATACTTATCCCCCGTGTGAAGAAACTTTTACCCTCCAGGATCCAGTCCTTATTTAAGGATGATTATATTCTCCATGTGAATCCGACAGGAAAATTTGTTATCGGCGGCCCTCATGGCGATACAGGATTGACAGGGAGAAAGATCATTGTAGATACTTATGGAGGCAAAGGAGCACATGGTGGCGGAGCTTTTTCAGGGAAAGACAGTTCGAAAGTGGATCGCTCTGCGGCATATGCTGCAAGACATATTGCAAAAAACATGGTGGCAGCAGGAATTTCTGATGAAGTGCTTGTTCAGATTGCATATGCTATTGGTGTTGCCAAACCAGTTGGGGTATTTGTTGATACAAAAGGGAAAAAGAAAGTTAACCTCAGTGATGGTGCCATTGCCAAGAAGATTGAGGAAATATTTGACCTGCGTCCCAGTGTGATTATCAAAAGACTAGGTTTGAAAAATCCGATTTTCAGGGCAACTTCAGCCTATGGTCATATGGGAAGAGAATCTGAGAAGAGGAAAGTGACATTTTTAAATAATGGAAATTCTGAAACAAGGGAGGTTGAATTTTTTGCCTGGGAAAAACTGGATTATGTTGACAGACTGAAAAAGGAGTTCGGTATTTAAAACTTATGCGTAATTTAGCCTCCATAATTAATAAAAATGGAATAATTAATTGATTACGATAAAGTTAGACTAATCCCGACTCAATCGGGATAAATCTAACTAAATCGGGCTAATCCCGGCAATTGCCGGGACAGGCTCTGATTTAGCACAGAATATTCTTAGAATTTATGAATAGGGCAGGTTAGAGTAAAACAATCTTTTAACATTAGATAAGTCATGAGCATTTCTGAAAAGTTATTGAAGAAGGAAAACAAACTGTCAGTAAT
>CAYORG010000144.1:0-3597 GCA_964406315.1 uncultured Bacteroidales bacterium | reverse complement strand
AATACAAGCTAAATTATCTGATAATTGCTATTTCAAGTAGTTATAACTTATCTCGAACTCACGTTTTTTCAATTATTTATAACATTTGTGAGTACTTTGTGATTTAGTGCCTTGGTGTTGAATTTTCAACTTTTAAGACAGCCCCTTTTTTTATCCACATTCACCGCACGCTCAGCATTCTCCCTCACTAAGTATAAATTGCATCTACTCTTTTTTACTAAACAACTCAACAGCTAAACCCCTAAACAAAAACTACACAACTTTAACTACCTTTACCGACAAAACGATTACAAATGAGAAGTTGGCTTTTATTTTTATCTCTTGCATTCATCCTCTTTTCCTGCGGTCAAAAGGAAAATGAAAAACTCATTCCAAGAAAAAAACTTGTCCCCCTGCTGATTGATATGCACATTGCAGATGCTATTGCAATGAACCATACAATAAACGATCAGTTCAAAGACCTTGACTCCTCCAGAATATATAGTTCAGTACTTAAAAAACACGGGTATTCCAAAGAGGAATTGTTAAACACCATGGAATACTATTCATCCAGACCGGAAAAAATAACAAGTATTTATGATGAAGTATTCTCAGAACTAAGCTTAAAAGCAGAAGAAGCTAAAGCTACCAGGAATAAATATCATACATCAAACATGGATATTATCTGGAAATCAGAAAAGCCCCGATACATTATCTCAGGAAAAAAATCCCAATATCCTCCTCCATTTGAATTTCCTGTTGACAGTGCAGGAATATACGTGTTGAATGCATCGGTTAAAATAACTGATGAAGATAGCTCTTTAAATCCCAGAATAACGGCTTACTTCTTTTCACAGAAGAATGATGCTCTTCAACACAGATTATATTTCAATGAAACACCTCTTCCGAAATCAAGGTATGGCCGTGAATACATCCTTGTCCAAAAATGTATCGATCCTTCATTCACACATATGAGAATCATTATTCCTGAATACGACAATGAAGATACTGCCTTTTATAAGCGAACTGAAATCTATAATCTACGTGTCGGAAGATTGAAAAACGAGGAAAAATAGAAAAGGCTTTCTGTATTATGGCAACATTTCTTTTTGATGAAATTATTTTTGGACCGGTCTCAAGTCGTCGTTTAGGGAATTCGCTTGGTATTAATCTACTGCCAACTTCAAAGAAAGTCTGTAATTTCAATTGTTTGTATTGTGAATGCGGACTCACTGATTTTTTTTATCCTGACAAAAATTCAAGATTGCCAACACCTGAAGAAGTCAGGAGAAATCTTGAAGAGACTCTGAAAAGATATTCTTCACGTGGGAACCCCATAGACACAATTACTTTTGCCGGAAACGGAGAACCAACACTGCATCCCTCTTTCTCTCAGATCATCGATGATACCCTTTGTCTTAGAAAAAAATATTTTCCGACAGTGAAGGTTGCTGTTTTATCAAACGCTACTCTTATCGGTAATAAAAAAATTTCCAAAGCCCTGCAGAAGATTGATTATAATATTTTAAAACTTGATTCTGCAAATGAGGAGACCATACGAAAAATCAATTGCCCTGCAGACAATTTTTCCCTGCAGCAACTGATAGAACAATTGCACACGTTTAAAAACAACCTGACAATACAAACACTCTTTGTGAAAGGCAGCTACAATGACTATTCATTCGATAATAGTTCTGAAGAAGAACTTGTTGCCTGGTTAAGCGTAATAAAAGAGCTTCATCCCCAATTGGTAATGGTATATACAATTGCCCGCGATACTCCGATAAGAACCATACGGAAGATTTCCGAACAAAAACTGAATGCTATTGCAGCTAAAGTGCGGGATTTAGGCATCCCTGTTACGATCTCATCATAAAATTGTTATTGACATGAAAAAAAAGAGAGTTTTACTCGTTCCGCTAAACTGGGGGCTTGGACATGCCACCCGCCTTCTGCCTGTAATCAGCAATTACATCAGGAACAGAGATACTGTATTTGTTGGTGGAAGTCCTTCGCATTTGAATATTATCCTTGAAGAATTTCCTGAAGTTAACATCGTTAATATTCCTTATGCAAGGATACGATTTAACGAAAACAGAAATCAGTTGTTATCATTGGTACTGCATGTACCGTTCTTTCTTATACAAATTGTCAGAGAACATTATTCGCTCAGAAAGATCATAAGACAACACAAGATCGATTTTATAGTATCCGACAATTGCTATGGACTCTGGAACAAAAATGTACATTCAGTATTTATTACACATCAATTGAACATAATTCTTCCGGACCGATTAAAAACTTTTGAGAAGTTTATCAATAAAATGAATCGTTGGTTTATTGAAAAGTACGATGAATGCTGGATCCCTGATCTTGAAGACCATGACAGCTATGCAGGCAAATTATCGCATGGCAATTCATTGCATAACCAGGTCAGTTACATTGGAATACTTTCCAGATTCAGCATTGCTGACCTTACAGACCAAAGAAAAAAACACAAAAAAGAGATCCTGTTCCTTATCTCAGGACCGGAAAATCAAAGAACATCATTTGAAAAATTAATTCGGGATCAGATAAAATATATTCCCGAGGAATATGTATATACTGTAATTCGCGGATTGCCGGGAAAAAAAGAAGACATGTTGCCGGGATGGCACAACCACTTGTCTTCAAAAAAACTATTGCCTTTGATTAAAAGTGCTGATATAATTATATGCCGTTCAGGTTATAGTACCATTATGGATCTCCTGGCTCTGAAAAAAACAGCCGTACTTGTGCCAACGCCCGGACAGTCGGAGCAGGAATACTTAGCAGAATATCTTTCTTCAAAGAAACTGTTCAGGACAATGAAACAGGATGAATTTACAATTCGATCGGTTTTGGAGAAAACGGGAAATTAAAATAGTCTCAAGTCGCAAGTCTCTGGTTTCTTGTCTCAAAATTTCAAATCTCTGTTGTTTATGTTTCATGAATTGTTTAAGTCCTGAATTAAGTAAGCAGATGAAACGCTTTTATTTTGTATCTTGTTACCGGGGTTTCACCCCGGGCTATAATAATAACACCCTTTCAGTGTGTAGAATTAGGATCACCCTGTTACAAAGGTTTATTTTAACAGTTCAACTATTCAACAGTATCACAATCAATTCCTGGATGCCATATCTTCGCACGGTATGTTATCAGGAAAGTCCCCAATAACCTAAAAACCTAGCAACCCAACAACCTAATTCAAAACTCTCAACCCAAAACTCCGAACACTTAACTTTTCACGTTACAATATTATCTGCATCATGAGGATAAATATGGCCAACAGACCTGTAAAAAATCCCGCCGTAAGCTGTAAAACACTATGAGATTGTAAAGCCAGGCGCGAGGTAGCAATCAATCCTGCAACGAAAATACTGAAACTTAATACAATTGTTGAGTCAATCCCATAAGTAAAGGAAAGGATCAGTATCATCCCTGTTAATCCTCCAATTCCCGTCATATGAATACTAATCTTCCAGAAAAGTGATACAAACAAAAGAATAAAAATCACTACGGTTGATGAAAATAAAAATAAATTAATCAATCTGACCGGGGCCAGCTTTGACACAAAATAATACCCTATATAAAAGCAGA
>CAYORG010000143.1:0-3627 GCA_964406315.1 uncultured Bacteroidales bacterium | reverse complement strand
CCGACCTTTTGTCGGGATTCGGTTCGAACGCGCGACCCATCCCGATAAAATCGGGATTGCTCTATCCAACTGAGCTACGGGACCATTATTTCAATATTTTCACTTTCCCAATATACAGTTTTATAACTGTACTACCTGCCTTGGAGCGATTTTTCACTCACTTTGTTCGCTCAAGAGCTCATCCCGACCTTTTGTCGGGATTCGGTTCGAACGCGCGACCCATCCCGATAAAATCGGGATTGCTCTATCCCTGCCTGACGGCTTACCCGCCTTTAACATTCGTGGCTGGCAGGCAATTCCGAAATATAAAAAATCAAAATCTGACTACCAGGCAGGTATGATTTTCTCAAAATTTCAAAAAACCTCGAAAAAATATGAAATTAAAGATTTCTGCTTTTTCGGGACTAAGCTATGAGACCATTATTTGAAACGGCTGCAAATTTAAAATTTTTTCTAAGAATATTATCAGAAAACAAAAGGTCAGGAAATAAACTTATGAATAAGCCATTTATTATCACTGGACAATTCTGATTGTCAATACTCCTTTCTGGTTTATCTCGGTGATATGGAAAGGCTTTTTAATGACATTGAATTTCTTCTTTTTCCCTTTGATTTCAACTTCTTCGGAATATTCCTGCTCGCCACTCTCAATAGTCTTCATATCCAGCTTATGCTCATTTTCATAAATCTTTGCATTCAGCAATTCATGGTCTGTCTTACCAACAATTTTCTCGACCGGCAAATTGTAATACTTCGCTCCTTCTTTGTTTATGAGATGAACAACTCCGTTCTGATCTTTTAATACATAGCCTCCGGGTATAGAATCCAGCATTTCTTTGAGCATCTTGCGCGTATTATCAACAATTAACTGCATTTCTTTTGTTTTCTGCTCATCTTCCTGTCTTAACCTGGCCAGCTCTTCCTGTGTTGCCTGCATTTCCTCAAGATTCTGGCGCATTTCCTCTTCCTGCTGTGCATTTTCTTCTGCCCTCCTGTTCGACTCTTTAAGCAATACGGATGTTTGCATGTTCAGACGGACACTTACAAACGTTGCTGCAATGCTTTCTGATACTTTACCAATAAATTCAATGTGCCTGGAATCAAACTCACTCAATGATGCTATCTCAATCATTCCAAACACACTATCATCGACCAATAAAGGCATTATATACAAACATTTCGGTTTACTTTGACCCAGACCCGAAGAAACCTCGATATAATCTTCGGGAATTACCTTCAGGTAAACAGGCAGTTTTTCCAGGTATACGTTCCCCAGCAATCCCTCTCCTATTTCCACTGTTTTCTGGTTGTATTTTCTCCTGTCATAAGCATAGGCCGCAACCAGATTTATCTTTTTATCCTCTTCCCTGTCACCCTCAACAAGAAAAACCCCCCCCTGGTTGGCTTCAAGATACTTAACGAGATTTTCGATAATGTTAAATGCCAGTTCACTAATATTATCATTGTTTTGCCTTAACAAATCATTGAATTTCGCCACTCCTGTATTGATCCAGTTTCTTACTTCGTCTTCACGTGCCCGTTCATCATGCTCATCACGCGATTGAATCATCTTTTTCTTTAAAATGTTCATGGAGTTTCCAAGTCCATCTTTTTCACCTATCGTATGAAATTCGTAATTGTAATTTCCTTCACTCATTTCAAGAGCAAAATTAGCGGCTTCATTTATTCTGGTTCGCAAATTGTTGTATGCTTCAATTGTCTCGCCCAGTTCATCATGTATACCCGGGTTGAGTTCTGTTGACTTCTCTCCCTGGTATAATTGAACCAAGGCATTACACAATTTCTTTATCCGTGAAGAAATTTTATTTCCAAATGTCTTGCCAACAAGAAAAATAACCAGAAGGACAACGAGGATGATAACAATTGAGAGGTTTGCCTTTCTGAAAAAGCTTATGAATGCCTCCTTTTGATTTATTTTTGTGATCAAATACCAGTCAACACCAGGAATATTGAGCTTTTTGCTATAAGCAATAACCTTTTTTCCGCTATAATCATTGAGGTGCCGGCAATGCTCATTAAGAATCTTTTCTTTTTCTTTATCAGGATACTTTATAAGCATGATCATATCACCCAACTGTTCATAAATAAGAATTTTATCAAACGCTTTCCTTCCGGCTTTTTGCTTCAAATCCGAGATGTAATCCTGTTCATCAGAAAGAAATCCACGGGGATTGTTTCTAAGTGCAATATCATCTCCCACGATTGTATATTCCAGGGAACCGGATTTTGACAGCATGTATTCATCGTAAAACACACCATCAAATATCTTTGAATCAAACTGGACAATCAGAACCGATACCAGTTCGTCATAGAAATAAACAGGAACCGAGAAAAATGCCACCGACTTATCAAGTGTTCCTGCATAACTTGAAAAATCGATAAAATACACATTCCTTGAAGAGGAAGATAGAGCTTGCCTGAATGCATCAGATAAAGTACTGTGTTTAAAGCTTCCTTCAAATAAGTTGGTTGCAAAATCAATATTCCTGGAAGAAGAATATACAATATCACCGGTTTTGGGTGATACCAAGAACAGGTCTGTTGCACGAATTTGATCCTTAAACCCATTTAATACTTTATGAAACCTTTCCAGAGCCACGGAATAAGCAGAATAATCGCCTGAAGAAATGTATTTGTCTTTTTCACCGAGAGGTTTAGGATTTAGAACATGATATAAATATTGATATAAAATTGTCCTGTCATTTTCAGGAAAACAGTTTATCAGATTGCTGCCGGTAACAGGTGCATTCTCTGCCAGCACCGTTGAATAATACTCTTTTAAGCGATTGCGTATTGCCTGTATACTGTCGGACCAAAAAATATCGGCTTTATCATTTTCCAGTTGTTCAAATACTGAATTGAATTCCCTTGCTGCTTCAATCAATTTTTGATCTTGGGAGAATTGCACCAGTTCTTTGCTTATTGATGAAAACTCTTTTTCAACGGAGGAACTTTTTATATAAGTTAATTCCTCGAGGTTGCCGAGTGTATTTTCCATCATGGTTTTTCTGAGTATGAAATAACCAACCAGCATAACTGCGATAAGTGCGGCCATGGCCATTAAAAATACCATCAGATGGATTCTTGTTCCCAGTTTCAAGTTTTTCGGATTCAGCACTCTGAAATAATGAGTTTTTTCATTGTTCATAGGAATAATCTTTTACTGCTACCGTTTCTCGGACATACCTAAATTCAGACACATCCATTTTTCATTTTGGCAATAATGAGATCAATTTAGCAAAAAAAAATGTTTTTTTAATAGAATTAAACAGCCTGAATAATAAGTTTATTAACGATATACAAAGAATTCACAGGCAGCATATACAAATAATGACTTTCTCCGGCAGCAAAAAACCTTTAATAAATTATTTTTGCCATTGAACTTTCATCATGGCAAGAAGCGTATTATTGAAGCTCCTCGCCGTAAACGGCGAGGAACTATTCTCACGAGCATAGCGAGTAATCTTCGATCCTTTTTTTGTTTATTATTTTTGTGCTCGCTAACCCCGAAGCAAGCTACGGGGAACCGAGTTTACGAGCTCGGCGAAGCCAACCGAGTTTACGAGCTCGGCGAAGCCAATGCGCTCGCAGGATTCAATATTCCCG
>CAYORG010000142.1:0-3637 GCA_964406315.1 uncultured Bacteroidales bacterium | reverse complement strand
TTCTTCGGAATATACTGCTCACGATTGAAGGTTCTGTACATATAAGGAAGGTCTTGCAATGCTTCAGGAAAGTGATTATCTCCCGGAAGTTCGGCGGCAATGGTTTTAGCAATGTCTATAAGAGTTTGCTCCTCGTTTTCAAGATCATAAGCTCTGATCTTTACATAGTAGCCATCCTTAAAGAAATTTAGAATTCCAGTTTCATAATAGCCCTGTGTTCCAACATCAACATAATTTGAAACACCGTATACTCTTTCATGACTGTAAATTCCAAACCCACAGTTCAGATCTTTGTGACTATAAATCTCGATAATTAAAGATTGATCTTCACCTTTCTCATAAGTCAATGTTGCCAGTTCTCTGAATTCAAAGTTCAGATAAACATCTGCAGCTCCATTGATTGTATTGTATAAATTGTCCGGATTGTATACGGCAGGTTCATCTTTCCTTGTAAATCCTGGGATTTCAGGAAAATATTGTACCAATTCTGAACAGTTGACTGAAGAATGAAATGCCATTATCAAGAGAACAAAAAATGATATTGGAAATAACTTATGTATTGTTTTCATGGCGATAAAATTAGTATCAAAATATTAGTAAATAAATTAATTGATCTGGATATCATGATTTGTATCAGGCCAGAAATTCATCCGGAACTTCCCATATTCTTGAAATATCCAATATTTTCTTTCGTACATCGAATCCCATGGGGCAGGTGACTTTGCATCCGTCCCTGCAATTCTCGCAAAGAAGTTTATGGCTATGCAACAGATGAAATGTCTCTTTAGCTTTTGCAGGTTTTCCGTAAGCATAAGCATACATATATGATCTCATGAGTTTAGGAACATCCGTTCCATAAGGACATTGTGAAATGCATTGCTCACACTGATTGCAATACATTCCTATCGTTGTATCGTTTTTCCCGAGTCTTAACTCATCCCTGTCTTCAGGAGTAAGTTCAGGATTGTTCATTAGTGACATATACATTTCCAGTTGATCAAAAGTATTGATGGTAAGTATTGTTGTATGAACATTTTCATCCTGTATTACCCATTTCGCTGCTGCTTTCTGGTTAATGCGCTGTTTTCTTTCTTCATCCCAGAAAACGCCTCCAAGTGCTTTCATGCCTACAATTCCACAACCGGCTTCAGCAGCATATTTGATTGCTTTCCGTGTTTCACCTGTTTCTTCATCTCTGAAATTATAAGCCATAAGAATTACATCGTAAATGCCTTCATCTGCTATTGCATAAACCACAGAATTAGTATGTGTTGAAACACCAATATATTTCGTTTTTCCCTCCTTTTTCAATTCAATCAATACATCTTTCATCATATCCATTTTAATCAATTCAGGATTATCAGCCGCATGCAGGTATAAGATATCCAAATAGTCGATCCGTAATCTCTTCAAACTTGTTTCCACCCTATCTCTGAAGTCTGCCTGAAATGCTTCAGGAGTAATGTTATTCAAAGGCATTCCCGTAGTGTTATCGCGAAGTCCGTATACTTTTGAGGCAATAACATAAGAGTCTCTTGGCATACCTGTCAATGCCCTACCGATGGTAGTTTCATCAAGACCGTTACCATAGAGATAAGCAGTATCTATGAGTTTCATGCCTTTTTTCAGAGCAGCTTTTATTAGAAATTCATTTGTTGATGAACCCATGCTTACAACAGGGACTTTATACCCTGTTCTTCCCAGGGTTCTATAAATTATTTTATTCTCTTCAGCTTTTAATAATTCTGTTTTCGAGGATGAAGCATGACTTATTGAAGGAAATACAGACAAACCTGCTATACCTGCAACTCCTTTTTTAATAAAGTCTCTTCTGTTTTTTGTTTTGTTTTTTTTGCTGTTCATGATTTTGGATGATTAAGATATAAAGATGGTTTTAAGATAATTATAAATATTCAATTGAAGTGAAAGACAATTCGCAATCTGTTTTTTCCGGAATCATAAGATTTGGTCGAAATTAATAATATTCATGCATTAAATGAGACATTTATACAGAGCAAACTCCCGTATAAATCTTGTCAACAATCAGGCGATTTTTTTCAACATGTTTAGTTCTGCTACTAACAATGAACTAAATTCTTTTTAATAAGTATCTGAAAAACTTATTGTTTACGTATCCAATTTGCTTTAAATTCGTTAAACTATAGAACGAATAACCAAAACCAGACTAAAAATTATTCACAACATGGAAGATCTTCAGATTGAACCCACAAAAAATACTCCTTTAATTGATTTTTTCTCAAGCGGGAAACTTGTTATGGCAGGCAATGCATATGCTGAAAATGCCAAAGAGTTTTTCGATCCGATTCTTGACTGGGTTGAGAATTTACATGCCGAAGAAGTGGATTTCGACCTTATTATTGAATACATCAATACATCTTCAGCAAAAAAATTGCTTGAGCTTTTGAATAAACTTCAATCGAGTGAGCATATAAAAAATTTAAAGGTGAAATGGTTCTATGAAGAGTGGGATGAAGATGGCCTTGAAACTGGTCAGGCACTGGGCGATTCTCTCCACCGCATCAATTTTGAGTATGTCAAGTACCAAAAGAAAAAGTAGAAAAGAGGCAGATCGTCATGTAAGGTAGTTGCTGCCTTGGACGCGTAATACATACGGAACCATTTGATGCAGTTAGTTCTCCGTCATATTTGACAACATTCCCTGACGAAATACATAATCCTGTGTGAAAGCAAGTGTCTTTGCATAGTTCACTTTGTCCCCGGTCAATTCAACTGCAATATCGTCGCATGCATTCTCTCTTTCCTTCCTGATCTGGACAGAAATGTACCATATTGCAGGATGAAAGAAAAATATGGTTTCAATGAGAGTTTGAATAACATTTATTATGTAATCATTTCTCCTGATATGAGCTAGTTCATGAGCGAGAATTGCATAAATTTGTTCCGGACTTAATCCTGAAATCATGCTTGCAGGAACCAGGATCACAGGCTTTAAAAAACCTGTTGTTACATGCGATTTTATTGCCCTTGACAAATAACCAATTAAACAGTTACCCCGTATAATTGAATAGGAATAAAAATTATTTGAACAAGTACTATTATTGTTCGAATACCGTTTTAAAAATTAAAAGATGGTCATCCCTGTTATACATACGAAAAGCACTTTAAGGCCAAAGATTATCCTGTTTTCGGTATTCACAGCTTTTGTGTTGATTACAACGATCCTTTTAAGCCCCGAACTGCTAATGGTGATCAATTATCGGGTTCTCAAACTGATTTTGATTGTTACCCTAATAGCGCAATTGGTATTTACATTGTATTTTATATTCTCTAAAAAATATGAAGAACTGGGAAAAATACTCGTACAGGATAGTGAGCTATCGGTAAAGACAGGTAAGGATGTTGTTGTATATCGCATTAAAGATATGAAGGACACCAGGATCTTTTTAAATCATTACAACAACCAAAAAAGAATTGGTCTTTTCGGACAAAACAGATATGAAACAGGGAATTACATTGTTTTTCAGTACTCTGACAAAACAAGGATCTATGAATTGTTACTAAAGCGAAAGCGGCAAATCGACAAATTTGTTATCCATATAAAGAATTACACTCCCGATAAAAAGGTGTTGGTATTTGAAGATTAGACCGGGCTTAA
>CAYORG010000141.1:0-3677 GCA_964406315.1 uncultured Bacteroidales bacterium | reverse complement strand
ACGAATTACCAATTAAACGATTCAATAGTTAAACAATTTCGAACTCGCTCCGTTCTTATTCGTTTGTAAAGATGCTAAAATGAACACTTCCGTATTTTCTTAATTCCCGGAAATACTTTTGACCGGAGAAAGAATGTTTATCAGAATGCTCAAGTATAAACCACCCCTCACGATTCAACAGCTTATTCTGAAAAATCAATTCGGGCAATTCATCAATATTCTTTAGTAAATAGGGCGGATCGGCAAACACTATGTCATAGCTTGTATCCATTCTTTGTAACAGTCTGAAAACATCACCCCTGATGGCATTGATTGATGTGATTTTCAGCGCAGCAATATTCTTTTTTATAAATTCCATCGATCTGAAATCGTTCTCTATCAGATCGACGGTAGCTCCGCGTGAGGCAAATTCAAAACCAACGCTGCCTGTTCCGGCAAAAAGATCCAACACTTTGCACTCATTCAAATTAAAATAATTTTCAATGACATTGAAAATATTCTCTTTGGCAAAATCTGTTGTTGGTCGGGAAGGAAAATTTTTTCTGACCGGGAAACGATGACCTTTGTATTTCCCGCTGATTATTCGCACTTTAACAGATATAACAAGGGGAAATGTCTTGCCGTATCAATATCTTTCAGACTATCGGCTAATTTGAGATCTTCGAGAGAGGGGGGGGTGCTCAGATCTGCAATAAAATTGGACAATTCGGCGATCAGATTGTCATCAATTGATTCTTCTCCTGTAAGATAAAAAGGAATAGCACGGGCATCAATTTTCAGTTGCTTGCAGACATAAAGTATGAAATACAAGAGATCCACTGAATTCACATACAAAAAGGTATTGATGAATTTTAGCGCATTGTTTTGCACGACAAGAATATCAAAGAATTCCTTATTCAGATTTATGAGCACACAGTCGTTCTGTTCCTTATCGATCAGCTCACCGGCAAATAACAACAATGGCGATGCCTGATTGAAAAAAGCTGCATTGGTAAATTTTGCAGTGACCATACTGGCAAAATAGGAAGGTATTGCAAAAGAAATGTATGAATTACAAAATGGAATTTCATTGTAATGGATCTCTTCAAGATCTTCCAGAGGATGATTAAATTCAAGCAATGTTTTCAGTTGCTCAGGCTGGAAGAATTCATTTGGAATCATCGTTGATTTCCTGCTGGTAAAAATGACTTTTACTTGTTTTTGTGGCAATCGTAAAAGATCATCCCTGTTCAGAATATCATTTACATGATTCAGAATATCCTCTCGTAAAACTGCATTGGTAAATTTGTAATAACGAAAAGCTCTGATCAATGCATCATGGGTCGTATAAATGCAAAAAGAAAATCCACCCGGGCTAACCTGAATGGATAATTCTGTTTCGTTGTAATAATCTTGTAATGATCGATCAACCAGGTTGATTTCAGGCATAGGAATCTATGAATTTATTTTTCCCAGTTACCTGCATTGTTGGTTGCTTCGGTGAGAGAACCAACTTTCACTCCGTTGAACTCAGTGAGCTTGTATCTTTCGTCTTTGTAATTTATCACCTCTTGTCTGTCCATGCCTTTAAACAAGATATCATAGAGTGCGTATGCTTCAAATACTTTTACCTTTACCTGCGAGCCGGTTTCAACTTCGCCCGCAGCCATTACAAATTCCGCTCCGCTGGTATAAGGTATAATTCTTAATTCATTTACATTATAGTCTTTTGAAAAAAGTGAATCAAGAACCGGCTTATAAATTGTTGATTTTTTGAGGATCCCAACCCGCAATGCTTCCCTTTTTGTAATTGAATCCTGATTCCATGGTCTTACCTGGATAATGTTTTCCAGTTCAAAAGAATCTGTCTTAATAAAATGTATCAATGTGTCAAAACTACCGGTATATTTTCCATACTTTTCTTTGTATGCAACCTGTGCGGTTCGGATATCTTTAAGACGTTCAATCGTAGCATTCTCTCTCTTCATTCTTTCTTGTTTGAAAAAAATAGGATCAAGTATGTTTTTTACCAGGAACAGGCCCAAAACTACAATGAGTATGGCATAAATAAATTGAAAGAGTTTTTTTGATCCCGGTTTTTTGTTTACAATAATTATCGTAATTATACTAAGAATTACAACCAGAAGCAGAATGAGTATTATCAGAAAGGACATAATCTATTATTTTACTTGTTAGTACTTGATTGCAGATGGTGCGAATTTATAAAAAAAAATTAGATTAGATGTTTAATTATCAGAATTGATACACGAATGTTGGTTGATCATATTGCGTCGAAATTGTATTCTTTTTTACAGAATACACTGACACCTTCACAGGAAAAGCTTGTTAAGGCTCTGGCTCATTATACCCTTCAGAAAGAAGAAGATGCTTTGCTTATTGTTGCCGGTTATGCCGGTTCAGGCAAAACAACAACCTTAAGCGCCTATGTGAATATGCTGGATGAATTCAAAATGAAATCTGTTTTGCTGGCACCAACAGGCAGAGCAGCAAAAGTTTTTTCATCCTATTCAAATTGTGCTGCCTATACAATTCATAAAAAAATATACCGCCAAAAATCTTCCAAAGATGGCTTTGGAAAATTTGTGCTGGATAAAAACCTGCATTCAAGAACCATATTTATTGTCGATGAGGCATCCATGATAGCAAATCAGAAAAATACGGAAGCCGTATTTGGCTCGGGCTATTTGCTTGATGATCTGATTGAATATGTTTACAACGGGAAAGGATGTAAACTAATACTGGTAGGAGATCCGGCTCAATTGCCTCCTGTCGGACTGGACATAAGTCCGGCCCTTGATATTTCTAAAATGAACAGGTATTCCGATACAATCCTGAAAGAAGAATTGGTAGAAGTTGTCAGACAAAAAAGTACTTCAGGGATCTTATTCAATGCCACATTGATCCGAAAAAAAATTGAGCAGGGCATTTTTAAAACACCTTTGTTCCGCTTAAAAGAATTTGCTGACATTGTCAGATTGAACGGAGAAGAACTGGTTGATGCGATATCCGATAGCTACGATACATTTGGATTGGAAGAAACAATCATTATCAACCGCTCAAACAAACGATCGAACGGATTTAATGAAGGAATACGAAGATCTATTCTTGGTCGTGAGGAGGAATTGGTGCCCGGGGATTTGTTGATGGTGGTGAAAAACAATTATTTCTGGCTGAGGGATGAATCCGAATTTGATTTTATTGCAAACGGAGATATTATTGAAGTAATCAAAATATTGAAATACCAGGATCTTTACGGATTCAAATATGCCGATTGCATTGTGAGACTGATTGATTATGATATTGAGGTGGAGGTGAAGCTGATGTTGGATGTGTTGTATGAAGAGACACCTGCGCTGGCGGGAGAGAAAAACCGTCAAATGTTTTATACAATTCTTGAGGATTATACCAATATTGAATCCAGAAGGAAACAATATGAAAGTGTGAAAAAGAATGAATATTTCAATGCAATTCAGGTAAAATATGCCTATGCCATTACATGTCATAAATCGCAGGGCGGACAGTGGAAATCGGTTTTTATAGACCAGGGATACATTAGCAGGGAAAGGATCGATAAAGAACATCTGCGGTGGTTATATACAGCTTTGACAAGGGCAACGGAGAAAGTCTACCTGGTGAATTTTCCGGATTATTTTTTTGAAGAATAGATGTTAAGTCGC
>CAYORG010000140.1:0-3763 GCA_964406315.1 uncultured Bacteroidales bacterium | reverse complement strand
AAGCTATTAAACGAGTCTATCACTTGAAGATTTAGAAAAAACTTTTACGTTTGTGTAACTTTTACAAGATATGACAAAAAATATTCTCGTTGTTTATTATACTCAATCGGGTCAGCTAAAAGATATTTTAGATTCAATATTACTTCCCATTGAGAAAACAGGAAAGGTTAAAATAGAATATGAACAAATAAAACCTTTGAGTGAATACCCATTCCCATGGGGGGGTAAGTTTTTTGATTGTTTTCCGGAATCGGTCAAAGGAATTCCATGCAAACTTGAATCATTCTCATTTGCAAAAGAAAAAAACTATGACCTTATACTCATTGCATATCAACCCTGGTATATGTCGCCTTCAGTTCCTGTATGGTCCTTTCTGGAGTCGGAAGAAGCAGCTCAGCTTTTACAAGGGAAAAATGTAATTTCAATAATAGGTGCAAGAAATATGTGGATCAGTTCGTATGAAATTGTTGCTAAAAAACTCTCTGAACTGAAAGCCAAATTAGCAGGAAATATCGTGCTCACTGACAAATCCTGTAATTATATTTCTGCCATTAATATCGTCAGGTGGTTAATCAAAGGAGAAAAAAAGCCTACATTATTGCTTCCTGAAGCAGGAGTATCACAAAAAGATATTATCAATGCATCTGTATTTGGCAAAACAATCAATGAAACATTAATAAATGAAGATTGGGAAAACCTGCAAAATAACTTGTTAAAAGTGAAAGCTGTAAAAGTTAAATATCACTTATTTAAAATAGAGCAAAATGCTCGGAAGATTTTTGATAAATTTGCAGGCTATATTTTAAAAAAAGGATCCGTTGGAGATCAGCGAAGAAATAAAAGATTATTGTTATTTAAAATATATTTGATATTTGTTTTATTTGTTATTTCTCCTATGGCTTCTTTGGTCTTTGTAATTCACGGAGTTTTATTTCTCCGAAAAACAAAGGAAAAAATTTTGTATTATAGTGGTGTTAATATTAAATAACCAAGTCAAGAATAAAATTGTATAAAGAAGTATTTCATGGCAAGAAAAGCTTACATTACTAATGTTTCGAAGTTTTTACCAAACGATCCAATAAATAACGATGAACTGGAAGATTATCTAGGAGAAATAGGTGGATTACGTTCAAAATCAAAAGCTCTTATACTAAAGTATAATGGCATTCAATCTCGCTATTATGTCCTGAAGAAAGGAGGAGAAATAACACATACAAATGCTGAATTAACAGCAGAAGCCATTAGAAGGTTATGCAATGAGAAATTTAGTATCAAAGACATACAGCTACTTGCTTGCGGAACTGCCTCTCCCGACCAGTTGATGCCATCTCATGCATCCATGGTCCATGGCGAATTGGGTATTCCTCCTATTGATGCAATGTCAGCAGAAGGTTCATGCAATAGCTCCATGTGGGCATTGAATTATGCATGGATGTCAATTTTAACGGGAAAATATACCAATGCAGTCTGTACGGGATCTGAATTGCTTTCAACATCATTACTGGCTAAAAATTATGAAGAAGAATCCAGGTATCTTCAGGCTTTGGGAAAAAATCCATACATCGCATTTGAGAAAGAATTTTTGCGCTGGATGTTGTCCGATGGAGCCAGTGCAATTTTAATTGAAAATCAACCTTCTGATAAAATTTCCATGAAAATCGATTGGATTGAAATTAAATCTTTTGCAAATGAAGTGGAAACATGCATGTACTATGGAGGCATAAAAGGAAAAAACGGTAAAGTAATTCCATGGAGAAAACTTAAACCTAATGAGTGGATACAAAACTCTGTATTCTCTCTGAAACAAGATTCCAAATTGCTTGAAAAGAATATAACAAGATTAGGAGGACTCTTCTTAAAAGATGTCATTAAAAAATATTCACTGGATACAATAAAACTTACTTATTTTCTGCCCCATATATCATCTGAATTCTTCAGGTCCCGAATTCATGAATCATTACTTGATAATCAGATAAATATCCCTGAAGATATCTGGTTTACCAATCTGGATAGGGTTGGAAATGTAGGATCAGCTTCAGGATTTCTGATGCTTGAAGAACTTTTTTATTCTGGAAATCTGAAAAAAGGAGATACATTGTTGTTAATGATTCCTGAAAGTGCTCGCTTTTCTTATACTTTTGTTCATCTTACAACAGTATAATTACTGGATATTTTTCAGCTTAATAATTATCAAATCCTT
This sequence comes from uncultured Bacteroidales bacterium, assembly GCA_964406315.1. Lineage (GTDB taxonomy): Bacteria > Bacteroidota > Bacteroidia > Bacteroidales > UBA10428 > UBA10428. The sequence goes on along the minus strand of CAYORG010000140.1, from coordinate 1,563 downwards.
TAGTAAAATAAGATGAAAGTTGATGAAGTGCCACAGGATGATGCAAATCTGTTGGAAGGGAAAACCCGCGATGTTCAGTATGCTATCGATGAAAATGGTAAATACATTACCGTAAAAAGTGTTGGCTGGGATCCGAAAAATACAATAATGCAGCAGGCATGGGAAGTTGAGAAAAAGAAAATCCGGCAAGCAAAAAAACTTGTTATGGATGGTATCAAAAGTCCTTTGTACTATCATATGTTCAGATGCCTTATGAATGTGAAGCTTCTTTCATCTTATGTTAAACTTCCACGCTACAAAGTAAAAAGACATTTCGATCCCAAAATATTTTCTAAATTATCCGCACAAATTCTTGATAAATATGTTTATGCTTTCGGACTTAAAAATAGAGACGATTTACTAAAACTGGAATTACATGAAGATTGATTTTGAGCATCGAATGGCAGCTCATTGTGAAAATGGAGTTATTTCAAATATGCTTCGCTATTATGGAATCGATTTGAGCGAGGCCTTGATATTTGGTATTGGTTCAGGTATCTATTTTTCATATCTGCCATTCTATAAGCTCAATGGAATGCCCGTGACCTCATTCAGACCCTGGCCAGGACTAATTTTTAAAAGAATAACCAAAGCACTGGACATCAAAATGCATATTGAGCTTTTCAAGAATCCTGAAAAGGCTATGAAAGCATTAGATGATAACCTGGAAAATGGAATTCCAACAGGCATGGTAGTTGGTGTATTTCATCTCACTTATTTTCCTGCTCCTTATAGGTTCCACTTTAATGCTCATAACATTGTTGGAATCGGAAAAGAAAACGGAGAATATCTAATAAGTGACCCTGTGATGGAAAAAATCGAAAAACTTAGTTATAATGATCTGAAAAGGGTCCGATATGCCATGGGAATTGCTAAACCCAAAGGGAAAATGTATTATATGGAGAAAATTCCACAAACTATAGATCTTGAAAAAGCTATAATGAAAGGATTAAAAAGAACCATTCTTGAAATGGTAAAACTTCCGGGTCCTATCATTGGTGTTACAGGTATCAAATATTTAAGCTCCAGAATTAAAAAATGGCCAAAAAAATATGGAGAAAAGAAAGCGGCACAATACCTTGGACAAATAGTACGTATGCTGGAAGAAATTGGCACCGGCGGAGCAGGATTTAGATTTTTATTTTCAGCATTTCTTCAGGAAGCTTCAGAAAAGCTTCAAATTCCTGCACTAAATGATCTTTCGATGGAAATGACAAATGTAGGAGATAAATGGAGAGAATTTGCTGTAAAAGCTGGTAGAATATGCAAAGGCAGACAAACAAGTGAAACCTACAACGAATTGTCTGAATTTTTACAAACAATAGCAGATGAAGAAAAGAAAGTATATTTGGGAATTGAAAAAGCAATAAGCTAAATGACCAACTCCAATATTCTTGAAATTCATAATCTCACAAAATATTATAAAGGTAAAGTTGAACCTGCGGTTGACAATCTTTCTCTGAATATATTTAAAGGTGAAATTTTTGGATTACTTGGTCCAAATGGTGCAGGTAAAACAACTAC
>CAYORG010000139.1:0-3773 GCA_964406315.1 uncultured Bacteroidales bacterium | reverse complement strand
AAATTCAATAGAATGCTACGATTAATTTTCATATTACTTATTGCAATTTCCTGCATTCGAAGTTATGGACAATTTAAAAGAATAAATCATCAAATAACTAAAAGTATTACTTATGAAATAGCAAATTCTCATCTGCAGGAATTTAAAGATCCTTTGGTGTATTTTGATATCGAAGAAAACGATTTTGATTTTGAGAGCGATCTTCAGGACAATGACGATTTGTTCAAATTTGCAGAAAATTTAGGTTGTGGATATTTTAATAAGTGTACAACAAAAATTGTTTTAACACTTCTCTTACCAAATCGACTGGATTTACCTCCTCCCACTGTTTTTTAAGCCTTATTCATTCTTTAAATTACAGGTCGTTGTTTATGAAATAATCCATAAGCGACCTTCACTCACTTAAATTTTAATACGATGAAAGCATTGGTAAAAGAAACAAGCGATATTCTGAATGAAATTAATTCACCATTCATCATAAATAGAAATGATCTGAAAATCAAGCTAATAAAATTTCAGAAAATAAACAGGTATTATTTGCTCCAATTGAATCTTACAAATCTAACGAGTGATAATTACCGGATCTTTCTGAAAGGTCACTATCTGACTTTGATAATTTCTGAGCCAAAGGAAGTAACAAAACCGGTACATATTCATAATATGAACTGGAATCTTTATTCCCATCAAGGCTATGAGTTGATGAAAAGTATTGATATATGGTTACCAGGAGATAATTTCTTTTTGATCAAGCATTATGTAGTGTCTGAAGATCAGGTATTGAAAGTGTATCTTGGTAAAATACATACAAATTAAAACATGTCGGGTAGTCCTTATAACCAGGTACTACCCTCTTTATTTTAATAACAATATAAAAAATAAAGCTATGAAAACATATTATGTATTAATAGGTCTGGTTTTTACAGGTATGATTTCCTGTCACTCACAGGAAACCAAAATGTCAAAACAAAAACAGGAAGGCAATAATAAACCCGAAGAAAAAGTATTTGTGAACAGAAAATATGATGAAAACGGAAATCTGATCGAATTTGATTCGGTTTATACATCATACTATTCAAATATGAGAGGTGATACTCTGTACACAGATAGTATTCTGCAAAACTTCAATACTTATTTCAATCATCATTTCTCCAGGATTGCTTCCAATGATCTTATGAAAATGGATTCAACATTACCATATGGATTTTTTCATGATGATTTTTTTGAGCAGAGGTTCTTCAATCAGGACGAACAACTGCATAGAATGATGAGAGAGATGGATTCGATAAAAAATGAATATTTTAAATACAACTTAAAAAGTAAAGAGGAATTAAAGTTGTAGTTTGTTAATAATTGGGTTACTCAATGCAAAAGAGGCTATATGGATTAAATTTCAGGTTTTTTCATTTTTCCCGATCGGAATTGCACGGCGTGTGTAATTGTATATATTATCTTTGTGCAGGATACAGAGCCCTTGATCGGAAGACCAACTATGAAAGTCTGACAATTGAAGCTCCGCGCAGCAAGCTGTCGCGGAACTATTCTCACGAGCATAGCGAGTAACCTTCGATCCCCAAAAAGGAATAATACTTTTATTTTGTTCGCTTCCCCCTCAGTGCTCCGTCGCTATAGCTATGGCACAAGCGACAAGCTACCGGGGAACCGAGTTTACGAGCTCGGCGAAGCCAATGCGCTCACGGGGATTCAATATGTGCCAGCCTCTTTTGCATTGTTATTTATGGATTAAAAGTTAAAATCCTTTCCTGTCCGTTTTCCACCCTGATACGGTTTGGCCATGGCCACCGGATAATCAGAGAAAAGTGATTCGGTTGCTGGGTGCTGGATACTGATCACCGATCACTGTTATCTGGTTGCGCTTAAATAGCTATATTTATACTCTAAAAAAAACCACAATCAAATGAAAACAGGAAGAATAAGAAGGTTCCAGAGCCTGCTAATCATCATTGGACTATTGGCCACAAATTCCTTCGGACAGGAATTGAAAATGGAAGCTGAAAATGCTACCCTCACAGGTGTGACAGTATCCACATCGGCTTCGGGCTATTCCGGAACAGGGTATGTTACAGGTTTTGACAATGCCGCCGACAATATTGAATTCAATTTTACTTCCGAAGCAGGGATTTACTCTGTATTCATTGGTTACAGAACACCCAATGGAGAGAAGGGATATGATCTAACGGTGAATGAGATCTCAGGATCAGGTATGTTTCCGGGTCCGAACAATGAATTTGCAGAAATAGAAGCCGGAAAGTTCATGATGATAGACGGCAGTCAGCAAAATACAATTGTTATTGGCTACGGATGGGGCTGGTTCGATATTGATTATGTCAGAATTGAACCTTCATCCGTATCACCTCCTTCAAGACCTTCCAATATACTGATTGATGAAAATGCTACTCAATCCACACGGGCTCTCTTCAGCTACCTTGTAGATATCTATGGAAAGAAAATTATTTCCGGACAACAAAACATTGCTGAAATTAATTATATCGAATCTGTCACCGGCAAATCTCCAGCTATGGGTTGTTTCGACCTTATTGAATATTCTCCGTCCCGTATAGAGCATGGATCAAACCCGGGAAATTCTGTGGAAACCTGGATTGAATGGCAAAAACAAGGTGATGCAATTATCAGTCTTTGCTGGCACTGGAATGCCCCGAGCGGACTTCTTGACACTCCTGATCACGAATGGTGGAGAGGATTTTATACGCATGCAACGACTTTTGATCTGGAAGCTGCCCTTGCCGATGAAGGATCCGAAGACTATCAGCTTTTACTAAGAGACATGGACTCAATCGCTGCTCAATTGAAGAAGTTCCAGACTGAAGATATTCCTGTTCTCTGGCGCCCGTTGCACGAAGCATCGGGTGGCTGGTTCTGGTGGGGGGCCAAAGGAGCAGAACCCTACCAGCAACTCTGGCAACTGATGTACGACAGGTATACAAATTTCCACAATCTCCATAATCTTATCTGGGTTTCAACTCATGGAGACAATAGCTGGTATACCGGAGATGACTATGTTGACATTGTCGGGCTGGACATCTATACCGACTCTTCTTCAAATATGAGCGGAGAATGGGAACTTGCACAGAGCATGTTCAATGGACGAAAATTAGTGGCACTTACTGAATCCGGAACCCTTCCCAATCCTGAGAATGTGAATAATTTCTGTACCTGGTGGTCGTATTTTTCAATATGGGCAGGAGAGTTTCTTACTGATATTTATCCTCCCTATTTGTCTGAAGTTTATAATCATGAAGATATTATCACATTGGATGAACTGCCCGACTGGCGCAACTATAACGATATTAAAAATGTTACATACAATGCCTCCACTTCCGAAGTCGTTATTTTTCCCAATCCTGCCAGTCAGGAAGCCAATATTTCCTATACAATTACCGAACCTTCGGATGCTTATATTACTATCTACAACACTGCAGGTTTAAAAGTTCAATCCATATTCCACAGCTCCTTATCTGCAGGATCATATACCTCTCCTCTCCCTTGCGACAGTCTGATCCCGGGAATTTATCTTGTGCGAATACAAACGGATAGTTTTTTGGCAGATACGGAACTTGTAATATGTGATAACTAAAATGTATTATGGCAAAAGGAAGATTTGACAATCCCGTAATTGCCGCTCTTACAGGGTTCTATGATTTGTTCAGAAAACAGGAACTGGAATCAAGATTTAAAGATACAGACAGCTTTCACGGGAAAACGGTTCTTGTCACAGGTGCAAATTCAGGTCTGGG
>CAYORG010000138.1:0-4001 GCA_964406315.1 uncultured Bacteroidales bacterium | reverse complement strand
TACTCTCAATTTCAAATTTCCCCCATCCCATACTAGTTGCAGGGTGGGGGTTTTTTGTACCGGGGAATCGAACCCACCAGCCCCCCATCAGCCCTGCAAGCTGGCCCCTCACTAAAATGCTCCACAGGAGCATTTCTTAACGCTCGATCCTCCTACGGACTACTGCGTCCGCCGAAGCTTTATGCGAAGGAGGACATGAAAAAACATTATTTTTTCCCCATCCCATACTAGTTACAGGGTGGGGGTTTTTTATTTCGGGGAATGGTATTTATTTTATTCGTAGCTATATTTTTCGCTATCGTAGTATTTTTCTTTAAAGAATTTGAATTCTTCTTCTTCAAAAAAGAACTTTTCTCCGAATGCCGGTTTTAATGTATTCATCCAAATGGCGTCTTTATCATATTTAGCAAAGAACGGGCGGGATACCCAGTCAGGATTCCGACCCTGAATAAATCTAAGTACAAATACTTTTTCATGATTCATTTCACTTACTCCCAGAATTTGAACCTTCCCTGGTGTGCAGGACATACTTGGACCACGAACAGTACGACAAATGCCACTTACATTTTGATATGCTTTCCTGAAAATTTCCCAGGCTTTGACCAAAGGAATGGCAAAATAGTTTTGTGCTCCACTATTTCGGGGAATAAACATGTAATATGGGATGCAATTCAGATTCAACTGTTTCCTCCACATTTCGGACCAGATTTCAGGTTTGTCATTGATGTATTTTACTATTGGGGATTGTGTTCTGATTTGTGCTCCCGTATTTCTTAATTTCTGAATCGAATGTTTTGCAGCTTCCGTATCCAATTCTCTTGGGTGACTAAAATGCGCCATTATAGCCAGGTTGATCCCTTTTGAAGTAACCATTTCGAACAACCTTAAAAAATCATGAGCGTCATCATCTGTGATAAATTTATAAGGCCAGTAACTTAATGCTTTTGTTCCGATCCTGATGGTTTGAATATTTGTTTTGTTTTTGTCTGAAAGAAAAGGGTCAATACATTTTTTGAAAACGTTATAAGACATAGTCATTGGATCTCCACCCGTAAATAAAAGATCAGTCACTTCCTGATGCCGTTCAAGATACTTAACCAGCAATTCGGTTTCTCTCATGGCAAATTTTAATTTTTCGATTCCTATGAACTGAGCCCAGCGAAAGCAATAGGTACAATAACTGTGACATGTTTGTCCTGCCGGTGGAAAAAACAATACGGTTTCTCTGTATTTGTGCTGAACGCCATATATTTTCAATCCATCAATCGTCGGGATATTGTATTTCTTTTGTCCCGCAGGATACGGATTAAGCTGTAACCTGATCTTATTACTGATCTCCATCCGGGATTTCTTATCAGGGAGTTGTTTTAATGCTGAGGCCATTTCATCAAAATGATGAGGCAATAACATTTCTTTTTGAGGGAATGTTAAATGAAAAATCGGGTCATTCTCATAATTATCCCAGTCAATAAGTTCATCCAAAACATAGTTGTTTACTTTAAACGGCAATACAGAACCAACTATTTCAATAACGTTCTTGCTCTCATTCGATAACTTGTTTATTTGAGGAATTGTTGAATAGTTATTTAATGAATAGCTTTTGTATTTCATCGTCTTCATCTCCTCTCTTTTAATTCTTACTAACATTACTATTTGTTTTTTTCGCCCGTAGGTCAAAACTATACGTTTTTATATTGTTTACCCAAATCAATTTCTTTCTTTTATTGTTTGCCTGATAATGCAATCCTTTCTTGTGTAATGTTTGAAGTCCGGGGCTCTTAAAAATACTATTGGTAACTACAGGTTTATTGATTTCAAATGATACTATAACTAATTAAAAAAAGAAAAGCGTAATCGAACAAAGAAAGCTTATTGCCTGACCGGATTTACTCAGTAATAACTACGTAAAAAAGATTCGAGGGTTCATAGAAACAATTGATGCCGGTGTGTATTTCTGGAAAAATAGCGCTTGTTTTTTCGGATACGGATTAATTCTATGAAAATCATAATAAACATTTATACAGATAATTATAATCAATTACCTGAAGTTATAGTATATTATTATCATTATGCTGGCTTCGAGTTTCAGGAAGGCAATAATTTTCTTTGATCAGGATTGCACGTTACAATTGCATTAGCCTTCTTCTTTTATTTTGTATCTCCTGTAATTCTGATTTGTGATGATTTTTTGCTCGAACAGGTAATCGCCAAATGACCGCATATGCTTCAGGTATTTTGATAAAGTGGATGCTTTATATATAAATTTAGATTTTTCATCAGCACCTTTTTTATAGCCATTTTCTATCAGATACTTAAAGAATCGGTACAACCAATTGTCATCGTACCTGGTAACAATGCAGTTGTCGCCGGTTTCTTCTATGTACTTTTGTATGGCTCTCTTTGAATTGGAATAAGAAGAAGGGGCATGATCACGGATAAAATCATTCCAGTATTCCAGCAGGTAATTTTTTTCATACAAGCCCAGCTCTCGTTTCAGGTCATTGTATTTTGCATCCGTTGTATTGCTTATAAAATTCAGGAACTCCTCGTCAGATTCAAATGCTCCTTCATGGTATTTGGTGATCAGCTCATCGGTTTCGTTTCGCTCAGGATCTTTTGTAAAGTATTTTGGTCCCGAATAAGTAAGATGAAGGATCTTTCTGCGGGTCAGTTCAATTTTTCTTTGCAATAAAATAAAAACGGCATAGTGAACTTTGTTATCAATACTGTCGATTAACAGGTTCAGGTTCTTAAGCGGGATGTGATAATCCCCTCCGATAGCATACCCGTTATACCAGTTTTCAATTTTTATGCTAATCGGAAATCTTACCCTGTCAATTGTATCGTAAACAGGGATCTCAAAATCCTTTTTGCTGCGCGTTCTGACCCTGATCAACACCTGCCTGCCATGTTTGCTGTCATACCGTTTTAGGGTTCTGGATATTTTGTAGGGAAGTTTCATTAGACACAATAATTAGACACCAAAAATAAATATATTAAATAATTAAAAATAAATAATTTATCAATACCATATGCATCAAAATATTCTGTATGGGACTATCATTATATCATAGCGGGGAGGAAAGACGGGGCAATCTATGGTACAGGAAAAGATCAGATTACTTCACTGCGTTTGCAATGACGGTTTAAAAGTTTTTGAGACAGCCTTTGAATTACAAATTCCAGCATAATATCTGTCGATTACAGATACCTCACGCATTATTAAAATACGTGCCAGGTGGGAATACAAAAATGTACCTGTGGTTTTGTCGCATACAATGTCAGATCCTCCGAATAACTTGGCAGATGCGACAATTCATAAGAACATGCATGATAACCTGGTGCGTTGCACCAGGCTGAATTAATAAAGGCTTTCAGCCTTAACCTGTATCATTTTGCCTGCAGGGCAAAAACAATTCAGGCCGGGGCATCGCCCCGGGTAATAGGAAAAGAAGAATCTGGCGCATCCTGATTGTTATTTCGAAGAGGTGAGTTTGCATGCGCCACAGAGATATTGCATTTTCAGGGAAGATACCCATTTCTTATATCGGACTCACGTCAATACAGGAATTACTGACACGGATAAGATTGCAGTGTTATTATACCAGTCCGGCTTCTTTAAGTTTTCTTTTATCAATCAGATCAAAGTTGTTAAACAAACTGTTTTTATCATCCAGTATCTTACTGATTTTACGGCGTGTATTGTTCCTGGGATTGCTGTCGCTGTTTCTTATGCTGTGTGCAATTTCCCGGAACTGATAGTCAATAGTTCTCTCTTTCCATGTATCGGTAAGTCGTGGGGCAAGTATTTCACTGTACGTTTTGTAATCGTGTTCATAATACCATTTAACACCGGTATAACTTAAGAATTTACTTCCCCGGGGTTGCATTGAAATATCCAGCCCGGTAACAGGACATACTTTCTGTGGAGAAGCATTTTCTTCCCGGTGAGTCCCGGGAATATGTATTTTCAATTCATTCGGATGGATAAAACCATGAAT
>CAYORG010000137.1:0-4002 GCA_964406315.1 uncultured Bacteroidales bacterium | reverse complement strand
TTGTATTCCGGGCAATTGCTACTGTTAGCAAAATAGTTTTATTTCCAATGCTTAAAGTACTGATCTTTTCGAACCGATATAATTTGTTAAAATACGCCCGGATTGCGCTACGCTAACCGAACGAAGTGAGCTCGACGAAGTCAAATCCGCGCGAGCAGGGTACAAGATTCTTCGGAGGGATTGCTTGTTCGATTTAGGCTAATCAGGATTCTTTTGATTTCTTTTCTCATCAGGGAGAAAAGAAATGCCCATCCGGCTTTGCTTCGCTGAAGCTATGCGAAAGCAATGCGAGGACGATCAAAGAGATTAGCAAACCAATACGTTAAAGCAAAGCAATAACCATCATTATTAATTATTAATTATTAATTCTTAATTAAACTCACCCCGCCCAGTTATCCCGGTCAAGGCTCCTGTACTGAATTGCTTCGGCAAGATGTTCAGGAAGAATATCCTCCGAATTATCTATATCGGCAATGGTGCGCGAAACTTTTAAAATGCGGTCATAGGCTCTTGCAGACAAGCCCAACCGTTCCATGGCATTTTTGAGGAGAGCAGTACCTTCTTTATTGATCTGACAAATTTTCTGCAACTGGGAAGAGCTCATCTGGGCATTACAATGGATACCGTCAGAGTCTTTGAATCTTTCTTCCTGTTGTTTACGGGCCTGTGCAACCCTTCCTCTTACATCACTGCTTTTTTCACTTGCCCTTTCTTCCGATAATTTATTGAATGGAACAGGGACAACTTCAATATGGATATCAATTCGATCGAGCAGAGGCCCTGAGATTTTATTCAGGTATTTTTGTACTACTCCGGGAGTGCATACGCATTCTTTTTCGGGGTGGTTGTAATACCCACAGGGACAGGGATTCATTGATGCCACCAGCATAAAACTGGCCGGGTAATCGATGGTATACTTTGATCGTGAAATCGTAATATGCCTATCCTCAAGGGGTTGTCTCAAAACTTCAAGAACAGTTCGTTTAAACTCGGGCAGTTCATCAAGAAACAAAACACCATTATGAGCAAGAGATATTTCTCCCGGCTGGGGATAAGTACCACCGCCGACAAGGGCAATGTCTGACGTTGTATGATGAGGTGAACGGAAAGGTCTTTTCGTGAGAAGGGACGAATCACCGTTCAGCAATCCTGCAACAGAATGAATCTTGGTTGTTTCCAGGGCTTCGTGAAGGGTAAGCGGTGGAATAATTGTACCAAGCCGTTTTGCCAGCATGGTCTTGCCTGCTCCCGGTGGGCCTACCATAAGGATATTGTGTCCTCCTGCAGCTGCAATTTCCAGTGCCCGTTTTACATTTTCCTGGCCTTTCACATCTGCCAGATCAAATTCGTAATTGTCCAGGTTAGAAAAAAATTCGTTCCTGGTATCAACGAAGCTTATTTCCAGTTCTTTGTCTTCATTGAAAAAATCGATTACTTCTTTCAGAGATCCCACACCATAAACATCCAGGTTATCAACCACTGCTGCTTCACGTGCGTTTTCTTTGGGGAGAATAAATCCTTTAAATCCGTGCTTTCTGGCTTCAATAGCGATGGGCAATACTCCTTTTATCGGGTGAATACTTCCATCCAGTGATAATTCTCCCATCAGGATATAGTCAGCCAGTCTGCCGGTCTTTACCTGTTCCGATGCTGCAAGCACGCCTATTGCAAGAGGCACATCATATGCCGAACCCTCTTTGCGTATATCGGCCGGAGCCATGTTAATGACGATCCGTTTTCCTGGCCAGTGATATTCAATGGTCTTAATTGCTGTTTCAATGCGCTGCTTGCTTTCCTTTACCGCATTGTCGGGCAAGCCTACAAGATAATAATTTATACCCTTGCTAACATTGACTTCAATGGTAATGATTTCAGCGTTGATACCAAATACAGCGCTGGCAAATGTTTTTACTAGCATATTTTCCAATTTCTCTTAACGTTTTTTCTTCTTTTTCCAGCTTGCTTTTCTTTTCTTTCGCTCTTTCGCTTTTTCATATACCGGACAATAATCCTGTCCTGATAATAGACTTTTTGGTCTTTCTTCTTTGATGTTGCAACCAAGATTAATATTCAGACCAAACCTCAAATTTATATTTCTTGCAGATAAAGGCCAAATAAAACCCAGAACATTATCACTTATCATGTAAAATTGCAATGGATCCCTGCCGAAGGAAAAGCCCAGACCAACATTTTGAAACGACCGGTACAATACCGAATAACTCCCGACAAGATGAACATGGCCAAAAGGATTGTAGTCCGCTGCTAATGTTAAAGCAGGACTGAATTTTGTTCTGTAGGCCACTGCAGAGATCAGTGCCCGGGCTTCCAGTTTCTCGTTCATATGGTATTCGGCGCCCAGGTACATTTTTGTTGGAAGGAAAGTGGTATATGGGTCGTTTGTGAAATTGAAATTTACGGAATCTATTATTGATTCAACTACATTTCCCGTATCGACCAGTATTCCCCGGTAAGTGTAATTTTCATCAAATGAAATGTTATTCAAATTAGATCTCCACCTTATAAATCCAATATCAAGAATACTTCCTGAGAGGGTAATGTTTTCGTTATAATCATAAATAAATCCTGCATCAAAAGCAAGTCCCCAGTTTTTCCTGTTGAAGATAAGCTGCATTATACTTACATTATCATTATAATAATAGTCGGTCATTTGCCCGTTTTCATGTTCAATGATAACAGGGGCTGACATGTTTATACGTAGTTCACCATCAAGTGTCAGATCAAAAGTATTTTCATCCGTATACAATGAAATATCAGATTTCGGAATGGCCAGATTTAATTTACCAAAAAGAAGTTTTCCTTTAATTCCGAGAAAATTGCCGTGGCTGGTTTGTTTTGATATTCCCAGTGCAAATTCCCTGTAATGCATTGCAAAGGCAGACGTGCCTTTCAGTTTTGCAGATTCACCTTCGAATTGAGTATTTCCCTCCCAGCCCAATTTGAATACATCTTTTGAAATTGTAAATGGCAGATTGTTTTTTTCAATTATAGAAAATGCAAAATAATAATCGTCTCGTTTGTAACCCAAAGCAAGGAGCGTGGTATGAAATTCTGTTCCGATAAGGGTACGCCATCCCAGTTTGTCGACTACCTTATCAATATTTAAAGAATAGGTACTGTCACTTGTATTTTTAACAAGTTGTTTATAACTGAATCCTGAATTTGCATAATTCACATGAACAGAAGATAAAACAGGAATCCCAATGAACCATTTGCATTCCGATTGCACTGCCGGATTAAGAAAATTGCTTTCACCGAGATAATGCATCTGAAATAGTTGTTGGTTTTGCTGGCCAGACAATATATAAGGGAAACAGAACAAGCTGATTAAGAGTATTCTTCTCATCAACAAAGAGTTTATTCAAACGGCACAAGCAATTCAGCTCTCATGGCCAGTTGCAGGTCAAATCCATAATCGGAATATACACGAATTTGGTCCAATCCCTCACGATAAGTTTCCAAATGAATAGCCAGTTCAAAATTAGTAACCTGCATCATGTTTTCGATGCGCGTACTATCAACATATAGTTCTTCTCTTCCTGAAATGGGCACTGTTGTTATCCCATCCGGATCCTGTATGGCCTGAGCAATCCAAAATCTACCGTTTTCAAAGAGAGAATCTACCAATTGATTGCCAATATAATAATACATCTGAACAGCCAGGTCAGTTGGAATCTCGTTCGAATAGTTTATCCGGAACATAAGAGACTGTGCATATTCCATATTCGGACTAATAGAAGAAAGGTTCATAGCACCGGTAAACAATGTATCGAAGCCAAGCCTTGGATTTTCAAAAAATAATGAACCGTTGTAGATTATCAAAGGAATGGAATCACCTATGGTTGATGTATCTATAATTTGGTTTTCAAGTGCTTCGGGCGGCATAATGTCATCAAGTGTATAACTCAGAGGGCCAATGGGAACAGAAAAAGTGGGATTGTAATACATAGGATCGTTTGACCGGTTAAAGTCATCAAGGCATGC
>CAYORG010000136.1:0-4050 GCA_964406315.1 uncultured Bacteroidales bacterium | reverse complement strand
CCTGTTCCTGATACAGTTACAATACCCTTAACCATGCATTTGGGAGTCCCTGCAAAACCGCTTGTAGAGAAAGGAGATGCTGTAAAAGCAGGACAATTGATAGGAGAAGGAAATGGATTTGTCTCTGCCAATATTCATTCTTCTGTTTCAGGGAAAGTTCTCAAAATTGATAAAGCCATTGATGCTAGCGGCTATAAGTATGACTCAATCTTCATACAAACGGAAGGAGATGATTATGATGAATCCATAGATCATTCCGATGAGTTAATAGAAAGTTGTTCTCTATCAAAGAAAGAAATCATTCAAAAAATAAACAATGCAGGCATTGTTGGTATGGGAGGAGCAACATTTCCTTCTCATGTCAAACTCACTCTGCCAAGAGGGAAAAGTGCCAGATTTTTAATCATTAATGGCGTTGAGTGTGAACCTTATTTAACATCAGATCATGCATTAATGCTCGAAAAAGGCAAAGAATTGATGGTGGGGATCAGTATTTTGGCAAAAGCACTTGGTGTTGAAAGAACTTTGATTGGCATTGAGAAAAACAAGCCCGATGCTATTGATAGATTGAGTGAAATTGCCCATACATATAAAAACATAAGTGTTCATTCTCTCCAGGTCAAATATCCTCAGGGTGGCGAGAAACAACTTATCAAGGCTTTAATCGATCGCGAAGTTCCATCCGGTGGTCTGCCTGTTGATGTCGGAACTGTGGTATTCAATGTTGGTACATCCTACGCAGTGTATGAAGCTGTTCAGAAGAACAAACCTCTGATTGAAAGAATAGTCACGGTCACCGGCAAATCCCTGGCAAATCAATCGAATTTCAGAGTTCGCATAGGAACCAGTATCAATATCCTGATTGAAGCAGCCGGAGGATTGCCTGAGGATACCGGTAAAATTATCAGTGGCGGACCAATGATGGGAAAAGCGTTGGCAAGTATTCAAATTCCTGTAACAAAAGGCACTTCAGGAATTTTGATCCTTAATGAACAGGAAACTCAGCGAAAAGAGGTTGAACCATGCATAAGATGTGCCAAATGCATTAGTGTTTGTCCCATGGGATTAGAACCATATCTTTTGATGACACTCAGTGAAAAATCATTGTTTGACAGATTGGAAGCTGACAGGGTGACGGATTGTATTGAATGTGGTTCCTGCAGTTACATTTGTCCTGCCAACAGACCTCTTTTGGATTACATCAGACTTGGCAAATCAAATGTTGGTAAAATAATACGCATGAGAAAAAAATAATTTTACACCACCATAATATATCATTAAAGTGAGTCAATTTATAACAGTAGCTCCTTCGCCACATATACACAGCGGGCAATCAGTTGAAAAACTGATGTACGGTGTTATTATTGCAATGATACCAGCTCTGATTGTTTCCATACTGCTTTATGGCATAGGGGCTATTACAGTTACTTTCATCTCCGTTGCCTCCTGCGTATTATTTGAATTTCTGATTCAGAAATTCCTCCTTAAAACCAGGGTGAGTATTTCGGATGGATCAGCAATTGTTACAGGCATGCTTCTTGCCTTTAACCTGCCATCGAACCTGCCATGGTGGATCATTCTAATAGGAGCCCTGGTATCCATCGGGATCGGAAAAATGACTTTTGGAGGATTAGGGAATAATCCTTTTAATCCGGCTCTTGTAGGAAGGGTATTTCTCCTTCTCTCATTCCCGGTACAAATGACAACATACCCCGTACCCAAAGGTTTGAGCACACCTTATATCAGTAATATTGAAGGATTTACGGGGCCTACTCCACTTGGTATTTTAAAGGAGGGTTTAAAACAGGGAGATTCTGTTTCTGACCTCATGAAAGAACTACCCTCTTACCTCGATCTATTTATTGGAAAGTTGGGCGGATCAATGGGTGAAATTGCAGGAGCAGCACTAATACTTGGCGGAATTTACATGCTTATACGCAAAATAATAACCTGGCATATACCAGTTAGTGTAATTTTAACTGTATATGTTTTTACAGGAATTTTGCACCTGTTCAATTCATCAGGATATGCTGACCCGCTATTTCATATACTCACAGGAGGTTTATTACTGGGTGCTATTTTTATGGCCACCGACTATGTTACTTCACCTATGATTCCTTCAGGTATGATAATTTATGGAATAGGAATCGGTATTATTACAGTGCTTATAAGAGTATTCGGAGCATATCCCGAAGGAGTATCGTTTGCTATACTTATTATGAACGGCTTTGTCCCGTTAATCAACAGATACATGAAACCGAGACGTTTTGGAGAGGAGGTAAAAAATGGCTAAGAAAGAATCTACATTTAGCAATATGGTTATTACCTTATTCCTTGTAACCCTTGCTTCATCCGCTGCTCTCGGATATATTCATGAATTAACAAAAGAACCGATTGCAATTGCCAAATCCGCAAAAAAGAATCTTGCTATTCACAGAGTGACTCCTGAATTTGATAACCAGCCCGGACAGGAAGTAGTTAAAAAGCCGGTAAACGGAGATACATTGTATTTTTATATCGCAAAGATGGGAAATGATACTGTTGGTTATGCCGTAGAAACATTTTCCAACCAGGCATTCGGCGGGTATATGAAATTACTGGTCGGATTTCTTCCCGACGGCACAATAAAAGAAATTGCAGTACTTGAGCATAAAGAAACCCCCGGACTGGGAGATAAAATACAAAAATCAAAAAGTGACTGGAGTAAACAATTTGAAGGAAAAAATCCGGAGAACTTTGTTCTGAAAGTAAAAAAAGACGGTGGCGATGTAGATGCCATAACAGCATCGACCATTTCTTCAAGAGCGTATTGCGATGCTCTTCAACGTGCATATGATTCATTTAAGGAAGGAGGTGATCAATGAGCCTTATTAAGAATTTAACAAAAGGATTTATCCGGGAAAACCCAGTATTTGTGCTATTTCTGGGCCTATGTCCAACATTAGGTACAACAGGATCTGCTCTTAACGGACTCAGCATGGGTCTTGCAACAACATTCGTACTTATCATGTCCAATCTATTTATTTCCTTATTTGGTAAATTCATTCCCGATAAGGTCAGAATTCCTTCTTATATAGTTATTATCGCCTCATTTGTTACTATGGTCGATCTTTTAATGAGTGCTTATGCAAACACTCCGGGGCCAAACGGAGAACCCAGTTTGTATGATAATCTGGGGATTTTTATTCCGCTTATCGTTGTGAATTGTATTGTCCTGGGACGTGCAGAAGCTTTTGCTTCAAAAAATACAGTCTTCTCTTCTTTTATTGATGGTTTAGCTATTGGCCTGGGATTTGCATTTGCACTGGTAATTCTTGGTTCTGTCAGGGAATTACTTGGTAACGGATCTTTTTTCGGAGTGAAATTTATTGAAGGAGACGGGATTTTGGTTTTTGTTCTGGCACCCGGAGCATTTCTGGCATTAGGGTATTTGATCATGATCATGAATAAAATCAAAAAGAAATTCGTTTAATCTTGAATAATTATGGAATACATCATCATCATAATATCTGCAGTATTTGTTAATAATATCGTTTTGATGCAATACCTGGGGATTTGTCCCTTTATCGGAGTCTCCGGCAAGGTTGACACTGCCATTGGTATGACAGGAGCAGTAACCTTTGTGATGGTCATTGCAACAATTGCAACCTATTTATTACAGCATTATATCCTTAATCCATTGGGTATTGGCTTTATGCAGACAGTAGCCTTCATTCTCATCATTGCATTTCTTGTTCAACTTGTAGAAATCATTCTGAAAAAAGCCAGTCCTGCTCTTTACCAGGCGCTGGGAATTTTCCTTCCGCTTATTACAACAAATTGCGCCATTCTTGGTGTGGCCATTCTTGCTTTTCAAAAAGAGTTCAGTTTAATTGAAAGTACCATATATGCTTTTGGAAATGCCATCGGCTTTGGTGTTGCTCTTATTACTTTTTCGGGAATTCGGGAACAACTGGAACTTGCGAGTATACCGGAAGGTATGAAAGGTGTTCCGATTGCTTTTATCATTGCGGGGATCCTCGCAATGGCCTTCATGGGTTTTGCCAATAT
>CAYORG010000135.1:0-4052 GCA_964406315.1 uncultured Bacteroidales bacterium | reverse complement strand
TAAACAGGAAGAAAAAGAGCTGATCATTAGGCTCATAGAAGGAGATGCTGAGGCATTTGAGAAAATCTATTATCTGTATGTTGAACGGGTATTTTATTTTGCCCTTCGTTATCTGAAAGACGAATCTGAAACGGAAGAAATTGTGCAGGAAGTGTTTACCAAGATCTGGGAAAGCAGAATGAATATAAATCCGGACATGTCATTCAGCGGATATATTTTAACCACTGCCAAGAATACGATCTTTAATGAAAACAGAAAAAAAATAAACCATCAGGCATATTGCAATTACATCATTTCTTACCTCCAGAAAAATATGCAGAACGTTGAAAATGAAATTGTATACAATGATCTGATGGAATTATTAAATAAAACCATAGCCAGGCTGCCGTCAAAACGCCGGGAAATTTTTAAATTAAGCCGCTTTCAGGGCCTTCCTTACAAAGAAATATCAAAAAAATTAGCGATTTCAGAAAAGACGATAGAAACCCATATAAGATTGGCATTGCGAGACATTAAAACCGCAATGAAACCAATCCTCGAAAAAATTATTTAATATTGGCAGGTTTATTACCCTCCCGGTTAAGGGAAAAAATCAAACAGATAGTAATGAAAATATGTTGAACAATAAAAAGGCAAAAGAATAATGAAGTATGGATTTTTTGATGATGAGAGAAAAGAATATGTGATAACAAACCCGCAAACTCCCTTTCCCTGGATCAATTACCTCGGCAACAAAGACTTTTTCTCACTGATTTCTAATACGGCAGGTGGTTATAGTTTTTACAAAGACGCAAAATTTCGCCGTATAAACCGCTATCGATACAATAATGTTCCCATGGATAATGGCGGACGCTATTTTTATATCAATGACGAAGGAACGGTTTGGTCTCCCGGATGGAAACCTGTAAAAACAGAACTTGATCATTACGAATGCCGGCATGGTTTAAGCTATACTTCCATAAAAGGAGAAAAAAACGATATTGAAGCCGAAGTCGTATTTTTTGTTCCTCTGAATGCATTGTGTGAAGTGCAAAAGATGAAGCTCACGAACAAGAGCAGCAAAACAAAGAAAATAAAGCTTTTTTCCCTGATAGAATGGTGCCTGTGGAATGCAGAAGATGATCAGAATAACCTTCAGAGAAACCTCTCAACCGGAGAAGTTGAAATTCATGGTTCCACACTGTATCATAAAACGGAATACAAAGAACGACGCAATCATTATGCCTTTTACCATGTAAATGCTCCGATACAGGGATTCGATACAGATCGCGAATCTTTTATAGGATTATACAATGAATTTTCTCATCCGGATGCAGTATTCACCGGAAAACCAAAAAACAGCGAAGCACACGGATGGTCACCCATCGCTTCTCATTGCCTTGAAGTTGAATTGCAACCGGGGGAATCAAAGGAATATATATTCCTGCTCGGGTATGTTGAAAATACAGAAGATAAGAAGTGGGAAAGCAAAGGTGTAATCAATAAAACCAAAGCTAATAGAACAATTGAACAATTCAATTCTTCCGAAAAAGTGAATCGGGCACTAGACAAACTGGCGACATACTGGGACAACCTGCTTAGCAATTACTCAATTCACAGTGGCAATGATAAACTGGACCGCATGGTAAACATCTGGAATCAATACCAGTGTATGGTCACGTTCAACATGTCTCGTTCTGCATCCTTCTTTGAAGTCGGGATCGGCCGCGGTATGGGTTTCCGTGATTCAAACCAGGACCTGATCGGTTTTATCCATCAAATACCGGAACGGGCAAGGGAGCGTATCATTGACATAGCTTCCACACAATTTGAAGACGGTGGAGCTTACCATCAGTATCAGCCCTTAACCAAACGCGGAAACAATGCCGTTGGTGGTAATTTTAATGACGATCCGTTGTGGTTAATACTATCAACTACGGCTTACATTAAAGAAACCGGTGACTTTTCAATTCTCGAAGAGATTGTTCCCTTTGATAATGACGAGAGCAGAGCCAAAACACATTTTGAACACTTAAAGGCTTCATTTTATCATGTTGTCAACAATCTGGGACCACATCAACTGCCCTTGATCGGTCGTGCCGACTGGAACGATTGTCTGAACCTGAATTGTTTTTCCAAAGATCCAAACGAATCATTCCAGACCACGGAAAACCAAACCGGGGGTTCGGCGGAATCGATCATGATCGCAGGTTTATTCGTGGTATACGGAAAAGACTTTGTTGAGCTATGCAGAAGAATCGGCAGAAAAGACGAAGCCGACAACGCACAGGAACATGTTGACAAGATGGTTAAATCAATTAAAAAACACGGATGGGACGGAGAATGGTTCCTCAGAGCATACGATTCTTTTGGCAACAAAGTGGGAAGCAAAGATAATGAGGAAGGTAAAATCTTTATCGAATCACAGGGATGGTGCACAATGGCTGGAATTGGTAAAAACGAGGGTATGTGTGAAAAAGCGCTGAATTCGGTAAAAAAGTACCTGGACTGCGAATATGGAATTGTATTGAATCATCCGGCATTTACAAAATATGTTATCGAATACGGTGAAATATCTACCTACCCTGCCGGATATAAGGAAAATGCAGGCATATTCTGTCACAACAATCCATGGGTGATGATAGGAGAAACCATGATTGGCAGAGGAGATCAGGCATGGGAATATTTTCGGAAAATTTGTCCTTCCTATCTTGAAGAAATCAGCGATTTGCATAAAACTGAGCCATATGCTTATGCCCAAATGATAGCAGGAAAAGATGCATTCAAACCCGGGGAAGCAAAAAACAGCTGGCTGACAGGCACGGCAGCATGGACCTATTATGTTATTACCCAATATATTTTAGGAGTAAAGCCCTCTTACGACGGTTTGGAAATCTCACCCTGCATTCCAAAAACATGGAAAAGTTATACTGTTTCAAGAAAATTCAGGGGAGCTGTTTATGAAATCAGCATTGACAACTCAGAGGGCGTAAACTGCGGAATCAAAGAACTTACTATAAACGGCGAAACAATGCATAAAAATGTTATCCCTATCCAGAAAGCAGGCACTATTAACAAGGTAAATGTAAAAATGGGATAGTCGGTACTTTTTTTTATATATTCATTAAGGGGTAGATGAATCTTATGTGTAGTTAAGATGTATTAATAGCTATATACAGTGCAAAGAAAAAATCTAAATAAAGAGCTTCTTACTGAGCTTATTATCGGAAATACCGATGCAGATATGTTTGACGAAATATTTAATACTGAAGAGGTTAAATCGTTGATGTACCATCAATGGAAAAACCCTGGTGAAGTGTCGGTTTCAAAAAAACCCGATTTTCATAAACTATTCGATAGAATAAAAGAAAAAACTCATCCGGAAAGTGCAGAGAAATCAGCTAATACCCAGTATCTGATACACGAAATAGATGAACTCAAAACGAATTACAAATCATTAAGAACAAGATTTCGCATATCGCTGGGAATTGCTGCGACCATTATCCTTTTAATGTGCGTTGGAGCAATTTCTTTTATCAATTCCCACAAGGTATTTCAAAAGACATATACAGAGAATATCGCTCCTGCAGGTCACAAATCCCATGTCATTTTACCTGATGGAACCAAAGCTTTTCTTAATTCCGGAACGGTATTGAAGTATGACAACCTTTTTGGTAAAAAATACAGAAAAATTGATTTGGTAGGTGAAGCATTCTTTGAAGTGGAAAAAAATGAAAAGCTTCCATTCACAATTAATACCGTTGATGTAACAGTAAAAGTGGTAGGTACAAAATTCAATATCATGGCCTATGCTAACGATGATTATGTTGAAACCACTGTCACTGAAGGAAAAGTATTTGTTACAGAAAACCACAATCAATCTTCACTGGTTCTGACAGCGAATCAAAAAGCCACGTTTCATAAAAACACTCAACTTCTGCTGCTGAATGATGTAAATCCAAGTCCTTATATTTCCTGGAAAGAGGATGTGCTCACATTTGATAATGAAAATTTTTCAAACGTGATCAAAAAACTGGAGCGATGGTATGATGTAACTATACGGGTTGAAGGGA
>CAYORG010000134.1:0-4112 GCA_964406315.1 uncultured Bacteroidales bacterium | reverse complement strand
TTTACGCCGATTATAATATAAAGGAAATGTCAAAAAGAGTACGAGTACGTTTTGCCCCCAGTCCTACAGGCCCGCTGCATATTGGCGGAACAAAAACCGCCTTGTTTAACTACCTGTTTGCAAAAAAACACGGAGGAGATTTTATCCTGAGAATTGAAGATACCGATCAGTCAAGATTTGTGGAAGGTACCGAAAAATACATTAACGATGCACTTGACTGGCTGGGTTTAACGCCCGATGAGGGAGTGAAACAGGGAGGCAGTTATGGTCCTTACAGGCAATCGGAAAGAAAAGAAATTTACAGAAAATATGCAGATAGGTTGCTTGATTCGGGATGGGCATATTATGCATTTGACACACCTGAAGAACTTGATGATTTAAGGACAGAATACGAAGCAGAGAAAAAGACTTTTTCATACGATGTTCATACACGCCGGTCATTAAACAACTCAATTGCTCTTGATGAAAAACAAACAAAAAAGAAAATAACATCTGGAGAATCCTATGTTATACGTTTCAAAATGCCTGAAAATGTTGAGATACAGGTAGAGGATATCGTTCGTGGAAGTGTAAAATTCAATACTTCCACACTCGATGATAAAGTTATTTTCAAATCAGATGGCTTGCCAACTTACCACCTTGCCAACGTTGTGGACGATTACCTCATGAAAATTTCGCATGTTATCCGCGGAGAAGAATGGCTACCTTCCTTGCCTTTGCATGTGATGCTTTATAAGGCATTCGGATGGGATAAGGATATGCCTCAGTATGCGCACCATTCGCTTATTTTGAAACCCAGTGGTTCAGGAAAACTCAGCAAACGGGACGGGGACAAACTGGGATTTCCTGTATTTCCCCTTGAGTGGAAATCTCCAACAGGTGAAGTTTCCAGCGGATATCGTGAAATGGGGTATTTTCCTGAAGCGGTGATCAATATGCTGGTGTTGCTTGGCTGGAATCCCGGTACTGAAAAGGAAATATTTTCCATTGATGAACTGATACAGGCATTTACTCTTGAACGGATAAGCAAAGCAGGAGCTCGCTTTGATCTGGAAAAGGCTAAATGGTTTAACCAGTATTACCTTCAACAGCAAAGCAATGAGAACCTGGCTGTTTTGTACAGTAAAGATCTTAAGAAAAGAGGCATTGATGTAGACCTTTCCAAAGTCGAAAAAATTATTGATCTGATTAAGGAAAGAGCCGTTTTTGTCTCCGATTTCTGGGAGCAATCCTGCTTTTTCTTTGTGGCACCTGATGAATACGACGAGAAAACCACAAAAAAATTCTGGAAGGAAGAAACCCCGGAAATTGTTGCTTCCTGCCTGGATATTATTGAAGGGATGGAGAGGTTTTTATCAACAGATATTGAAGCAAAAATAAAAAACTATATTGAGAAGAATGAGTTTGGCTTCGGTAAGGTAATGAATCCTTTACGACTGGCAATTGTAGGAGCAGGAAAGGGACCACATTTGTTTGATATTATGGAAATTATCGGAAAGGAAGAAACGATAACACGCATTGAGAAAGCACTGAAAACAATATAAATCTCCGGAACTGGTCGTGTACTAAAGATTGGTGTATGCTTATTGATATTCATCGTCATGCGAAAGATGCCGGCGCAGCCGACAGGGTGGTGCGCAACTTATTCCATAACCAGACATCTGAGATTGAGGAAGGCAAATTGTATACCGTTGGCCTGCATCCCTGGCATGTTGATGAGAACACAATTCAGGAAGACCTGAAGATGGTTGAAGATGCTGCCTCTCACCCGCAGGTTATTGCCATAGGGGAAGCGGGACTTGATAAAACAATCAAAACATCTCTGGAGACACAATCCTTTGCATTTTATGCACAGATCGATATTGCCCGTAAACTTGAGAAGCCTTTAATCATACATTGTGTGAGGGCTTACAACGAGGTTTTTATAGTAAAGATAAATGCCAACATTAAGCAACCCTGGATCATTCACTGGTTTAATGCCAACCAACAAATGGGAGAACAACTGACAGAAAAAGGGTTCTACCTTTCATTCGGGCACATGCTGTTTCATGACAGGAGCAAAACCTGCCATGCTTTTCCGAATCTACCGATTGAAAAACTATTTTTTGAAACGGACGACTCAGACTATTCTATTGATGAGGTGTATGAGAAGGCAGCCTTTTTAAAAGGCATGGATCGGGAGACATTGCAAAAACAGATAGAATCGAATTTTAAACATTGCTTTGGACTTGAACCATGAACCCCTCATCATTGAGGAAATTTATTTTATAAGGAACAAAAACAACAAGGACATGAACCGACCCCGATTAATCGGGGGAGCTCGGCGTAGCCAGTAAATTGTTCTTTGACGAAAAGTTTATATGATGAGGGCTCGCCGAACACAATTAAAAATAAAAACAGTGTGAGGCAACAGGTACCATTACGATTGATAAAACAATTAAACAATAGAAAATCAATACTTTAACACAAAAATTTATACTCATGAACCCCTCATCATTGAGGAAATTTATTTTATAAGGAACAAAAACAACAAGGACATGAACCGACCCCGATTAATCGGGGGAGCTCGGCGTAGCCAGTAAATTGTTCTTTGACGAAAAGTTTATATGATGAGGGTTACTCATAATAATAATTTCAATGGTATTCGTGAGCTCCCTTCGGTCGGTTCGCCGCCTGCCTGCCGGCAGACAGGAACACAATTAAAAATAAAAACAGTGTGAGGCAACAAAGACCAAAAAGATTGACATGAAAATATAAGTTGCAGAATATGAATACTTTAATTTGAATCTAGACTTGTGATGAAAAGTGACTGGAAAACTCGAACAGAGCTCCTTGTGGGTTCAGAAAACATTCGGAAGTTGGAAGATACTCACGTTTTCATAGCAGGACTTGGCGGTGTGGGAGGCTATGCCGCTGAGCAGTTATGTCGTGCAGGAATTGGTGAGCTTACATTTGTGGATAGTGATGTGGTCCAGTATTCGAACCGGAACAGACAGATCATTGCTTTGGTTTCCACTGAGGGAATGAAGAAAACTGAAGTTGTTGCCGAAAGATTGATGAGAATAAATCCTGAATTGAAGTTACATCTCGTGGACAAATTTCTTGATGAAAGCAATGTCAGCGATATTCTTGCAAATGATTACGACTATATTGTGGATGCCATTGATACTCTCACACCCAAAGTGACATTGTTAGCCGAAGGAGTAAAAGCCGGAATTAAGATCATTAGTTCTATGGGTTCGGGTGGCAGGATGGATCCGGGTCGGATAGAGGTTTGTGATATTGCGGATTCACATCATTGCAGGTTTGCCAGCATGGTAAGGAAATACCTTCACAGGCTGAATATCCGCACAGGGATACGGGTTGTATTTTCACCCGAAAAAGTGTTTAAAAATTCCATTCAGGTAACGGATGGAAGAGGCAATAAAGGATCGGTGATAGGGACCATTTCATATATGCCGGCAGTTTTTGGGTGTTTCTGTGCTGCGGAGGTGATCAGGGAAATTGTCGGAGGAAAAATCTGAAAAATAAAAATTCCCGCAAAAGATTGCGGGAATTTGGATATATATAGAGAGAAATATAGAGGAGTTTTATCAACAGGCAGGTGTTACCTGATGTATGTGAAAAATATGGTACTTTCTCAACAAATCCATCATATCCAAAACTTCCATTTCAACTCCCGTCAGTACAAATGTCGAGTTGTATTTTTTCCCGAGCTGGTGAATCAGGTTCAGGGTGTCGAAACCACTGCTGTCAATGAACCGGATTCCTGACATATCGAGTTCAAGTTGTGTGCCGTGTCTGGTAATAAGTTTTACCAAAATCTGTTTAACCATTTTTATATTCAAAGCCGTTAGCTTATTTGTGTCCATGAAAGAGGCAGAAACCTTCAGTCCCTCTCTCTCAACTACCAGTATATTTGCAAAAATCTCTCTCATAACCGTCTTTTTCTATACACTATCCAACAATAATACCAATCTTACCTCATTGTGAGGGAAATTTATAATTTTTCAAAGTTTAGTTCCTATTGACTTTTTGTGAGCTTTTATTTAAGGCTTGGAAAACTTTAAAATGGGCATCTTTCGATGCCCTGTAAATGAAGAGTTCGCCGA
>CAYORG010000133.1:0-4122 GCA_964406315.1 uncultured Bacteroidales bacterium | reverse complement strand
TGAAACCAGGAGATTACATTGTGCATATCGATCATGGAATAGGTCGATTTGGTGGCCTGGAAAAAATTGAAGTGAATGGCAAAATGCAGGAGGGAATTAAATTGGTTTATCGCGACAATGATATTTTATTTGTCAATATTCATGCTTTGCACAGAATTTCAAAATACAAAGGAAAAGATGGAACAGTACCAAAAATCTATAAGCTTGGTACCGGGGCATGGCAAAAATTAAAGGATAATACCAAGAAAAAAGTAAAGGATATTGCGAAAGATCTTATTGCACTATATGCAAAGAGAAAATCACAGACCGGATTTCAATTTTCACCGGACACATATTTGCAGGAAGAATTAGAAGCTTCCTTTATTTATGAAGATACTCCCGATCAGTTAAATGCAACTCTGGTTGTGAAATCTGATATGGAATCAGATACACCAATGGACAGATTAATATGCGGTGACGTTGGTTTTGGAAAAACTGAAATAGCAATTCGTGCTTCATTTAAAGCAGTTACTGATAGCAAACAGGTTGTAATATTAGTTCCAACAACAATACTTGCCCTCCAGCATTACACTACCTTTAACGAACGTTTGAACAATTTTCCATGTACTATCGAATTCATTAGCAGATT
Source organism: uncultured Bacteroidales bacterium (assembly GCA_964406315.1). Taxonomy (GTDB): domain Bacteria; phylum Bacteroidota; class Bacteroidia; order Bacteroidales; family UBA10428; genus UBA10428. Next base: position 3,494 of record CAYORG010000133.1, on the reverse strand, counting down.
AAAAAAAAATGCAGAACAAAAAAGAATACTGTCTGAAACAGAATCCGGGAAAATTGATATCCTGATCGGAACACACAGACTGCTTAGTAAAGACATAAAATTTAAAGATCTGGGATTGCTGATTATTGATGAAGAGCAAAAGTTTGGAGTAACTGCAAAAGAAAAACTGAAAAGAATGAAACTCGATGTGGATACATTAACAATGACAGCAACTCCTATACCCAGGACCATGCAATTTTCGTTGATGGGCGCACGAGATTTATCAGTAATCAATACTCCTCCTCCAAACCGACATCCAATAATAACCGAATTGCATACTTTTAATGAAAGTATTATAAAAGAAGGCATAGAGTTTGAAGTAAGTCGCGGCGGACAAGTATTTTTTATTCACAACCATATACAAAATATCCTTGCAGTTGAAGCGCTGATTAAGAAATTATGTCCATTTGTTAAAACAGCCGTTGGACATGGACAAATGGAAGGCCAAAAGCTGGAGGAGATCATGCTTAGTTTTGTCAGTGGAAATTGCGATGTCCTGGTTTCAACCACTATTGTTGAATCAGGCCTGGATATTCCCAATGCAAATACAATTTTTATAAACAATGCTCAAAATTTTGGTTTGAGCGATTTGCACCAGCTAAGAGGAAGAGTTGGAAGATCCAATAAAAAGGCTTTCTGCTATTTAATTGCTCCTCCCCTAACATCCATAACTCTGGAAGCACGAAGAAGATTAAAAGCAATTGAAGAGTATTCTGATTTAGGAAGCGGTTTCAACATTGCTTTGCAGGATTTGGATATCAGAGGAGCAGGCAATTTGCTCGGAGCTGAACAAAGTGGTTTTATTGCCGATATAGGATTTGATACTTACAATAGAATACTAAATGAGGCCTTAAGAGAATTAAAAGAAAATGAATTTAAAGATCTTTACAAAAAAAATGATGAAGCATCAGCACTTCAGCAAAAGGAAACAGAGTATTTTACAGATTGTACAATAGATACTGACCTGGAAATTCATTTGCCTGATGAATATGTGTCAAATATATCCGAGAGAATTCGTTTGTATCGACAATTGGATTCTATTGCTAATGAAAAAGAACTTATAAAATTTGAGGATGACCTTGTTGATCGCTTTGGTCCTCTGCCTCATCCGACAAAAGATCTGTTGCAGATTGTGAGACTTCGATGGGTGGCTGAAAAATTAGGATTTGAAAAAGTCATAATAAAAAATAACAAACTGATCGCCCATTTTATATCGGAAAGAGATTCATATTATTTTCATTCAGATACTTTCACAAAAATTCTCAACTTTGTTCAAAAAAAACCTGCTCATTTCAGGATGAAAGAAATGAAAAACAAACTTACGATCACCATTGACGAAATATCCGGTTTAAACAAAGCAATCTTGTTTCTTACCCAGATACTTAAAGGGGATCAATAGAATTATTTTAATGATTACAAATGAATTTAGTAATTGATATAGGGAATAGCAAAACAAAATATGCTGTTTTCAGCGAACACAAAATGATCGATTTTTTAGAATCGGCTGACTCCATCAAAAAAGATATTGAATATCTCATAAATAGAAATCTGCAGATTCGTCATTGTATCATTTCAACTGTTCAAAATACACCTGCGGAAGTTATGGATTTTCTTTCCCGGAGTTCAATTCATACCATCCTGTTAAATCATGAGACCTCAATTCCTTTTAAAAATACATACGAAACACCTGAGACTTTAGGAAACGACCGGATAGCTGCCATTGCTGGAGCATGTTATCTTTATCCGAACAAAAATGTGTTAATTATAGATGCCGGAACAGCAATCACATTCGATCTTATAAATGAAAAAAATACCTATCTGGGCGGTACTATTTCTCCTGGTTTGGATATGCGATTTAATGCCTTGCATCATTTTACTGCAAAATTACCATATTTGAAAAAATCAAAAAGCATAAAAACAATAGGTAAAAATACGACAGAAGCTATCGTTAACGGGGTACAAAATGGAATGATCTTTGAAATTGAAGGGTATTTAACAAAAATTGGCTATAAATATCCTCAACTTGTTGTTTTACTTACAGGTGGAGACAGTCAATTTTTTGATAATATGCTAAAAAAACCCATCTTTGCTGTTTCAAACTTAACACTTATAGGATTAAATTTCATTTTAGAATATAATGCGTAGACTCTTTAAGGTTATAACTCTTTATTATTTCATATTCCCCTTATCAATCTTCGGTCAGAATTACATCAATAATCCGTACTCAAGATTTGCCATTGGAGATTTGATAAATACAGGACTAAGTTATAACAGATCTCTTGGAGGTAGTTCAATTGCCCTACGGCCATTTAACCAGATTAATTATCTGAATCCTGCATCCTACACTTCACAAGATACAATGTCATTTCTCTTTCAGGGTGGCATTACAGGTAGAAGCTCTTTAATCAATACCAATCTTGATCAGGATAAGACAAACAACCTTAATATTGAATATCTTGCTATTGGATTTCCAATAGCAAAATGGTGGAAATTCAGTATTGGTCTCGTACCCTATAGCAGGATAAATTATCTTTTCAGGGAATATCCCTTAGCTGAAGAATACAGTTATATTTCAATTGACTACCAAGGCGATGGAGGGCTTAACGAGTTTTATTTCGGTACATCTTATGAAATAAAGAATTTTCTTTCAATCGGAGTGAATGCTTGTTATCTGTTTGGATCGCTTGATAAAGAACGCATTATTGATAATGCAGATCTCAATGCAGTTTATACTAATCCTGACGAAATAGTAGCATTCACACGTATACAGGAAGAATACATTGCAAGTGATTTTTATTTCCGTTTTGGATTGCAGGCTTATAAAACTTATGGCGAAAAGCATACCTTTATTCTGGGTGCTACCTTTGATGGCAAAACAAACATAAAAGTCAAAGAAAATTCTATTACCAATAGAGGATTTTTCAGAGCAGGATTGATATATGTTGATACCTTCAAGATTGTAACCGATTCATCTGGCTCTTTTACAATGCCCATGAAATACGGACTTGGATTTTCCTATGTGTATAACAATAAACTTTTTATTACAACAGAGTTTTCTTCTCAGGATTTCAGAAATACTACAATAAACAAAGAACACCAGAACCTGAGCAAATATAATTCCTGGCGATTTGGAGCAGAATATATTCCTGTCCCCTTTTCAAGCAGAAAACGAGCTTCCTACATTGAAAGAATACATTATCGTATAGGAGGCCATTTTACAAATACTTATCTTAATATCGCAGGAACACAAATAAACGACTATGGATTCAGTATCGGATTAGGTTTACCCTGGAGAAATCCAAGCAAATTATACACATATTCTTCTTTTAATTTGTCCTATGAATATGGTGTAAGAGGAACAACCAATAATGACCTGATAAAAGAAAACTATCATATCATTACATTTGGTTTTACTTTGCACGATTTTTGGTTTCGTAAACCTAAGTATGATTAAT
>CAYORG010000132.1:0-4336 GCA_964406315.1 uncultured Bacteroidales bacterium | reverse complement strand
CCGGAACTGATCCGTGAGGCCCAATACGTTACTGCCCGATCGTTACAGGAAACAGGACGCAATGCATTGGCCATCGAAGAATACAAAAAGATCTCAAACGAAGTAATGAGTATTGAAGGAGCTGAATCAAAATACAGACTTGCTGAGCTGTATATGAAACAGAAGAATTATACTGAAGCTGAAAAGGAAATTCTGGATTTTAGTGAAAAGGCATCCCCGCATGAATATTGGATAGCCAGAAGCTTTATTCTCTGGGCAGACATCTTTTCTCAAAAAAGGGATTACTTTCAGGCTATTCAGACTCTGAAAAGTATTATAGATTATTATGAAATAACTGATGATGGAATTTTATCTATGGCAAGAGAAAAGAAGACTGAGATAGAAAGATTGCAATCAATTGATGAACAGCCTGTTGAAGCACAGGATGTAGAAGTAAACATTGAATGATCATGATGATACGGGAATATAGTTTAAGAAATAGCATTAAGCGATCAGCGATTGTATGTATCGTATTATTGATCCATGGATTGATGCTTCATGCACAAAACATCAATAAAGAAGTATATGTAGTGTCAACCTATAAACCGGAAGTTGCAGATGTTGACAAGATAAGTAATATGCCTTCCATTACCGATACAATTCAGCTCAATACAAGCATTGATTATACTGTGCTGCCTTCCGGGATTCAATCCGATTTTTCTCCCAGGCCCATTAAATCTGCTAAAATGGTTGGTACACCGCTTGATAAATTATACAATAGCTATGTAAAGCTGGGACTTGGGAATTATTGGACACCGCTGGCAGAATTCAGCATTCATAACCTGAGATCAAAAGAATATGCGGTGGGAGCTTATGTATTCCACAAATCATCCCATACAAATCTAAAACTCGACAACGGGGCAAAGGTACCTGCCGGTTACGGGAAAAACGATCTGGCAGTATATGGAAAGAGATTTTACAAAAACGTAAACCTGACAGCAGACATTGGAGCAAATACTCATAGAGTGAGGCATTATGGTTACAATATAGACAACTTTCCTCCCGATTCACTGCCTGATCTGGAAGCAAGAGATATTAAACAGTCGTTTTTCAAAATTTATGCTCAAACAAGTGTATATTCAACCAATGCCGATTCAAATTCTTTCAAATATTTGCTGACACTGAACGGAAATTACTATCAGGATCATTTTTCTACCAAACAGCCGGGAGTAGATCTTGCAACTTCACTCAATTATCATATAGGTACATTTGGTATTGGATTAGATGCCGATATAAATTACTATACACATAAAGATACTACAGGCAATTATACAATGAATCTTATCGGGTTACGACCTGTGATCTCAAAACAAAAGGAAGAGTGGAAAATAGAATTTGGAGGCAGATTTTTCTATGATAAATATGCCGATGAGAAACAAGCATATATCTTTCCGGAAGCCAGTATAAGATTTCAGGTTATTGATAAAGCTTTGATTACCTTTTTTGGCGTTACCGGTTATATAGAAGATAATGATTATGAGGAGATTACGATAGAAAACCCTTATGTGATTCCAGGTTCTATGCCCAGGAACACGGTGCACAGATTTGTTGGATATGGCGGACTTGACGGACGATTAAGTAAAAACTCATCCTATCGTTTAAGTGCAACTTTTGAAGCTCGTGAAGATGTGATTTTCTATGTGAATGATACCTTGACAAACCTTGAAAATCAGTTTTCAATTGTATATGATGATGCTGACCTGGTAAAGTATTACGGAGAGCTTCAGTGGAGTCCGTTTGCGTATTTATCCTTCTTTTTGAAATCGAATATATACAGTTACAAAATGACCGGTGAAGCCAAGCCATGGCACAAACCTGCATTTGATATGCTTTTTAATACGAGGTACAATTTCAAACAAAAGATATATGCGGAGATTGATTTTATCACTTTAGGCAAACGATATGCAAAAAACTATGATAATCCCGACGAACCAGTTCAGCTTGATCCGGTCTTCGATTTGAATGTAAAATTTGAATACAAATACTCAAATATTCTAACAGGTTTTGTACATTTTTACAATCTTTTGGGACAAAAATATTATGTCTGGAATCAATATCCTTCACAGCGTCTGAATGTGCTTCTCGGAGTAACGTATAAGTTTTGAAATTCATTCCCCATTAAACATCTCGCTATGAATTGGTTACAATGTTGATGAATTGTTGATAACAACTAGATTTTTAGTAATTTTAGTAGAAAATCACCCACGTATTTTTACTATCTTTGTGTTGATATTTTCAGGACCGGTTTCCTGTGATTATTATGTGGATAACAAACAATATTTTCATAAAAAATAAACCTCTTTTGCTTATCGACAAAATGCAAATAGGCATGCTGAAAAAGCATATAGTGGTGATGTGTATTTAAATCAAGAAAAATGAGCGAAAAGGAGTTAATTAAAAAACAAATCTCCAAAGATGAATACTCTGCAGAGAGTATACAGGTATTGGAAGGACTGCAGGCAGTGAGGAAAAGACCGGCAATGTTCATAGGAGATCTTTCAACAAAAGGTTTGCATCATCTTGTGTATGAAGTAATTGATAATTCAATCGATGAAGCGCTTGCAGGTCATTGTGACCATATTGAAGTTACAATCAACGAGGACAATTCCATTCTGGTAAAAGATAATGGTCGTGGAATTCCTACAGGAATGCATGAAAAGGAAAAACGATCTGCGCTTGAAGTTGTAATGACCGTATTGCATGCAGGTGGAAAATTTGATAAAGATTCATATAAGGTATCAGGAGGACTTCATGGAGTCGGAGTGTCTTGTGTAAATGCTCTTTCTGAAAAATTAAAGGTTGTGGTGCATCGCGAAGGAAAGATATTTATGCAGGAATATGAAAGAGGAAAACCTCTTTATGATGTTAAGATTATTGGCGAGACCTCGGTTACCGGGACTGAAGTATGGTTTAAACCGGATAACACAATATTCAATATTACAGAGTATAATTTTGAAATACTAGCTTCACGTTTAAGGGAGCTGTCTTATCTGAATAAAGGAATCAAACTGGAGATTACGGATTTGCGTGAACTGGAGGAGAATGGAAACGGCGGTAATCATCCCAAAGAAGTATTTCATTCCGAAAGAGGGCTGATAGAGTTTGTTGAGCTGCTTGATCAAACGCGTGACAGACTCATTGAAGCTCCAATTCATATTGAAACAGAGAAAAATGAAACTCCGGTGGAAATTGCTCTTCAATACAACACTTCTTTTGCAGAGAATATACATTCTTATGTTAACAATATAAATACTATTGAGGGTGGAACTCATCTTGCCGGCTTTAGAAGAGGTCTTACACGTACTTTGAAAACTTATGCAGATAAGTCGGGTCTTCTTTCCAAGCTTAAGTTTGATATAAGCGGTGATGATTTTCGTGAGGGACTGACAGCTATTGTTTCAGTGAAAGTTGCTGAACCTCAGTTTGAGGGACAAACAAAGACCAAACTTGGGAATACCGAGGTAATGGGGGCTGTGGATCAGGCAGTGAGTAATATGCTGGGCAATTATCTGGAAGAGAATCCAAAGGATGCGAAAACAATTGTGCAGAAAGTGATTCTTGCTGCGCAGGCACGCCATGCTGCACGCAAAGCGCGGGAGCTGGTACAGAGAAAAAATGTACTCTCCGGCTCCGGTTTGCCGGGAAAACTTGCAGATTGCTCCAACCGCGATCCCGAAGTGAGTGAAATATTCCTGGTAGAAGGTGATTCTGCCGGTGGAACTGCAAAGCAGGGGAGAGACCGGAATTTTCAGGCCATCCTTCCGTTACGGGGCAAAATTCTGAATGTAGAAAAGGCAATGCCCCATAAAATCTTCGATAACGAAGAGATAAAGAATATTTATACGGCTTTGGGAGTTACCGTGGGTACGGAAGAAGATACAAAAGCATTGAATTTGGATAAGCTGAGATACCACAAAATTGTAATTATGACAGATGCTGATGTGGATGGAAGTCATATTGCAACATTGATTATGACCTTTTTCTACAGACATATGGAAGAGCTCATAAACAGAGGGCATCTTTACATTGCCACGCCTCCGCTTTATCTTATTAAGAAAGGCAAACAACAGCAATATGCATGGACTGAGGAACAAAGACTCAGTGCTATTGAGGAATATGGCAAAGGAAAAGATGGCAGTGTTCATGTTCAGAGATACAAAGGTTTGGGAGAAATGAATGCGGAGCAACTTTGGGAGACCACCATGAATCCCGAACAAAGAACATTGAGACAGGTTACCATTGAAAGTGCTGCCGAAGCAGATAGAATATTTTCTATGTTGATGGGAGATGATGTACC
>CAYORG010000131.1:0-4347 GCA_964406315.1 uncultured Bacteroidales bacterium | reverse complement strand
GGTATATTTACAATCCTGGATTGCATGCGTAACAACTCATTCCACGCTTGTTGAAAGAGGCTTCCACTATCAGGATTCTCAAACCATCTTTCCGCTATATATTTTGCCTCATTGCTTACTGCATATTTATACTTTTGAACAATTTTCCAGTACAATTCAGGTGAAGGTGACAAATGAAAAGCATCCAGAGAGTTTTGCAATACTTCAAGACTTAAGTAATTTATGCCCAGCTGAAGCAAGGCAGCTCCTAAGCCGGCTAGCATATATAAAATAAAAAATTTTCTGCTGCCCCATACATTTTCAAGTACCCTGCCAAACATAAACAAACCAAACATGTTCACGAATATGTGAAAGATATTGCCGTGCATAAACATGTGTGTAATCAACTGATAAGGTCTGAACAACTCCGATTGAAAATTATAAAGTCGCAGATAATATGGCAATACCGTAGTTTTTTGAAGCAATGCGGTAATAACAAACACAATGATATTAATGACCAATAAGCTTTTTGTTACCTGCGGCAGTGATCCAAATAATTTTCCTCTGTTATACATGCTCATTATTCAGTATTTTCAATTTACACTCAATTGTCTTTATCTAGTTCAACAATTTTTCTAATTCTTCAAAGTTCATGATAGCAATAATCTTTTTCCCGGTTGGTGAATAATTCGGGTTTTCACAGGCAAAGAGCTCATCTACAAGTCTGTGCATTTCTTCAGGATATAAGACCTTTCCATATTCGATTGAAGCAGCCTTTGCCAGAGATGCTGCTACTGCCTGAGTTATTGATGACCCTATTTTCTGATTTGTTACTTTATACTCCTCCAGCAATTGTTCAATCATTTCCTGAGGCCCACAAGAATCCATTCCATCCGGACAAGAATTAATAACTACCGTATTGCTCCCCAAATCACTTACTTCAATGCCCAGAAGTGCCAATTCTGCCGAAATTTCTTTAACAAGCATATAATCAGAAGGTTCAAGGTCTATTTTTGTTGGGTACAACTCCCTTTGAGCTATATTTTTATTATGTGCAATATTCCTGATAAACTGTTCAAACAAAATTCGTTCATGAGCCAGTTTCTGATCAATAACCATCAATCCTGATTTTACTGAAGTAAGTATGTATTTTCGATTGATTTGAATATACCCTTCCGTATGATCGTTTAACATGGCTTCAGAATCATCCATAAAAAGAGATTCTTTACGGGAAGTAATTTCCCTTTGTTCACTCTCAATACCCGAATACAATCTCTCCCACTGGTCGAGATTTCTTTTATGATCGGTTGTTTTGAACGTGTTCTTGTCAAATGGATTAAATGATTGGTTTATTTCGACATAAGGCGCATTAATTTCAGTATCTTTTCTCAATACCGGTATATCAATTACATCTGACGATTCGAAATCGATAGAAGGCATAGCACTGGATTTCCCCAGCGATTCTTTCACTGCCGCTTGTATTATCTGAAAAATCGCCTGTTCATTTTCAAACTTAATCTCAGTTTTTGTCGGATGTATATTAACATCAATATTTGCCGGGTCTGTATTTAAAAATAAAAAATAACTCGGGTAGGTATCAGGTGGCAATATCTTTTCGTATGCACGCATAACCGCTTTATGAAAATACGGGTGCCGCATATACCTGTTGTTAACAAAAAAGAATTGTTCCCCGGTTGTTTTTCGGGCACTTTCGGGTTTGCCGACAAATCCTTTGATACTTAACAAAGTAGTACTGTTCTCAATGCTGTTAAGATAGGTATTTACGTGTTTTCCAAAAACATGAATTATTCTCTGTCTTGGATTTGTTTTCAGCAGAGTATAAATGATTGAATCATTATGGCTGAGACTAAATTTAATATCAGGATGGGCCAAAACGATTCGTTGAAATTCATTCATTATGTGCTTCAGTTCTGTGGTATTGCTTTTTAAAAATTTCCTTCGGGCAGGGACATTGAAAAACAAATTCTTTACCTGAAAGTTACATCCTGAACCACAACTTACAGGTTCCTGGTGTTTCAATTCAGAACCATCAATGCTTATTTCAGTACCAATGTCTTCATTCGTTTGCCTGGTTCGTAATACGACCTGTGCAATAGCAGCTATCGATGCCAGTGCCTCTCCCCGAAATCCCTTTGTCCTGATCTCAAACAGGTCTTCAGCATTCCGGATCTTGGAGGTAGCATGTCGTTCAAACGCCAGTCGTGCATCAGTATCTGACATTCCTACGCCATTGTCAACAACTTGTACCAGTGTTCTTCCTGCATCTTTTACTGCAACTGCAATTTCGTCAGCTCCGGCATCAACTGCATTCTCAAGAAGTTCTTTAACCACTGAAGCAGGACGTTGAATTACTTCACCAGCAGCAATTTGATTGGCAACAGAATCGGGAAGAAGTTGAATAATATCAGACATAGATCCGGTTTAAATTCTGAAAATGTAATATACCAGCGCCAATAGAATGATCGCTATGATAATAAGCCTGATGGATGAATTTCTGTTTGATTTGGATCTGTATGATCGTAAATGTCTGAACGAACCTTTAATGATTCCCGGTGAATAATTTTTATCCAGTATTCCTTTCTCCTCGCGTTCGATTCTTTTTATCCTTTCCTGTAATTCTTCCCTTTGCCGGTTATAAAAAAGTGGATGGTAATTAAATTGCTTGTTCTTGTATGTTCTGAAAAAACTTAGTGCCATTCGTTTAAATTTAAATGCAAATTTACTCTTTTAATTTTGGTTTGATTCCAATTAGGGTATGATAAAAAATCGTGCCACAAGTTAATCATCATTTAATCTGGCTCCACAATATTTACAGTAAATCGCGCCTTCTTCATGTCCCTCCTTCATGCATTCAGGACAAACTTGCGTAGTGATTTTCTTTTTTTCTGACCGGGCTACTTCCAATGTAATGATACCCGTAGGTACTGCAATAATGGCATACCCAATAATCATTAACAATCCTGAAAAGAACTGACCTATTGTTGTTTGAGGAGTAATATCACCATAGCCAACTGTTGTGAGTGTTACCACAGCCCAGTATACACTTTTCGGAATGCTTGTGAAACCGTGAGCTTCACCTTCTATCAGATACATGAGTGTACCGATACATAATACAGTAGTGATAATAGCAAAAAGAAAGACCCCTATCTTATCCCTGCTTGCTACAAGGGCATTTCTAAGAATTTCTCCAGCCTTTGAATACCTGCTTATTTTAAGTACCCTGAAAATCCGTAAAAGACGAAATCCACGAATAACGAGAAAACCATGTGCCCCAGCAATAAATAATCCCAAAAAAGCAGGTAATATAGCCAGCAAATCAATAATCCCATAAAAGCCGGATATATATTTCCATTTGTTGTTCGATGCATAAATCCTTAAAATATATTCAATGCTGAATATTATGGTAAATCCCCATTCCAGACTTTTAAACAGATTGATATTGCCTTTTCGCAGTGTTGGTACACTCTCGCACATGACAGTTACAATGCTCAGAACAATGACAATAAGTAAGGATATATCGAATACCTTTCCTGCCGGAGTATCAGCTTCAAAAATGATCTCAAACAGTTTCTGACGCAGTTTTTTATTCATAAGCAGACAAAATATTGAAGTTTTTGCGTTTATTGTTTATTATTGGCAAATAAATTAATCTACTGCAATTATGAGTAATTTTAAGGAAGATTTTCTGGAAGCCAAAGAAGTATTAGAAAAATTTATTTCTGACGAGGCAAATTTTAAAGCCCTTGAACGGGCGGGTAACATTATGGCCAATGCATTAGCCAGAGGAAGTAAACTGATTTCCTGCGGCAATGGAGGATCGATGTGCGATGCTATGCATTTTGCCGAAGAACTTACCGGTCAGTTCAAGGAAGACCGCAGAGCTTTTGCAGCTGTTTCAATATCAGATCCTTCGCATATTACTTGTGCGGCAAACGATTATGGTTTTGACAATATATTCTCGCGCTATTTAGAGGCACATGGAAATAACGGAGATGTTCTGTTGGCCATCAGTACCAGCGGAAACAGCCAAAACATGATCAATGCTGCTAAAACTGCTAAACAAAGACAGATGAAAATTGTTGCCCTTACCGGGAATGATGGAGGAAAACTGGCTCAGATCTGTGATGTGGAAATCAGGGTATCCCATAGTGGTTATTCTGATCGCATCCAGGAAATTCATGGTATAATTATTCATGCTTTGATTAATTTTATTGAAGAAAATCTGGTTTAATATGAACACAAGAATTCATCTGGTGATCTATTTTTTTCTCCTGACCGGTTTTCTGACCGTAGCATGCCTTGATGACTTTAACCGGTCAAACGATCCTATGTATTACAATCCCACTT
>CAYORG010000130.1:0-4390 GCA_964406315.1 uncultured Bacteroidales bacterium | reverse complement strand
GGAATGAATTGAATCACGCAATGTGGTATGATCTACATAGTAATTGTAAGCTTTTTCATAATCGCCCTGTTGTTCCGATAATTCAGTCAGAGCTTCAAGATTTGACATGATCCCTTCCGGAATATTCAATTGTTTGGCTTCGGTAAGACTTGTTGTGTAGTATTGTTCTGCATTTTTAAAATCCTGCTGATAAAGCCGGGCGGTTCCCATGTTGTGTAATGCCCACATTCTGCCTAATTTAAAGTCGATCCTGTCAAAATACTCCTTCGATTTCTTAAAACTTTTGAAGGCTTTATCGTATTCACCCTGGTTAAGCTGAATCAGACCAATATTGCTGAAAGTGGTTGCGATATTTTGGGTATCGGATAATTCCTGGTACATATGAATGGATCTTTCATAATAATCAAGTGCCTTTCCATAGTCGTTATTATGATAATAAATGATTCCCAAATTTTGATACAGCCCTGCAATGTTTGTATCATTTTGTATTTCTTTATTGATCTCAAGTGCTTTATTATAATAATAAGAAGCCTTTTCCAGGTTTTTCAGGCTGTGATGGATCAATCCGATGTTTTGATAAGATTTTGCAATACTCTCAATATTTCCTGTGTGTTCAAACAATTCAATAGCACAACGATAATTGAGACTGGCCTGATGATATTCGGCAAGATAATAGTTCACTTTTCCCAAAAGGAGGTAAATATCACCGGTTACGGCAGGATTGCTTTCATCATAAAAATCCAGCGCATCCAGCAAATACTTCTTTGCCTCATAAAAATCTTCCAGTTCGATTTTGGATTCCCCCATATATTTGCTGGCAATTGCTGTCCTTTCTTCCCATTTGTTCTGCTCGGAGATCTGTTTTGCTTTGGATGCAATTAAAAAAGCTTTTGAAGGATATGGCCGGATGGATGCAAGAGCCAAATGCAGAAGATAATCGACACTATCCTGCAGATTTGTGCGATTGTTCCCTGCTTGAAAGCTATCCGCATCAGATATCTTAATGGCGTTACTATTACCGGCACAGAGACAAAAAACTAATACTAAAAAATAAATACGTAACATTTCAGCTTCGCAATAATAGCAATTTTGTGAATTGATATTTTTCAGCCTATCTGTTAGTTATCAACAAAATGAACTGATCATCTAAGATGTCAGTACAGGATTACTTTATTAAAACAGGTTGAAATACTGTTTGAGTCCCCCGGTGAAATGATCCGGTTATGGTGAATTGTCTATTCCAGGTTGCAACTAACGTATTGGTTGAATTTATGTTAGTAAAAAAGCCGCAATCAATAAATTAATTTAAAATAAAGGAAAAGATGCAGTGAATACCATCACTGCAATCTGAAGGTTACGGGCATTGACATAGAAACATTTACTTTTCGGCCGGCTTGTATACCCGGTTTCCATTGTTCTGATTTTTCTATCGCGGCAATTACCTCATTATCCAGAAGAGGGTCGATCCCTCGTATTATTTTTATGTTGCTGATAAACCCTCTTTTATCTACTACAAATGTCAGATATACTGTTCCTTCTAATCCCAAATCAATAGCTTCCCGCGGATATTTAACGATTTCCTGGATGTGTTTGTGGAAGTTTTGCAGTCCTCCGTTTCTGTATTCAGGCATATATTCAACAATAAAAAATGTATCCTCTACACCGGGTTCATCTGGTAACTCCGGAATATCAAAAACATAATCATCTATATCAACATCCATATCCAGGTCAATATCATCTCCCGGGAGATCAACTTCATTTTTAATAATCTTAATTTCAATTGCTTTCGGCTTTTTCATTTCTTTCTTTTTCTCAACACGGGTAATATCTATTTCAAGCTCTTCATTGATGGGATCATCAAGGTAACTGAGAAAATTGTCTGCAGGCTTTTCGACAGGAGTGCATTCAAATGCTATCAGGGCAATTGCCAGGGCAATTACAAGACCTATCTCGAAGAAAAGAGATCTTTTCTTTTCAAGGTCTGCTTTATTTGTTTTTTTTGAGATCATGACAGTAAATTTTAAGTTAGACTTTTCATTGTTTATTAATAAGATGCATCTTCATCTCATATTCCATAAAATCCTGCCGGCATTTTTATTGTCATTATCAATTCCATGATTATGGCCCGATTGTTGAGTATTTACTGGTAAAGCAGGAATACTTCTGACAATTGTAATGAGGAGGTTTATTACCATACGGTCTGATGCTGATCCATTCAGTGAATTATCTGATTCGGATTTAATAAAACACTACCGGGAATTTAAAAATAAGGAAGTTCTGGGTGAGTTTTTTAACAGGTATATGCATCTGGTTTTTGCTGTTTGCATGAAGTATTTAAAAAATACGGAATTAGCCAAAGATACAGTGATGGAAATTTTCGAATCACTCGATGAAAAGCTTCTTGAGTTTGATATACAATATTTCAAAGGATGGATACACATGGTCAGCAGAAATGATTGCCTGATGAAATTAAGAAAGGCCAAAAGAGAAGTAGATATAGAGAAATGGAAAATATTCAGGAATTCTGATGTGGAAAATGCCTCTGTTTTGCATCAGGATAATGAAGAAGAGATTGCAATAAATAAAATAAACGGTTCGTTGAGGCAATTGAAAAACGGTCAGCGTAAATGTCTGGAAATGATGTATTTTCAAAATATGTCGTATAAGGAAATTGCTTCAGAAACGGGATATACTCTAAAACAGGTAAAAAGTTACATACAAAACGGAAAGCGAAAACTCAAACTATTGGTAAAAGAAAGAAAATGACAAAGAGTGGTCGACATATAAGGTTGTTTACAAAGCAGGGATGCCTGACAGCCGATGCAATACAAGGAATTATGAAGGGAGAACTGTCAGTGAAGCAGGAAGAAGAAGTGAGTAAACATCTTGAATCGTGCGAATTTTGCAGAGAAGCTATTGCAGGTACTGTCTATTTTGATGATGAGAAAGAATTTGCAGGAGGTATCTCAGATTTGCAGAGAACATGGAATGCCAGGAATAAGAAGAAGGATAAATCTTTTAAAGTTGCAACAGCAGGATTGGTATCGATTGCTGCTACATTTTTAGTATTGGTTGGAGTTGGTATTTTCTATTTGGGGAATAAGCAGAATACCGGAGATTCCCTTTCTGACATCTTAACCCGGGGCGTATTATTGGACAGTGCGATAATGCATGTTGAGATCCATCCTGAGAAAGCTGATCAAAAATATGCTGAGCTGTATGCGTATGAACAAAATTCCCGTTTGCAATATCAGGCTGATTCAACCGAAAAGCAATTGGCATATTTAATAGGAAAGATTGAAAATGCGGAAGTATATGCAAAGGCTATTGATCCAAAAAAATCAGGATTGGAAACTACTACTCAAAAGAACACAGATGCTCAGGTACGACATCTGAGATATCCTTACGTTATAACAAATAAACCACCGCCTCATCTTGAACTGAAAATGCCTGAAGAAGAATATGACAGGAATGATCTTTTTATTATTGTGGAAGAAATGCCTGAGTTTAGGGGAGGAGATTTGAATTTATTCAGGCAATATGTCCGAAAAAACATTCAATATCCGCGGGAAGCTATTGAGAAACATATATACGGAAGAGTGTATGTTCAGTTTACTATAAATAAAACGGGCACCCTGACAGATGCAAGGCTGATAAAGGGTGTTCATCCTCTATTGGATCGTGAAGTACTGCGTGTAATTAACAGTTCCCCGCTATGGGAGCCGGGAAAGCAAAGAGAAAAACCTGTGGATGTTTCGATCCTTATGCCCGTAGATTTTTATTTGTATTGATATTGAAAACTAGTCGCAAGTCTCAAGTTACAAGTCACTGGTCACTAGTCTTTGGTCTCATATCTCACCTTTTCAACTCCTCAAACCTCACATCTCAATACCTCATCTTCACATTTCACGAATCTCAGCTCACTGACAACAAAATCCGTGTAGTTTGTTATTGGTGAACCGGTGAATTGCGTTTCATGGAATATCGGAATCCTGAAAAAAGAAGGCAGTTGAAACGCTTTTACCTTTTGCATCACATACCCGGGGCGACGCCCCGGGCTATTAGATTCACACCCTTTCCTTTATATTCGTCCTACTTATTAACTGAAAATATTTACAGGCATTATGCCGGATGATTAACTGATACATATTGAATAAGCTAAATCATTAATCTTCATTTAATCGATTCTCCGATTCCCCGAATAATCATTTTCTACCAACTCGTCTCAATACTCTAAACCCTAAACCCTAAACCCTAAACCCTAAACATCTCAACTAATCACCAATTACGAATCACCAATCACGAATCACCAATTCCCCAAATAATCATCTTCCCACTTTCTCACTTTCCCATCTTCCCACTTTCCCATCTTCTCACTTTCCCATCTTCT
>CAYORG010000129.1:0-4415 GCA_964406315.1 uncultured Bacteroidales bacterium | reverse complement strand
TTGCTTTTATCATTGCGGGGATCCTCGCAATGGCCTTCATGGGTTTTGCCAATATAGTATAAAACAAATTTTCTCCTAAAAACACTATCAAAGATCCAAATAGTAACGATTTGGGTCAGAAATTTCCGTTCTATGCACTTCATCATGAATAAAGAAGTGAAATTCCCTAATTTTACATTGAAAAGTCTTAAAAAATCACCGAATTTCCTTATGAAAAATACCCTGATTGTATTTGGTACGCGAAAAGGTACAACCGAAAGAACAGCCCAGGTGATAGGTGAAATGCTTGTTTTACGATTTTCTCATGAAGTGCGAATGGTCAATGTTCGCAATATCAGAAAATTCCGGAAAATCCTTCACACTTATGATAATATCATTATTGGATCATCCATTGTGAACGGCAAATGGGTCTGTCGTGCTTTGAGATTTTTGAAAAAGTATGATTTTTCTGATCAGAAACTGGCCATTTTTATTACGGCAGGTTCTACACTGAATAAAGTGGTTGAATTAGGAATACCAAAAGAAAAGGTAGTGAAAGAAGCCATTGTCAATTACATTGACAATGAAATTAAAACAATTCCTGTCAAGCCTGTTTCCAAAATGGCTTTTGGCGGTATGATCAAAAGACCCAACAGGAAAAAATTCAATAGCTGGAAGAGGGAAGATATTGAATCCTGGGTGATGAAGTTAGGAAAGCTTCTGGATTAATTCATATGAATTATCAATTTTGAATTCCAACTCTAATAAACTTATAATCGATATCTAGATTTTTCTGCGCGTGAATGTCTAAATGCTCCTTAATAAGAAAAACTTATCCTGATTGTCACACCTGTTTTTGAATAAAGCTGATAAGTTGTGCCTTTGTTTACAGGAAATCGATAAAATGGTTCAACATGCCAATTGAAATTCTTTGATAATGATCTTTCTATTCCAAACCCGATATATACATACTGCAGCCATTCCATAGATGTATCCTTTCTGTCAATAGAAATGTCCTTATTCGAAAAGAAATAATGGTATAATCCTCCTGATAAATAGTATTTTGATCGCTGACCTGAATAAACAGTTAATGATATACAGGAGGGTACAATCAGGTAGTAAATAGTAATTTCCCGGGGTGAAAAATTCGACTCTTGTTGTTTCTTAAAAACGGATATTTTTTGAGCTGAAAATTGCAAACCGGTATGGAATGCAATACTATTTTTATACCAGATATCCTGATCTAAGCCACCATAAATTCCATAGCCTATGTTTGAATCTCCTGAATAAAATGTGAAATGAGGGGAAATTGAAATTCCGGTTTTAAAAGGTCGACATCTTTTTCTGTCAGACTCACAACTTCCTTTTATGTCATCTTCACAATATACTTTATCTTTTATGCATTCATTTTGGATACTTGATTTAGTAACAATACGACTAATCCTTTGTTTCTTTTGCAACGCAATAACCAGATAAGAAGAAAATATCTTTTTATTGTTAAAGCAAAACTTATTGGTATTTGTTTTACAAACCGAATCATTTGAATCAGAGTGGTATGAATCAACATCCATTTCAAATTCAACAGATTCATTGCTCAACAAATGCTGATTTTTAATCTGAATGATTTTTGCTTCCAGGGGTTCAAGTTTTATTAATTCATACGGATGAGATTCATGGGATAACTTAACAGGAGGATGAGAATTGCAAAGTATGGGAACAACAGATTTACAGGATTTATTTATTGAATTATGTGATTTTCTGACAATGATCAAATTTCCAGATAATAAATAATTTAGTTCGTCACTTTTAAAGAGGTCACTCAAAATTTCCTCAAGAGATACATCCTGGTATGAAGCATGAATAATCTCGCCATTATTAGAAAGACCTTCTTTAAATGTAAAATACATTCCTATGGTTTGTTCGATATTCTTCAGCGCTTCATGCTTTGTGATATTGTTGAAAGCAATAGAAATTTTGTATTTGAGAATATCTTCCTGTGCTCCGATATTCAGAGTTGAAACTAATACTATTATTGTAAAGATAACTTTGTACTTTATCATTCAGGCTGGGCTATTATTACTGAATCAATACCCTGGTTTATTTCAACATCAAGTGTTAATGCAATTGCATCCAGTATTTCATTAAGTCCTAAATTCACATATGTAGCATTCAAACCAATAGTATCCAAACCGGCAGACACAATTACAATCCGTTTATGAAATACTGATTCTAACGTTTTAATTACAACATTCAAAGGAGTATCCCTGAATTCAAGCTTCTGTGTTTTCCAAAACTCATAATTGACATCTGAATTTTCTTCCTTGATAAACATACTATCTGCTTTGTTCAGTAAAGAAGATTCTCCTGGATGCAATAAATATTCTATCTTCTTTCTTCTAACACTAACCACACCTGTTTTTACGGTTACAACTTCAATATTTTCATCATGATATGCTTTAACATTAAATTCTGTACCTACTACTTCAATTTCAGTGAAAGGTGTTAAAACTCTATAAGTCTTGCCAGGGATAGGTCTTATATTGAAGAAGGCTTCACCTTCAAGATGCAAGATTCTCTTGTTTCGAAAAAACTTATCCGGATAACTAATTTTTGAATTTATGTTCAACCACACGACAGAACCATCGGGCAATTCATATTTCTGATGAATATCTTTACTTGTATGATATTCAATGAATTCCACTTTTATAAAAAATTGATATATAAAATATGATAATCCAAGTATTAATGCAATTGAAGCAGCTATACTATAAATTCTCTTACTGTTTCCTTCATATTTTAATAGTTTGTTTTTGAATTCATCATTTTCAATTTGTCTTTTTCCAATAAGTTTTTTTTTCGTCTTCAACCAATTCTCATTTACATTTTCATAATTATGATTCTGCAACTCCTTCTTTATCTTATCGATCAATATTTTCTCCGAGATATTTTTAGATTTCATGGTTGTTTGCTATTATGTGTCTGAGCTTTTCCTTAGCTCTCGATAGACAAGAGCGTGAAGTACTTCGAGTTATATTCAACATCTCTGAAATTTCTTCATGCTTATACCCTTCAAGTTCATATAGATTGAATACAATCCTGTTCATATTAGGTAATTCATGCAATATTTTTATTATATCCTCTGCATTCAGTTTCTCAATTACGTCCCCTGAGTACTTAATAGTCTCACATTCAGTAATATCAGTATGGCATGAGTGCCTAATCTCTTTTCTGTAGTAATCAATTGCTGTATTTATTAATATCATACGCAGCCAAGACTTGAAACTCTTCTTTGGGTCAAATATCCTGATACGCTTAAATACTTTCAGAAAACTTTCGTTATATACCTCTCCTGCTATATCCAGGTTATGCGAATAACGCACAGCAATGCTCATTCCATAGTTGTAGAACAATTTGTAGAGTTTCTCCTGTGCCCTGATATCTCTTTTATAACATTTTTCAATGAGTAATTGAATATTCTTATCCACTCGTAAATAATCTCTTAAATAAAGTTAATCTTTCGTTTTTTCGATATGAATATACATAATGGTGCCTGAATTTATTTCAGGCACCATTTCATTCAGATTATCTTTAAAAATTCTTTATCAATTATCATTCTTTGTTCATGATCAAGCGTAACAACTTTGAGCACAATGCCATCGGACCAGGAAAATTCTCCTAAATTAAGAATGTTATAGATTGTTAACTCGCCCTGATCATTTAACAGCCAAAGGCGGTTGCCATTTTCAGGATGTGTTTCCCATACGCCCGTCTGGATGCATACACTTTGGAAAACCTCGATAAACGTATGATCCTCATTGAATGTTATAGTGTAGTCATATTCCTGATCATAATATTCATCGGTGTGATCCTCATCCATGAAAAAGTTCTGTTCTCTCGACAAGAAATATGTTCCGGTTAGTAAACTATAATCAATAAACGGGTCATAACCTTCAATAGCACAGTTCCACAGATGATCATAATTATTTTCCAAAGACCAGACTGTATCGCAGAGTGGGTAATCATCCGGATTATAAATTGAATCAGGAATAGGATCGAGAGTATCAACCTCAACAGGAGTATCAGTAGTGTCATGAGGAGGAGGTTGGGTTGTATCGTTATCGGTTATTAATCGTAAACCGATTTCATTCTCAAGTTTAATTACATCCTCACAAGAAGTGACAATATAAAAAATAGCGACTAAAATAATTAAAAGCCTGTTCATTTTCATAGTGTTAAATGTTTAGTGATTATATTGAATTTATAATAAACAATACGAATACAATTTTATAAACGCTGCAAATAATATATTATTTCTTAAACTTTTAAACAATCTGATTTCCAAATGAACTGCACATAAGTGTAAGGTTTCATCAATTAGAGACATATCATTACAGATCATACTCTGAAAAAATATTGTACCTCAATAAAATTCCAAT
>CAYORG010000128.1:0-4481 GCA_964406315.1 uncultured Bacteroidales bacterium | reverse complement strand
AGGATTGTACATGATTTCAGTAATGAGGAGTTCCCCCGACATTTCAGTTTCTATATCACTTAATGTAACAATTTCCGTTTCATAAGTTTCATCAACGTTCAAACTGATTAAGGCATTTCCATCAGAAAGGGAAGCATCAATATGGATTTCATAATGTTTCCCGGTTTCAGTTCCGGCAATATCTCCTGATAAATTCCTGGTTTGTATATTTCCTTCATTGTCGGAATAGCTAAGGTTGGATTCTATATGCAAGGGGCCTTCATCAAAAAATCCGGCCCGGGTTTCGTCCATGCCAAAAACGAGTGATCCAGCTGAATTTGAAACAGAAGTTGAATAGCTTGTAAAATCCTGTATAACGTTCTCTTCATATATGACCGTAACCATGATATTTGACAAGGTACAGGTAATGGTTGAAGAAGTTGTCTGTCCGGCAGTGATGGCAAAATTTCCGGAACTGCCAAAATAGTAAGGATTGTCAAATTCTGCAGGCACGTTGTTATCAGAATGAGCTGTGGCATAATAAGTTCCTTCAGGAAGTTCAATACTTTCAGGAATTTCTGATGCACCATTGTATTGCTCAACAACCTCGTCCTGCAGATTGTAAATTCCAATAATGAATGCATCCAAATCTGCTGCTTTTAAGGGATTGTATACATTGAAAGCGGCAACAGATATTCCGACATCAAGGATTAGGCTTCCTGAGGGCAAAAGAGCAGTGTTATCCTTTTTGGAACAGGATACGATAATTACCATAACAAGTGCTGTCAGCACTTTGCTGAAAGAATTCAAATACATATGTCTCATGATAGTTTAGATTGATAGTTGAAAATTACTTTTAACGTTTTTATTTGGTGAAGCAAGATATTTTAAAAATCATTTTTTACCAATTTTCTGAAAGGGGAATATGATAATACATAATTATTATAAATAACAATGGATAATTTTTTGAATTGTATCATGAATATTTGTCATAAAACTCATTTTATACCTTGAAAAGTTTCTAATGAAAGAATAGAGATTAATTTTGCATAAATTTTCAAATCAATTGATATGTCAATCGAAAGAACAAAAATCAAAGATTTAATAGAACATGGAGAACTCAATGCAAAAGTTTTAGTTAAAGGTTGGGTGCGTACTTTCAGAAGCAACAGGTTTATACAGATCAATGACGGTTCTACCATAAACAATATACAGGCAGTAGTCGATTTCGAAAAATTCGATGAAACAGAATTGCGGCGAATTACATCAGGAGCCTGCTTACAAATCGAGGGAAAGCTTACAGAATCGATGGGCAAGGGACAGCGAGTTGAAATTCAAACAGAAAAATTTGAAATACTGGGAGACAGTCATCCTGATGAATATCCCCTACAACCGAAAAAGCACAGCATGGAGTTTTTGCGTACAATTGCTCATCTTCGCCCGAGAACCAACACATTCGGAGCTGTTTTAAGAATACGACATGCTCTTTCTTTTGCCATTCATAAGTACTTCAATGACAAGGGTTTTGTTTATTTGCATACTCCCATTATTACTGGTTCTGATTGTGAAGGTGCGGGAGAAATGTTCAGGGTGACAACCCTTGATCCTGTAAAACCTCCACTCACAAAAGACGGGAAGGTCAATTATTCGGAAGATTTTTTTGGAAGAGAAACCAATCTGACAGTATCGGGACAACTTGAAGGAGAACTCGGAGCCATGGCTCTTTCTGATATTTATACCTTCGGACCTACCTTCAGGGCAGAAAACTCAAATACTCCACGCCATCTTGCCGAATTCTGGATGATTGAACCCGAAATGGCTTTTTATGATCTGAAAGACAATATGGACCTTGTAGAAGATTTCCTTAAAAATATTGTGAGATATATTCTGGAAAATTCTGCACATGACATTGATTTTCTCACAAAAATGTACGATCAGGACTTGAAAAATACCCTGGAATTTGTAATAAGCAATGATTTTACAAGAATTGCCTATACCGAAGCGATAGCTATTCTGGAAAAGTCAGGTCAGAAATTTGAATATCCTGTTTCGTGGGGTGTTGATCTCCAGACTGAACATGAACGTTACCTCGTGGAAAAACACTTCAGGCGACCTGTTATTATCATCGATTACCCAAAAGAAATCAAAGCTTTCTATATGAAACAGAATGCTGACGGGAAGACGGTTGGTGCTATGGACGTACTATTTCCGAGGATAGGTGAAATTATTGGTGGTTCGCAAAGAGAGGAAAATTTTGAAAAACTGGTGAATCGTATAAAGGAATTACATCTAAATAAGGAAGATTTTTGGTGGTACCTCGAGACAAGAAGATTTGGTACTGCCCCTCATAGTGGTTTTGGACTTGGATTTGAGAGAATGATGTTATTTATTACAGGCATGTCTAATATCAGGGATGTGATTCCATTTCCCCGCACACCGAAAAATGCTGAATTTTAATCCTCCTTCGCGTTCCGCTCCGGCGGACGAGAAGTTGTGGTTTAATTCCCCGTAGCTTGCTGCGGAAATAAGAATCCAGAGCTTGCTCTGGGGTATAATACCATTTATTAAAGCATTCGGTTTTGCCATCTTCAGAGTTCTGATTTTAAAATAAAATGCTGCCGGGAGTCATTTATTTGTCGAAACATTGGAATCTTTAGACAAATTAAACATAAAATTCAAGGCATTTTTTTATTTTTATAATCGATGATTGAGTAAATGTGTCTGAGTGATGTTGAAACAGAAACTACAACAGAAACTGCTTCAAAGGCTTTCTCCTCAGCAGATACAAATGATCAAATTGCTGGAAATACCTACCATGCAGCTTGAACAGCGTATTAAGAGAGAGCTGGAAGAGAATCCTGTACTGGAAGAAGGCAGGGAAGAATCGGATTCGGAGATTGGGCCTGATGAGGATCCGGTTGCTGACGAAAAGGACAGGGATAATGAAGAATTTTCTCTCGAAGATTATATTGAAGATGATGACCTTCCTTCTTATAAAACAGAATCAAGGAATTATTCAAAAGATGATAAAAGAGAGGAAATTCCATTTTCAACAGGATCTACTTTTCACGAATTCCTGGAAGCACAGCTTGGTTTAAGGAAGCTGGATGAAAATCAGCATGCTTTGGCAGAATATTTAATCGGCAATATAGACGAGGATGGCTACTTGCGGCGTGAACTTGAGTCCATAGTTGACGATCTGGCATTTTCGTTGAATGTTACTGCTACTGAAGAGGAACTGCTGGAATTGCTAAGAATTATTCAGGATTTTGATCCTGTTGGTGTCGGAGCCCGTGATTTACGTGAATGTCTTCTGTTGCAGGTAAGAGAGAAAGATCAGGAGCTGCCTGAGATTGCTCTTGCAACAAAGATCATCAGGCATCACTTTGATGAGTTCACCAGAAAACATTATGAAAAGATAAAAAATAAACTGGGTATAAGTGATGAGGATCTCAAAGGAGCAATTGATGAGATACTGAAACTGAATCCAAAGCCAGGAAGTTCTTTTAGCGATCCTTTAAATAAAGACTCTTTTACCATTGTTCCTGATTTTATTCTTGAAAATAATGATGGTGAATTTCAGATTAGTCTGAATTCAAGAAATACTCCCGAATTACGACTTAGCAAAACCTATTCAGAAATGCTTCATTCTTATGCATCAAGTAAGGAAAAACAAACCCGGGAACAGAAAGAAGCCATAACGTTTGTTAAACAAAAGCTTGATTCAGCGAAATGGTTTATTGATGCTATTCGTCAGAGGCAAAATACATTGATGATTACCATGAATGCAATCATTGAATATCAGCATAACTATTTTATTGAGGGTGATGAAACATTATTAAAACCAATGATCCTGAAAGATATAGCTGACAGAACCGGCTTAGATATTTCTACTATATCGCGTGTAGCAAACAGCAAATACATCCAAACTCATTTTGGTATTTTCCCATTGAAATACTTTTTCTCAGAAGGATTGCAAACAGAGTCGGGAGAAGAAGTCTCAAGCAGGGAGATCAAGAAAATATTATTCGAATGCATTGAAAATGAAGAAAAGCGGAAACCTCTCACTGATGATAAGCTTGCCAGCATATTGCAGGAAAAGGGATACCATATTGCAAGACGAACAGTAGCGAAATATCGCGAGCAGCTAAATATTCCTGTAGCGAGGATGAGAAAAGAATTGTAATGACTCAATTTGCAAAATTCATATCTTTTTTATTTCACCCGATTTTTATGCCTCTTATCGGATTGATCATTATTTTTAATTCAGGGGTTTTTTTCATGGATGTTCCTGTGGAATATAAACGATTTGTTTACATGGTTGTAGTTTTATGCCATATCTTGCTTCCACTCAGCATCCTTCCGGTACTAATCTATCTTAAACACCTGAGAAACTATTCCTTGGATATAAGGAGAGAAAGGCTTATACCGTTGTTTTTTGCTACAATCTGCTTTTATATAGGGTATTATTTTGTGTCAAAGCTGGCCCCGGTCAGATTGAT
>CAYORG010000127.1:0-4604 GCA_964406315.1 uncultured Bacteroidales bacterium | reverse complement strand
TCAGGAATTTAATCCATCTCATTTGAGCAACTGAAGTTAATCGGAACATAACCGGCACAATGACCAGCGTAAGGAAAGTTGAGAATGTAAGACCAAAAATGATCGTCCATGCCAGCGGGCCCCAGAATTTTGACTGATCACCTCCAATATAAAAATTGGGATCCCAGGAGTGAAAAAATCCGGCGAAATCGAAATTCATCCCGATTGCCATTGGTATCAATCCCAGTAAGGTGGTTATGGCTGTCAGCAATACCGGGCGCAAACGGGTTTTACCTGCCTGCACAAGGCACTCGGTAGCTGCATCCATTGGCAGTATTGCATCTTCTTCCAGTCCCAGCTCTTTTCTTTTACGGGCACGTAACAATTCCGTGTAATCGATCAGAACAATTGCATTGTTTACAACGATACCAGCGAGAGCTATAATACCAACGCCAGTCATAATGATCACAAATGGCATTTTGAAAGTGGCCAGACCACCAAACACACCGATGGTACTGAACAATACGGTTATCAATATAATAAGTGTACGTATAACTGAATTGAATTGGGTTACCAGGATTAGGAAGATAAGCGAAACAGCAATGATCAATGCTGTCATCAGGAAATCAAAGGATTCGTCCTGTTCTTCCTGTTCACCGGTAAATTCATATTTGTATCCGGGAGGCATATCAAATCCTGCCATCAATTTTTTAATTTCACTATTCACTTTGGTTGCGTTGTATCCTTCAACCACGTTTGAATAAAGCGTGATCACCCTGTCGAGATCTTTTCGGCGAATGGAACTGAACGTGCTGGAATATTCAAAATCTGCAATAGCCGACAATGGAATATGGCTCGTAATTCCGTTATCGGTATAATCGATCGTCATATTTTCCAGGGCCGACAAACTATAACGGTATTCATCCTTTAGCCTGATCATTATCGGATACTCGTCTTCACCCACTTTATAGTCGGTAGCGTTTAATCCGTAAATCGAAGTTCTCAGGTCGTTAGCGATCTGCATTGTTGATACTCCTAAACGCCGGGCTTTGTCACGATCAATTTTTACTATCAGCTCGGGTTTATCCGTGCTAATGTTCATTTTAAGTCCTTCAATTCCTTCAATACCGGCGTTTTTAATCATGGTTTGAATGGAATCGGTTAAAAATACAAGTTCGTTGAAATTCTGCCCGATAATTTCAAGGTTAATTGCTTTTCCCGTAGGCGGGCCCATATTTTCTTTTGCGACTTCAATTTCTACTCCGGGATATTTTCCAACTACTCTGTCTGTAAGATTGCGCATGATCACCGAAGTATTTTTCCTTCCCCGTTTCAGAAAATCAACGAAACTTATCGTAATAAGCGCTTTCTGAGGTTGCGGTCCACTGGTATAGTCTTCAGGGTCTCCTTTCCCTACTGTTGTAAGGATTGATTCAATAATACCGGAGTCGGGTTCAAGGAATTCTGTTATATCTTTTTCCAGCCCGGTAACAAATTGATCCGTCGATTTTATATCGGTTCCGATGGGTAATTCACAGATTACATTGATATAATTCGGATCGTTATCAGGAAAGAACAATATTTCAGGTTGCCTTACTGCCATAAGGATAATAGCAAAAAACAACAATCCAAATGCACCAAGGAAAAACCAAAGAGGATGCTTTCCCCTTAGGGCGAATCGGATCACTCTTACATAAAACACTTCCAGCCAGGAGAGGAAAACATTCTGAAAACGTATCTGCTGCTTTTGAAATATAGCAAGGTTCAGAACACCAATTATCCCGAAAATTATTAAAAGATTCGGAAAGACTCTCCATCCCGGAATGAGCATCAGGAGACCAATTCCAATCATGGAGAAAGCAACAATAAATCCTTTTTTCTTATTCTCTGTTTTCATAGCTCCCGGGTTTTCAGCTTTTATAAATGTTGCTGAAATTACCGGGGTAATAACCAGGGCAACAAACAATGATGCCGATAGAACGATAATCAATGTTATGGGCAATATTTTCATAAACTCTCCTACGACTCCACTCCACAAGGCCAGGGGAAAGAAAGCGGCAAGCGTTGTGAGTGTCGAAGCAATAATGGGAACAGCAATTTCGCCTACGGCCAGCCTGGCAGCTTCCCATGGTTTGTATCCGTGATCCACAAACCGATAAATATTCTCAACTACAACAATAGCATTATCCACCAGCATTCCAAGAGCCAGTATCAGTGAGAAAAGTACCATCATGTTAATTCGGTAGTCAATAATGCCAATAACAACAAAAGAGAGAAACAGGGACATAGGTATGGCCAGACCAACAAAAAGTGCATTCCTTGTTCCCAAAAAATAATACAAAACAAGAACTACCAGGATAATACCCAGGATCATGCTGTTTTCAAGATTATCCAGCTGACTCTTCACTTCTTCTGACTGATCGTTTGTGATTGAAATTCTCAGTCCTTCGGGAATCAGTTTATCTTCTTTGGCCTTATCAAGGGTATTAAATATTTTTTCAGTTGCTGAAAGCAGGTTCTCACCACCCTTTTTAACTACCTGAACAGAAACAACCGGTTGCCTGTCGAGGCGGGCATAGCTTGACGGTTCTGCAAAGCCATATACAACATCGGCAACATCTCTGAGATACACCGTTTTATCTCCCTCTTTTTTAATAATAATTTCCTCGAGTTCCTGCGGATGATCAATTTCCCCTACGACACGTAATCCCCTTCGCATACCGTTTATCAGCATTTCTCCTCCCGATACAATAATGTTTTCGCTGTTCAGTGCCATTGAGATGTCGAAGAAAGTGACATTCAATGCTACCATCTTCATGAGGTCGACATTTACTTTTACCTCACGATCGTTAATCCCTTCTATCTGGACTTTTGAAACTTCTGAAATATTTTCCAGTTCGTCCTGCAGATGTTCGGCGTAGTTTTTCAATTCAGCAAGACTGTAATCTCCTGAAAGATTTATATTGATGATCGGGAATTCGGTAAAATCGACATCAAACACTATGGGGCCGATTACATCATCGCCGGAAGGCAATTCACTTTTTGCCCTGTCGACGCGATCCTTTACCCGCTGCAGGGCATCTTCAAGATCCACATCGGTGTTGAATTCGGCAAATATCATAGAAACATCCTGGGCAGAGATCGATGAAATTTCTTTCAATCCTTTGACACCGTCAATTTCCTTTTCAATTGGTCGTGTTATGATACTTTCAATATCTTCCGGTGAGTTCCCAAAATATTGGGTTTGAACCATGATTTCGGGCCAGATAATTTCAGGGATCAGTTCTTTTGGTAAAGTTCTGTACGAATAGAATCCAAATACTAATATAAGTACAGTAAGTAAGTAAATCGTATTCTTATTCTTTAGTGCGAGGGAGGTCAGTTTAAATTCCCGTACCACCTTATTGTTCATTTCTTTAATATCCATAAGTCATATTTTTTCAGCCTGCAAGGCCAATACAAATTAATTCATAGTAACGTATGTGCCTGAACTTACAAGATTATAGCCTGCAACGATAACTTTATCACCCTCGCTGAGTCCTTTTGTCACCATAGTACTTCCTTCGTATGAAATTCCTCTTGTCAGGTATCTCTTTTTTGCAATCAGCAAATTTTTATCAGTCGGTGATGTAACGTATAAATAATCGCCTGTAATATCACGTTTGATAATTATTGATGGCACGACGAAAGCATTATCGGAACCAAAATCGTTGACCCGAATGGAAGCAATCATGTTCGGACGGATCTTTCCTCCGGGATTTTCAAGATTCAATTCAATCTGAAAGGTACGGTTTGTGGGATTAATGACTTTTGTTGTCCGTTTTATTGTTGCTATACGTTTTACATCAGGCAATGAAGAAAAAGTAATTTCAACTTTTTCTCCCGCTTTAATATCTTCAACATATTTTTCTGAAACATCAGCTTTGATGGTAAGATTTGATAGGTTTACGAATTCCACAAGTGGTGCCATTGGTCCGGCAATATCTCCTTCTTTCAGATAGATCTTGTCTACCATACCGTTGAAAGGAGCTCTTACCTGCGACATTCTCAATTGTGCTTCAAGTATATTCAGTCTTTCTTCAGCTGTCTGTTTTTGTGTTTTTGCCTGCAGATACTGTATTTCCGATCCAATGCCCTGATCCCACAATGCTTTTTGCTTTTCGAATATAGTAGTTGCCAGTTCAAGACTTGCCCGGGCTTCACTTATTGAACTTTGTGTAACATCGTTTACAAGGGAAACAAGCAATTCACCTCTGCTTACATGCTGTCCTTCTTCTACATGAATTTTCCTGATCTGGCCATTCATCTCGGGGCTGACTTTTGCATACTGGCTGGCCTCAACATTGCCAAACACTGTAATAAAATGTTTGAATTCTTCAGGCTTCATCTGTTTCAATTCAACAACAATTGCCGAGGGAATATCATTTGTATCACTCAGTTGATTTTCAAGACTTACAATCTCCTCCTGCAGTTTTAAGATCTTGGATTTCTTTGCTTCAATCTGCTTTTTGATCATCTGGTCTTTTGACATGCCGCAACTTACTAAAAGTAAAACGGCTAAAAGTTTTGCTACTGTTTTCATGCCTGTTTGTTTATTAAAATTTGTTTTCATGGTTTAAAGTTGA
>CAYORG010000126.1:0-4677 GCA_964406315.1 uncultured Bacteroidales bacterium | reverse complement strand
ATATACACCAGATCGTTAGATAGCTTTTTTTGTCATGACTAACTCTCAATCAGTTCGTAAACCCCGCATACAGGTAGTAGATGCAATCAGAGGATTTGCATTATTTGGAATCCTGATATTGCATGCCATAGAACACTTTGAGCTATGCAGATATCCTGAAACAAGTAGTGGTTTTTTGACATGGTCAGATCCTGCGATTTTCAAAGCCATGTTTTTTATTTTCGGAGGGAAGGCTTATTCCATGTTTTCCATCATGTTTGGATTCAGCTTTTTTATACAAATGGATAATCAGGCTGGCAAAGGAGTGGATTTTCGCATGAGATTTATCTGGCGCCTTATTGTATTATTTGTATTCGGGTATCTGCATGCGCTGATGTATCAGGGGGATGTTCTAACAGTGTTTGCCATTTTAGGTTTGCCCCTGGTGCTGATGTATAAACTGAAAAATAAAGTTCTCATCTGGCTGTCTGTTTTGTTGATGATTCAAATACCGACTTTGTATAACATTGTTCGATCTTATTTGAATCCTGAGTTTGTATTTCAACAGGATTGGAGCATATTTGAACGAGCTTTCCAAACATTTGCAGAAGGTTCTTTTCAGGAAGTGATAAGATTTAACAGTTTTTCAGGTCATTTGGCGAAATGGACCTTTACATACAATACCGGGCGTTATCTTCAGATGGTCGGACTTTTTATTATTGGGATTTTACTGGGGAGATACAAATTCTTTGAAAATATTGATAAAAACAAACGACTTGTATTCAGGATATTTGCAGGTAGTGTAATTGGCTTTGTGATTCTTTATTCCATTCAATTTGCTTTACCAGTACTTAAACTATATGATACTCAAACGGGATTGATCGGATCTCTGTCGACATCCTGGGCCAATTTGTTTTTCACTTCATTGCTTATGTCAGGATTTATTTTGATATACCTGGCATTCCGCGAGAGAAACAAATTCAATTTGCTGGCATCCTACGGAAGGATGAGTCTTACAAATTATGTGCTTCAACCTCTTATAGGGGTACTTATTTTTTACGGATATGGTTTGGGCATGTATCAATATATGGGAGTTACTATTAGTTTAGGGTATGGGATTTTGTTTTTTGTCCTGCAATTGCTTTTTTGCAAATACTGGTTTAGATATTTTTACTACGGACCCTTGGAATGGTTATGGAGAGCCATCACGTTCTTTGATTTTGGTATCAGATTTAAGAGGATACCTTCTTAAAAAAAGATTATTACCCAAACACGACCCCATGATGCAGTAAAAACTCTTCCGATTTTTGCCAGAGTTTTATCCCATTTTCCTTATTCATGGCTTTGGCATCCATTTCTTTTCTGCTCATAAGAAAAAGGTAATCAATCGGAGTATTTTGAACTTCTTTTGAGCATGCAAAATAGAGTACCGGTTTCACTGCTTTCTTTGGTGAGCGGAAAAAAATACCGAAAATGATCTTTAGCAAAGGTTTGAAGATTATAGGTGCTTCCCTTGCAATATTACTGTTTACAGGGCCGGGACACAAAGCAAAAACAGAACAGGAAATCTTGTCTCCGGAATTCAGTCTTCGGGACAGTTCATTTGCAAAAGTTGTCATCAGCAGTTTGTAATATCCGTACAGTTCAACGGTTTTACTCATGGAGTATTCCTTGTAGATTCCAAATCCGTCCCAATCATAACCTTTTGGATTTCTATGACTTTCGGAGGATACAAAAATTATTCTGGGGATATTTCCATTGCTCATGTGCAGCAGTTTGTTATCTAAGATCAGTCTGATTAACAAATACTTAGCCAGGTAATTTACCATGAACATTTCTTCGATACCTTGTTTGGTTTTTCTGCTTTTGGAAGGAACTACAGCAGCATTGCAAATCAGTACATCCAGTGCAACCGATGACTTTTTTAGCTCTTCTACAAGGGTTTTTATAGAATTCATATCGGCCAGATCAACATGTACCATCCGAACATTCTTATTGCCTGACAATTTTATTACCAGGTTTCCCTTTTCAGGGATGCCACTTCGACATGCCATCCATACATTTGCACCTCTTCCGGCTAGTTGTACAGCTGCTTCGAATCCCAGACCTGAGCTTGAGCCGGTAATCAATACATTTTTTCCGATAAGCAGTTCATCATCTTTCAGAGTTACTGTATTTTTTTGTTTACGAAACAGATCGATTATACCACTTGCTGTTGCAGTAAAAGGATTTGAATATCTTTTTTTATGTTTTCTGGTCATGGGTGTGGTTATGCAGTTCTGTAAGTAAATCGTAATACGAACAGACTTGTTTGTCAACATTCTCAGGGTTCAGGTTGAAATCTTCCAGACTATAAATATGAATTCCGTAGCGATTCGGACTGTTTAACTGATCTGTCTTTAAAAGCTTCTTATGCAATTCAGGAGAAATTGGTTCACCGTTCCGGTATATTTCACAAAGAATTTTCATTGGGTCAGATATCAGTTGATCATAGAATACATCTGTGAACTTTTCGTTTGGATTTGTC
This sequence comes from uncultured Bacteroidales bacterium, assembly GCA_964406315.1. GTDB lineage: Bacteria > Bacteroidota > Bacteroidia > Bacteroidales > UBA10428 > UBA10428. Next base: position 2,171 of record CAYORG010000126.1, on the reverse strand, counting down.
TTCCTGAATTCAACACCTTTTGAAAGTATATAGGCTGTTTTCCGCACCCAGTGTTGAGCTACTTTTTCAAGTGTTACTTTGTTGCTGAAAATTGACTGACTATGTGCCACCATACTCATAAATGAAGGCAAACTTTCATAAATACTTCTGTGTGTCCAGATGTAATGTACTGTACCGAAATATTTTTTTACCAGATTAAGGAACTCCATGTGATGGGGAGATTTTAACACCCATTTTTTTGCCGGATGCTGCCATTGCAATAATTTAAGCAATTTGACAGTATACTCATAAGCATATGACTGATCGATGTTCTCAAGCCATGAGGCGTATGAAGGAACAAAAGCAATTGCTTCAGGAGTAGTGCTTAAGAAGGTAACATCAATAAGAAGAATATCTTCTTCCGGGGCTTCATGTTCCACAGGATGTATGGAGAAAAATCCCGGGGCCATAAACCGTAATGCTTTTTCACTCATATGCGCTGCCTTCTTCCTCAGGTGGATTTCTTTCGGATCATCATTCATTGGGGCAGGGTTTATTGCTTCCCAACTGAGAAGAGTGCGATTTTCAGGATCTGCAGATAGTAGTCTGTGCAATTTGGTTGTACCTGTTCGCTGAAGTCCACAAATAAGTGTTACCGGATAAAGATCCTGTTCAAGAATTTCAGGATGCTTTTTAAACCACATCTCGGCTCTTAATCGCGATGAGAGAAGACCTGTCAGTCTTTTTTGTGTGATAAATCTTCCGACAGGATGAAGATCAGCTTCATGATTTAAAGAATCAATAAGCCTTTCCAGCGGTTCTTCCCAAAAATCTTTGCCAAATGAATGCAAACCTGTCTGTTTTCGGGAAAGTCCAATTAAATGATCTTTCTCAAGTTTGATCTTTGTGCCAAACCCATAGCTTCCTTTCCATACGCTGTTGATCAAATTGAACCATGCGGGTTTTTTATGGAAACTCTCTGTATGGACTTTTTTCTTAGCACTCATTCTTTTACAAGTTCTGAAACAGGCACAACATTGCAATTTGGAACCACAGGTTTGGCACCTTTCTCAAGTCTATACCATCGTAAACACATTGTTCCTTCATTATGGCCACATGTATAAAGCCAGTTTTCTAATCCGGGATTTGTTTTTGATATAATGATGCGGACTTTCCCGTTTTTTTCTGCTAATGCAGTACTTTTATTGATACAAATAGGAAAATACCTGTAATCCAGTGACTCCATCCAGTAATTGTTTAACTGAAAATTCCAGTTTTCGCAATGGGGAGGGATGAAATCAATAATAAGAGCCTCATGATCTTCAAGTTTCCAGTAGCTATGGTGATAGATGATGCCTGCATCTCCACCGGCAGCATTAGATGTTTTTGGATCAAATACAGGAAGCGTATTCGGATGCTTCTTAAATCCATTTGCCCATTTGGCAAACAGCATGGGTGCTCCGGCAACAAATAAAGCTGCTGTTTCAAGGCCATTGTCTATTCTTTCAGGAGTCAAAACTCCCGGGATTTTCGCTCCATTCAGGTTTTCAATTTTAAGGTCTGCAGGTTGTTCATTCTTACGATCATAAAATGTTTGTCGTACAACCAGCAGGCCAGTTTCATCTTCAATTTTAAGCCAGTTTTTTCCTTTTCTTGTTTTGCTTAGGATAATCTCAAAACTGCCATCCTTTTCGATATATAAGTCCTTATCTTCAATAACTCCACAGGGATCCATTCCGCCAGTAGTGCCATAATTGCCATTCTGAGTAAAAAATCCCAGGTAGTGAATTGTATTTCTCTTCCCGGTAATACGGTATTCATATTTACCGCTTATCTGTGCATTCTGATAATAATTATCCGGATTGTCTGCTCCGAGTTTCACGGTTTCATGCACCATTCTTCTCAGTTCAGGAAATTCCTTGTCATCGTATTCAACAAATCCTTCCAGGGCGGCTCTTGTGAGACGCGATAAATATCGTATTCCTTCCGTTTGCTGAAATGCATCTCGTGGCGCTCCCGGATAGGTAAGTGCAGCACCTGCTGTTTTCAGATGATTGCAAAAGTCTTCCCAGGTTTTGCCGCTGACAATTCGTCTTGCATACAGATCGTTTTCTGTTCTTCCTTTCATGCGCAAACAAAGAAGGCGAATGAATTTAAAGAACTTCAGGAAGGCAAAAAGTGTTTTTCCCATA
>CAYORG010000125.1:0-4704 GCA_964406315.1 uncultured Bacteroidales bacterium | reverse complement strand
GCTCTTACAGACTGGATCAGGTTATATTCCCGGGCTTTTTTCTCAAGCCTGATCAGTACAAGATAAAAACTGGCAATGTCATTTAATAGAAAATAAAGGAAAGAAAAAAGGATGATCTTTTTGATCATTTCAGAATCGGCATTAATATACCATGTAAGGGCAATAATGGCCAGTATTATACTGCCAAAAAGGTACAATCCCCCGATGTTTGAGAAAAGAACATGAAGCCGGTTGTCTGATCTGTATTGGTAATAGTAACGCCAGATATTGCTTGAGAGCCATGAAAAGAGCGTTAATGAGCAATAGGTGAAGGTTAGGAAAATAAGACTGTAATAACCATATTCTTCAGGAGTAAAATACCGTGTAAAAATCGGGTTCTTTATAAAATTAAACAGGATCGGAACGATTGTTCCCAGCAGGTACCAGGAAAAATCGGTAAAAGCATTATTCGTTTTTACTTTGTTCTTCAATCTAAAGTTTTTGAAAAAAGATCGTTGTTTTTCTATTTATGAAAGCCAAAGGAGAAATCCCGTAAAAATTAATACTTCTAAATCCCTGTTGGTTTAATAGCTCAATTCCTTCTCTATATTCATCTCTGTCAGAATCATCCAGAATAATAATTCTATCACTTTTAATTTTATCTATTGATTCTCTGATGCATTTGATTCTTCTCCTTCCATCAATAAAGATAATATCAAATTTATTTTGGATTCCGTGTATAGTGTTTTCATACATTTCAGTCAATTCACTTTGTATGATTGTGATATTAGGTAGATTATGCGATTCTATTTTACTGATCCATCTGAGATCATGTTCGACGGAATAAACATGTTCAACATAACTCGAAAAAAACAAGGTAGAATACCCTGATCCATATTCAAAAACTATCATGTTTTTTCTAAGATAATCTTTCATGAAGTTAATAAAAGGATATGGGGACCATGGTATAGGATTTCCATCTTCATCAATGCATTTTTTTTGTTTCCATGAATCAAACCATCCGATTTCAAGAAGGTATCCGTTGTGCATAAAAGAAAGGAGCAATCTGGATAACCTAAGATTGAGGATGTAATTAGTAATTTTCAGGAATTTATTTTTTGGAACCTTCATTATACTTTCCAATATAATTTTATAGAACAGATTAGCTTTCGAATAATTTCAGATATTTTTTTTCCTCAAATTTCCAATTGTACTTTTCTTTAGCTGCTTTTAATGCATTTTTGCTCATCGTATTATAAGTATTAATGTCTGTCAGTAATCTGATTATAGCGTCACTTATATTTTGAATATTCGTTGGATCCACGAGAATACCTGCATTAACGGGTTTAACAAACTGGGTGATAGGTGGCAGATCACTTCCAATCACAGGTAATCCAAAAGCCATGTATTCAAATTGTTTGATAGGAATGTTTTTAAAGAACTTTGGAATTGGCAACAAAATAACCATGCCAACTTTGCTTTTGCTCAGATAGTTTTCAACCTCCCTATAAGGTACCCAATTTTTGAATTCAATATTGGTAGTCAGATTATATTCATGTATTGTTCTTATTATTTTGTTATTGAAATCATTATTACAAACTTTACCCAATAATAAAAGTCTTATCCCCGGTAATCTTGTTTTACATTTTGAAATGGCAATCAGGATATTAATTATGCCTCGTTGTTCACTCAATCCTCCAATATATATCAGATCGTATATCCTTTTTGTCGGTGTTCTCTTTTTAGGGAACAGAGTAGTATAGTTATATATTACTTTAACTTTTTCTTTGTTATATGTTGCTGAGAACTTCTTATAAAGTGCATTATCAAAAGTTATGATGAAATCACTATAATAACTGTTTTTCATTTCCCACCATTCAATATATTTGGCATAAAATGGTTTAAACAGGTTGATTAATCTGCTTTCTCTGTTATAATCTCTGATTTTATCAGGATAACTCTCATGAATACTATAAATTGTTATGGGTTTATGTGGAAGTATTTTAAGTCTCTTCATGTAACTCGTTAATTTCAGATCATGAATATTGTAATAATCAGCCTTCAGCTCTGAAGCAATTTTGAATAACTTTTTATAAAGTTTTTTCCTGAAAAAGATCTTCCTTATGATAATATCCAAATAAAGATTTTTTGAATAAACCTTTTTTTGAATACAAATCAGTCTGATTCCATGTTCAGATATTTTGTCGGTGTTGCTTTCTCCTACTCCAATATGAATTACATTATAACCATGCTTCTTTAAGGACAAACATTCTTTCCAGTAAATACGGTCATCAAAAAGAGGATGCATATCAGAAAGCATACAAATCGTTTTCACACTGGAATTATTTTTTATGAGAATAGTTTTATGATTTACAATTCAAGCGATTCAAAATTTATCTCTTCGTTTTTTTTCACTTCCGAGAGTTTGCTACCTTCACATTTGAAGGTGCGTGCGGGATATTTTTTCATGATAGAATAATTGTGCGTTGCCATAACCACTGCACGTCCTGTCTCCTGGATCTCAAATAATATTTTCATGATACCGTCTGATGTATCGGGATCCAGATTTCCTGTTGGCTCATCAGCCAGAATTATCTCGGGATCGTTCAGAAGTGCCCTGGCAATTACTACGCGCTGCTGCTCACCTCCTGAAAGCTGATGCGGCATTTTATACCCTTTGAATTCAAGATCCACTTTCTTCAGTACCTCTTCGATTCTCTGTTCAATCTCTTTTTTCACTTTCCACCCTGTGGCACCCAACACAAATCTTAAATTTTCAATTACCGAACGATCTGTTAAAAGCTGAAAATCCTGGAATACTATGCCCAGTTTTCGTCTTAACAGGGGAATGTTTTTGCGATGAATATTTTCGAGACTGTAACCTGAAACGATGGCAGTGCCTTCCCTGAGGGGAATCTCGGCATTTATGGTTTTGATCAGACTGGTTTTCCCACTCCCCACCCTGCCGATCAGGTAAACAAATTCATGCTTGTTTATCTCAAGGTTTACATCTGATAATACCAAATGATCATTCTGGTATATTTCGGCATCCTTTATTGAAATAACTGAATCAAGAAGCATAAAACATTGTCCTTTCTTTGTGTTGAATCCCGGCAAGCTTACCTTATTCTGATCATAACAGGCAAAGGAGCAGATCGCAGAACTTCATTACAGGTATTGAAGATTCCTGCCCGCTGCGCAGAGCTTCAATTTATTTGGCCTAAATTAAAATATTTTCCAGAATTAACAGTTTTATGTTAATTAAAAAGGAACTCAGAAATGGCTTAATATTAGGTATTCCGTAATTTTATGCCTGTTTACAATTATATCAGATGAAATTGAGGATTTTTATCACTACATTGTTTGTCTTCTTATTTATCCTTGTAATAAGAGCTCAGGAAAGCTATTTGCATATTCATGAAGACAACGATTTCAGAAAAGGATTGGAACTGCTTGAAAAAGAAAAATACAATACGGCACAGAAATTTTTTGAACAGGCGTTGGAAAGATACAGGAATACAGATTCCGAATTGCGCACCTTATCCCGGTATTATATTGCATATTGTGCTGTAAGGTTGTTCAATGAAGATTCGGAATTTTTAACCCGGGAATTCGTTCTTAACAATCCCGAAAGTCCGTTAATTAATGAGGCATATTTTAATCTGGCAGGATACTTTTATGCCCGCAAAAAATGGAAGGATGCAATAAGGTATTATAAGATATCCGACCCGGATAAATTTAAAGGAGATCAGTATGCCGAGTATTATTTTAAACTTGGCTATGCTTTTTACATGTTGAAAGAGACCGAAGAAGCAAAATCTTTTTTTTACAGGATAAAAGATATCGATACAAAATATACTCCCCCGGCACTTTATTATTATTCGCATATTCATTACCAGGAAGAAAACTATCAGACTGCATTGAATGGTTTTCTGCGACTTACAAAAGATAAAACATTCGGCCCGATTGCACCCTATTATATCATCCAGATCTATTACAAACAAGAGAAGTTTAAAGAAATCATTGATTTTGCACCCGGTATGATCGATCAGGTAACCAGTAAGCGGTTAGCAGAAGTGGCTCGAATTACAGCCGAAGCTTATGCACAACTTGGAAAATACAATGAATCTCTTCCATATTTTCAAACGTTTCTCGATAGTGCCGATTATGTTACCAAGGAAGATAAGTACCAGGCAGGTTATGCTTTCTATAAAGCAGGTGAATATGATCAGGCCATTCATCTTTTTCAATCCATTTCAAGCACAAATAGCAAACTCGGACAAAATGCAGCCTATTACCTTGCCGACTGTTATTTAAGAAACGATGATAAGCAAAATGCAAGGCTGGCATTTCAATCGGCCTCATGCATGGAATATGATCCGTCAATTCAGCAGGATGCGTTATTCAATTATGCCCTGATGACCTTTGAACTAAGCACCGATCCGTTTAATGAAGCTATCAGGGCTTTTGAAGATTTTATCCGGATGTTCCCCGAATCGAAAAGAATTGATGAAGCTTACAAATTTTTAGTACAGTCTTATCTTAATGCAAGGAATTATAAGCTCGCCCTGGAATCTCTTGAAAAGGCAGATCTGAGTTCGGATGAGTTGAAAGAAGCCTATCAGAAAATTGCCTATTATCGTGGAGTTGAACAATTGAATAACCTTGAATATAAGGAGGCAATACAACAATTTGACAAATCACTGAAATATGGCAGCTTTAATG
>CAYORG010000124.1:0-4790 GCA_964406315.1 uncultured Bacteroidales bacterium | reverse complement strand
TTAGTAATTTGCTTCGCGATCGTTCTCGCGGTGTAAATAACCCCCAACAGGGTCTGGTTATTGGTAATCGAATCCCAAAAGATTACTTTATTACTAAGGGAACCGGAGAAAGTGATATAACAATTCACGCTGGTTCTTACCACTTAGCCCTCAAAGCCGCCGGAATTGAAAGAGCGAATATCATGACATACTCTTCCATATTACCTTCCATAGCCAATCTGGTTGATCAACCGACAGCATATGCACACGGTGCTGTTATGGAAAGCATTATGGCTGTAGCTAATGGTAATGCAGGAGAAAGAGTATCAGCCGGAATTATTTATGGCTGGCTTCATGATAGAATCACTGAAAAAAAATATGGTGGCCTTGTATGTGAACATAACGGAAATTACACTGAAAAACAATTGGAAGAGCTGCTCAGAGCTAGCCTTAATGAGCTTTACTATAACGGCTTTGAAGAGGAATATGCTCTTGGTGACATTACTCTTTTAAAAGAGAGTTTTGTACCGATAAAAAAATATGGTACGGCATTGGTTGCCCTTTGTTTTACGAATTACGTTTACCCAATTCAAGAATAAAATCAAAGAATGAATTACGGTGGACTGGAAGAAAAGCACACCCTGTACGATCATTCCGCGATTGTCATAATACCGATTCCTTATGACGACACCTCCACATGGATAAAAGGTGCCGACAAGGGACCGGAAGCTATCCTGGAAGCTTCAGAGAATATGGAGCTATACGATATCGAAAGCGATTCTGAAGTATATCTGAAAGGCATTCATACCACATTGCCACTAATTCATAAGGGTGATCCTGAAAACCTGGCTGATAAAGTTGAGAGTAAAATCACTGAATTATTAACCAAAAAAAAATTTCCTGTTACATTAGGTGGTGAACACTCTGTAAGTATTGGTGCATTCAGAGCCTTTGCCAAATATTTCACTCATGATTTTTCTATTCTTCAATTGGATGCACACTCTGATTTGCGCAATACATATGAAGGTTCGAATTGCAACCATGCCTGTGTCATGGCAAGAGGAAAAGAGGTGGCAGCTATAACCCAGGTAGGTATTCGAAGTATGTGCGTTGAAGAAAAAGAAAATATTAATCCTGACAGGGTGTTTTTCATGCATCAGTTAAGAAATAATGCCAACTGGAAGAAGATGGTATCAGATCAACTGACAAAAAAAGTGTATATTACGATTGATCTGGATGTATTTGATCCTTCCATTATGCCCTCAACAGGAACTCCCGAGCCGGATGGTTTGTTTTACAATGAGGTTATGGAGTTATTGCAAACAGTAAATTGTGAGCATACTATTGTGGGATTTGATATAGTCGAATTGTGTCCGAATAAAGTCAATAAAGCTCCCGATTTTCTTGCTGCAAAACTGATTTACCAATTGTTAAGTTTGAAGTTTTGTACTCCATGAAAATCTATTAATGAATCTTTGTGTAACTCTGTGTTTACTCTGAGTAACTTTGTGGTATAGCTTTTAACTGTTACACAAAGTCTCACAAAGCAGAGACAAAGATGCACAAAGGCTTTTTTGAGATTCCGGAAGATACTAATTATAAAGATTAATAGAGAATAATGAAGAAATCAGATTTACTAAAAGACGCTATAGAACACATCGATATTACCACTTTCGATTCTACCGCCATTATTGAATCCATGAAGAAAATGTCCTTCACTTCACGGGATACTGCAAGAGCAGCGGATATCTTAATGAAAATGATTGAAAACAAAGAATGCACAAACATTCTCACACTTGCCGGAAGCACAAGTGCAGGTGGGTGTATGCAGGTATATGTAGAGATGGTGCGGAGTAAAATGATGGATGTTGTGGTGGCAACGGGAGCCTCAATAATAGATATGGACTTTTTTGAAGCACTTGGTTTTAAACATTATGTTGGCCGAACGGATGTGCAGGATACTCAATTGCGCAAATTATACATTGACAGGATTTACGATACTTTCATTGACGAAGAGGAGTTGCAGCATTGCGACATGACCATTAAAAAGGTAGCCGATGCATTGGAGCCTCGTCCATACTCCTCTCGTGAGTTTATTCATGAGTTGGGCAAATACCTTGTGAAGAATTCTGTGAAAAAAGACAGCCTGATACAGGTCGCTTACGAAAAGGGAGTACCTATTTTTTGTCCGGCATTCTCCGACAGTAGTGCCGGATTTGGCCTGGTAAAACACCAGTGGGAAAATCAGGAAAAACATGTATCCATTGATTCGGTAAAAGATTTTCTTGAACTGACGAAAATAAAAATGAATGCTCCCATCTCCGGTTTGTTTATGATAGGTGGTGGCGTGCCCAAAAACTTTGCACAAGACACTGTGGTTTGCGCAGAAATTTTAGGAAAAGAAGTTCCTATGCACAAATACGCTGTGCAGATTACAGTTGCTGATGTTCGCGACGGTGCCTGTTCATCCTCCACCCTGAAAGAAGCCTCTTCGTGGGGAAAAGTAGATGTAGTGGATGAGCAGATGGTATATGCAGAAGCGACCACCGTATTACCGCTTATTGCAAGCTATGTTTATCACAGCGGGGCATGGAAGAAGCGAGAGGACAAACGCTGGAATGATTTTTTAGGTAAAACAAGTTAACAACAGGATCATTTCAAATTAGTGCCCTTTTATTCAAACGTCATTCCAAACTTTCCTGCACGAAATCATCCCGATAATTAAAGATATTACCATAAGAATGATTTGTTTCGAGTTTTGGTATATACATCATTGTTCAATATAAGCATAAGATCAGGAAACAAAAGTACCCGGCATTTCGTATAATCAGCTAAGCGGAGAACCTTTTGGGCGTACAATTTTATTGGCACTTGCCAGTTATTAAAACGATTAACTAACCAAACTTACCGGGATGAGAATCTTTTCCATTCTTGTTATTTTCCTTCTATGTATTATAAATGTTAGAGCAGACACTTACTATGTCTCTAATACAGGCAATAACTCATATGGCGGAGATCAGAACAATCCATGGAAAACATTGCAGTATGCTGCTGATCATGCCGATCCGGGAAATACGGTAATTGTTGAACCCGGCAACTATATCGGTTTTTATATGGATGCAAGCGGAAGCGTGAACAATCCCATTGTTTTTAAAGCCATGCCGGGTGCTATAGGGCAAGACATGCATTCATTGATTTCCAGTCCTGAGGAAATTTTTGTAAACATTCAGAGCAATAATTATCATCTGATTGAAGGTTGCGATGCTATGGATAATGGAACAAGCAGTAAAGCCCCCCGGGTCGATCTTGACGGCTACCCCCGACCGATTGGACTGGGTTATGATATAGGGGCTTACGAGTATACAGGGCTCACGGGAACTCAAACATTTTCTAAACCCGGGCATCAACTTTTAGTATATCCTAATCCGGCAAGTGAATATTTTGTAATAAAATCAGAAATTTTAATGGATCGGATTGAAATTATTACTTCAGATGGAAAAATTGTGCAGTCAATACATGCGGAAGGAGAAAATGCACTGACAGTTCCAGTTGAAGGTCTTAAAAAAGGACTTTTGTTTATCCGCGTATTTTCAGGCAACAATTGTCATGTTTCGCACCTGATCATACCGTAAAAGTCCTTTGAATAAAATGCAAATTAAAGATTATAGATAGTCTCTGCAAAAAATAATAGTAAAATAAATACGTTATTATGATTTTTCCTGATCCAAATATTGGTTATATTTTTGGCTACAAGAGTAAAATTACATCCCAAGGTATTTTGGTTACATTTCTGTGGGAAGGTATTAAGATCCTGTTCAGGTTTGAAAATATCAGACATATCAAAAGAGTAACTTATTCCGGTGGAAAAATTTCATGGGATATCCTCAGATGGGGCAAATGTCCACCCGGGAAAAGTGCTTTATATATCAAGCTAAAAAAGGGGGTTTTTAAAAATCACCTGATTGTATTCAATAATCTGGAATCAGCTGTTACTGAAATAAACAAACCAAAGTTCGAATTGCATAAGAACTAAGTGTTCTTCGACTTTCTTCCTCTAATGTCATGCCAAACGCCTGCATATGCTAAACTGCAGCAGACAGGTATTCGAAACATCTTCCAAAACCAAATACCCTTTCCCGATAATATCGGGATTCGGGATTATTTAAAAGTATATTGCTATTCTTAATAGAAATAAAGATGTTTGTCTTAATTTACTCAGACAAAATATTTTTATCATGAATTTACAATCAGAACGACTTAAATTAATGGAAATCACACCTGACGATATTGAAACGCTTCACACATTGAATTCCATTCCGGAAATCGATGAATTTAATACACTGGGAATTCCAAAGGATATTGAATCAACAAAAAAAATCTATCAACCTGTTATTGATGATCAGAAATCGAAAGAGAGAAAATTATACTGCTGGTTGATCCTGAAAAAATCAGGCGATGAAGTCATTGGCGTTTCAGGCATGAAATTGAGCCTGGACAGATTTAGAATGGGTGAAATTTATTACAATTTATCACCTGACTATTGGGGATGGGGTTTTGCAACAGAGGTGGCTAAAACACTGATAAACTTTGGATTTGAAAAACTAAACCTTCATAGAATTGAAGCAGGAGTTGCAACTGAAAATAAAAGATCGATCAGAGTGCTTGAAAAAGTCGGAATGACTCAGGAAGGGATAAGAAGAAAAATTCTTCCTATCCGAGGAGTATGGAAAGACAATTTTCATTATGCTATTCTTGAGGACGATGAAAGAGGAGAGTGAGAGGGTGATAAATAATAATTAAAAATTAATAAT
>CAYORG010000123.1:0-4955 GCA_964406315.1 uncultured Bacteroidales bacterium | reverse complement strand
CCGATTAATCAATATTAACGATTAAACAGTTACACGATTCAACAATTCATCAACTAATCAACTCATTATTAATTTTTAATTGTTAATTACACATTTACAGAATTCACCGGTTAATCCTTCTTGTCAATAACCCAACAATTTAAAAACCTAATAACCTCTTAAACACTATACTTCTCATCTTTCCACCCTCTTATTTTCACTCTCCCTCTCACACTCGCACTTCCTAACCCAATTTTTATCTATACATTCTTTTAAAAGCGTATTGATATCTTTCTTTAACGCCGGATGGATAAAATCCGGCGCTATTTCCTGAAGGATCGCCAGAGTAAATCTTCTTAAATGCATCTTCGGATGCGGGATGATCAGTCTCTCCGTCTCGATCAACTGATCGTTATAAAACAAAATATCAATATCAATTTCCCTTGGCTCATACTTATGTATTTTCCTTTCCCTCCCCATCTCCTTTTCAATGTTCAGCAATTCATCAAGCAATTCGATGGGAGATAACAAAGTGCTGACCTTCATTGCCTGGTTATAGAATGAATTTGTTTCTTCCGTAAATCCCCATGGTTCAGTTTCGTATACAGCAGATAATGACAGTATATTTCCTATACGGGCATTTATCATTGATTTTGCTTTTCCCAGATTCACTTTTCTGTTCCCCAGGTTACTACCTGTCAATAAATAAACGAAAGACATAAAAGACCGATTATTGCGATTTGATTTTTGAAGAATAGAAAAATAAATTAATTTTAGTCCGACAATAATAAACAAAATCAAACACCATGAAAAGTTTTCTTAAGTATTTATTGGCGACGGTTGTAGGTATAATTCTTACTTCGGTTATCGTATTCTTCATCTTCTTCGGAATTATCAGTGCAATGATATCGGGAAAAGAAAAGGAAGCGGACATTAAACCGAATTCCATTCTATACCTGAAGCTCGATCAGCCTATTGTTGACAGAAAGCCGAAAATCCCTTTCGATTTCAGTACTCTGAGAAAAAAAGAACGTATCGGCCTGAACGAATTGCTGGATAATATAAACAAAGCCGCAGAAGATGAAAACATCTCCGGGATACATCTCGACCTAAGTTACATCCCTGCAGGAATAGCCCATATTGAAGAGATCAGAACGGCTTTGCTTGATTTTAAAAAATCGGAAAAATTTATTACCGTTTACAGCGAAGTATTTTCCCAGCCGGCATATTATCTTGCCACCGTTGCTGATGAAATTTACTTCAATCCTGTCGGATTCTTCCAGTTTTATGGAATCCGAACTCAAAGCCCCTTCTTTAAAAATGCTTTGAAAAAGCTGGATATTAAACCCCAGGTAGTACGCTACGGAAAATACAAAAGTGCAATTGAACCTTTCACTGAAGAAGGCTATAGTGCAGCCAACAGAGAGCAATTGTCACGTATTATAACCACTATATGGAACGATATCCTGAACAAGATCTCTGCAGAAAGGAATATTACACCGGAAAAACTGAATGAAATAGCAGACAATCTGCTGGTCAGAAATCCTCAGACCGCGTATTCATTTGGCCTTGTTGACAGCCTTGTATATAAAGACGAAGTTCTCTCAATACTTAAAACAAAAACAGGCATTGAAGAAGCCAAGGATTTGAATGCTGTTACCCTGGATGAATATTCAAGAGTGCCAAAAAAGAGAACATACAAAGGACTGGCAAAAGATAAGATTGCTGTTATCTATGCCACCGGAAGTATTGTAGGTGGAGAATCAGATGACAACAACATAGGTTCTGAAAGGTTTGGCCGTGAGATCAGGAAAGCAAGAAGAGATTCATCAATCAAAGCCATTGTTGTGCGTATAAACTCTCCCGGCGGTGATGCCATTGCCTCCGAAGTAATCTGGCACGAACTTGATCTTACACGCGAGGCAAAACCCGTTATAGTATCTATGGGCAATGTTGCAGGCTCAGGAGGATACTATATTGCCTGCATGGCAGATAGTATTCTTGTTCAGCCATCTACTATTACAGGTTCCATAGGTGTTTTCGGAATGTTTTTAAATACAAGTGGTTTTTTTAACAAATTCGGAGTCACTTTCGATACGGAAAAATCAAACAAACATGCTGATTTTATGTCTATGCTACGCGATATATCTCCTGTAGAACTGGAATACTGGAGAGCTGCTATTGATTCCATTTACTCAATATTTGTCAGGAGAGTTGAAAAAGGACGTCCTCTAACTTATGCAGAAATTGATGAGATCGGTCAGGGCAGAATATGGTCGGGTATTGACGCCGTGGAACTTGGACTTGCCGATAAAATAGGCGGATTGCACGATGCCATTGAAATTGCCAGGAATATGGCCGGACTCGGCGATAAATACAGGATCATCGAACTCCCGAAACAGGAAGACCCTATTGAAAAATTAATTAAGGACCTGACAAATTCTGCAAAGATCAGAGCTCTTCAAAAAGAACTCGGTATCAATGGAGAATATGTCAATATCTATAAGAAAATGATGCAAAATCAAGGTATACAGGCACGTATGCTATACGATATTTCTATTTATTAATCCGGTTACGGAATTTACAAAGAACCTCTTGCCTTAAAAACAGCAGGAGGTTTTTTTGTGATACACACCTCCAAACCTCCTTCCTCGCCGTCGCGCAGCCGCTATGGCGAAGCACGGTCATGGGGAGGCTTTAACTTTCTTCATTTACTCAGCATTATTGTAATTCTTCAATATGTGCCATTTTTCACCTTCTGTGAGAGTCCCAAATCTCACCAAAAAAATTACGAATTGAATTACTGATAGTTTTATGTAAACTCACGTTGTTTTACTGTATTGATCCATTGCATATTTTTCGGAGGAATCTTACGTTTAATCCTTGAGAAATAACAAATAATTGCTTTTATTAGCGGTGCAAAATCAAATGAAAGATTTTGCAGAAACCAGGATTTTTTATGACTTCACGAAAACTTCGCCGATCGTTGGCTCCTGTATTGTTCCCGTTATCGCTAATATACGGAACCATAACAGGCATGCGCAACAAACTGTTCGACTGGAAGATCTTACCATCTGTTGAATTTGATTTCCCTGTAATCTCCGTTGGCAATCTTACTGTGGGTGGTACAGGCAAAACTCCCCATGTAGAGTATCTTCTGAAGTTGCTTTCTAAGAAATCTTCTGTCGGATTGCTTAGCCGAGGCTACAAAAGAAAAACAAAGGGATTTCAACTTGCCGGCAAAAACTCCCTTCCGCAGGATATAGGAGATGAATCATACCAGGTTTTGCGGAAATTCGGGAACATTGCTGTTGCTGTTGACGAAAACCGCGTGCGTGGCATTGAACAAATGAAGAAAAAGATAAAGGATCTTGGTGCAGTTATCCTCGATGATGCCTTTCAGCACCGATATGTCAAAGCAGGTATTTCCATCCTGCTAATCGATTATTATCGCCCGGTTTTCAAAGATTATCTTTTGCCTCTGGGCGATCTCAGGGAAACCAAAAGTGCATTGAACAGAGCCAATATTGTAATTATCACGAAAGTGCCTGAGAGCATCAGACCCATAGAAAAACGTCTATGGATAAAAGAATTGGATCTTTTTCCCTATCAGTTTCTTTTTTTCACCGGATTCAAATATGGAAACCTTGTTCCTGTATTTGATAACGTGAAGAAAAAAACAAGTCTCGGAGAAGTTAAAAAAGATGCCTCTTCGATACTGTTGCTTACGGGCATTGCAAACCCGGAACCTCTGAAAAAAACGATACAGGAATATACCGGAAACCTGGTTACTCTGAGTTTTCCTGATCATCATGAGTATACTCAATCTGACCTGGATACAGTTCAAAAAAAGTATGCAAAACTGGATCATGGTAAGAATATTATCATCACCACTGAAAAGGATGCAGTAAAACTTAAACAACTTAAGAAGGTTGATCCTATTCTAAAGGAAAACATGTTTTATTTGCCGGTTGAAGTAAAATTTCTCGATAACGGACAAAAAGAATTCGATAAGAAGATCATACAGTATGTTACAAAGAATAAAGGAATCAGTCGCCTGCATCAGTAAACAAACCACGATCAAACCAAAAGTCGCTGTTGTGCTGGGCAGCGGACTTGGAAATTTTGTCCTTGAAGTTGATGTCAAATTAAAAATTCCATATTCTCAGATCCCTTATTTCCCCGTTCCCGGTGTTGATGGTCATGAAGGCGCATTGCTTTTTGCTTTTCATAAACAGGTACCCCTTGTTATCATGCAGGGGCGGGCACACTTCTACGAAGGTTACTCTATGGATGAGGTTACGTATCCCTTAAGGGTGTTCAAATACCTTGGAATTGATACATTGTTTTTATCGAATGCCGCAGGAGGGATGAATCCCGATTTTGAGATCGGAGACCTGATGGTCATTGCAGATCATATCAATATGATGCCCAATCCTCTGGTTGGTAAACATATGCCGGAATTTGGCGCTCGCTTTCCTGATATGAGCAAAGCTTATGATAATCAATTGATCGAACAGGCATTTTCATCTGCAAAAAAATTGTCTATCCCACTCAAAAAGGGTTGCTATATTGCTGTTACAGGGCCTACCTACGAAACTCCTGCCGAATACAAGTACTTCCGCATTGTAGGTGGCGATGCCGTGGGTATGTCAACTGTGCCGGAAGTAATCGTTGCACACCAGATGGGAATCAAATGTTTTGCCCTGAGTGTGATCACCGATCTCGGCGTGCCGGGAAAAATTGAATACCTCACCCACGATAAAGTGAAAGAAGCTGCTGAGGCCGCAGAACCAAAACTGGCAATGCTGTTGAAAGATATGATCCAGGAAATAGGTTATTAGGTTGTTGGTTTGCTTGGTAATTTGTGATTCGTAATTCGTGACTGGTAGTTGGTTATTTCGCATTCAGTAAATCAGGGAAAGTAAAATTCCGGTATGAATACCTCACCCCAACCCTCTCCAGATTGGAGAGGG
>CAYORG010000122.1:0-5048 GCA_964406315.1 uncultured Bacteroidales bacterium | reverse complement strand
GGAGATCATTTCAATACTTTTTATAAAAAGAACCTGAAATTCAAACTTACCGAGGCGCAGAAAAAGGTCATGCGCGAAATACGAATTGATTTGCGATCAGGAAAACAAATGAACAGATTGCTTCAGGGCGATGTTGGAAGCGGTAAAACCCTCATTGCCCTAATGTCTGCATTACTTGCCCTGGATAATGGTTTTCAGGCGTGTTTAATGGCTCCGACTGAAATACTTGCAGTACAACATTTCAATACAATAACAAACTTTCTGGAAGGACTGTCGTTACAAGTTATGCTCCTTACCGGCTCTACAAAAAAGAAAGAAAGAGATAGCATTTATTCAGACCTTGAAAACGGATCAATAGAAATTCTTATCGGAACACATGCCCTGCTTGAAGATCCTGTAAAATTCAAAAATCTTGGTTTGGTGATAATTGACGAACAACATCGGTTCGGTGTAGCTCAGCGCGCCAAACTATGGAAAAAAAATCTTCAGCCACCGCATGTTTTGGTAATGACGGCTACACCTATTCCCCGAACATTGGCTATGACATTGTATGGTGATCTGGATGTTTCTGTAATCGATGAATTGCCTCCGGGACGAAAACCGATCCAAACCTTTCATTATTATGAGTCCAAAAGGCTTGCGATGTATGGTTTTCTTCGTAAACAAATTGATCAGGGACGACAGGTTTATATTGTGTATCCCCTGATATTGGAATCGGAAAAGCTTGATTATATAGCTTTGGAAGATGGTTATGCAGGAGTTACGGAATACTTTTCACCTCCGGAGTATACAGTGGTTTGTTTGCATGGAAAAATGAAAACTGAAGATAAGGATTATGGAATGAATCTTTTTAAGAAAGGCAAAGCACATATCATGGTTGCAACAACAGTGATTGAGGTAGGTGTTGATATCCCGAATGCAACAGTTATGGTCATTGAGAGTGCGGAAAGGTATGGCCTTTCACAGCTTCATCAACTCAGAGGAAGAGTAGGAAGAGGTGCCGAACAAAGTTTTTGTATATTAATGTCAGGGTATAAATTATCAAACGAGGCAAAAAAACGAATTGATACTCTTGTAAATACAAACGATGGATTTGAAATTGCAGAGGTAGATCTTAAATTACGCGGGCCAGGGGATATCGAAGGAACGCAGCAAAGCGGAATCCCTTTTGACCTGAAAATAGCAAACCTTGCCCGTGACGGACAACTGCTTCAGTATGCGAGAAATATTGCTGAGGACATCCTGGAATCAGATCCTGAATTAAAAGAAGAAAAGAACATACTGCTGAACCGTATGCTTCACAATATGAAAACTTCCGCATTTGACTGGAGTGTTATCAGTTAGTCATAAATCCGGTCATTTTTCCAGGATATATTGATCACTTCCTTCCTGGCTTTTATAATCCAATCTTTTTAATGGCTTGGCAAATAATATTAAGAAAGTTTTTTACATTTATTTGCCATAACCACAAAATTCGATACTATTAACTTCATGAGTGCTGTTGAATTTTCGAAAGTTGAAAAGTATTTCGTTCATGGTGACGAAATAAGAAAAACACATACAAATACTCCTTATATCACCGTGGATAATTTTCCGCTTCTGGGATTTCTGACCGCATTGCGCTTCCTTGAATGGGTGAGTGAAAATCCTTGCGGCGTGATAAGTCTTCCAACAGGTAAAACTCCGGAATATTTTATACTGTGGACCGCATATTTAATTGAGAACTGGAATACCAAAAAAGGGGGAAAAATACTTGAAAAATACGATCTTCATCGTATGAAAAAACCGGATCTGAAAAATCTTCAGTTTGTTCAAATCGATGAATTCTATCCTATTCATTCCTCTCAACAAAACAGCTTCTGTTATTATGTCAACAAATTTTACATTAAAGGTTTTGGACTGAATCCCCAAAAAGCCCTTTTCATAAATTGTGATACCATAGAACTTCCTGATAAAAAACACTATTCGGAAGTATTTCCAGACTCACTTGTTGATCTTTCTCTCAGATATAGGGAACCTGTTAATTCTTTGGAATTGGAACAACAGAAATCAATTTTTGCCATTGACAACTGGTGTCTGAATTATGAATCAAAGATCCGCGAAAAAGGAGGTATTGGTTTTTTCCTGGGTGGCATTGGACCTGACGGACATATTGCATTCAATACCAAGGGAACCGATCATCACTCTACCTCGAGGCTTACCAATACGAATTTCGAAACACAGGCGGT
The DNA here is from genome assembly GCA_964406315.1 of uncultured Bacteroidales bacterium. Taxonomy (GTDB): domain Bacteria; phylum Bacteroidota; class Bacteroidia; order Bacteroidales; family UBA10428; genus UBA10428. The sequence goes on along the minus strand of CAYORG010000122.1, from coordinate 2,820 downwards.
GGCTGCGACAGACCTTGGAGGGATAGAAATTTCAAGAAACAGGCCGGTGATAACCATTGGCCTTGAAACAATTACATACAATCCCCAAAATGTAGCTATCGTATTTGCCGCTGGTGAATCCAAAGCTCCTATGGTGAAAAATGCATTGGAACAGGATATTTCAAACCTCTACCCTGCAACAGCTCTTTCCGGGCTAAAAAATGCACGTTTTTACCTTACGAAAGGAGCTGCCTCAATGCTTGCTGATTCTGTTTATGAGTACTATGTTAAGGACAAATGGACACAGGAGAAAACCGATAAGGCAGTAATTGATTTGTGTGTAAAGCTTGATAAATATGGCCATCATCTGACTTTGGGAGACTTAAGAAGGGATCCGTATTGCAGGCTCATTCCCGATTTGAATAAACAAACAGTTCATTCAGTCATTGATTCGACTAGAAAAAAGATAAAACACGGTATGACCGGTGAAAAAAACCAGGTCTATTACCATACCGGTCCGCATCATGACGATATTATGCTCGGCATGCTCCCGCATATACACCGACTTTTGCGCGATGAAACAAACCTGGCTCATTTTTCTATCCTGACATCAGGTTTTACTGCCGTCACCAATCGCTTCATGATACAGGTTCTTGAGGATACTGTTCATTTTCTTGATGACGGTCTGATCCAAATGACAGAATACCCTGACTTCTTTGAAAAAGGATACAAATACAAATGGGATAAGGATGTATACCATTTTTTGATTAAAGTGGCATCAGGAGAACCATTTGAGCTTAAAAGGGGCTTATCTCACCGGATTGTCAGATCAATTGTGGAAATCTATAAAGTAAAAAACATCGCACAACTCAGGGCACAGATCAAAGAAATCGTATTGGTACTCCGTAAAAGTTATGACGGAGAAAAAAATTTACCCGATATTCAAAGGTTAAAAGGTATGGTTCGGGAATTTGAAGAAGAACTTGTGTGGGCATATTTTGGTATTCCGACAGATCATGTTCATCACCTGAGACTTGGATTTTACTCAGGCGATATATTTACCGAACAACCAAGTCGCGAAAGGGATGTAAAACCTCTGCTGAATCAGTTAAGGGTCATTCACCCATCCGTAATCAGTCTTGCTCTCGATCCCGAAGGCAGCGGACCCGATACGCACTACAAAGTCATGCAGGTCATTGCGGAAGCGTTACGTATGTGGCAAAAAGAAGAGGATATCACCAAACTCAGAATATGGGGTTACAGAAATGTGTGGTATAAGTTTCATCCCGCTGAAGCAAATGTAATTGTCCCCGTATCTCTTAATGCAATGGCTGTAATGAACAATGCCTTTTCAAACAGTTACTTGAGCCAGGTGGAGGCTTCATTTCCAAGTTATGAGCACGATGGAAAATTCAGCGAGCTGACACAAAAAGTATGGGTAAATCAGTTGAAAACAATACAGCTTTTGTTAGGAAAAAATTATTTTTATGAACATGAAAGTCCCAGGATAAGAGCGACACATGGCATGCTTTTCTTCAAAGAAATGAATACAAATGATTTTCTTTCGCATGCCCGGCAACTGGAAGAATCAATGGAAGGTGTCAGCGGAAGAGTATATGGCTGACTAAATTCGTATTATCTATTCTTTATTAACGATTATTAAACGTAACATTTTTCTGCATTTGCATGTAAAATATACAATATATTCAACTGTAATATGATAAAACTTAAAAAACTTTGCAGGTATCTTATATTTTCTATTCTGATCATAAACCTTTCAGATTGTAAAAAATTTGATGAATGGACGGATGAAAATCCCGATATTCTGCCTTTGAAACAGGGCTTTAAAACCTCGGCAGCTATTGGCTATTGTGTATCCCTCGCAGCAACTGTATTGCAGGGAGGCCCGATTCCCGAAAATGTAGTATTCGAAAGCACAAGCCATGGAGAATATTCAAATTCCGGTATTATGTATCTGTCAATGGATAAAAACTATCCGTTGCCTTTCAATAAACATATCGGGGATATCATTATTGCAGGCATCTGGGAAAATGATGACTATGGTAGCATGAATACAGGAGTTATATCAATAGTATTTGGTAACCTGGATATTTTTGGTTCGGAATTCACTTTTTACGGCCTTCATACTGTTCCGGTAATACAGGATCGTGAAACAGGAAAGATAATGACGGTTTATGCCAAGCAGGATATTGTATACGGACAAGGCAGCGATACCCTGTTGAACCTGAGTCTATCCAATCCCCAGTTTAGTTCCGAACTTTTGCGTCTTGATGAAGAACCACCGGATGATGTGTTCGTTGCTGCATCACAAAACGTTTGGTTCATTACAATAGATCAAAACAATACGGCCGACATTTACGATGATTCATTTGTGGTCAACGGAGGAGGCCAGATTGCTGAAGCAACAAGTTCTTCGGGAGGAATCCAGTACCATGCAATGATTGAAACTGAGTTTATTTACAATGTTTGTTCTCAAAACCCACTTCGCGGTGATGCTTTTATGCAAAATATCAAGGCCGATTCCGGAATAGAATTGGGCAACATCTACCTGAAATTTCATGATCGTTGCGATGGAAAAGCTTATGTTGAAATAAGCAGCGGAGAATACTTCAATTACATTGGCCGCAATGTGAATCTGAATTTTAATTGATCCTTCAATTTTTATTCTATCGATTTTTACGTTACATTATCTAACGTTCTCACAGTGCGCGGTGATTCGTGATTGGTGATTTTTTGAGAAAGTGAGAAGGTGGGACAGTAGGAATTAAAAATTAAAAATTAAAAATTAAAAATTAAGAATGTAAAGCAGAAGTTGGTGAG
>CAYORG010000121.1:0-5060 GCA_964406315.1 uncultured Bacteroidales bacterium | reverse complement strand
AAGATCAATCCAAACGGAAAATACATTGCTTATGTCACGAACCAGATGGGACAATACAAAATATGGATACACAATCTTGAAACCGGAAAACGAAAGAAGATACTTAAAAGAGAACATAAACTTGAACAAATAACGGATTACTCTTATCCTGTTCTCGCCTGGCATCCATCAGGAAGAATTCTGACTTTTATTGTTGAAGAGAAAGGGGGTCTGAAATTGTATTATTTCACTTTTGGAGAACGAAAATTACAATCACGCAACTTACTTTATTTCGAAAAAGTTCTGGATTTCTCCTTTTCACAAGATGGCAGTCTTATCGTTTTGTCTGCTATTAAGGAAGGACAAACTGATATTTATGTCCACAATATGGCTGCCGGAACAAATTACCAGGTAACCAATGATATTGCTACTGATCTGCATCCCCGATTCATAAACAATACAAAAGAAATAATCTTTAGTTCTGACAGAATATCTGACTCTTTAAGCTTAGCAGAAAATGATACACGAATGGCATTAACAAAAGATCTCTTTATTTACGATTACACTTCCAAAGATGATCAGCTAATGCGTCTTGCTGATGATTTGTATGTCAATAAAACCCAACCTCTTGAAATTGGCCGAAATAAGTTTTTATCATTAAGTGATAAAAACGGTATCATAAACAAATATTTTTCAAAATTTGATAGCACAATAAGTTATGTTGATACAACAGTTCACTACAAATACTTTGCCTTGACCCATCCGATTACCGATTACCCACGTAATATAATTGAACACGACTACAACCGGAAAACAGAAACAGCCGCAGAAATTATTTTTAAGGACGGAAGGTATTATATGTATAACAGAAATTTTGATTCAGGTGAAATATTGCTTAAAGAACTTGAATCAACAAGTTACAGGAAAGACCGAACAAAAAAACTGACCGTAAAAGACAGTCTGCAAAATATAGTAATTGTTGAATTCCCTATTGATTCGATCAAAAATGACATATTATTATTTGAAGAAGACACTATTGAATTTACCTCATCAGAGATCGATATTAACAATTATATATTTGAAATAGAGAGGATTAATATTTTTAATAGCACACTGAAAGATAAAAACCTGAATATAAAAATTGTCGAATCCATCGAAGAAGAAGAAAAGAAAGCAAGGATCTATCAAAAGGCTTTCTATCAGAATTATGTAGTAAGCCAGATTGACTTTAGTTTTTTAAGCGAATCCTACCAGGCATTTACCGGCGGTGCTGTTTATTTTAATCCGGGAATAAACCTTCTTCTGAAAATCGGGACACATGATCTTTTTGAAGACTATAAAATCACAGGCGGCATACGACTTCCTCTTGATTTTCAGAGCAGTGAATATCTTTTAAGTTTCGAAAACCTGAAAAAAAGACTGGATAAACAATATGTATTCCATCGACAATCTTTTAAACATTATTCCGGAGATAATTATAACATGCTCGTTAAAACCATTTCGAATGAATTGTCGATGATCACGCGTTATCCCTTTTCGCAAGTCACTTCATTTGTCGCTACTGCCGGTTTACGAACAGACAAGGTTGTTTATCTTATTGATTTTAACAATCCTTTGCAATCTTTGGAAAAACAAAATTCATACAAATTGTGGGGACGATTGAAAGGTGAATACATATTTGATAATACACGGTCACTCGGATTAAATTTGTACGCAGGCACAAGATTTAAACTATTTGGCGAATATTACCAGCAATTGGAAGATAAATATGACAATCTTTTTGTTATTGGAACCGACATCAGACATTACATTGTAATTCATCGTAATTTAATATGGGCCAACCGTTTTGCCTCGAGTACTTCATTTGGCAGCGCACGTTTGATATATTACCTTGGAGGCGTTGATAACTGGACGAATGTAACTCCTTACAAAACGCCAACCTTTATTCCATTGAGTGAGATCCGTATTGATGAAAACCAGAATTACGCATATCAGGCTGTTGCAACAAACATGAGGGGATTCTCCCAAAACATCAGGAACGGAAACAGCTTTGCACTTATCAATTCTGAAATTCGATGGCCTGTAATCCGCTACCTGGTCAATCATCCCTTAAGCAACGCTTTCCTTCAAAACTTTCAGGTCATAGGATTCTTTGATATTGGAACAGCCTGGTCAGGAAAGCATCCATGGTCAGGCGAGAATGCTTATGATAACGATATTATTCACCAACCACCTATCGAAATAGAAATTGATGCCCAGAGAGAACCAATAGTTGCCGGTTATGGTTTTGGAATCAGGTCTCAGTTGTTTGGTTATTTCATTCGTTTAGACTGGGCATGGGGCATAGAGAATATGCAGGTTTTACCTTATGTGTTTTACCTTTCATTGAGTCTTGATTTTTAATACAAAACCATGGAAATTCAAAACTTCATTCTACTTTGTCTTACCGGAATTCTGGCTGGAGTAATTGCAGGCGGAATGGGAGTTGGCGGAGGAATCCTGATTGTTCCTGTTCTGGTATTCTTATTTGGAATGACACAGCATGAAGCCCAGGGAACAAGCCTGGCTGTCTTATTGCCTCCCGTGAGTATTCTTGCACTGATCAGTTACCATAAAAAAGGCTTTGTAAATTATAAATTTGCTGCAATACTCATTGTTACATTTATTATTGGCAGTTATCTGGGTGGCCTCTTTGCTGTGCATTTGCCCGAAAAAGAGTTAAAAAGAATCTTTGGTGTGCTCTTGTTGCTTGCAGGCATCAAAATGATCTTTGAAAAATAACGATCTTTCCAAAGACCCATAGTTCCCATAACTTACAATATTCCAATTTATAATCCGTTCAAATAGCTGTTTCTTAATAATTTTTTTTTCAAATATTCACATTTGAATATACTTTTGCTCACTATTAGTTTATTTAAAATTAAATGTTATGGCTTACGTAATTAGCGATGATTGTACTGCATGTGGCACATGTATTGATGAATGTCCTTCCGAAGCAATCCATGAGGGTGATATTTATAAAATTGATCCGGACGCTTGTACAGACTGTGGGGCTTGTGCTGATGTATGTCCGGTGGAAGCTATATCTCCGGAATAATTCATTGCAGAATATTGTTTTAGACCCGCCTCTTAGCGGGTCTTTTATTTTTCATGAATATGATCCTTTGAAAAAATAATCCTACTTTTAATTCCTGAACTTATTATACTATGGAATTTGTATTTTTCGGAACCGGATTGATTGTTGCTTCACTTGTTTTCTGGATTTATTATCGATTCAGAAGTTCTTCAGACCAGCAATTGCTTTCAGAAAAAAATAAACTCCTTTTACAACAAGTGGAAGAACTTAAAACCAAATTAACGGAAAAAGAAAACTTCCTTCTTCAGCTAAACTCACAAAACAGTGCAAAAGAAACTGAAATAAAGAATCTGGTTTTGAGATTGCAGGAACAAAAACAGGAACTGTCTGAGATCAGAGAAAAATTTAACGCAGAATTTAAAAACCTCGCAAATGAGATCCTTGAAGAGAAATCGAAAAAATTTACAGAACAAAATAAAACAAACCTGGATCTGATCTTAAAACCTCTTCATGAAAGAATAAGAGAATTTGAAAAAAAGGTTGAAGAAACTTATGATAAAGAAGCTCAGCAGCGCTTTTCATTGAAAGAGGAGGTAAAGAGACTGGCAGAACTGAATCAGCAAATAAGTAAAGAAGCCAGTTCCCTTACCAAAGCCTTGAAAGGTGACTCTAAAACTCAGGGCAATTGGGGTGAAGTTATTCTTGAAAATATACTGGAAAGATCAGGTTTAAGAAAAGGGCAGGAATATACTGTTCAGGATTCTTTCAATCTCGCAGGAAACAAAAGATCACAATCTGATGTTATCGTTCACTATCCCGGAGAACGAAGCATTGTTATTGACTCAAAAGTTACACTGACAGCATACGATAAATACATGTCAGCATCAGATGAGAAAGAAAAAGAAGATGCTTTGAAAGCTCATCTCATTTCAGTAAAAAATCATATCAACGACCTGGCTTCAAAAAATTATCAGGACATTGATGAAATAAAAACACTTGATTTTATTATCCTTTTTATGCCGGTTGAGCCTGCCTATTTATTGGCCATAAAGAACGAACCTCAATTGTGGACTTATGCTTACGAGAGGAGGATCCTGCTTATTAGTCCTACAAATTTAATTGCAGTTTTAAAAATGATTGAAAGCCTCTGGAAACAGGAATATCAAAATAGAAATGTATTGGAAATAGCACGTCAGGGTGGCTCATTATACGATGATTTCGTTCGCCTGAGTGAAAACCTGCTTAAGCTTGGTAAAAAAATGGACGATGCTTCTCAACACTATAAAGATACAATGAAAAAAATCAGTGAGGGCCGTGGCAATCTTATAGGCAGAGTTGAAAAACTGAAAGCCTTAGGTGTTAAAGTGAAAAAAAGTTTACCAAACAGCCTTTTAAATAAAGCCCTGAACAATGATGAGAAAAAACAGGATGATAACTAAACTCATAAAATCATACGGAATTCATTTCAATGGAAGGAATCAGACAGGCAATACAACAGTAAACCTCACTCCTTCTTTGACATTTTCTACCTCAATTGTACCATTGTGTTCCTTTATGAAAGAATAAGCGATTGATAAGCCCAGTCCTGTACCTTCGCCCGGATCTTTTGTGGTAAAGAAAGGATCAAATATCTTATCAATAATATGATCCGGTATTTTTGGACCGGAATTCTCAATTCTGATCATGGCTTTTTTCTTGTTGTTATGATCGATGGAGTCTGTTGAAAATTTCAGGATTTCACCATCTGATCTGTTTTTACTTTGAATCGCCGCAATCGCATTTTCAATTATATTCAACATTACCTGATGTATTTTATCCTGATATACAGGTACTTTATACTTCAGCCTGTAATCTTTTCTAACTGAAATATTAGCAGGTATATTGGCATTGCAAAACATAAGTGTATTTTCAATAATCTGATGTATATCTGTCAATGTAAGTTCAGAAGAGTTTTTGTATGAAAAATTCATAAGGGTATCAACAATTTTTGTCGCACGAACAACAC
>CAYORG010000120.1:3416-5374 GCA_964406315.1 uncultured Bacteroidales bacterium | reverse complement strand
TATTTTACTGTTGTTTTTTCTTTTATTCCGCCTCAACGAACTCCTTTGATGCTGAAAAGGCAGATAGAACAAAAAAAAGAAAAACATAAAATTCAATTCAGGCATCGGTGGATTCCGATAGAAGAGATATCTCCATATCTGATACAGGCAGTTGTTGCTACAGAGGATAATCATTTTACCAAACATTATGGTATTGATTTCGGGGCAATACGTAAGGCCCGTAATTTTAATAAAAGAAGTACGTACAGAAAAAGAGGAGCAAGTACGATAACCCAGCAAACTGCTAAAAATATATTTCTATGGCCAGCCCGCACGTATCTTCGAAAGGGATTTGAGGTATATTTCACATTGCTTATTGAGACATTCTGGAGCAAAAAAAGAATCATGGAAGTTTATCTTAACATGATCGAGATGGGTCCAGGCATATATGGTTCCGAAGCTACATCGCAATATTATTTTCATAAACCTGCATCAAGGCTCACACGAAGTGAAGCCGCAATGATTGCTATTTGTCTTCCTAATCCATTGAGAAGGAATCCTGCCAAACCAACTTCTTATATGTATTTGCGTCAGCAAAATGTACTTTCCCTGATGAGAAAAATTGGTCCGGTCGAATTCCGGTAAATAAAAGGGTGTTAATACTAAGTCTATATTACTATTAAATACATAACAATAGATATATAGCCTGAATTGTTTGTTATTATATTTATAATTATCCCGAAGCCTTAAGATTACATAAAATATTTGTCATGTGTTAAAATATCCAATAACTTTTACCAAAAAGATACATCCTATGAAACACATTATTTATTTCTTATTCACGGCATTAATTCTGGCAGGTTGTTCTGATCCTGCCGGGGATAGCACAGATACGCCAATTGCAATTCTGGGGGCATTCGAAGAAGAGATCAGGATGTTGGCAGATAGTATGGAAGACAAAAAGATGCTGGAAGTATCGGGTATTGAAGTGACACAGGGGAAATTATGCGGTCATCCCGTAGTAATAGCCTATACAGGTATAGGGAAGGTGAATGCGGCAATGTCTGCGACACTTATTATATCACGTTTTCATGTCGGAAAAGTAATATTCACAGGCATAGCAGGTGGAATTGATTCTGAACTGAAACCAGGGGATATTGTCATAGGAAAAAAATGCGTACACCATGATCTGAATTATGTTTATGACGATACCTTAATCAGTTATCAGATTGAAAATCCCATAACAGGTAAGGTAAATCCTGTGTTTTATTATGCCGACACGGGATTGATGAGGGTGGCCATGAAAGCAAAGAATTCCATTCTGTTGCAATCGATGAATGATCAATATATTCCTCAAATCATCACGGGAACCATTGCGACTGGCGATGCTTTTGTAGTATCAGAAAGAAAAAGGGAAGAACTGATCAGGCGCTTTGATACTGATGCTGTGGAAATGGAAGGGGCAGCAATAGCGCAAATTTGTTACCAGCAAGATATAGCTTGTATAATCATAAGAAGTATCAGCGATTCGGCCGATGAAGATGCGGTTACCGATGTGGAAACATTTTACAGGATCGCTGCAAAAAACTCCGGTTCTTTTGTAATGAAAATGATCCAATTGTCAGAATGGTGAGTTCTCAGTTCAGAGTTTGGAGTTGTTAAACTGTGTAATCGTTGAACTGATGAGTTGATTAGGTGATGAGTTGAGAAGATGGTAGTTGGGTTCTTGGGTTGCTGGTTACTAACAACGTTTTACAGGTCACAGTGAGCGGAGTCGAACTGTGATTAATTGTTAAACAGTGTAATCGTGTAACTGTTTAACTGTTAAGTTGAGGAGTTGAGAAGTTTAGAGGGTGAGAAAATGAGAAGATAAGACCTGAGACTGGCGACTTGCGACTTGAACCTTGAAACTGAAAAATCCGCCATCTACAATCGGCAATCCACAATCCGCAATCCACAATCCGCAATCCGCAATCCGC
>CAYORG010000120.1:0-3316 GCA_964406315.1 uncultured Bacteroidales bacterium | reverse complement strand
ATCCACAATCCGCAATCCGAAATCCGCAATCCGAAATCCGGAATGAATATGTTGCATCTAATTCATGGGATCTACATCGGGGATAATCTGCAAGCTCTTGAAATCCGGATTGGAATTGACTATATCGATAGTCTGACGCACAATTTTTCGTCTTTGAGTAAATTGTTTATCCCGCTCGATTTTTATCATTATGCATTTCTGGTGCAGGTTAAATAACCTGTTAATAAGAGGAAATTCCGGACCGACAACCCTGTTCCCCAGAGCTTTTCTTAATTCAGAAGCAAGAATATTTGCTGCATCACTTACAACAGGTAATTTCCTGTGACGGAGGGTTAATTTAACCAATCTTACATAGGGTGGGTAATTGAAATTTTTTCTTTCCCGGAGTTGTTGATTGAAAAAACTTTCAAAGTTATTTTTCATGATATGTTTGATCACAGTATTTTCCGGATCACTTGTCTGTATAATTACTTTTCCCTGTATGTTTTTACGGCCTGCTCTTCCGCTCACCTGTGCAATGAGCTGGTAACTTCTTTCGTAGGAACGAAAATCAGGGAAATGCAGCATATTGTCAGCATTCATTATTCCAACTACTCTTACATGATCGAAATCCAATCCTTTCGAGATCATTTGTGTGCCTATTAAAATGTCGATTTTACGACGTTCAAAATCTAAAATGATCTTTTCATGTGATCTGCGTGTTCGGGCAGTGTCGAGGTCCATTCTTTTAACTTTCACACCGGGCAAAATTAAAGTGATTTCATCTTCAATCTTTTCTGTACCAAAACCACGGGTTTGAATGTCCTTACTTCCACAGGAATTGCAGCTTTCAGGATTCTTAATACGATACCCGCAATAATGGCATTTCAGTGTATTTGATTTTTTGTGGTAAGTTAGACTTACATCGCAATTTTTACAATAAGGGATCCAACCACAGGCATTGCATTCAATGTATGGGGAGAAGCCTCTTCGATTTTGAAAGAGTATGATTTGTTCTTCATTCTCAAGAGCTTCATGGATGCTTTTTATGAGTTCCGGAGAAAAATGGGAATGCATCTGTTTTTTCTTCCTTGCCTTCCTTACATCAACCACTGTGATTTTCGGAAGTTGAATATCCAGATACCTGTCATGCAATCCTATAAATCCATAGCGACCTGATTTGGCATTCATATAGCTTTCGAATGAAGGCGTAGCTGTTCCCATTAAAACTTTCCCTGAATGCATACCGGCGAGCACTACTGCTGCATCACGGGCGTTGTATCTTGGTGCGGGATCAAATTGTTTGTAAGTGTTTTCATGTTCTTCGTCAATGATAATTAGTCCCAGGTTAGAGTATGGCAAAAAAACAGAAGAACGCACCCCTAAAATTACCTGGTATGCAGGGCTATTCAGTTTCCGGATTCCCGCTAGGTTCTGATATACTTCTACACGTTCATCATCAGAAAATTTAGAATGATAAATTCCAACTTTGTTACCAAAAACGCTTTTCAAACGGAGAATGATTTGGGCGGTCAAAGCGATCTCTGGCAATAAGTAAAGAACCTGTTTCCCTTCTTTTATTTGTTCTGCTATAAGATGAATGTAAATTTCGGTTTTACCGCTTGAGGTAACACCATGTAGTAATACTACATCCTTTGATTGAAATTGAGTTTTAATAGAATAATATGCTTCTGCCTGTTTCTCATTCAGTTGATATGGATCTCTTACCGTAATATCATTGCCTGATAATCTGCTGATTTCTTTCGGATTGATTCTTAGGACACCTTTTTTAATAAGAGCATTCAATACTGCATGAGTTGTATTTACAGATTTAAGCAAATTTTCTTTTAAAACGTCTTGTTTGTTAAATTCACTTAAGTGCAGGAAGCTAAGAAGCAATTCCAATTGTTTGGGAGCCTTCTTCTCAATGGAAAGAATGAAACTGTTTAAATCTTCTTCTGATTTATATTTTTCTTCCATCTCAACAAAATCAATCACTTTCGATTGAAATCCCTTTTTAAGTTTTTCTTCAAGGGTTACCAGGTTTTTTTCAATCAGATTTTTTACTATAGGCATAACATCTTTTCTACCCAGAGATAATGACAACTTTTGAAGAGAAATACCGGGATTGTTCTCCAGCACATCAAGAAGCGACTCTTCACTGCTGGTCAAAGAAACTGGTAAGTATTCAGGTTCCTTCGGGAAAATTCTGGTTTCGCTTTCAAGTTTGAGTCCTGAAGGAAGAGCTGCGCGATACACCTCTCCTGTTGTACACATATAATAATCAGAGAGCCACTCCCAAAATTCCAGTTGCTTTAGAGATACCAGGGGAACATCATCCAGTAGAGACAGAATGTAACTGCTTTTAAATCCGACAGGAGTGTCGTTGTGCAAATGTCTTACGATTCCTGAATAAATCCGGCGTTTTCCGAAAACAACAGTAACACGGCAGCCGATCTGTGGTTTTCCGAGAAGCTGATCAGGAATTTGATAGGTGTAATACCGGGGAACCGCGAGGGGTAAGATCACATTGGCATATGAGTGTGAATCCGGAGGCATAGTTCAGACTGGCTTTTTTATATTAAACAGCTTGGTGAAAATATAAAACTCCGGAATAATTATATATTGTTTAGGGGAAGTATATTTTTTGTTGAAGAGGAAATGAATAGTTAACTGCAAAGAACGTGAAGAAAAAATTTTATAAGAATTGGATCACGAATAATCATTGAATTCAACAGAGACAGTGATCTTTTAATAATCATCCTTGGCGGACTTTGCGATTCACTTTTGCACTTTGCGGTTAAGATTGATCAAAGGAATCATTCAGTATAATCCGCAGTCATTTATTTCTTTTTCTCAAAGTCATTATTTTTTTCATCTTTGCATTGGATTGAACTTAAACAAAAAAATATACCATGAGCAAAACAATTATCGGAGAAGCCCTGCCAAATATTCCATGGGAAGACAAACCAAAAGGCTATGAAGGAGTCATGTGGCGATACAGTAAAAATCCTTTAATTGGATGGAACCCGACACCGTCGACAGCAAGAATTTATAATAGTGCAGTATTGCCTTATGAAGGAGCTTTTGTAGGGGTATTTCGTGCCGATCATAAAAATGGAAGAGCGAACATTCATTTTGGCAGAAGCAAGGATGGATTACATTTTGAAATTGATGATAATATAATACCATGGGTGGATGAAAATGGGAAACCAAATCCTATTAGCTATGGATATGATCCGCGTTTTGTGAAAATTGATGACAACTATTATGTAGTCTGGTGCGATGATATGAAAGGTGCTTCTATTGGAATGGGTATGACAAAGGATTTTAAAAC
>CAYORG010000119.1:0-5596 GCA_964406315.1 uncultured Bacteroidales bacterium | reverse complement strand
ATGCGGATTTTAGGTTGTATCGCGTGGTTTCAGAAGCCCCCGCTACTCCCTCCGATGTCGCACGATTGACTTCGTCGGGCCTCGATAACTAAATTATAATAACGTATGCATAAATTTATAACTGGTATTATTCCAATCATTCGGATTTGTCATCCAGCTCTCGATAGCTGGTTCTAATTCCTCTGCATCATTAAGGTCTAACCAGATACTGTGCTGTGGATTATACATCCATTCTTCAAGCTCAGGTTCATCTTCAATGGGATCAGAATTCCAAATATCATTGTAAATGTTGCACATCCAGTCCTGAATTTCATACTCAGCTTCGAAAGCTTCTTCATTTATAGAACAATAGTCATTTTCAGCCTTCAGAGTGGCGGGGCTCTCAGTGTACTCAGAATCCACATTTTCAGTTTCATTAGAATTCTGATTTACATCAGAACCATCATTTGCTATTAAGGAAGCTTGTATCAGAATCAATCCTGCTATAAGAAATGCTTTTGCCTTTTTGGCTATTACCGGATAAGTAGTTTTTGTTTTCATTGTTGCAGTTTTACTATTTAAATATTTGACAAATGTACGGGGTTGACTTATCATCTATGTCATTTTCAGGTAAAAGAACGTCACGAATTGTCATGAGTTTGTAAAATCATTTCAATCATACCCCACTCGCGCGGACTTGCAGTCCGGGCGCTGCAACACTTCGCAAAATAGTTTATGGCTTTTTTGTATATTGCTAAACAAAAACAGTGCGGGGTTTAGCCACAATTCATTAAGCAGCTTTTTGTATATTGCCAATCAAAAACAATACGATGCAATCTGTTCGTTGGCAGACTGACCCAACTTTTCAAATATAAAAACGATTTATACCCGAACGCTATGAATATTCGATACACTAGCTTAAGCTTAATCATTTGCAGCATTTTCTTCACCAGCCATGCGCAAAAATTTGAAGGTCTTGCTCCTACTCCGCCCATGGGATGGAACAGCTGGAATACTTTTGGTGTTGACATCCATGAAGATTTATTTAAAGAGATCGTTGATATCATTGTTGAAAGCGGAATGAAAGATGCCGGATACGAATATGTTGTCATCGACGATGGCTGGGAAGCCCTGGAAAGGGATGAAAACGGTAACCTGGTTCCCGATCCGGAAAAATTTCCCGGTGGTATGAAGGCACTGGCTGACTACGTACATTCCAAAGGTTTAAAATTTGGTATTCATAATTGTGCCGGATCAACAACCTGCAATGGTTTTCCCGGCGGACGCGGACACGAATTTCAGGATGCCCGCTTATATGCCTTATGGGGTGTCGATTATCTGAAATACGACTGGTGTGATCATGGTACAGCCGATTCGAAAGAAACATATAAAACCATGGGCGACGCCTTATATGCTGCCGGTCGTCCGGTAGTATACAGCTTATGTGAATGGGGTGACACCAAACCCTGGTTATGGGCAAAAGATATTGGCCATTTGTGGCGTACAACAGGTGATATCACAGATTGCTTTGATTGCCAGGAAACATACTCTCTGGGATTGAAACCTATCCTTGAATTGCAGGTCGGGTTGGAAGAATATGCCGGTCCTGATCACTGGAATGATCCTGACATGATGGAAGTTGGGAATCCGGGCCTAACTCTGGGAGAATCGCGTGCCCATTTCAGCTTATGGTGTATTCTGGCGGCTCCCTTAATGGCTGGAAATGACTTGCGTATAATGACACCTGATATCTTAGAGATACTCACCAATAAAGAAGCGATTGCTATCGACCAGGATCCATTGGGTAAACAGGGATATCGTTTTATGGATCACCGCGGCAAAGAAATTTGGGTCAAAGAGCTGTCAGGTGGTAACTGGGCTGTTTGCTTTTTCAACGATGAAGATGTGGCACTTCATTTACGAATTAACTGGGAGCATATATCTATTCTTAATGGCAAATATGAAGTCAGGGATATCTGGAGCAAAAAAGATTTGGGAACAACTGAAAAAAATATGCAATTTGAAATTCCGGCGCACAATGCCGTATTGCTGAAACTGAAGAAAATTACGCAGGATTAATCATTGCAAAACAGCTGTCATTGATCGCTCCTTATCCGCGAGAATACCTGTTATGCGAACCTTATAGAATTCGTTTTCCTGAAGCTGTTTCCCTTGAATCAGAATTGGAACATAATGTTCACCGTACCCTCTGGTACCTCCTTTGGATTTATTTCGTTCAACCAACAGGATTTGTTCTTTGCCAATGAATTTCTTTCTATATTCAAGCTTCATTGTATCGGCAATTTCCCTTATCGTTTTGCTGCGAGTGTTCTTTACCTGTTCACTGATTTGATCTGTTAAACGATCGGCGTGTGTTCCTGAACGACGAGAATACTTAAAGGTATGGATATGGCTGAAGCCTGCCTCCTGCACTACTTTGCAGGTATCCAGAAATTCGTCTTCCGTTTCTCCGGGAAAGCCAACAATGACGTCCGTTGTAAAATTAAATCCGGGATAGTGTTTACGAAACTGATCAATTGTATTCATATATTGAGCAATGGAATATGTACGACGCATACGCATCAATACCTTATCGGAACCACTCTGCAAACACAAGTGCAAATGAGGACAAAGTTTAGGGTTCTCGAATTGTGCAAGGAATTTATCTGTAAATCCTTCCGGTTCAATAGAAGAAACTCGTACACGAAAATCACCAGGCAATGTAAGAATCTTCTCTACCAGATCATCAAATTTCAACCCATCAAAATCATATCGGCTAATATTGACACCGGTAAGAACCATCTCTTTGTTTCCAAGTTCAACTGATTTGTGCACATTCTCAAGTATATCATCTGCAGATCGGCTGATTGCCCTGCCTCTTACCTTTGGGACAATGCAAAACGTACAGAAATTATCACATCCATCCTGAATTTTGATTGCACTTCTGGTATGAAGACTTTTCTCAACAAGACTATAATTGAAGGTGTCCTGTTTCAACGCCGATGGGTGTATCAATTCTCCTTTAAAATGAGAATCAATCAGGGAAAAAACAGAACCTTTGCTTTTATTGTCCACCACATAAGTAATATCCTTCCTGTTTTCGAGATACTCCTTCTGACTTAACGCCAAACAACCGGCTACTACCAGAATTGAATCATCACCTGAAGCACGTACGGCCTGGTTAATCGCATGCTTTGATTTTCTATCTCCCTGATTCGTAACGGTACATGTATTTACTATATAAACATCTGCCTTATCACTGAAACTGACAATGTCATATCCTGCATTGTAAAAATCAGTCACGAGTGAATCTGTTTCAAACTGGTTCAATCTGCAACCCAGTGTCTTAAAAGCGACCCTTTTTTTCATGCTTCTGTCAATGCTGTGTTATATACACTGATCAATTTCCCCTCTGTTGCAAAATCAGCAGCGGATGTTATTTCTACTTCAACAAACTCACCAATTAACTGCTTGTTTTCAGAGGCAAACCGAACAATAATTTTCCCTTCCGTCAAACCGGAAAGAAATCCTTTTTGACGATCGCAACCGGTAACCAGCACTTTGTATTTCCTCCCTGTCATTTTTTTATTATGTTCCAGTGAATGTTGCTGAAGCAAACCTGAAAGTCTGTGCAACCTATCTTTTTTAACTGCATGTGTCACATCGTTTTCCCATCGTGCACTTGCGGCTCCCGGTCGTGGTGAATACCGTGCTATATACGCCATATTGAACCGGACTTCATCCATGACTTTCCACGTATTCATAAATTGCTCTTCTGTTTCCCCTGAAAATCCAACAATGATGTCTGTAAAAATGGTAGCTGAAGGAAGGTATTTTTTAATTGACGCAATAATTCTGAGGTAATCTTTAACACAATGGTCCCTGTTCATTTTCATTAAAACCTTGTCATCGCCCGATTGTAAAGGCAGATGAATCTGTTTAGCGAGGCACTTGTACCGGCTTATTGTCTTCAGTACATCATCTCCCATATCACAAGGATGAGGCGAAGTAAAATACACCCGGAAATCTTTCGATGTCTGATTTCCATATTCCCCGATATTTTTTAAAAGTCCGGCAAAAGAAATTTCTTTTCCTTTTTTATCTAACCCATATGAATTTACATTTTGTCCAAGAAGTGTAATTGACTTGTAACCTCTTTCAACCAACTGCTTCAACTCATCCAATATCTCGGTACCCTGACGTGATATTTCTCTTCCTCTTGTATAGGGTACCGCGCAAAAAGTACAAAACTTATCGCAACCATTTTGTATCGGAATAAACGCCTCAAATTCTGATCTATATTGTGGATTCACCTTCCAAAATGCGAATATCCCGGTTTCAGGCCTTTTCATAAGAATTGGCTTTCCGGCTATAGTCTTATGATGATCAAATACCAATGTCTGGAAATCAGATGCTTCTGATTCTTTTCCCTGAGCATCCTGTTCTATCCTTTCATTTACTGAAAATGGTGTGACAACACCATACTGATGAAGCATCTCCGGAAATTGCTGTAGTTCAGTGATTAGAAAAACCAGATCAAATAATCTCAGAAATTTTTCACGATCAACAGGCAATACACAACCCGTTACAAAGCTTATCAGGTTTCTGTTGTCTTTCCATTTGTTCCATTTGTAAATTTTAGTGTATACCTTGTCAATTGCTTTCTGTCGTACTGAGCAGGCTATAATGCCTAATAAATCAGCATTTTCTTCATCATCGGTCCAGGTATACCCCATCTGTTCAATAACGGAGATTATTCTTTCACTGTCTGACTTATTCATCTGACATCCCAATGTAACCAGGTGAAATCTCATATCTGCTGAAAACTGTTTATTTTCATCCATGCAAGGATGATCAAAAATTAAAAGTAAACTTCGTTTCGTATTTGTTCTGAATCCAATCCCCCCGATATGAGAAGATCATAGACTTCATATAGCTAATCACAATTGCCGCAAAGATAAACCAAAGTATCAGATTCTGCTTCATTGCCGGCCATATTATCAATGAAAAGACCTTTATTGGTATATTTTGTCCCTTTGTGAACAAGAATCAATACAAAAAAATCATTTTTGGTATTACTAATGACAATGCAATTAACCGGAAGGTTGATTTAACTTGTATAAATAAAAGCTGTATTAACAAACTTTTTGTATTTTGGCAAACGAAAACCTGAAATTGAATACCATAAAATCCTCATGATCAACTTTAAACCAATTAAGCCTTATTGCCTTAAAACACTTAAGGTGTTCAGAAAAGTATTAACCGTTCTGGGATTTGTATTGCTGCTTTCTGTACTGTTCAGTTTTACAGACTATCCGTTCTGGGCATATTACTGGTTGGGAACTTACAACGCGAAATTAACTCAAGAGCCAAATGTTCTGGTAGTGATGGGAGGTTGTGGAATGCCTAGTCCTGATGGCCTTTTGCGATGTTTCTTTGCTTCGGAAATTGCAAAGGAAATTCCGGATTCCAGAATTATAATTGCCATTCCCAGTGATACGGCAAAACATGAAAAATCACCGGAGCTACTTATGGCACAAGAATTAATTCTTCGAGGTATTGACAGTTCAAGAATATTTTATGAGAATAAAGGACATAATACCAGAAGCCAGGCAGT
>CAYORG010000118.1:0-5649 GCA_964406315.1 uncultured Bacteroidales bacterium | reverse complement strand
CTCACCGTCCCGTTGCTAACGTACTGCAAACAGAAAACAAAAACAGGCTTCGCCTGCCTTTTCACTTTCTCGTACAACCTTATGAAAGCATTCTTTCAACGGTTGTTCTCGAAAGTAAAAAAATCTCCTTAAGGAGATTTTTGTTTTCTGTTTGATCGTGGAGCTGCCGGGAGTCGAACCCGGGTCCAAACAAGCAACCCATAAGCTTTCTACATGCTTATTCTGTTGTTGGTTTTCGAATTAAGTCCGGCAACAGACAGCCTAACTTAACCTTATCCCCTTAAATTTTGCCCGGCATTAAGGGAGTCTGCCAGACTATCCCTGTCTCACGTGTGCCTCTTAATCCAAAACCGCAGGGATAGGTTCCGGAGAGACAGCCCGTTCCGGTTACCTAGAACCGGAATAATGCCAAAAATCTACTATACTTCGATTAGGCAGCGAGCGCAAAGTTAGATTCGCCAACTAAATTTGTTGCACAATAGTTTAGCGGGTTAACGTGCGTTGCCCGGCATGCTTACTTAACAATTAACTTGCTGTCAAAGCCAAAATCAGCCCCAATAATTCAATTGCAAATTTACAAAATCTTTGTGGGAAAGACCGAAATACATGATTAAATTAGATAGTTCAATCAAATTGACAGCTTATGAGACTGGGCATTTTAAAGGAGACAAAAACACCTGTTGATAGAAGGGTTTGTCTTGTTCCTGAACAAATCGCGTGGTTAATACACAAGTTCCCTGAGCATGATTTTTATGTCCAGTCTAGTAAGCACCGTGTATTTACCGATGCTGATTATGAAGCTCTGGGGATTAAGGTTGTAAGGGATATTAGTCATTGTGATGCTTTATTTGGTGTGAAAGAAATCGACCTGGAAAACCTTATTCCGGGGAAAACCTTTTTCTTTTTTTCTCATACTGCCAAAGAGCAACCTCAAAATCGAACATTACTAAAAAGATCTTCTGAACTTGGTATTACACTTATTGATTATGAATACCTTAAAAAGAACTCGGCAAGAGTGATTGCATTTGGTTTTTGGGCTGGAATTGTCGGAGCCTACAATGCATTGATTGCTTATGGAAAACTCACCGGGACCTATGAATTAAAACCTGCTCATCAATGTTATGATTTGCAGGAAATCAAAGCGGAACTCAGGAAAGTTAACTTTCGGGATTCTCTTCGTATAGTTCTTACAGGTGAAGGAAGAGTTGCTTCGGGTGCAACAGAGATTCTCGAGGAAGCCGGAGTACAAAGGGTTACACACGAGAGATTTTTGGAACAGAAAGATAAGTATGTGTATTGTCAAATTGGGCCTGAACATTATACAAAACATAAATTCGGGAAAGCATTTGATTTTCAATATTTTATTGATCATCCTGATGAATTTGAATCTGCTTTCTTTCCTTTTGCTGAAAAAGCAAATGTGTTTATTCCCTGTCATTACTGGGATAATCGTTCTCCGGTATTTCTAACCCGCAAACAAATGAAAGATCCACGATTTAAAATAATGCTTATTGCAGATATAAGTTGTGACCTTAATGGTCCTGTTCCTTCTACTCTGCGTGCCTCCACTATTGAATCTCCGTTTTACGGATACGATATACAGCAACATAAAGAAACAATGCCATTTTTAACAAACTGTATAACAGTGATGGCAGTAGATAACCTGCCCGGTGAGTTGCCCCGTGACTCTTCCTGTGATTTTGGAAAAAACCTGATGGAAAAAGTATTGCCTGAATTGTTATCCGGGGATAAATCGAAAATGATCGAGAATGCCACGATATTAAAAAAAGGTAAGCTAACGGAGCCCTTTAGTTATCTTAAAAATTATTTAAACGGCTAATAGTTCATCAACTGTTTTTGCAGGATCATTTGATTTAAATACTGTTGTACCCGTAACCAGAATATTCACACCGCTATCAAACAATTGTCTGGCATTCTGCATGGTAATACCACCATCAACCTGAATGAGTGCATTGGAATTTGATTTTTCAATCATATTTTTTAGTTCACTGACTTTCCGATAGGTGTTTTCAATAAATTTTTGACCTCCAAATCCCGGATTTACACTCATAACAAGAACAAGATCCAGATCTTCTATTACATCTGTAAGCGTGGTAACAGGTGTATGAGGACTTAAAGAGACACCTGCTTTAACACCATTTTCTTTGATCTGTTGTATTCCCCGCTGAAGATGTGGGCAAGCTTCCTGGTGTATGGTAAGAATATCAAGTCCTATGCTGCAGAATTTATCGATGTATTTGGCAGGTTCCACGATCATAAGGTGTACATCCAATGGCTTTTCCACAATCCTGGAAATGGCCTCTATAACAGGAACTCCAAAAGAAATATTAGGCACAAAAACACCATCCATTACATCGCAATGTATCCAGCTGGCATTGCTGTTGTTTATTTTCCGTATTTCCTTCTCAAGGTTATTGAAATCTGCTGCTAAAATCGATGGTGAGATGTATCGCTTCATTGATTATTCATAATAATTTCTATGCAAAAATAGGGTTATTCCTAAAACAGGAAAGGAAAAAATGAACACAATAAATAACAGTGGATGAATAATTAGCCCAGATATGCCTTTAAATTCTTACAGCGGGTGGCATTTTTTAGTCTTTTGATGGCTTTTTCTTTAATCTGACGTACTCTTTCACGTGTAAGACTGAATTCCTCACCAATTTCTTCAAGTGTATGAGGATGTTTGCCATTCAGACCAAAGTATAAACGAATTATGTTGGCTTCGCGATAGGTAAGCGTGGAAAGTGCCCTTTCTATTTCTTTTCTTAAGGAATCGTTCAGCAATCCTTTGTCGGGAGGAGGAGTGTCTTTGCTTAATATGACATCGTACATGTTGCCATCTTCTTCCTGCGTTATGGGGGCATCCATGGAGACATGCCTTCCGGAGCTTTTTAAGGATTCCTTAACTTCTTCAGGCGCAATTTCCAGAACTTGTGCGATCTCCTGGACTGAAGGTTCTCGTTCAAATTTTTGTTCCAGGTCAGCAAATGTTCTGTTGATTTTATTGATGGATCCAATTTTGTTAAGAGGCAGCCTTACAATTCTGGCTTGTTCAGCAAGGGCCTGTAAAATAGATTGTCTGATCCACCATACAGCATAAGAAATAAATTTAAATCCGCGGGTTTCATCAAATCTCTGGGCAGCTTTGATAAGACCAAGATTTCCTTCATTGATAAGGTCGGGAAGACTTAATCCCTGGTTCTGGTATTGTTTTGATACGGAAACGACAAATCGTAAATTTGCTTTGATTAATCTGTTAAGAGCCGATTGGTCTCCTTTTTTTATAAGTCTTGCAAGTTCAACTTCCTCTTCAGCATTGATCAACTCTTCCTTTCCGATTTCATGAAGGTATTTATCAAGGGAGGGTGTATCCCGGTTAGTAACCTGTTTGATGATCTTGAGTTGTCTCATGATGAGAAGGTTAGTATGTATGGATTAATTCCGTACTTAATTTATGCAGGGATTTTTTCCATCAACAACTACCAAATCATACGAATAGAAAGGTTTTTTTGTTACCCTGAATAAACT
This sequence comes from uncultured Bacteroidales bacterium, assembly GCA_964406315.1. GTDB lineage: Bacteria > Bacteroidota > Bacteroidia > Bacteroidales > UBA10428 > UBA10428. The sequence continues at coordinate 2,097 of CAYORG010000118.1, read as the reverse complement.
TCTAAATTAGTAAAATTTCCTGATCTTTTAATTCTTGAAAAATAATTTTCAATATTATTTTGGATATTATAAGTAAATCCTTATTATTGCAGAGATTTTCCTACTTTGAAAGTCCTAGTTCAAAACACTACTCCTTTTTGAAAATAGCTTTACCGTTAGTTAATAATTGAAATTTACAATATAAGTTCCTTTTATATCTATGTACGACATTCTTGAGTTAAACAAAAAGCTGGTCTCAGAATTAAAAGAGATTGCAAAAGAATTAAAGATTAAAAAAGTTGAAACCCTTCGAAAGCAGGATTTAATTTATAAAATTTTGGACCAGCAAGCGATATCCGCTACCGAAAGCAAAAAAGAAAGCCTTGCTAAACCGGCCAGATCTGTGTATTCATCGCGGGATAATGATTCCAATAAATATGTAAGAACCAACCAGGGTGATAAAAAAATGCGTTCACGCCGCAAACGGGTAGATAAGACATCTGTTAGATCGGATTCTGAAAGAATTAATGCTGCCGTGGCAGAAGTAGAGGCTAACCTGAAAAACGAGTATTCTGATGATAATAACCAACATATCAAAAATAATAATGATTTACAGGAGAGCAGGAAAGAAGAAGTTCCAAAAGCTGCTGATAATTCAAAGACCATTACTACCGAAAGTGATATAAAAATTAAGTTTGCAGATGAAAGAAGAGTAGAGAAGATCCTTGATTTTGACGGGGTGATAAGCAACTCAGGTGTTTTGGAGATAATGCCTGACGGGTATGGTTTTCTTCGTTCTGCCGACTACAACTACCTGAATTCACCCGATGACATTTATGTATCCCAATCACAAATAAAACTTTTCGGATTAAAAACGGGCGATACCGTAAAAGGTACGATCAGGCCTCCGAAAGAAGGAGAAAAGTATTTTCCGTTGATAAAAGTCGAAGAGATAAACGGACGTGATCCTGAGTATATCCGTGACAGGGTACCTTTTGATTATCTTACACCTTTGTTTCCCAACGAGAAATTTACGCTTATCAGATCCGGTGAACCCGGAGGAATGTCTGTCAGGGTAATTGATATGTTTTCTCCCATTGGTAAAGGGCAGCGCGGCCTTATCGTAGCTCAGCCCAAAACCGGTAAAACCATCCTTTTACAGGATATAGCCAATGCAATTGCTTCCAATCATCCGGAAGCCTACCTGATTATTCTGCTGATTGATGAGAGACCTGAAGAAGTAACTGATATGGCAAGAAATGTGAGGGGAGAGGTCATTTCCTCAACTTTTGATGAACCGGCCGAGCGCCATGTGCGGGTATCCAATATTGTTTTGGAGAAAGCAAAACGAATGGTGGAGTGTGGACATGATGTAATTATCCTGCTTGATTCCATAACACGATTGGCAAGAGCTTATAATACTGTCGCACCTGCATCCGGAAAAGTATTATCGGGGGGTGTTGATGCGAATGCCTTACATAAACCCAAAAGGTTTTTTGGTGCGGCCAGAAACATTGAGAACGGAGGATCTCTGACCATCATTGCAACGGCTCTTACCGAAACAGGATCGAAAATGGATGATGTGATCTTTGAAGAGTTCAAGGGAACAGGTAATATGGAACTTCAGCTTGACCGAAAACTTTCAAATCGAAGAATTTATCCTTCTGTTGATATTACAGCTTCAAGTACAAGAAGAGAAGATCTTTTGTTGAATAAAAATATCCTGAACAAAATCTGGATACTCAGAAAATACCTTACAGATATGAATTCTGTCGAAGCCATGGAGTTTCTGCGAGATCGACTGGCAAAAACTGAAAGCAATGAAGAATTCCTGATTTCAATGAATGGGGAATAAATGAATTCTGATGAATATACAAAGGGTGTCTCCTGCAACTGAGAACACCCTTTTTTAGTTGAATGTACAGCTTATTTGAAATCAAAATGAATAAGCTTTAAATACTCTCCTTAGAGTATCGATAAATAACGATTTTATTATTTTTGTAAATTTATTTTCAGGAAGATTAGTTAAAGTATTAAAAATAAGCGAATTAGTATGGCTGATAAAAATTTTATTACATGCGATGGGAATTATGCAGCTTCTCATGTTGCGTATATGTT
>CAYORG010000117.1:0-5706 GCA_964406315.1 uncultured Bacteroidales bacterium | reverse complement strand
TACTGTTTTCATGCCTGTTTGTTTATTAAAATTTGTTTTCATGGTTTAAAGTTGACTATAAGCTTTGTCAAGTTTAATTTTTGTATTTAATAAATTAAGTGTTGCTGCTGATAATGATAACTGAGCTTCGAGATATTGGTTATTAGCTAGGGTTAGGTCCATGCTTGATATGGTACCATAGCTGTATTTTTGAAATATATTATCCAGTATTCTTCTTGATAAATTAAAATTTTCAAGTTCATTCTTATAATTTTCAAATGCTGTAAGATAGTCTAATCTGGCTTGTTCAGCTTCCATAAATAATCGTTGAGATTCCTGATCCTTCATGTTTTGAGATTTCTCTAATTCAATTTTAGCCATGCTTAAGGAAGCACTTTTCATACCACTCTGGAATATGGGTACACTCAGATTAACACCAATCATATGCCTCATAGTAAAATCGAGGGCAGCTTTTTCAAATTTGTCTTCGTACTTATAAAATGCTGAAAGTGTTGGCAGATATTTTGATTCTTCACGTTTTACCAGAAGGGTATTTAATTTTTCCTGGGTATCGAGTAATCGGTAGTCAATATGGTTTTCCAGGCTGAAACTGATCAGATTTGCTATATCTATCAAGTTTACATCAATTAATTTATCTAATTCATCAGTCAATACAATTTTTGATTCAACATTTAAACCCAACTGATATTTTAGCATTCTGGACATAAATTCAATTTGGCGCGAAACAGAATTCAATGAGCTTTCAGTGCGTTTCACATTAATTGCTATTTGATCAGCTTCGGTTTCTTCTATCAGGCCCAGGTCACTTGTTTTTTTTGTATCGCTGTAGATTTTTGTTAAATTTTCGACTGTTCCCCTAAGCAACTCCTGGTTTTTTTGAAGAATAAGTAATGAGTAATAGGTTCCGGCGACCATTTCTTTTATTTCAATACGTTGTTTTTCAAAACTTACAACAGAAAGTTGCTGATAAGTTTTTGCTGCTTTTAAACCAACGATATATTCACCGCTAAATAATAATTGGTTTAGCATAATATTGTATGAGACATTTTGTTCCACGCCAAGTTTTATCGGATCAAATTCTGTATATGCTAAACTAACTCTATCGGGATTCTGTAAATCGGCCCCCGTAACAAAATCACCGGAAGGAACTGTACTGTAAATATCATATGCTCCTCCAAATGAAGCTTCAGGTACTTCCGGGGTATAAAGGTAATCCACACCACCAGTAACCTGAGGTAGCCCCATAGCTGTTGTTTCCCATATTCGCTTGCGGGCATATTCGATATCCAATGCTGCATTTTTACTTATAAAAAAGTGTTCAATGGCATAACTTTGTGCTTCTGCCAGAGAAAATTTCATTGTTGAATCGGTTTGTGCTGATGTATTGATCGGTAGAACCAACACAAAGAGTGAGTAACATATCAATCGTTTTATTTCCATGGTTTTTGGTTTATTTATAGTTTAACTCATAATTGTATTTTTTCAGGTCATATTCAATTGCACTGCTGTATTTTTTAATGAAGCTGATAATTAGTTTATGAATTTCAAATAGTTGCTCAATTGCATTGTGTTCTTCTTTTATTATTTTTTTTACCTCAAACGATCTCTTCCGGTATTCATAATGTATTACCTGACGGATCAGATCTTCTTTATTCTTTACATGCTGATACAGGGTCTTTTTGGATATCCCCAGCTCAGAAGAAATATTGTCCATCGTCATACTTCGTATTCCGTAGCTCAGAAATAATTCTGATATTTTGTCAAGTATTTCAGTCAAGGCAACGGTCATAAAAAATGAAACACAAAAGTAACTCAAAAAGTTTCCCCGGTTTACAGAGAAATATTAAAAAAATAGTAATAAATAATGCGTGTTAATTGAATGATAAACCTTCCTTTAACTCATAGCAAATATAGAAGAGAAATAAAAAGAGCAGTAGAAAAAATCGGCCAACGATTCTCTTTCATCGGTGAATTGATTGATCTTTCTCCTGAAAGAAAAAATGAGCTATCTCACCTTTCTAAACTAATCCAAATCACTTTCTTACATTTGAGTTTTCAAGAGATAAAGCGTAATTTTATTAACAGGAACAGAATTTTGCATGAAGACTTTCTCAATTGAGGGTGGAGAGAAATCTCCAAGCGTGTTGATTGATGAATCGCGAAAAGTAGTAGAAATTTCAGGGAATTCCACTTTAAAGGAGACCAACTGGTTCTATAGTAATGTGCTGAAATGGATACTGGCGTTCAATATGGGAGGTCGTAAAACGGAGGTCATTAATATCAGATTAAAACAGATTAATGACAGTTCGGCAAAGTGGATTCTTTTAATACTGAAGAAATTAGCAAATCTGATACCAACAACTGATTTTGAGATTAACTGGTATTTGATAAGCAACAACAGAAGGGTAATTGCAGGAGGACGAATTCTTCAAAGTCAGTCAGATTATAAAGTCAATCTGGTATCAGAGCAAAGAGACTACTAACAATCCGTGGCAGAGGGGATGAAGAACAATTAAATTGTATGTGTTATGGGATGGTTTGTCTCTGGAAATAAAATGAAAGAAGTTATTCAGGACACCCCGAATGTTATTATCAAGGAAAAATTAAAGAAAGTTGAAATATCCGGACGTTCGAGAATGACTGATCCGTGCGATTTTTATGAGGAGTTACAGCGGACCCTGGAATCTTGTTACCATGCTTTTCATAAAACAATTATCCTTGATTTTTATCTTGAATACATCAACACAGGATCTTCAAAATTGATTTATCATATGCTTGCATTCCTTCAATCACTGGCAGATAAAGGAGGGATTCTGGAAGTAAACTGGTACTACGAAGAAGATGATGAGATCATTCAGGAAGCCGGAGAAGTGCTCGAATCGCTTTTGTCCGTTCCTTTTCATATGAGGGAGATCTGACAACCATATAAATAATATCCAGAATCATCCGGGTTGTTTTTCTATTCATTACGAGATCGGGTTGCATTTAGGTAAACTCTATGATTTATTCGTGAGGCTCAAATTTCAAAAGTGAAGCGCATTGAAATTTGGTTGTCGAACGAATCCCGATAGCCTAGCGTATCGGGATAAATGAGTATAATACTGCAATGCTTGCATCGATAATAAAAAAATTTATATTTGATACCTCGTCAGCTCTGCTGTGAGGTAGTTCATTTGGCGTATTTGCAGGAATTTGAATGGTGAAATTGATCTCGGGAAAAGAATGCGGAATTTTTATCCTTGTTTTCACAATTATTTACCTTTGATTCCTGTTTTATTAAAAACAATTCTTATGAAGTACCCAGCTTTCTATTTATCCATAGTTCTTATAATTTTTTCCTGTCAACTGAAAGGACAGGAAAAAACAGAAATTGAACCCATACATAAAATTATTGTTTCCAGTGGTATTCTGCTTCAAATTGAGAAAGCTCCGGAATATACACTGACAATAAAGACACAGGATCTGGAATCGAAATGTCTTGTCAGAGAAATTGAAAATGGTGTTTTGACCCTGAAGCTTTTAAACGGCTTCGGATGCAGTGGCAAAGTTATGGCAACACTCACTTGTCCCACAATCTCATCGATGGAAATTATGGGCAAAGCTGAGGTATCAACAAAAGGATTACTCATAACCGATAGTCTCAGGGTGAAATTACAAAGCGGAGGAAAGGCCTATATTGATTTGGACATTAAATACCTGGAAGTAATTGCCGGAGGAGGATCAACCTTTTATGCAGAAGGGTATGCAGAAAGACAGAAAATTCATGTTTCAGTATCGGCTTCGTTTTCAGGTCACAAACTGGAAGGTGAGTTTGTCAGCGTTGAAGCTTCTTTAAGCGGAATGGCGAAAGTTTGTGCTACGGAAAAACTGGATGTGGCTGTTGGAAGTAATAGTTATGTAAGTTATGCATGCGATCCTGTACAGATCATACAGGATGTTAGACCGGGAGGGATTCTTGAAGAGGCTTCGGAAGAATAATACTCATTCCGGGGTTTGTAATTGTTTCTATGGCAAGTGAATTGAATCAGAATTTCGTCAGGACCTCGGTAATTATTTATTCACTTGTAACAATGCGACAGAAAAGAAAATATAAAAAGATATTATAAAAAATAGTTTTATTTTTTCGAGTGTTTTAAAAAAGCTTCGGCTATAATCATATCAAGGGTTGAAGTGATTTTAATGTTTTCCTGATTTCCCTCGGCAAGATAGATCTTGTACCCTGCTTTTTCTACAACAGATGCATCATCTGTAAATTCTTCCTGGTATTCGGTATTGTATGCGTCAAGGAGCAATTCAGACTGGAATACCTGGGGAGTTTGCACTGTACGATAAAGTGCCCTGGGTTCGGCAAATGAATCTTCCTGATCAATTTTCCGGATGGATTCATTCAGAGGTATAATAGGAACTGCAGTACCCAACTTTTCTGCAATAGTGTAACAATTTGAGATGGTTTCCTTGCTGACAAGCGGTCGTACACCGTCGTGGATGGCAATGAGTGAAGTTCCGGTAATATCAGCCAAACCGTTTTGAACCGAATGAAATCTGGTTTCGCCACCCGCAATGATCCTGTGATTGATCTTAAAATTGAATTGGTCACACAATTTTTTCCATGTTTCCATCTCAGATTCGGCAAGAACCAAACGTATTTCCAGGTTGTTATCGTAAGAGAAAAAAGTGTTCATGCTATACATGAGTACAGGAAGGTTGTGCAGAAGGATAAACTGTTTGGGTATATTTGCATCCATACGCATTCCTGTTCCTCCGGCTGCTATTAATGCTATTTTTTTCATGGATACCAAATTAAAATGAAAAGATGCAACAATTGATTTTAACCTGCTTTGGCAAAAAACAAACTTTGAATTAATCAATAGGGCAGGTTAAGATAAAAAATGTACATTTAATAAACCCTATACATTACGTCAAAAATGTTTAATACATCCTTTGAATTTTTAAGAACTCTTTCACAAAACAACAATCGTGAATGGTATCATGCAAATAAATCTTTTTACAATAACGCAAAACAAGAATTTGAGCATGTGACAGAAGTCTTATTGCATGAGGTGAGTAAGTTTGATAAAGACATAAAAGGTCTTATCCCCAAAGATTGTATATTCCGAATTTTTCGCGATGTGCGATTCTCGGCTGACAAATCACCCTACAAAACCAATTTTGGTAGTTTTCTTACACGTGGAGGAAAGAAAGCCGGATTTGCAGGATATTACCTGCATATTGAACCGGGAAATTCGTTTATTGCCGGCGGCATTTATATGCCTCCCTCACCTTTTCTTAAGGCAATTCGCAATGATATTTATAAACATGTTGAAGAGTTTAAAGAGATCATATACTCCCATGAACTGACAGATCATTTTGAACCGTTATCAGGAGATAAGCTTAAAAAACCGCCAAGGGGATTTCCTAAAGACTTTCCGGATGTGGATTTGCTGAAATTTAAAAGCTATGGATTTTCAAAGATGAAAACTGACAAAGAAATGATGGATGACAATATTCTGGAAGAAATAGTAAATAGTTTTCGTGCTCTCTATACTTTTAATCGTTTTCTAAATGAAGCGATTTCCAATATGAGGTAGGTTGTTGGGTTACTTGTTGCTGGTTGCTTGGTTCTGGTCTGTTGGGTTATTCGGTTATTGGACATTGGACATTGGGAGTTGGACATTACCCGCCTTTGGTGGGCAGGCGAGCATCAGC
>CAYORG010000116.1:0-5762 GCA_964406315.1 uncultured Bacteroidales bacterium | reverse complement strand
ATATTCAGAGCAAAACTATAGTCATTGTATTGATTCAGAGTTTTGACCATTAATGTATTTACACCTTCATCGATGTTGATATTGACGATTTTCGTGTAAATATCATCATCGCCATATACATTTATTCCTGAGAATGAATAAATTCTTTCTCCATTAATATAAACATAGATGTCTTCATGCGTACCAATCCAGAGTTCGGCTGCCTGAGTGGCAGGAGAAGAGAAATAACTGAATGCATAGGTGATAATATCTTCCTGCCCCTCATAAAAGCTTAGCAGATCTATTCTGTCATCGAAGAAATACACCGGTTCTGACCAGCCATTCTCTCCGGCAACAGGTTTTACGGTATCTTCTCCGTTGAGAAGATCCTGGGAAATATCTGTTGAGTTAAAAACCTGGGAAAGCAACCAGGTGCGGTTACTTTGTCCGAATTTTCCGTTTGAGGTGGGATTTTTAATAACTTGTTTTTTTACTGCATCAAGGGGTGCTCCGGTAAGAATTATTTGTTCAGCATTATTTGTCCCCAAACCTACTTTTTCTGCAAGGGTTATGTGGGCTATATCATCGGGATTCAGACAAAGCATGCGTGCGCTGACATGATCAATTGCTACGGGATCGGCTCCCGCAAGAATAGTATTGAACCGTACCTGGTTCGAACCATCGTATGTTTTGTATCTTTCAAGACACATGATGGCATCGACTACAACAAAGTCTATGTCTGCAACAGTACATAAATCAACTATTTCTTCTGTAGTCCATCTCCTGTGGTCAACATCATGAACAAGACCTCCGTAATACGCTGATCCATTCATCTTATTGTATCCGTAATAGCATCCCGGAGCTGTTCCAACCTGATTTTTCAAAGCATTTGTTATACCTGTATCATGAATTTTTAGTACAGGAACAGAAATATACACATCAGCATCAATTTCTTCCTGGTGAACTCTATATATACCGTTATGAGGTGCTGCAGTAGCTTTTGAGCCAAGGGTAATTTCGACAGTCTGTGCGTAAGTCTGGTTTAGATTGAACAAACTGAAATTGATATCGGAAAGAATGGGATCCGTCAGTAGATCCTGGTATCCGGAGTTGTCCCATACACTGCCCTCATCACCAACAACATCGTTAGTTCTTGCGGTACCTTCACCAATAATAATCTCAACATTACCCTGAGTATGCTCATCTATAATTTTAATAAGAGACTTAACAACCCTGACATCTGTGTTTTCTCCTTCACCGGAAGGACTATTGCCTCCTACCAGATTTACCTTTAACATTACCTTGTCTCCTTCACTAATGACCCAGTCTAATCCTCCCTGCAGTTCAATGGCTTTTCTAACCATGTTTTCTATCTGCTGGTAGGAGGGATCAATATTTCTTGAAACAGGATCAGTCAACTCCCCGTAATCGGAAGGAACAATGGAAACCTTTGTTGTAGCTGCTGTTACCGCATCAAATTCTGATTCATACCTGAATGTACCTACTTCTTTGGTATATTTAAGTGAAAAGGTCAGGTCCCAGCAAATTGTGCTAAATGCAGCAATCAGAAGGAGAGAAGTGACTAATCTTTTTCTTGTAAGTTTATGAAACATGATAATTGTATTAACTCTTTTTACACATTTATAATTACTTAAACTTATACAAAAAGTTACGATTGCGCAACGATATTATAAATTAGCCCAAGAATAATCGCTCCAACAATACCTGTAAGCAGATAGGTTAGAAAAACCCTGAATCGGAACACAGTGATCATCAGTAATAAGTTAGATACCTTGGTCACAGGACCGGAGATAAAAAAAGCCAGGACAGCTCCTTTGCTCATGCCAAGATCAGCCAGTTGTTCAACCACAGGAATGGCAGCGCCACCGCAAACATAAAAAGGTATTCCTGCCCCTGTGGAAAACAATACCGAAAGGAAATCATTGCCTTGAAAAAGCTTTGTCATCAGGTTTGAGGGTGTAAGGATCTTAATTGCTGCCGCAAGAAGAATAGCGAGGAAAAAATATTTACTGATAAAACGGGCCATTCTATACAATTCATGCATAAATTGTTTAAAATCAGGTTTTTGAGAAATATCGTCGACTGAAGTATGTTCAAACGAATTGTTACTGTGAAGAATAGTACCTGGTTTGATGATTTTTTGATGTATTAGTAATTCGGTCGTGTAACCGGCTGCCAAGCCCAAAAGAAAAGCTGAAATGAGGCGGGCCAGCGCCACTTCAAGACCAAAAGCTCCGGTTGTTAATACAAATAAATTCGGATCAATAAGAGGTGAAGATACCAGCAATGCCATGAGTACAGGAAGTGGAACTCCCATTGTAAATAAGGCTGCTGACAGAGGAATAACAATATAACTACCCAGTGGTGAGACAACACCTGTAAGAGATGCGATTATAATGGAAACCTTTTTTCTTTGATAGAGAAATCCTGCAATACGATCCTTTGTTATATAGATTTTAATTCCTGTTGTGGCAATAATTCCGATAACCAGATAAGGCCACAGATTTGATAAAAGTATCAAAGATTCATCAATTACCTGCTTGGTATAACTTCCCTGATAATGGTTTAAAAATCTAAAATACAGGTCCTCCATATCATAATTATTCTTATTGATCCTACACCTGATTATTGAAAGACTCTATGCAATGTATAAAAAAACATGACCTTTGGCAATTGGAATGCAAATGCTATGTTAGCAATTCTGAAGAGAAATCATGATCTGTATAACGAATAAAAATGTGATAACAAGGAATGAAGAAGTTTTTTTTGATGATTGCTTTCTGATTCTTCATGTGATACATATTAATAATCTGCTTTCCTTCTGATTTTTATCTGAATTGCATTTTCCACAGGTTTTTCGGAGATAAGGATCAGGTATCCGCCACCTCCCGCACCGGATAATTTCCAGCCAAGGACTTTGTTCCTGTATTGATTTATTATAGTTTTTATTTCATTATTCAGTGTATTTGGGAACAAGGTGGTCTGGGCTTCGAACGATTCAATAACGTAACGGCCAAATTCTTTCAGGTTCTTTTGTAAAATTGCCTGATAGCATTTCTGAGCAGCTGAAGTAAGTTTGCCCACATTTTCCAAAGTGATCTGAGTGCCACCTGTTGCATCATAGTTTTTTTTCCTTGGCCATAGTGTTACCATATAAATGTGCTTTTCAAGCCAGCATAAAATATTTTCATCATCAACAATAGTAATTTTTGAAGGCCAGTATGTATTCCTTGAAAAGTAAAAGTGACACAATCCCGGAACTACAAGTCCTATTGAATCCTGTGACCCAGAAATTTCTTTTTTACCTGGTTCATTGTCGTACCGGAAAAGTGTTTTTGCCAGCTTTACAGGATGTCCCAATGGCAGGGCAGGACCCCAGAGTTCAAGAATTTTTTTCCTTGTGGATGTTGCCATACCGCTTCTTTCATTGAACTCTTGCGTAGGTTCTATGGAAATCGTTATACAGGAACCAGGCATAACACTGTTTACATAGGGTTGATCTATCCATGTTCCTGCCAGATCAATACGATATGGGATTGCATTTCTTTTTTCACCTCTTAACGAGGTGGTTGATCTTGCCGGCAATCCGGGCTCCGGAATTCTCTTAAGAATCTTATATTCAATACCAAGCTTTTTGCAAAGTGATTCTTTCAACGGACTATGGCCATCTTCATTAACAATAAAAAGATCAGGGTGCATTTCTTTCAAATCCTTTTCAAAATCCAGTATCCCCTCACCGGAATTTATCCATGCATCTGTAACATATTTAATTGCCTTTACCATGAATAGTCGTTCAGAATCGCTATGAAATGTCTTTCTGCCTTTTAACGTTTCAATGGTTTTATCAGATCCTATTCCCACATATACTGATCCATACTGAGCAGCTTCCTTAAAAAATGCAACATGGCCGCTATGCAGCATATCAAAGCATCCGGAGACAAAAACTTTCTTTCCTGTCATAGTTTCAGCTTTAGAGAAAGCTTAAAGATAATGTTCTTTGTTAAAAATTTAAATTTACTGGAGATGGAAAGCTATTCAACGAATATACCAGGTTGTTAAAATTCCGTAGTTCATTGAATCTTTACATCCAATATTGTAATTTTAAAATACACAATGAAAAACCATATCTATGAAATCCAAAACAAATCATTCAATCAGCCGGCGAAAATTTCTGAAATCGTCTGCTGCTGTTGTAACAGGGATGAGTCTTCTGCCATCGTTTTACCACTGTACTTCCGGGCCAAAACTAATGACCAGAAGTTTTGGAAGACTAGATCATGAAGTTACCACGTTTGGATTAGGAGGTCAGGCGTCCATACAATGGACGCCCAGTGATGTTGATCCAGTAGCTATTATTTTGAAAGCTTTCGATAAAGGAGTGAATTATTTTGATACGTCCAATTTGTACGGACCCAGCCAGATGAACTATGGCAAGGCATTCAGAAAACTGGATCTTATTCCTGGACAACCGGGGTATAATGAAGTCTTAAGAAAATCCATCTTTCTTACATCGAAAACACATTTGAGATGGGCCAAAGGGGAAAAAGAAATGGAAGGACTGAATAATTGGACAAACGGTGAAGCAGGAACTCATACTATCAGTGATTTAAAGCGCACACTGACCCAGATCTATGGAGACGGAAAAGGGAGTTATCCTGAAGGAGCATACCTTAATATGGTCTTAATTCACAGTGTTACCAATCCGGCCGATGTGGATGCCATTTATGAAGGAATTGAAAATACCGATCCGAAGGCAGAAAGAATTGGAGCTCTTGCTGCATTGCGCGATTACAGGGACGGCACCAATTTGACCGGTCTGAATCCAAAAGAAGAAAAACTGATAAAACATATTGGCTTTTCCGGGCATTACAATGCAGGTGTTATGATGGATCTTATCCGACGTGATCAGTATGGAATTATTGATGGTATGCTGGTAGCAATAAATGCCAATGACAAACTGAATTTTAATATGCAGCACAATGTGATACCTGTTGCTGCTGCTAAAAATATTGGATTGATAGGCATGAAAGTTTTTGCTGACGGAGCCATGTATACAAAAGAAGCTCATTGGTCGGGTGAGCCTGCCGATGTGGTAAGAAAAGTCGGGAGTAAAGAAACACCTTTCCAATCACTTATTGAATATTCACTTACCACCCCGGGCATTAGCACAGTTATTATTGGGATCGGCCAAATATCAGATGATCCGGCACAATGTCAGCTCAGTCAGAATATCTCAGCTTCTCAGATCAGGATATCAGGATTGAGCGAAAGCGATAGGGAAGAGGTAGAGAAAATGGCCGGACGGATTAAAGAAGGGAAAACCAATTATTTTCAAAAAGATGAAGGTGGATTGACTCCGGTACAGAATGCTTTGGTTAAAAAAGAAGGTGAGAACAAAATTCAACTGACATGGAATACTGCCTATGCAGGAAATTATCCGATTGAGGAATATGAAGTTTGGAGGAATAATGAGAAACTGGGTGTAGTAATGCATAAGCCTCAAACATCTTTGGAACCATTCCTGTATCACGATAACATAAGTGGAATGGATAGATTTGAATACAAAGTGGTTACTGTAGATACCAAAAACAATAAGTCGGAGACCGAGACAATGGTTTTGAGTTAAATATTGTAGGGTCATGCCATGGCGTGACCATTATTAAATAAGATTTTAGTAATTTCCGGACACACCATGGTGTGTCCCTACCAGTATGGTAATTAATCCAGAACAAACAACTATAAAATAGTTTCAAGTCACTAGT
>CAYORG010000115.1:0-5769 GCA_964406315.1 uncultured Bacteroidales bacterium | reverse complement strand
TATTGCAGAAGGAACCGAAGGAATGTACCTGGTATTTGCCAGTTATATTATTCTTGTTGCTACAAGCATTGCAGGATTCATCGGAACAATTGTCTGGTGGCGTTATGCCGATCAGCACTAAAGAAGTCTCGGTCATTAGCTTTTTACTCTCGGTTTTAAAATCTGTTTGCAGAGCTTTTTTTTACATTTTTCTCCCTGCAACACTTTTCTGACAGATTGAATGGTTGAGAAAGACAGTGTATTCAATTGTGTGAGTTGGAGTATTTTAGCATAATTGTGACACTTAATTTATCGTGTTTTGATCCTAAGAAATTTATCGCATTCTTCATTTAAATGTATGAAAAATCATTCAAAAAGAGCATTAAACAATTGATATGAATGAAAAATCATTCAAAATATTGAATTTTTAATCAAAAGTTTTATACAGAACTTGAATAATTAAAATAAATGCCTTAAAATTGTATGATAATACATTCATTAACTATTAAAAAATGATTAAATGAATGATAAATCATACGCAAATTGGATAGCAATGAGTGATCACGCCCTGGCACAAACTATTGGAGCATTTGTGAAACACCATCGTCTGTTGCAGAACAAATCGCAGGAAACACTGGCTGAAGCTGCAGGCATAAGCCGTTCTACACTCAGCTTGCTGGAAAGAGGAGAGCCGGTTACCGTGCCTACCCTGTTACAGGTATTAAGAGTGCTGGATCTTTTACGCATAATGGATGTGTTTAAAATTAAGGAAGAAATCAGTCCCATAGAACTTGCGAAATTGCAGCAGAAAAAAAGGCAAAGGGCTGGAAGAAAAGAAAAAGATGAACAAACCAAAAGTGAGTGGTAATGATCTCAACAGCCTTTGTTAACATATGGGATGAAGTAGTGGGTGCTGTTGTCTGGGATGAGGCTGCCGAAACGGCAAGCTTTCAGTATGAAGACAATTTTTTTAAAAAGAATTGGGACTTGTCGCCTCTGAAAATGTCTGTCAGTTATGGAGACAGGATTTATAGCTTCCCGGAATTGAAAAGAACAAGGACTTTCAAAGGACTGCCCGGTTTGCTTGCCGATATACTGCCTGATAACTATGGAAGTCAGTTGATAAATGTCTGGCTGGCACGTAATGGCCGGCCGGAAAACAGCATGAATCCGGTTGAACTGCTGTGCTTTATCGGTACGCGGGGTATGGGTGCACTGGAATTTGAGCCTGCGTACTTTAAACTCCAAAAGCGAGCGTTTACTATTGAGTTGGATAGCCTTGTGAAAATTGCACAGAATGTACTCAATAAGAAAAAGGATTTTAAAGTTAACCTGGAAGAAAATGAACGGCGGTCTATGCAGGAAATTCTTAAGATCGGCACCTCGGCAGGTGGGGCACAACCAAAAGCCATCATTGCATACAACAAAAAAACAGGACAGGTAAAATCAGGTCAAACCAAAGCTCCTGCCGGATTTGAACACTATATTATTAAGCTTGACGGGGTAAGTGATGCTCAATTCGGAGAAAGTACCGGCTATGGCCGTGTGGAAATGGCCTACTACCTGATGGCACAAGATTGCGGCATCGAAATTATGGAAAGCATGCTGTTGGAAGAAAAGGACAGAGCACATTTTATGACCAAACGATTCGATAGGGATATTGCTTATCAAAAACACCACATTCAAACTCTTTGTGCTATGCAACACTATGATTTCAACGATGTACGAAGCTTTAGCTATGAGCAATTGTTTCAAACCATGCGTTTGTTAAGGTTAAGTTATCCGCGAGCTGAGCAAATGTTCAGAAGAATGGTGTTTAATGTACTGGCACAAAATTGCGATGACCATACTAAAAATTTTTGCTTTCGCTTAAAAAAAGATGAAGACTGGGAGTTGGCTCCTGCTTATGACCTCTGTCATGCATATCGCCCGGGAAGCAAATGGGTTAGTCAGCATGCACTGAGTATTAACGGAAAGAGGCAGAACATCACAAAACATGATTTGCTGACAGTGGCTAAGTCAATGAACATTAAGAAGGCAGAGCAGATCCTGGTGCAGATCAACGAGATAATTCAAGATTGGTCGCAATATGCGGAACAGACAAAGGTTGATCATAAATTACGAGATGCTATACAAAGGACTTTGATCTCATTGTAATGAGCCAATTTGGACTGAGGTTTATTCTTTCTTTCAAAATAGAATGTTCGGTTATGTCCTGAGCCATTCTTCGGCCGATTCCACCGAATCAAAAAATTTAGTGTTTACCGGGCTTTCTTCTTCTTTCATTTTTTTTGAATAATTCTCGACGGAAAACTGTGAAAAAACATCTTCCGGAACAATAATGGCTTCTTTAAGTCCACCATGTTCAACTGCATATTTTCCGATGGTTTCTGCAGCCAGCTTCTGTGAATCGGGGCCAAGTCCCTTGTGTTCCCTTGCATCTAATAATAAACCGTCTGCATTGTTTTCTCTAAGCTGTCCCGCTATGATATTCAGCAATCTGGCAAACACTTCTCCGGGGGTTCTGCCCCACCATGTTTCATGCAGGTATTTACCGTTTTCTACAAACTCTAATCGCAAATTGGGATCTTCATAAACTGTTTTCCTTTCCATTACACTATGATTAATAAGATTTAATCATAACAATTTCTATGTAATAAGTTACATAGAATAAAAGGCTTTTCAAAATATTTCTTAGCTTTCCTGAAGGAGATTTTGTGGAGTAATTTCATTTAAAATAGCAGGTAAATTTAATTTCCGGATCCGGTAATTAGTACAATTATTTTATTTACTGCTGAGTTGGAAATCCCTTCGCAATATATGCCAGGGGAAATAAGAATAATATTATGCCAGCACGTCTTACTTACTGATTCGCTGAAAAAGAACATTCATTTCCCCTTTTATTTTATTCTTAAAACGTTTATTTTTAAGTTCATTTTTTTGCGTTATATTTAATAGGTATGATAACAAATCCGCAGTTGGAACTCGCCCGTAAGTTTGTAGAGTTCACCAATATGCATGTTTTTTTAACCGGAAAGGCCGGAACAGGAAAGACTACTTTCCTGCTGAACCTGAAAAGACAATCACCCAAACGGTGTGTCGTGGTAGCTCCTACGGGAGTGGCCGCCATAAATGCCGGGGGTGTTACCATCCATTCTTTTTTTCAGATACCTTTTGGCCCTCATCTGCCCGAAGAGGCTGTTAACGAACGGCTAGCACCTGTCGCTGCTACGGGATATACAAAGATTTCCAGGACGAAGATGAATATTATCCGTTCGCTCGATCTGCTGATTATTGATGAGATAAGCATGGTACGTGCCGACCTGCTTGATGGAATCGATGAAGTATTGCGACGTTGTCGACGTACAACAAAACCTTTCGGAGGAGTTCAGCTCCTGATGATCGGTGATGTACACCAGCTTTCGCCTGTGGTGAAAGAGGAAGACAGGCAACTGCTCGGGCCGTATTACAATACCTTCTATTTTTTTGGAAGCAGAGCTCTGCAAAAAACAAATTATATAAGCATTGAGCTTTCACATATATACAGGCAAAGCGACAGGATTTTTATTGATTTGCTTAACAGGATCAGGGAAAACCGGATAGATAAAAAGGGGCTGGAGAGAATGAATCAACGGTATATACCGGGATTTAAATACGGAGAAAAGGAAGACTATATTCTTTTAACAACTCACAATTATAAGGCCAATAAGATAAACCGTAACAAACTGGATAAGTTAAAAACCGGATCATTCCTGTTCCGGGCAGAAATAAGCGGAGAATTTCCCGATTATATCTATCCTACCGACGTGGAATTGGAACTTAAGGAAGGAGCACAGGTGATGTTCATCAAAAACGATCCTTCTCCTGAGAAAAGATTTTATAACGGGAAAATAGGAATAATCGATAAAATTGACCCGGAAGAAGAAGTGGTTTATGTGAAGTGCACTGAAGATCATGATTATATTTCCGTATGCCGTACTGAATGGCAGAACTGCCGATACTCTCTGAATACGGAAACAAAAGCAATCGAGGAAAAGGTGATCGGTGGATTTGTTCAATTGCCCCTGAAACTGGCATGGGCCATTACCATTCACAAAAGCCAGGGACTGACATTTGATAAAGCCATTATCGATGCTCATGATTCCTTTGCTCACTGTCAGGTATATGTCGCACTCAGCCGGTGCAGAACACTCGAAGGGCTGGTACTCAGTACACCTATTACCCTGTCGGGTATAAAGACCGATTCGGGAGTGTACCGGTTTGCAAAGGATATTGAGGAAAATCATCCTGATGAAAATGACCTGAGAAATGCAAGAGATGCATTTCAGCGGGAGCTTCTTTTTGAACTTTTTGATTTTAACATCCTCCAGAAATTATTGCTCGTTTGTGGAAAAGTTGCCGGGGAACATAAAAATTCTTTGCTGATTGATCTGACTCCGGTATTTCAATCGATGCAAGTGAAAGTAAAGAATGAAATGATGGCTGTTGCAGAGAAATTTCACGCTCAACTCAGCAGCTTGCTCGATGGTAAGCATCATAAGGAGAATAACAGGTTATTGCAGGAACGCTTGTGTAAAGCGGCTGATTATTTTGGTGGGAAACTTGATGGTATATTTTTTGGTGAATTTGATGACCTGGTTATTGAGACTGACAACAAGCAGACTAAAAAACAGATTGAAGAGGTTATTGAAAAGCTTTTTGCAGTGGTGCAGGTAAAAAAAGCATGTCTGGATTCATGCCGCAAAGGTTTTCAGTTAAAAGAATTCCTGGATGCAAGGTCAAAGGCGTTGATTGAAAAAATAAATATGCCGAAAAAACAACCTGCTGAAAAGAACAATTTAATGAAAGAAATTGCTCATCCTGAACTTTATGCCAGGCTCCGGCAATGGCGAAACCTTCTTGCCCTCGAGCAACATGTTCCTGTATATCGTGTGATATCCCAGCAGGCACTTGCAGGCATTGCTTCGGAAATTCCGGTCAGCATGCAGGATATGCTTGCCATAAAGGGTATAGGAAGGAAAAAAATTGCGACCTATGGTAGCCGGATTTTGGAAATTATTGCAGACTATTGCAGTGCAAATAAGATAAAATACAAACCCGATTTTGATCCTGTGATTGAAGACAAAAAAACCAGGAAACCTAAGCATGATACCAGGCGTATAAGCCTGGAGATGTTCAGGGAAGGGAAAAAAGTTGAAAAAATAGCCGATGAAAGGGGTTTTGTAGTTTCCACTATTCATGGGCATCTGGCACATTATGTGGAAAAGGGAGAGCTGGAAATTTCGGAATTTTTGTCACAGGATCAATTGAAAGAGATAACGGAAGCTGTCCGAAAGACCGACAATGTCCGGCTTACATCCTTAAAGGAGGCGCTAAAGCACAAATATGATTACGGAGAATTGAAAATGGCCATGGCCTATAAGCGATCATTATCCGGTAAGGAATAATTGAGAAAGGAATACAGGTTGAAATAAGAATAAAAACAAACCCCGGAGAAGGTATATGTTTATAGCAAAACAGGTTGCGATGATACTATACGAGTCCGGCCGGGGTTGAATACCTTTATTGCATATTCTGATTTTATGGGTACTGCTGACTGGATCATCATATTAAGTATTGTCTTTGTTTCCGGCATTATAAAGGGAACAACAGGCTTCGGTTTTGCTCTTTTTTCACTTCCTTTACTGATCCATTTTATACCTATAAAAACATTGATCCCGGTCATCACTCTGTTCAATTTATTTTCTTCTTTTCAGATAGCAATACAAACGCGGCGTCTGAAGATCAGCC
>CAYORG010000114.1:0-5772 GCA_964406315.1 uncultured Bacteroidales bacterium | reverse complement strand
CCTTTTCTCTGAAATGCAAAATATGACTGAAATAATACAACTCTCCATATTTGGTCTTATCCCAATAGTGAGGAACTACAGGTTCAATCAGAATAGCATTGAATAAAGGTTCAAACCGAATAGAGAGGAATGCATACATACAAATTATTCCGGCACCATAGAGTAAATATTTTAGTACTTTTTCATTCATGACTATCGCTAAAATTGAAAGTAAATAAATTCCTGTTGAGCACCTGATTTGGCAAATATGATAATAATAATTACCAGGTATAGTATCCAGTTCAATACCGGTCGGTTTGAATTTATTTCAAGTGCATATTTCTTTCTTCTCTGGAACCATTCAAAAGCAGTAAAAAGTAAAATGTATATCGCAAATCTTTTATCTACAGATGGCATAGTAAAAAAAGAACTATCAATAATTCCTGAAATATATCCAAATGCATTTGCAATACTATCTGACCTAAAGAAAATCCATGCAAAAACAGTAATTGAAAAGGTGAAAGAGATTTGAAAGAATTCTTTCAGTGTGGGGAAAATCCTGTTTTCTGCGGCTATATCCAGATTTTGTCTGTTTTTTTTCAATAGCAGTAATGGGAGGAAATATAATGCATTAATAAATCCCCAGGTAATGAAGGTCCAGTTGGCACCATGCCAGAATCCACTTACAAGGAAAATGATAAAAGTGTTTCTTATTTTCATCCAGTTTCCACCTCTGCTACCACCCAAAGGGATATAAACGTAATCACGAAACCAGGTGGATAATGATATATGCCATCTTCGCCAGAACTCTGCGATATCTCTGGAAAAATAAGGGTATGCAAAGTTTTGCATTATTGAGAAACCAAATAATCTGGCAGTCCCGATAGCAATATCGGAGTAACCTGAAAAATCCCCGTATATTTGAAATGCAAAGAATATGGCTCCTAGTAACAAGTCACTTCCTGCAAAGTCCTGGTAATTGCTAAATACCTGATTAACAACAATTGCGCAATTGTCGGCAATCACAATTTTCTTAAATAGTCCCCATAAAATTTGTTTTAAACCGTCTGTTGCTTTTGCTATATCAAAAACTCTGTCAGTCTGAAATTGAGGAAGCAAATTCTTTGCTCTCTCAATAGGCCCGGCAACCAATTGAGGGAAAAAACTAACATACGCAAAAAAGGAAATGATGTCTTCCGTAGGCTTAAGTTTTCTTTTATAGACATCTATTGTATAACTAAGTGTCTGGAAGGTGTAAAAACTTATTCCCACAGGCAGTACTAATTTAAGTGTCCTGATATTTATCTCATTTCCAAAAAATGAGAATGCGGTGTTAAAATTATCAACAAAGAAGTTGAAATATTTAAAAAAACCTAACATGCCAATGTTAAATACAATACTTAGAAGCAAAAATATTCTTCTTGAAGCATCCGATTTCTTTTTTTGGAGTTGTATTCCAACGGTATAATCAACCAGAGAACTCAGGAATATCAATGAAAGAAATCTCCAGTCCCACCAGCCATAAAAAACGTAGCTTGCGATGAGCAAGAAAATATTCTGCCATTTCCTGTTTTTGCTTAATACAAACCAATAAACAAAAAATACGATCGGAAGAAATATTAAAAATTCTATTGAATTAAACAGCATGTTATTCTTTCTTAATGAAATTCATTTTTTTTAATTGATTTATCAGATGTTTTGTTCTAAGTTCTACTCCTTGTTTGTTTAAATGATACTCGGTATTGAAAAACAGACTGTCAGTCATAATTCCATCTTCCATTGATGAAATAAATGGAATAGTCACATTATCGTGTAATCTCTTGTCAAGACGAGTCAAAGCTTCCTTGTTCAGGATATATGCAGAGTGCTGGTACGCAGGATAATAAAAGAACATTCTGATATTTCTCTTTTTCAGCTCCAGATAGTAATCCTGAAGGAAATCAATGGCATCCTCATTTATTATCTCATTGTATTCATTTATTGTGAAAGCCACATTTCCCCTTTCGTAATGTGCCACAACATCACCATGTTCATTAAATGACTTTCTGTCATACACGCCAATTTCTTTATCAGAATCAACATTCAATGAGTTAATAAAGGCTTTCGGAAAATAGTAGATTTTTTCAGCTCCGTATTTTGGCAAGAATTTAGCCAGGTGGATCCATTGAGTGAAATTAATTAATTTTCTGCTTTCAGGGTTTACGTCGAAAAGAATATATAGTAATTCGTCAGACCCATAAAAAATATTTTCATCACCAATAAAAAAATGAGCATATTCAGGACAAATGATTAATATATCTTCAGGTTGCAGTGAGTTAATTACATCGAGGCAGATGTATCTGAGTCCTAAACCGGCATGAAGTCCCATGTTTATTACAGGAACATGCAATGAATCTTCAATTTTTTCACTGTTTACACCAAAGCTCAAATTTGAACCACCCAGCAGAATGATCCTGGGGGAGGATTTGCTTTCAAGATATTCATGCTTATCCAACAATGCATAATATAAGGAATTCCTGATGCTTAAATTAGGGATTAATAATATTGACAGTCCCAGAAGTGTTATAAGCAGTAAAGAAAACAATGTAAATTTCAACAGGAATTTTTTCATAGTATTAAAATTGAAAATACAAAAAGTCAATATCTTCCCATTTGCCCAGGATAAAAATAGAGAGAATAATCAAGATCAACAGGATCCATTTGAACGTTTTCGAAATAGTCTGTAGTTTTTTCCATAAACCATACTTTTCTTCTAAAAGTTCTACAATGAACAGGAAGATAAGGGTTGATACGGCAACATAAAAATCGGATGGGAAATAGAACAGGTTCAAATCACTGCCGGGAACAAATTCAAACAATCTCCCAATGATCAGGAATGCATCCTGGAGGGAATTTGCCCTGAAAAAGATCCATGCAAACCAGGAAAGCAGGATTGTAATGACAACCTGGATGAAATGTTCCAGTCCCGGCAATTTGGAGATCCCTATCCGGTTATTAATCGCTTGTCTTATGTTGCTGGTCCAGATGGCAAAGATCAGGTAGAATCCGTGCAATGCGCCCCAGATCACAAAGGTCCAGTTGGCACCATGCCATAAACCACTGATCAGGAAAGTAATGAAAAGATTAAAATACCATCTTGTTTTTGCTACTCTGTTACCGCCCAGCGGTATGTATAAATAATCCCTGAACCAGGTGGAAAGAGAGATGTGCCAGCGGTGCCAGAATTCGCCTATAGACCTTGCAAAATAGGGTCTGTTAAAGTTTTTCATCAGCGAGAATCCCATGATCTTTGCCGTACCGATAGCAATATCGGAATACCCCGAAAAATCACAATAGATCTGAATAGCAAAAAAGACAGTTCCCAGCAACAAATGCATACTCCCATAGCCGGTTGGGTCACCGTATACAAGATTTACATATTCTGATAAACGATCTGCAATGACAACTTTCTTAAAAAATCCCCATGCCATGATATAGATTCCATCTCTTACGCGTGAGTATTTGAATGTATGTTTTTCATAGAATTGCGGAAGAAGATTTGTTGATCGTTCTATTGGCCCTGCCACAAGTTGCGGAAAAAAGGAAACATACAAAGCAAAAATGCCAAAATGATATTCCGGAGTTTTTTGGTTTTTGTATACATCAATGGTATAACTCAGTGTTTGAAAAGTATAGAAGGAAATACCAACCGGCAATAATACATTGTATGCAGGTACCTGGTAAAAAATATTGAAATGAGCAAAAAGCGAATTGATACTACCGCCGAAAAAGTTAAAATATTTGTAGAAAAAGAGGATGCCGAGACTTGTTACCAGGCCCATGACCAGGTAAAACGACCGGATAAATGCCGATCTTGACCTTGCAATTCCTATACCTGCAATATAGTTAATTACAGTAGTTGATACGATCAGTACAACATAGGTATAATTCCAGCACATGTAGAAATAATAGCTGGCCAACAGCAGCATTACCCATCTGAAACGATGGGGCAATGCAAAGTACAACGCAATAACTATGGGGAAGAAAACAAGAAATTCTAATGAATTGAAAAGCATCTTTTATCCGGTTGTATATTACTACTGCTTGTTTTAAAAAATCTGATCATTTATAGATGAATCGTTTATTGAAGGAAGAAAAATAAAAGATGCATATATGCTTTTCTTTATTTTAAAAGAATTTTGTTTGTATATGTATGGTTTGAATGAGTAACGGAAAGGAAATAAAATCCTTTTTTATAACCTGACAGATCAACAGTAACATTTTGTCCTCGTGTATTCATCTCAATAGTCTTTGTCAACCTTCCCTGTATGTCAAGGATATCGATTTCGCATTTTGCAACCGGTTCCCGGAATACAATGGTTATTTCTCCCGCAGATGGATTTGGAAATACAATCGGATTTAGTCCGGAACTGTAAACTCGGGGAATAAATGTTGGGCTTTTGACCTCTATGATAAAGGTTTGATACACAGTTGTCTGTCCGTCTGTAAGTTCCAGTACAACAGGGAATTCCTGGTTCAGTTCACTGCTTGAAGGGATGCCGTAAAATGTTCTGGATCCTTCGATGTAAGTTAACCAGTCAGGATAGGTGAGAAGATTAAGGCTAAGCTCATCATCTTCGTCTTTATCGAAATACATAAGTTCATACATGTATACTGAATCGGGATATGCAACAGTGTCAGGTACGGAAATGAATTCAGGAGGATCATCCGTATCGGATACAAAAATAGTATAATTTTGATATACCGTATCGATTGCATCGGTAACGCCAATTGAAACATCAAAGAACTCGTTGGCATGATTCCATAACGGAATTCCTGATAGAGTATGTGATCCTGTGTTGAAGCTTAGCCACTCCGGTTCTTCATTGATAAAATAAGCAACTACATCCCCCTGGTTCGTGTCGATGGCTTCTATGGTATAGCTATATTCTTCGTAGTCGTCTGCCGTGAGAATGGCTTCAGACAGGATAATGGGTGGATTGTTAATGATTTCAACAGTAAATGTAACTTCAATGGAATCGGCTTTTTTAAAAGCTCCGTTGCCGGTATCTTCAACTTTCAACCAGATAGTTTCACTTCCCAGCCACTCATCATCTTTCGGGCCGACCTGTAATAACCGGTTAACATCGATGGATACATTCAGGTTGGCGCCGGTTTGCTGTTGATAAGTCCATTGCATTAAATAGTCAGGATCTTCCACATCACTTACCACCGTATCCAGGTTAATAGCATCGAATGATTTGCCCATACCTGTATATTGATCAGGAAATGAAGATATTACAGGATTCTGGTTCAGGTTTTCCAATGCATCAAACCATACATAGGCCATTTTATCGTAACCGGACTGCCTGGGATGCAGGTTATCCACCATTTCTGTTGAATAGTCAATACCGGCACCGTCTTCCATATCGACCATGATGATCCGGTTATCACCCCGTGCCGCAACCATGGCTTCAACATTATCATTGAACTGGGTTGTCTCGGCATGAGGGATTTTTCTGTTGATAATGCGGGCAACGATGATATAAACATCCGGATCAAATGACCGTATATTATCCAGGATATCCTCAACATCTCCGGGATCGGGTGTCAGACCATTTGTTCCGATATGCAGCAATATGATATCGGTAGGAAAATAGTCAAGATATGGTACATGAGTTGGAGTTACCCAGGTAGAGTTATAGGAATTAAAACCCGTATTGATCAGATTGGCCAACTGATCATCCGTGATCCCCGGGAACCCGGCATTGTCATCCATTTCATCACCCAGGTAATTGCTGCCGGCATCTTCAC
>CAYORG010000113.1:0-5822 GCA_964406315.1 uncultured Bacteroidales bacterium | reverse complement strand
GATAATCTCAGCGATGCAGGAATTGAATTGTATCCTAATCCGGTAGATGATGTACTCAATCTTACATTGAAGAGTGAAGCAAACATCGCAATAATCAACACTGCCGGAAGTGTTGTTTATTCAAAAGATCATGTTTTAAATGAACCACTGAATGTTGATCATCTTGCTCCCGGCGTATATACGATCAGGATATATACGGATGAAAAACAATTTGTTTCCGGAAAATTTATCAAGAATTAATTATAACAATCTGCAATCAATGCCGGCCCAGCCGGCATTTTTTTCAATACATATTAATAATGAATAAACATCCTGTTTCAAAAAAAAAGGCAAACTATACAATCTCGGAAAGATTTATCGATCAGTTATATAATATGAATGTGGATTTTGTGGATGAAAAAGGAAAGAAACTGGAAATTCCCGAAAGTGGTTTTCTCGGACTTCTGGCTACAGGATATAAAGGCCTGGTAGTGCACCGGAAAAAAACAGGCCATACAAAAGTGTATTATAAATTTACAAAAGGGAAAAAACTGGTACGAAGAAAGCCAAAACCACAAAATCAGAATTAGATATTTTTTTTAATTATATTTCATTAATCTTCTAATACTTTACTACAATGAGAACCATCTTAATTTACCTGACAATATTATTTACTTCAACCTGTTTTTGTTTCTCACAAAGCTCCCCTGAAGAATATATTGATTCCTTTTTTAAATACATTGCGCAGGAACGTTATGAGGATGCAATGTATGTGCTTCCTGCAAATCAAAGACTTGATAATGATACTTCCTATTTGTCCCAAACGATAAGCAGACTTGAAAACTTCAGAGATTCCTACGGCAGGTATTGTGGTTATGAATTGATAGAAAAAAAGGAAGTATCCCCGTCTTATATTGTATTTTCTTACTTTATTAAATATTCATCTGCTCCTCAACGAATCCAGTTTGTTTTTTACAAACCTGAAGATGCCTGGCAATTGAACCAGGTAACAATAAACAGCAGAAGCAATCAAGGTCCGGGAAACAGGAGAAAAGGCGGTTTCCCGTTGAAGGATAGCAATTAGGATTATCGGATACTGATTTATAT
Source organism: uncultured Bacteroidales bacterium (assembly GCA_964406315.1). GTDB lineage: Bacteria > Bacteroidota > Bacteroidia > Bacteroidales > UBA10428 > UBA10428. Next base: position 4,736 of record CAYORG010000113.1, on the reverse strand, counting down.
CATGAAGAAAATCGCAAAAAAGGTTCTTTTGATCGGCTGGGATGCCGCCGACTGGAAAATAATCAATCCCCTGATTGATGCAGGCCATATGCCGGCAATGGAAAAACTCGTGAACGGAGGTGTCATGGGAAACATAACCACACTCGAACCTCCTTTCTCACCCATGCTCTGGACAAGTATTGCAACCGGTAAGTATGCCGATAAACATGGTGTTCTTGGTTTTACGGAACCCGATCCGGAAGGCATGGGTATGCGTCCGATCAGTTCTCATTCCAGGAAAACCAAGGCAATATGGAACATTCTCTCTCAAAACAACTATAAAACACATGTCCTGGGTTGGTGGCCTTCCAATCCGGTGGAACCCATTAACGGGATCATGCTTTCAAACCATTTCCAGCATGCAAAGAACAGGCTCAGACAACCCTGGCCTTTGTCGTCCGGATCTGTTCATCCCAAAGTACTCGAAGAGTTTTTTGCCGAGTTACGCGTTCATCCTCAGGAACTCACTGATCAGCATTTGCTGCCTTTTGTTCCTGATGCTGCAAAAATTGATCAGGAGAAGGATCCCCGGCTGCGAATCATCGCAAAAAGCATTGCCGAAGCAGCCACCCTGCATGCTGCCGCTACATGGATTCTTGATACTCAACCGTGGGATTTTCTGGCTGTTTACCTCGACACCATTGATCACTTTTGTCATGGATTTATGAAATATCACCCTCCCAGGTTAAGCAATGTTCCCGAAGAGGATTTTAACCTGTATCAGCATGTGGTGACTTCTGCTTACCGGTTTCACGATATGATGCTTGAAACTCTAATGAACCTGGCCGGAGATGATGCAAACATCATTTTGGTATCTGATCATGGCTTTCATTCCGATCATCTTCGTACAACCTATATCCCGGATGAACCTGCCGGACCTGCGGAACATCACCGGGAACATGGTGTAATATGCATCAATGGCCCGGGTATCAAAAAAGATGAGCTCATTCACGGGGCATCACTTTTAAATATCACTCCTACAATTCTCACATTATTCGGTTTACCTGTTGGTAAAGATATGGATGGCATACCTGTTCTCCAGGCTTTCAAGGAAAAAATCGATATTGTCACAATCCCTTCATGGGATGATGTGAAAGGAAACGATGGTATGCATCCGCTTAATTCCCGACAGGATCCGCTGGAGGCAAGGCAGTCGCTTCAACAGTTAATTGACCTGGGGTATATTGAAGATCCCGGCGAAAACAAACAAAAAGCAGCTGAAAAAGCCGAAACAGAGACAAAATACAATCTTGCACGTGTCTATATCAGCAACTACAGGTTGAAAGAGGCCATTCAACTACTTAAGGACCTGTATGAAAAAGAAAAGGATCAGGGCAGATATGCACTCAGACTTGCAAAATGCTATACTGAAACAGGTGCTTACGAAGAAGCGGAAAAGCTGCTTAATGAATTCATAAAAACCGCAATGGGTAATGCCCTGGATATTCATGAATTAAAAAAAGAATACGAGAAAAAAATTGAAGAAAACCCAAAGGAAAAACAAAAGCTTGAAAAAGAACTGCAAAAACAGATGCGCAGGCAAGTTACACTCCAAAACAATGTTGGCCAGGCAAATCTTTCCATTTTTGACATTCGCATAATAAAGGAAAAGCCCGGAGCAATTGTTAAGGAAGTTGAAGAAAAATTCAAAGATGCTGTCATTCCTTTGTTGATGAGTAAAAAACTTGCCAATCTGTATTTTAAACTTGGTAAATTCGAAAAGGCTGAAAACTGTTACAAAACCATCCTGCAGTTCAACCCTGAAAATTCATCAGCATATAATGGGCTGGCATTACTATATAATGCAGAAGGAAAATACGAAGCTGCTGCCAATGCAGCTCTCGATGCCATTGGCCTCAGATATTATCACCCCATGGCTCATTATCAGCTTGGTGAAGCTTTGCTCAGTTTGAAAGACTATGAAAATGCTGCCAATGCATTCGAAGTATGCCTGAAAATAATCCCAACATTCGGTAGTGTCAGAAACAAATTAATTGATCTGTATTCAAATGCGCTGGACAAGCCTGAAAAAGCTGAAAAACACAAGGAGTATTTTGCAAAAAAGAATGTTTTTGAAGATGATTCGGATGAAGCGGATACACTATTCGAATTATCTGACCTACAATTGAGGAAAGCTGATTTTAAAGATCCAATCATGATCGTCTCCGGTCTGCCCCGCTCAGGAACATCGCTTATGATGCAAATGCTTGATGCCGGTGGTGTTCCAATCTTCACCGATAACAAACGTTCGGCCGATGAAAGCAATCCAAAAGGATATTATGAGCATGAGAAAGTGAAAAACCTCAGGAGAGATAAAAAATGGCTGGGTGATGCAACAGGTAAAGCAGTAAAAATAATTTCCCATCTACTGTATCATTTGCCGGGAAAATACAATTACAAAATTATTTTTATGCTGCGCGAACTCAGTGAAGTTGTTCAATCACAACATCAAATGCTGGTAAGAAAGAAAAAACGAAAGGAAGACGTATATCCTGCAAGACTGGAAATTGCATTTAAAAACGAGATCATGCATGCAAACGAATGGCTAAAAGACAACCACAATGCTGCAGTACTTTTCATAAATTACAAAGATACAATCGAAAAATCGTCAGAAGTAGCGGAAAAAATCAAACAGTTCCTGGGCCTGAAATTGAATACTGAAAAAATGGCTGCTGTTGTTGATCCTGATTTGTACCGTGTGAAAAAATCAAATTAGAATTCTGTTAAACAGCTTCCAGAAGGCCTTTCAAAAAATTCCAGAATTTTTCTACCGACCCGATGTGCACTTTCTCATCCGGTGAATGAGGATGTTGAATTGTCGGACCAATGGATATCATATCCAGATTTGAATATTTTCCTCCGATGATCCCGCATTCCAGGCCTGCATGGATTACTTTCACAACAGGCTCTTTATGATACAATTGTGAGTAAGTATTTTTTGCGATAGCTAATATGGCCGAATTTGTATCAGGTTGCCAGCCGGGATAATCACCCAGAAACTCAGTCTTTGCTTCAACCATTTTAAAATGGTTCTTTATTTCTCTACCAAGGTACTTTTTCTCAATATCATCCGAACTCCTTAATAACAATTGGACTTCACATTTCCCCTCTCCTATTTTCACCACGGACAAATTCGTTGAAGTCTGAACAACACCCGGCATAAAATCGGACATGTTGATCGGACCATCAGGACAGGTATTTATTGCCTCCATGGTTTTGTTAAAATCATATGCTGACATCACTGAATCGATAGTATCATGTTCAGTTAATGTTATTGTCAAATCCGGTTCTGTATCTTTAAACCTGCTTTTATAAATTTCTTGTTTATTATCAATTGCAGTTTTTAACTTTTCCACATTGCAATCTCTTACCATAACGACAGCAAGGGCTTCACGGGGGATTGCATTTCTCATATTGCCTCCATGAAACGCCGAGATCTTAATATCGCATTCTTTCTTGAGATCCAGCAACATTTGTGATAGTATTTTATTCGCATTCCCTCTTCCCAAATGAATATCCAGACCGGAGTGTCCTCCCTTTAGTCCTTTGATAGCAATCTGATAAGTATTGCCGGCACTTGCCGGTTCCACCCTGTATTGCCAGGAGATGTTGGCATCAACTCCACCTGCACAACCCACAAACAATTCCCCCTCTTCTTCCGAATCAAGATTGATCAGTATGTCACCCTGCAAAAAATCCGGTTCCAGGCCAAATGCTCCATCCATTCCTGTTTCCTCACTGACTGTAAAGAGAACTTCCAAAGGACCGTGCTGAATATCAGTCGATTCCAGAACCGCCAGGCTTGCTGCAACACCAACTCCGTTGTCAGCCCCCAGAGTAGTGTTGTTTGCCTTTACCCAGTCACCTTCTATAATAGTTTCAATTGCATCTTTGGTGAAATCGTGTTCCTTATCACTGTTTTTCTGCGGAACCATATCTACATGCGATTGCAGGATCACTTTTCTGCTTGTTTCTCTTCCATTGACTGCTTTTTTCCTTATCAACACATTCCCTGCTTTATCTTCCTGATATTCCAGCTCGTTATTTTTTGCAAATTGAACCAGGAAATCCGTTACTTCTTTTTCATAACCGCTTGGGCGTGGAATTTGTGTTAAATCATAAAAATGTTTCCAAACTATTTTTGGTGATAACTCTGATATTTTCATGTTTCTTTGTTTTTTCTCTTTAAGTTAATTATTTTATTTTCTTTAACAGAACTTTAACTAAAATTTGAAACAAAATTTTGTTATTTTGCGTTCCTCTTAGAAGAATTAACAAGAATCCTGAATGAACAAAATGATCCTCATCGGTCTTCTGTTTCTGACATTATCCCTAAATGCTCAACAAGTGAACTGGTATACATTTGAAGAAGCCGTAGAAATGAACAAAAAAGAACCCAAAAAAATTATTGTTGATGTGTATACTGACTGGTGCGGTTACTGTAAGGTGATGGATAAAAATACCTTTTCCAATGAAACTGTCGCAGAATACATGAATGCCAGGTACTACCCTGTAAAATTCAATGCAGAGCAAAAAGAAGATATTACGTTCAATGAAAAAACGTACAAATTTGTTGCCCAGGGATCAAGAGGATTTCACGAGCTGGCAGCAGCTTTGCTTAGCGGACAATTGAGCTATCCTTCTGTTGTATTTCTTGATGAACAAATACGAATTATTCATGTACAAAAAGGATACGT
>CAYORG010000112.1:0-5864 GCA_964406315.1 uncultured Bacteroidales bacterium | reverse complement strand
TCGGTGAGCCCTGGCGAGGCAGCCTACGCTAAAGCTACGGCTGCTGAAAGCAGCAAAAGAAGATTTGAGAAATGAGAAATAAGACTCCAAAACAGGAGTCTTTCTTCTCACTTACCTGCCGACAGGCAGGCTCTTCAATTTTTTTTCAACTCAGTTACACGATTAAAACGATATCACAGTCCAACAATCTCAGAATTACGTAATACAGGCTTCCCACTTGTCATAATTCAAAGCAAGCCTGAAAGGTTGAAATAGTTATCTCTAAATCCCTATCTTTAGTGCCTATGAAATCGCGAGTGTGGATTGCACTAACTCTGTTTTTTGTTTCTATAACAAATGCACAGAACAATTTCATTACGTATAGTCATGAATCTGGATTTTACACTGTTTCCTTTGAATTAACTCTTACTTCTTCTGAAGCTTCAACAGAAATTGTATATACACTCGATGGAAGTGATCCGAAAAATACAACAACAGGTTTTGCTGCTGCATCACCTGTAACTATTCAGATCGATCCTGACAATACAACAGGCAGGGCTTTAACTCCGGGAGTTGTTGTAAGGGCAATAGTGAAAAACGGGAGCCAGTTCCTGGGAGCTTCTCAATGCAAAACATATATATTTACCAACAGGCTTAGCACACAGACATCTCCCGGAGGAGACTGGCCAGCTGAGGATTATCACAGCGTTAACAACCATAACATTGATTATTCAATGGACCCGGCTGTTGTTGAGGATCCATTGTATTCGGGACAGATCGAACCTTCACTGCTGTCTCTGTCTTCGATTTCAATAGTCACCGATTTAAACAATCTGTTTCATCCCGATAGCGGCATTTATGTGAATTCGTTTCAGGAAGGTGAACTCTGGGAAAGGGAATGTTCTTTCGAAATTATTAATCCGGATAACACCCAGGAATTTCAGATCAATGCCGGTATAAGAATAAAAGGGGGGTGGAGCAGACAGGTATTCAATCCCAAATATTCCCTGCGTATTTTATTCAAGGAGGACTATGGTCCCAAAAAACTTGAGTATGCATTTTTCGAAACGGATGGAGCACCGGAATTTAAGCATATCGAATTAAGAACCGAGCAAAATTGTGGTTATAACCTTGATGGCGGAATTGCTTTCCACAATACATTTCTCAGGGATGTATTTGCCCGCGATGCACAGCGCGATATGGATCATGCATACATCAGAAGCAGGTATTACCACCTGTATGTGAATGGCATGTACTGGGGTCTTTATATGACACATGAGCGGGTAAATGAGGATTATGCAAAATCGTATTTTGGGGGAGATAAGGATAATTATGATGTAATCAAAGCTACCGATCTGATAAACGGGAGTTTTGATGCATGGTATAATTTATGGACACTTTCAGACATTGGATTTGAGAGCAATGAAAATTACTTCAGAATGCTGGGGCGCAATGCTGAAGGAGATCCTGCAAGAGGCTCGGAAATATACTGCGATCTGAACAACCTTATTGACTATATGAACCTTGTATTCTATACGGGAAACTTCGATGGTCCTGTAAGTCTTTGGGGAGATAATCAGTCGGCAGCGAATTTCTTTGTATTGACTGACCGTACGGATAAGAGCTTCGGTTTTAAATTCTTTGCCGTCGATTTTGAATATGCCATGATGGTAGATCCTGTATATGTTGGTGCAGGTTTGTATGAAGATCGTGTGAACATTGGCGATCCGGATGCTAATCCCCGGATGAGCACTCCTTCATTCGGACAATTTAATCCACAGTGGTTACATTATAAACTCACTCAGAATCCTGAATACAGAATGTACTTTATTGACAGGGCCTATTACCTGTTTGAAGAGGGAGGTGAACTTACACCGGAGAAATCGATTGAACGTATGACAAATAGAAAACAGGAGGTTGAGGAAGCAATAGTTTCAGAATCTGCCAGGTGGGGAGATGCCCAGCAGGGAGAAGATCCTCCGCTGACAAAGGCTGACTGGGATATTGAAGTAGGTACTCTGATCGATGAATTTTTCCCGTACCGGACCAATATAGTAATAGAACAATTGAAAGAGGCAGAATTGTATTCTGATCTGTTACCTCCCGGGATTACAATTTCAGGCAATATGCCAACAAATGAATATTATTATCTATCCGGTGAAGAAGAGGTTGTAATCACAAACTCAAATGGTACCGGGACTTTATATTACACAACAAATGGAGTGGATCCCAGGGCTATTGGCGGTGAAGTTTCTCCTGATGCAGCAGTAGTGGAAGTAACATCGGAATCCTTTACAACCGGTCATTCAATGATCATTATAGCCAGGGTGAAAGATAACGAAGACTGGAGTCCGATAAGGGCAATTAAGATTTTAACGCCTGCGATATCTGAAGATTATAGCTATTTGAAAGTTACAGAGTTAAACTATAATCCGTTGGATGAAGTTACAGGGAATGGCATTGTATCCGGATCAGATTTTGAATTTATTGAATTTAAGAATACTGGCATGTATGCCCTGAATATTTCAAGTGTCCATTTGGATTCGGCAGTGCAGTATACTGTTCCTGCAAATACAATTCTTAATCCGAATGAATATTTTGTTGTAGCTGATAAACCCAGATATTTTTACGATCGCTATGGATGGGTGTCCAGCGGTAACTTTTCCGGCAACTTTTCCAACTCGGGTGAATATGTACTTCTGGAAGACTCGCTACACAATGAGATCCTGTCGTTTACCTATTCCGATAGCCATCCCTGGCCGGAATTGGCCGATGGCCTGGGGTATACAATGGTCTCAGTAGAAATCAATCCGACCGGCGATCCGGCAATACCCGAATACTGGACTAACTCTCCCGGAATTCATGGCAATCCTTTCTCCGATACTACAAAGATAATTCTTGAAATACCCGGAGAAATTACCGATAACTTCTTAGTTTATCCTAATCCGACAAGCGATTACCTGATCATAAAATCTGAAGAGCAAAGAATTTCTCAATCACAATTGACAATATATAGTATATTGGGTAAATTGATATACCGGGAGAATTTCAATGGAGAAACTGAAGTTCATCTTGACAGGATGGATGTTTCCCCGGGCATCTATATTGTAGTTGTTCAGAGTGGAAGTTCAATCAGAACAGAAAAGATTATTTTTCGATGAGAAATAATAAACACTGATTATCAGATACAGATTTTTTTTGATAGCGGACTTTCTGCAGACTATTCCTTGTTGTAATTAATTACCATTAATCCGGGGCAATCAGCAAAATGGCATGTTTATCATACATATCTTATCTTTGCAACAAAAACAACAATATATCATGCCAGTCTCCTTGTTAAGCATAATCCATTTTTTTGATTTTCATCTTCCCGTGAAAGAAATTTTAACCTATGGTATCGGAAGCATTGCAATCTTTGCGATACTATTTATTATTTATCTGATAATTCATCAGATCGCAAAAAAAATTGAGAAGAGAACAGGTCACGAACTGGTATCAAAACTCAGGAAAAACCTTAGAATTCCTGTGGTCCTTCTTATAATAATTCTTGCATTATGGCTTCCTCTTTCGTTTATTGAGGTTTCTGACGTCATTTCAGGTGCGGCAAATAAAATCCTTACCATCCTTCTTATTGCAGTTTTTGCCTGGATACTGATCCGGTTGGTAGGTCTTATCAAATACCTTGTGCTTAAACAATACGATATAGACCGGAAAGACAATTTAAAGGCAAGGAAAGTATATACACAATTCAGGATCATCGAACGTGTCCTTGTTTTTCTTATTCTGCTGGTGGCTATAGCGTTGGCATTAATGACCTTTGGCGAAATCCGGAGAATAGGAGTCAGTTTGATCGCATCTGCAGGCGTGACGGGAATTATACTGGGATTTGCAGCACAGAAAATGTTAGGCGGGATTTTAGCGGGAATACAACTTGCCATTACACAGCCAATACGTTTGGATGATGTGGTCGTGGTGGAAAATGAATGGGGGCGAATTGAGGAGATCAACCTGACTTATGTTGTGGTAAGAATATGGGATCAGAGAAGACTGGTATTACCGACAAGTTATTTTATTGAAAAACCGTTTCAGAACTGGACAAGGACAAGTGCCGATATCCTGGGAACGGTATATATCTATACTGATTATAACGTTCCGTTTGAAGAGGTAAGGAAAGAACTTACCAGGATTTTACAGGATTGTGCATACTGGGATGGCAAAGTGAATGTATTACAGGTAACCAATTCAACGGAAAAAACAGTGGAGATCAGGGCTCTTGTTAGTGCTGTAGATTCGTCAACTGCATGGAATCTCAGGGTTCATGTCAGGGAACATTTAATCAAATTCCTGCAGAAAAACTACCCCGATAGTCTTCCCAGATCAAGAGTAATAGTTACAAAAGAGAAAGAATAATGTCGTGAAACACATCGTATTTTGCCAATCATTCAATTGCTTTTTTTATCACGCCTGTCTTTGAATATTTCTTTTGAACCTGCTCCACAACTGATAATGGTTCTCATTCCATTCTCGATTTTCGTTGTTGTATGTATTACCTGATCATTTCTGACATGATAAATGTTACCTGATGTTGGGTTTGGACCCGTAGGAACAAAGACAGTATAATATAGATCATACTTATCGGTTATAAAACCGGTCATGAGAGTTCCTGAATTGAATATATCCACAAGTACAACCTCTGAAAAAAAGGACTGGCTTTTTCCGAAGAATTGCCTTACAGTTTCCCTTGCCACTTTGTATCCGGGAATTTTCATCAGGTATTTTTGCTCCAGCACGCGTTTAAAGAACAATCCGATTCGACTCCGGACCAGCAATCCTCCGAGAAAGAACAAGAATATAATGGTAATGGCGATCAGGATGGTTACTATCACTTTTTGATAATCCGTATTCAGTGGAAAATATCTGGTCATAGGTTCGAGGTTCCTGTATACCAACTTAAAAAACCATTGAAACACAATAATTACAAGAGCAGTGGGTAAAATTGCTGCTATTCCCCCAAGAATGGCAGTCTGTATAAATTTTCTTATTCTTTTTAAAATTCCGATTTTCATGGTATTAATAATTTAATTAATGAATTGAAATGTGTATGTAGTTCTTTATTATTCCGTTGACTAATTTCAGGTTTGTCTGAAAATTCTATTCCTGGCCGCTTATCTATTTTCTCTATATTTATAAAAAAAAGAACATATACTAAGCAAATGGTCATAAAAGCCTTTCAAAGATATTACAGATTGATCATTATAAATCTGATTTTAGTTTTTGCACTCCGATTGGCAGAACTTATCTTAATATCCGTACATCACAGATTAATTGGCATGTCAACTTACCCTCCCGGCATGTATTTCATACAATTTAAAACAACCGACTCTCAAATGAGCAGAAAGATAATCAAGGAATAATTTTATTTATAAAAAGAAATTTATTTTCATAAGCTTTATATCTTCCCTATCCTGATATCCGGGTAGGGAAATTATAAAGCCCGGGCTTAAATAGAATTCATATCAGCCTGGTCAGTTCTTCAATTGAACTACCTTATCATAATATATATCTTATACTTATGTTTTGTTATCATTACACCAACTTTTGGTGCCTATGACAAACAAATACTTTTTCAGCTGTCCACTATGTCTAATTAAAAACTTACAGCATGAAAAGAGTATTTGTTTTAGGACTGGCAATGGTTCTCGTAATTGCATGTCAGAAAGAAGATGACACATCTTCCCGAGGGACTTTCCCAAAAATTTTACCATTAACTTATATGCCGCTGAATGTGGGCGATCTGTTGCGCACGTTTTTTTTGTAATTTTGTTCCTTGAAATAAAAATTTGTCTTGTTTCCTGTTTCCACATAAAGAAAAATTATTATGACTG
>CAYORG010000111.1:0-5870 GCA_964406315.1 uncultured Bacteroidales bacterium | reverse complement strand
ACTAGTTGGGCGTAATTATTCGCAACGATAAAATTATCTGAAATGAAAAACTCAATTTGGAAACTATCAAGTATTATTATAATTATAACTTATTTGATTAACTGCTACCGTTGTACTCCTTGTTATGATTGTCCAAACAATCTTGAACAATATGTTAATAGACAATACTACCCTTATGAGGATGGAGAGATTGTAGAGTATATTAGTTCAAGTTCAATTAGTAAAAAGGATACTGTTAATATTTATTACAATCCGCCGCCAAAAGAAGACTGTAATAGATCATTATATTATGTTTGTATGGGTTCATATGATATGTGGCATGGTAGATTTGGAATCCATTTATTACAAACATCTAGTCATGTTGATAATTATATTTATAGAGAGGTTAAGTTTGGAATTACAGTATTTGAATTGGTTGATACAGTAGATTATCTTTTTAATGACAACGCAATTAAAGTAGAATATTTTAGGAATTGGGATACAACTTTTACGGGTAAAGACTATTTTGATTTGTATTTATCATTTGATAATAAACTATTAGAATATAGTACAAAAGATGGCGTGATTAAAGAAAAGTGGTACTTAAAAGAATAATAACTACGCCCAATCCGGTGTAGAACCAAGAGCGGTCTCAGTGTTTTGCAAAAGTTTGTATATTTAAATCAAAAACGGTTGCCGTGGACTAGAACGCAGCGCCGAAATCCGCTCCTGTTCCTACACCAGGAACGTTGGCGGTCATGTTTAGTGCCTAGTAACGCAACTATTTCATAATATATAGCATCTATCGTAAGGATTAAAATTGGACTAACATGAAAATCTTGGTATTAATCTCGATATTAATGGTTTCTGTTTATTCTTGCGACAAGGATGCAGATAGTTTAAACAACATAGATACTAATAAACTTAAAAGTACATGGATTTTTCATAGATATATAGATAAAACAACTAATGATTCATATTCTTTGCCAAATGATTATTCAGCTGAATTCACATTTCATGGACAAGATTGTATTTGTGTAATTGGTCCATGCAATAGTGGCCCCGGGAAATATGTGATTAGCGATAATAAGATTATAATTACAAGACTTGCGATGACTGAAAGAGGTTGTGATATTATTGGATATGAAGAGAAATTTACCGATAACTTATCTGGACAATATACTATTAAAGGAGATACCTTGACAATTATTTCCGACTTTGATACAGATTTGATTTTAATTAAGGCTGATTCAACCAAAACATATGAATGTTACGATTTTTAAAACGACTTAAAAATAAAACACGAACCGCCTGTCCGGTGAGGACTACCAAAAACTATCAAATTTCAGCTTCGATCATTCTCTGCATATGGCATATAAATTTGATGCCAATCTTTGGATCAAACCAAAGAAAGAAATTGGGATTTGGGGCAAAGCCCCATGATAGAAAGCAGCTGTAAAAAAAATTGACACGGGAAGGGTTATTCTTTATCTTGCTGATGAATTAAGGATAAACGCAATGCGATTTTGCATTTATAACTACTGAACCGGGGGCATAAATGATCATTATTGCACAAATCCTGTTGCCTCTATTTACTAGTTGTAGCCAATGGTAAGAATACACTGCGATATAATGGAATATTAGGAGTAAGCCGAAAAATTTTAAGAGTAGGCATTTTATCAACTTAATAATTATTAATATGGACAAAGAAAATTTCAAAAAAGAAGCTAAAAAAAGTCTTAATGACTTATTTGCTAAGATTGACGAGTTGGAGGCTAAAAAAGATAAAGCTAAGGCAGACTCTAAAGCTGAGTATGAAGAAAAACTTTCGAGGTTGAAATCCCAGAAAGATGATCTGCAGACTAAGTATGATGAGCTCATAAATGCCTCTGATGAAAAATGGGAAGAAGTAAAAAATACTTTTTCTTCCTCAGCAGATTCATTTAAAGAAGGGGTTTCAAAAATCTCATCCTTGTTTTAATAAAAATGGAGCTTTGAAGTGATAGTGTTTCAAAACTTCATTTTATTATGTAATATGGAGTAATAAATGGTTTTAATTCTAATTTATGAAAAAACTGCTTTTTTTTTGGAATGAATTGAAGGCAACTTTCTGGTTTGTTCCTATCCTGATAATTATTTTTTCAATCCTGTTGGCAATTGGATTTGTTTATATAGACCAAATCATTACTTTCTCACATGAAGGTCTAGGACGCTTCTTTTTTGTGAATAGTGTAGATTCGGCTCGTATTATATTATCGATCATCTCAGGAGCAATGATTGGTGTGGCAGGGACCGTCTTTTCGGTTACGCTTGTGGCATTAACTCTGGCTTCTTCTCAATTAGGGCCACGACTGATAAAAAACTTTATGTATGTTAGGCTTAATCAAGTTGTGTTGGGCTCATATATTTCTACTTATTTGTATTGCCTTATTGTTTTAAATTCCGTACAAGAAAATAACGGTTTTATCTTTATTCCCTCACTTGCTATCTTTCTGGCAATTATTGCAGCAATTGCAAATATTATTTTACTTATTGTTTTTATCCACCAAATTACTATCAGCATTCAGGCAGATAAAGTTATTTCTGATATTTCAACATTTATTTCAAAACAAATCAGAGTATTGTTCCCTGAAAAAATGGGTGATGAAGCAGATACTGAAAATAACTTGCCTGTTGATACTATTAAGTCAGAATATGCAAACATAGTTCCCGTGAAAAGTCCCAGAAACGGTTACCTTCAATACATTGATAGTGAATCATTATTGAATGTAATGACAAATTTTAACGCTTTATTTGAGTTAAATCACAGACCTGGAGATTATATAGTTGAAGATATTGAGATAGGAAAATTATACACAAACGAAGAAGTGGAAGAAGATAAGTTAGAAAAAATTCTTTTTCAATTTGTTTTTGGAAAAACAAAAACTGCTCAACAAGACCTTGAGTTTTCCATTCACCAAATGGTTGAAATTGCAGCACGGGCACTTTCACCTGGGGTTAATGACCCTTTTACGGCAATTGTCTGTATCGATAATTTAACAGCAACCATGTGTTATCTTGCACAAGTCAAATTTCCTTCAAAATATTGGGTTGATGATAAAAAGGAACTGCGGGTAATTGCAAATACTTTAGATTTTGAGGGTGTTTTGGATGCAGCATTCAATCAGATTCGACAGTTTTCAGCAGGAAGTACAGCTGTGATAATCAGATTAATGGAAGTTTTGCTAATTATTCATGAGGTCGCAAAAAAAAAAGTTACAAAAAGGCTATTATTAAACATGTAAAGATGACTTTAAACGTTGGCAAAGAATCTATAAAAGAAAAGAATGACATTAAAGACTTAATAGAAAGGTCAAAAAAAATAAAGATAGAGTGAAGAACCACTGGCTACAACACGCGGTCATAAAACATTGGGGGTTAAGTGGTTATTAAAGCTTCTATTCTCGCAACAAGGTTTATTGTATCTTGATCGTGTAGTAGCTCCAAAATCCCTGAGGTAAAAGGAACGCGGCCAGGAGATGGCCATGCTCGGCGTAGATTGTATCTACGTCGCTTCCCTGGAAGAATTACTGATATTATAAAGGTTTAATTAGAAAGAATAGGGGCATGCCTGCAATTTTATTTCTGAATTATACCTTATAATATTCATCATCGTTCCATTTTAAAGGATTTTCATGTATATACTTTCTGATATTCAGGAATTCTTTCTCACTTCGTATAATTTTTTCATAAAACCTTCCCTGCCATACAAAATACCCATGATGATTATTATTTGCCCATCTCGTCACCGATGATTTAAATTGGTTAATTATGATTGATAAGGAACCTCTCATTATTTTGCCAAATTGATTATTGCAAACAGAATTTTTGGTCACGCCATGGCGTGTCCATAAAAATCATTAATGTTTTAATAAAACACTATGTCTCCCACACCCCTGACACGAATTTGTAAACGTATGTTTCTGATTTCTGTGCCTTTATTCCTGTAAAAATTCCTGTATGCTTTCCTCCAGAAGGCGATTAAATTCTCCCGAATTTTCCCAGAACAACAGATGCCCGACACCGGGTATTATTTTTGCCTCGAATGAAGGTACATATTTTTTGAATGCCTCAACATTTGTAGGTTCCATATCGGAATTAACAGCAGTAACAGGAACTTTCAGTTTTTTCAGAGATTCGACACAGTTTTCATTACGCCATGCAAAATAGTTCAGTAAAGATTCATGCCAGCCCGTTTGTGAAATAGTATCCGGATATAAACTTAATATCCTGTTGAAATTTTCTTCCGGATTTGTCCTGTAAAAACCGAAAGCCAAAAGCTTTTCATTGGTTATGTCCAAAACAAGATCCATTAACACACTATCCATAAATGCAACCATTTCCGGTGGGTATTTGACATCGGGATCCTGCAGGTCATCTACCAGGACCACTCCAACAACTTTTTCAGGCAACAGGTTCGCTGTTTCAACAGCTACGGCTGCTCCCATTGAAAAACCAACCAGAACAACTTCCTGAAGTCGCAGTGTATTAATGACAGAGACCACATCATAGCCAAAGTTAGTCATGGTCCAGCTATCCCGCTGATTTCCCGATTCACCTGTACCTGCAAGATCAATCGCTATAGTATTGTATTTTTCTGAAAAATGAGCCAGCTGGTCATCCCAGATGGTTTTCGGATTTGTCCAGCCAGGAATAAATACAATTGCAGGATTTCCTTTCCCCTGTTGGTTAAAAGCAATTTTTACTCCATCAGTTGAAACAGCCTCCTTATCAGGTTCAATAGCACAACCCCAGATAACCAGGCCAAATATAAAAATTCCCGGATAAACAAATGCTTCCCTTGTTTTCATTTTAGTCTTTTTTTATTTTACAATAAAGAATATATAATCTTATTACGGTCAATAAATTTTCAGATAGCGGTTTATTGTTCGCTAAACAAGCATACAAGTTATTAATATTTAATGAATTAAAGAATATTTTATTGAGAAAAGTATAGCAAAAGATTCGTGCATTTTTAGATTGTAAGTTTCAGAACTTAACCACAAAACGAACAAAAACCCCGTATATTTATAATTTGTTGTTGATATTCAAATAATGCAGTACAATAAAACAACATATTATGATCTGGAACAGATTTTAGGTTTGCAACCTGAAGGCTGGCCTGATATAAAAGAGGAATTTCGGCAGTATATAAAAAGTGATTTCTGTAATCCGATAAAAGTATCCCTGGACAATAAAATAATCGGATTGGGAACTTCAATACTATTTAAAAATACTGCTTGGATAGCTCACATAATAGTAAGTAAAGAATATCGAAACCAGGGAATCGGATTTCAAATAGTCGAGAATTTATTAACCGACCTTAAAAGTAAATCAATTGATTCGGTTTTATTGATAGCAACTGAACTCGGAGAACCTTTATATAAAAAAGCCGGATTCAGACCAGTAACAGACTACCGCTGGTTTAAAAGAGAGCAACCGTGGAACAATACGGCTGTTTCGAAAAATATTGTACCCTATACAAAAGATTTGTATCCGGAAATAATAAATCTTGACAAATTAATATCCGGAGAGGACAGAGAATCATTGATAAGAATCTACCTTGATAACTGTTTAGTGTATTTAAACGATAGTAAAATAAATGGATTCTATTTGCCTGATTTAGGTGAAGGATTACTATTTGCCAACAATCCGGAAGCAGGAATGGAATTGATGAAAGTTAAATATTCAAAAGCAGATAAGGCCGTGCTTCCGTCTGAGAATTTTACAGGGATTGACTTTCTGAAACAAAATGGATTTGAAGAATTAGGTACAAAAGGAAAAAGAATGATACTTGGCAAAGATATATCATGGAAACCGGACTGTATTTATAGCAGAATCGGAGGAAATTA
>CAYORG010000110.1:0-5916 GCA_964406315.1 uncultured Bacteroidales bacterium | reverse complement strand
AGATTATCAAGAATAACAGTGTCAGTATTATAAACTGATACTGGGGGGGGGGTAATTACTTTCTTTTTCATAGTATTTGACAGATTATTAGTTAAAGGAACAGGATATTAAAATTTCAGTTATATAGGTTATATATATATTCCACTAAGGGCTTAAAAGTAACCGGCAGTTGTATAATTTGGAATGGTTTTAAATAATTCAATGTTTGACCTTTAGGGGAGACATCATAATTTTAGAATATGTTATTTATTCTGATCATTCATTCTTAAGTACAACATTTCTGAAATATTATCCAATATATTCTCTTTATAATTCTATTAATATTAATGTCAAACTAAAATTGTTTAACATGTTGCACCTGATACGGAATCCGGGATAGCTTTCCGGATCCCTGATCTTCGCTACGCTGCGTCAGGGATGTCGTGATCAAAGGTGGAATTGACAATAAAAAAACCTGACAGGGTTTAAGTACCCTGTCAGGATATGTCTTTTCCTGATCATTGTGTGTGGTTTAAATAAACTTAACACTATCTTATTTCAAATATTCCACCCTCCGCCAGTTCAAAACCTTCATCCAGAACAACATCCCCATCGGCATCAAGGATTACCTCTGCACCGCTTTGAATGATCACGGGACCTTGCGTTTGCTGAGAAGTAACTGCTTCTCCGGCATATATGTTTTGTCCTGCATAATATGTATCGGAGCTGAGAATTTCATTTTGCACATAAATATCAGTACTAAAATTATTGATATGCCCATTCCCTGAAAAAGCAGCAGTTGACGGATCTGCCATGCAATTTGTGGATTCAGTGATTACATCGGTATTCACCCCGGAAATATACCCGGTGTGCAGGTTGATCACACTCAATTCATCCTGAAGATCGATGATTGCATTCTCTTCTATACAAATGTAACCTCCGGATTTCACTTCGATATGGTCTGAACCTTCTACGGTAATACCCGAACCAGCTTTTAATACCAGGGTTGAACCTTCCTCAACGATAAATTTTGAACCGTCATACAATTCAAGATTGCTTTCGGATTCAAGAATAAAAGAGGACAGATTCTTAAGTTCAATTTCAGAATTGGCTTGCATTTTAAATACGGAGTTTTCCAGGCAGGTGAAATAAGTCGGCCCGGCAAATACTCCCGTAACAGCATCCCTGGTATGCTTGTTCGGAGTATAGTTTTGAGCCAATGTGATTTTCATGCCTTCGAGCAGGTTTACCTGCTCATGCAAAACAATATCGCCTGTCCATCTGACGGAGTTGTTGATATCGTAATAATCCCAGTCTATATCAACTCTATACCAGCCATACTGTAGTTCATGAAATTCAATTTTTAATCCGCTTAAATGTACTTTTCTATTATCAATAAAAGTACTAGACTTATTTATAGTGCCATATTTATCAGGCCTTGTATGATGATAAGTAACAAGACTGACTGGAGCAGGATTTGTTCCTATATGAATGGATGAATTATCCTGAAACGCATCAGAGTTATCGCCACTTTGCTGCATGCTGTTGGTAGTTATACCATCCTTTAATTTAATCAAAGGTTCTATTCTGTCCCTGTCCCAGTTAAATCCATTATAAGGTGTTGAATTGAAAAAATGATTCTTCAGGTCGTTATAGCCTGATAAAGGATTTTGCTGATAATACTCCTGAACCGGTGTGCCTCCGGGATCACTAAATGTGCATGCATCTATTAATGTTGATAATGTTCTTACATCCCAGTTTCCATCAGCACATATAGGTATTAAATGATCGGTAAGTGATGGCATCAGATCCGAAATTGAATTACTTTCTCGAATATCTTTTCCAACCTAGTAATAGCAATACACACCTGCCATTCCATCATCTTTACATTCCTTTTGCCAAAAGTAAGGATAATCTTCTTTGTCGTTGTTGTGTATTTGATGATTTTCCAACCAAATGTATTGATTAAGTGCACCTTGATCCAGATATGGCAATTTGATACGAATAGCATCCCCATAGGTAATAAAATCACGCAAATAAAATGTTTTATTGCCATCGGCTTTTTTAATGGCCGAATTAAAATTTCCGGCTGCGATAGGATAATTATCATTTTGAGGACCTCTCCAGTCTAACCGCCATCTTTCAAAAGCATTACAGGTTACCAAACTTGAATTGGCGGAACTGATAAGAGACCAGCCTCCACTATTAAAATCAAGAGTTACTAATGACCCGGTATTAACTGGCCCACCACCTCCCATATGCGCTGAATTGCTCATGCCAATTAAATTATGAGCCATTTCATGAACCGATGTAGGATTTCTATAAGGGACTCCAAGATTAAAATTCTTAATAGCTCCCTGAATAGTACCTGCATTGTTTACACGTTTAATCCCATTAATAAGAATTCCTTCATGGAGTCCCATTATGGCATTACCACCTCCAACAAGGCCACCATGTGCTTGTGTACAATTACGAACGAAAAATTGTATAAAATCAATTTTAGCATCATAATTTGAGCCTTTTGGTAAAAACCTTAATGAAGATGATATCATTGAACCATTATAATCATATAGTGAATCATGCCCATAATGTGTTTGTAGCCCACCGTTCTCATTAATAAGTGAACTAACAGAATCAACAAGTTTCTGTTTGCCAAATGTAGATCCCGGATTATCAGGTGTTACCCGCGATTGTGCTATATTAACGTTAATAAAATCACCCAAAACAATAAATTTATTGAATGAAGCCTCAGCCCAGCGTTTGGTATAAGAACCATGGATGTTATCCGGATCAAAATCAGGATCCATATAGTCTGCCAGATATACCGGGGGTATTTCGTTCACAGTATTGGGAGGTCCGGGCATCCAAAATTCAGTTGTAATATCTTTTAAAGAATCAGCCTCAGGAGTCTGATCAAATACTATATTGATGAATATATTCAATACACGTAGCGTATCAATCGGATTCATATAGTCACCATTCCATGTCTGATACATTGAACCTTGCCCGTAAATACTTATACCTGTAATGAAGACAATTAGTATACTGAAAAGTAGTTTTTTCATAACTTATGAATTTTGCTAATCCATTTCATCTTTTCATTGCCAAATAACACCAGATAAATTCCAGGTTGTAATTTTGAAATATCAACAGATGTTATCCCGTACCAATTTTCTGATAACAGTTTTTTCCCGTCCAGTGAAAATATTTCAACACTGGTAATTGTATAAATCTCGGAATCAATCGTGATAAAATCACTTGAGGGATTTGGTGAAATTATTACACTAGAGCTATGATCTGTAGTTTCAATACCAACAGTTATACCTAAAAAATAAAATTCATCTAACATCCATCCTTCATTTTGGTCGTCTTTAGAATCCGATGCAATGGTGAATTTGAGCAACATGGTATCGTA
The DNA here is from genome assembly GCA_964406315.1 of uncultured Bacteroidales bacterium. Taxonomy (GTDB): domain Bacteria; phylum Bacteroidota; class Bacteroidia; order Bacteroidales; family UBA10428; genus UBA10428. Next base: position 2,522 of record CAYORG010000110.1, on the reverse strand, counting down.
ATAATTCCCATTTGTTTCAAAGACAATCGAAACAAGATTTAAGCCAGATTGCAAACCGGTAAATCCCGGTTGTTTATCATAAGAGCTAATGGTATCATTTGCTTCATATAAATTCAATGATTCAACCAGATTGTTCTGAATAAGTGTATCAAAAAGGATATTCTGCCATGTAATACCATTGTCGTAAGAAGTTTCAACGATACCTCCGTCTGCATGTTCCTCAAAATCATATTTATGATAAAATCTAATCTCGTACTCTTCAGCAATATCCATATAGATTCGGAACTGAAAAGATGCAGACAGGTTATTTGTGTAAAAATCAACTGTATCTGTAATAATTACTTTTTCACCCAAAAAAGATTCCGATTCAATATAAAGATACTCCTTTTGTGGATGACCTATTTGCCATATTTGATTATCCATGATTTTCACATATTTGTATTCGATAGTATCTTCAAAGCCAATATATGACCATGCAAACCCCATGTTAATTAATTCCTGTGAGAATCCACAGACAGATAATAATATCAATATTAATATTAGAATTTTTTTCATGATAATTAAATTTATGTTTATGCGCACAAATTGTTTTGATCAATCCGTCAATACCATTTTCTCCATTCCAATAACCCGGCCATCGGCAAGAATGGAATAATAGTATATGCCGGCTTGCAGCTCATTGCCATAAATTACTACCTCGGCAAATTCACGTTCCACCAGGTTTATGCTTTTTATCTGTTTGCCCTGTAAATCATATACGCAAAACAGGGCGTTCTTTATATCAGATGGTAAATAGTAAGCAATGGTTGTGTTCTCGTGGAAAGGATTGGGTGAATTCGGACCAAGAAAAGGTTCGTTAAGCTCCGTTGCATCTGCATTCGCAACCGATTTGTCCGTACTGTTTTTTAATTCCGGGTCTTTCGAGTCTGCTTCTTTATCGTCTTTGATCTTTTTTTCAAGAGCGAAGATCATTTCCTGTTGTTCTTTTATTGCTTCAATGAGCAGTGGGATGATCCTGGTATACTGAATGGAATAACCCAGGCTGTCCTCATCCACAATTTCAGGCAGTACTTCAAGCACTTCCTGTGCTATCAGTCCTATATTATTGAGGTTGTCCTCCGGATCCATATCTGAAGAACTCGTGAATCCTGCTGCTTCTGCATCCAGGTCATATATTACACCGCGCAATTGCAATATTTTTGACAAAGAGCCTTCCAACGGAACAATATTTTTTTTAAGTTTTTTGTCAGATGACTCAGACGGAGGATATATATAATACATTTTATCAGCATAGATCCTGCACCAGTAATTTCCACTTATTCCCAGATAACCTGTGTGATTTGTTTCCGGGTAAAGCCTTTGACTCGAATAATAATTGGCGAACAGGATGGATGGACTTGTAGGGAAACTGAATTTTATGATGGGTCCATACATTTCTACGTAAGTCGACGGATTAGCTGTACCAATGCCAATTTTTCCGTCAGATTTCACCTTGATCTGGGCAGAAATCGGGTTATAGATTATCAAGAATAACAGTGTCAGTATTATAAACTGATACTGGGGGGGGGGTAAAAACTTTCTTTTTCATAGTATTTGACAGATTATTAGTTAAAGGAACAGGATATAAAAATTTCAGGTTATATATAGTTAACATACATATATTCCACTAAAGGCTTAAAAGTAACCGGCAGTTGTATAATTTGGAATTGTTTTAAATAATTCAATGTTTGACCTTTACGGGGAGACATCATAATTTTAGAATATGTTATTTATTCTGATCATTCATTCTTAAGTACAACATTTCTGAAATATTATCCAATATATTCTCTTTATAATTCTATTAATATTAATGTCAAACTAAAATTGTTTAACATGTTGCACCTGATACGGAATCCGGGATAGCCTTCTGGATCCCTGATCTTCGCTACGCTGCGTCAGGGATGTTTTAAGCAAAGAGTGAATCGACAATAAAAAAAACCTGACAGGGTTTGAGTACCCTGTCAGGGTATACTTTAATAAATATTCTTGCCCGGCCTGTGTTTTTTCACTATATTCTCCGACACATTTGCAGAATAACAGGCGCAACATGAAATTCACCGAAGAACTCCCGCGAATTTTGGTTGTAGATGATAAGCAACAAAACAGGCTATTGATCACTACTTACCTCGAAACACTTGATGTGATCATGGAAGAAGCGGCATCGGGTTCCGAATGTTTGAATTTACTGGAAAAGAATTCCTATTCTTTGATCATCCTGGATGTTCAGATGCCGGGAATGGACGGATTCGAGGTACTGGAAAAGATGCGCAGCAGGAAAGAGACAGCAGATATACCTGTAGTATTGATATCCGCAATTTTTGATTCCGAACAATACATCATCAAAGGCATTGAGAGCGGTGCAATTGACTATATAGTCAAACCGGTTAATATTACTATTCTGTGCAGGAAAGTATCCAACTTCTTAAATTTGTATGAGAAGCAAAAGAAACTTGACAGGCTGGTGCAGGAACTTGAAATTACCA
>CAYORG010000109.1:0-5919 GCA_964406315.1 uncultured Bacteroidales bacterium | reverse complement strand
TTTTTCATCATGAATTTGGTCATGGTTTTGCATCACTGGCTGATGAATATTATTCCTCTTTGGTACCATACAATGCAAATTCCGATCTTAACTATGAGCCATATCAGCCAAATATTACCACCCGTATTGACTTTCAGGGGAAATGGGAGAGTATGATTCCTGACACTGTTCCGATACCCACGCCGAATCTGAAAACATATGCAGGTGTTGTTGGATTGTTTGAAGGTGCAAGATACACTGATAAGGGTGTTTTTCGACCTTATCTTGATTGTTCGATGAAGTCAAAAATCAATAATGCTTTTTGTCCTGTGTGCAAACGGGCGATAGAACAAATGATTAAATTTTATGCTTCGGAATAAAAAAACAGTCATTTCATCATTGAAATGACTGCTTCATGAAAGATATTCCTTGGTCAATCTTCTATTTCAATATTTTGAATTGCATCTCCTGTTCTTATCAGGTCGATTACCTCAAGGCCTTCCACAACTTTGCCAAAACAAGTATGTTTTCGATCAAGATGTTTTGTGTTTTGCCTGTTATGGCATATAAAAAACTGCGATCCGCCGGTATTCCTTCCGGCATGTGCCATGGATAATACACCTTTGTCATGGCATTGATTTTCTCCATCAAGTTCACAATCAATGGAATAACCCGGGCCTCCTGAACCAACCATGGGATCACTTAAGTCCCTGGAATAAGGGCATCCTCCCTGGACTACAAAGTCGGGAATAACACGATGAAAAACCAATCCATTGTAAAAACCTTGTTTTGATAACTTAATAAAATTTGCAACCGTATTTGGGGCGTCTTCATTATAGAACTCAATCAACATTACTCCTTTGTCAGTTTTAAGAGTAGCTTTACTCATTGGAATTGGCTGCAGGAATTACTTCAAGAAGTTCAATTTCAAAAATCAATGTCATATTTGGTTCAATTCTCTGACCTCCTCTGGGTCCGTATGCAAGATTGGAAGGGATATACAATTCGTATTTTCCACCCTCTTTCATAAGTTGAAGACCTTCAGTCCAGCCGGAAATAACCCTGTTTAACTGAAATTCCGCAGGTTGTCCTAATTTATAGGAACTATCAAACTCTTCTCCGTTCAAAAGAGTTCCTCTATAGTGACATTTCACGCGATCTTCCGGTTTTGGTGATTTGCCTGTTCCTTCTACCAGAACCTTGTATTGCAAACCACTTTCAGTTTCCACAACACCCTCTTTATTCTTATTTTCGGCAAGAAATGCGTTTCCTTCTTCTAAATTTTTTCTTCCTTTTTCTTCACGAAGCTGAGTGAAGTACATGTTTAAAAATACATTGGCTTCTTGTGCTGATATGGTTGAATCTGAATTCATGACTTCTTCAATTCCTTTTGCAATGAGTTCAGGTTTTATATCAGGAACACTTTGCATTTTCAGACTATAACCTACCGATATACCTATCATATAGCTTGCTGAGTCAGACTGAGTTTTAAGTTTTGCATCTTTTGAAGATATTGAATTACATGATTGTAATGCTATAATTGTCAGGAGTATTATGCCTGCATTTGTTAGTTTTTTCATTTGCACTGATATTTAATTTTTAATTAAGTGAATGGTGAAGATAAGTCTATTTTTAGGAATATCCGAATTGTGAATAACTCTTCTTTTACGCTGTCAATCAAATATGTAAATTTCCTTCGTTCTAAAAGCATAAGTCATGAAGTTTCTTGCCATAAAAAAAATCAGTGTAATGCTGACTATTTCTGTTGTTGGAATATTTTTTATTTCTGCAGATGGTCAGGAGGTATCAAAAACAGAACTGGAAAATCGTGCCTTTGAGAATTTTGAGGCCGAAAAATACGATAAAGCATCAGCAGATTTTGAGGTGTTATACGATCTTTTCCCCAAAGATTCAAGATATGCTTACTATTTGGGAAGATCCTATTTTCATTCCAATCAGAAACTGGATGAAGCTACTGAATTGTTAAAGTATGCAGCTACGCGTAATTATGGGAACGATACATATTATTACCTTGGAAGAGCCTATCATTTGAATTATAAATTTGAGGATGCAGTTCTTGCCTTCCTTACGTTCAATAAAACTGCAAAAAACAGCGAGATTAAGAAATACAATATTGAATACTGGATAAATGTTAGTGAGAATGCAAAGGAATCGGTAAAAATTGCACAGGACCTTACCATAGTATCGGAAAAATCAGTGCCTGAAAATGCCCTGGAAAGTGCATTTGATGATGAACTTAACGGAAGTTATATTTATGTTCCTGATGCATTTCGTTCGGAGGCAGATATGGAAATGAACTATCAAACCCTGATGTTTTTGCCAAATAATCCGCAGGTTGGAGAATATATCTATTTTGAAAGTAACTCGAAGAAAGGCAACATGGGTTTGGATTTATACAGGGTGCAAATTCTATCAGCAGAAAATTTTAGTATACCGGAACCTCTGCCGGATTTTATTAATACTAAGTTTGATGAAGCATATCCTTATTTTGATGTGTCCGAATCTGTCTTGTATTTTAGTTCCAAGGGGCACAATACTACAGGAGGTTATGATATTTTCAAGTGTATTTATGATACATCGAAATCTGCCTGGGCATCTGTTGAAAAATTGTATTTTCCAGTGAATACTCCAAATGATGAAATCTTATTTGCCAATATAGCAGATAGAAGTAAATCGGTTTTTCTATCCAATCGAAATACAGGACTTAACGAATATATTGCTTATACATTTCTCAATGAGAAACAGGCTGAATACCTTACCCTGAAAAATCGTGAAGAAATTATAATGTGTGCACAATTGGCGGACAAAAGTGAATTAGACAATATGAGTGTTGCATTTCAAAAATATGAACAGGGTACACTTTCACCGGAAGAATTGTCAAAATTTGATGCAATTCCAGATGATAAATACGGATATGAACAATTGCTCACTGAAGCTCTGATTTATCAATCCCGAAGCGATTCACTTGCGTGGATAGTGAAAGATCTTCAAGTCAAAATTGATAAGGAAGAAGATTATCAGAAAAAGCAGGTATTGATTGCTAATAGTGCGACTATTAATCAGGAATCGAAAAGACTTCAGACACTTGCTGATGAGAAGTTTCTACTCGCAGAACAGAACGCAGATCCAATAGAAGAGGAGACTCAGAAGGATAAAAATCCCTACATTCAAATAGAAGATGATATAAACGGGATTACCGTATATTCATATTCTGAACAATCGAATCAGGATGAGATCTATACAACAGATAATGAAAGGGTTGAATACAACAAAGGGAAAGAAACCGCAAGAAAGGTACAATCAGATTTTGCTATTCAGCAAACCTCGCCGTATTCCTTGAACAATCCTATTCCTTTAAATACGATGCAAGGAGGATTGGTATATAAAATTCAACTTGGTTCTTTTTCTCAATCAATACCTGAAGATACATTCAGAGGACTTTCGCCAATTTCAAAAGAAGTTGAAGATGGTACAACAAAGTATTATGTTGGTAATTTCAGATCGCTGAAAGAGGTAAGGAAAGCACTCGAGAAAGTTAAAGATTATGGCTTTCCTGATGCATTCATCGTTTCCTTCAACAACAACCAAAAGATTAATATTCAGAAAGCCAAGGAAATAGAATATGCAAAGAAATGAATAGTATGTGACTTGGTTATAATGGAACAGGAATTAATCTCATCCGGTTTTTAAACTTAAGAGTATTCTATTATTATTTTTTCTACCTTTGAATGTGTTCAATTCATGATGTAATTAACAGATTATATTGAACTTTCTTTATATGGCTGAGAAAAAGTATTTTAATAAACCTGATTCAGAGGGAGTTGTTGAAGAAAAGCTGGATAAAGAGCGTTTTTTAATTCTTCATAACGATGAAGTTCATACATTTGATTATGTGATTGAAGCGCTTATTCAGGTTTGTGAACTTGAACCTGTACAGGCAGAACAATGTACATACCTTGTTCATTTTAAAGGAAAATGTGATGTTAAGAAGGGAGATTATCCTTATTTAAAGCCATACAAACAAGCTCTTATCGATAAAGGACTTGAAGCAACTATTGATTAATTCTCATATCACAAGATATGTCAATATTGTCCATTATTTTATTGATTCTCCTGGGAATTATCCTGTTACTTGTTGAGCTATTAATAATTCCCGGAATAACTGTAGCTGGGATTGGTGGATTTCTGATGATTGCAGGTGGTGTTTTTTGCGGATATTATTTTCATGACACCACTACCGGCAATTACATTTTTCTGGGTACAGGAGTTACAGTCATCCTTTTACTGGTTTTGGCTTTAAAATTGAAAACCTGGCAACGATTTGGATTAAAATCAACAATAGAAGGGAAAGTTAGTGGTATCGACAAAGAAATAATAAAACCCGGGGATGAGGGAAAAACAGTTTCCCGCCTGGCCCCTATCGGTAAGGCGCTGATCCATGATAAATTATTTGAAGTTCGTTCAGACGGAATCTATATTAATAGTAGTACAAACATTATTATAACACGAATTGAAGGAAATAAAATTTTTGTAGAAACTAAAAACTAATCAAATGGAAGGAATCGGTTTAATCATTTTATTAATAGTAGTTGCGATATTTGTTCTGTGGCTATTCTTTTATTTTATACCTCTCGGTTTATGGTTCAGTGCTGTATTTGCCAGGGTATATGTTCCCATCGGACAATTGATTGGGATGCGCATACGAAAAGTACCCCCGGCCATTATTATTAATGCACTGGTAAGTGCTACCAAAGCGGGATTGAAATTAAATCGTGATGATATGGAAGCTCACTATCTTGCCGGAGGAAATGTTCGTTCGGTTGTTAATGCTTTAATTAGTGCTGATAAAGCAAATATTGATCTTGATTTTAAATCGGCAACGGCAATTGATTTGGCAGGAAGGGATGTACTTGAAGCTGTTCAAATGTCAGTCAATCCGAAGGTAATCAATACTCCGCCTGTAACTGCCGTGGCTAAAGATGGAATTCAGCTGATAGCCAAGGCAAGAGTGACTGTACGGGCAAATATTAAACAGCTTGTAGGAGGTGCAGGTGAAGACACCGTGCTTGCCCGTGTTGGTGAAGGAATAGTATCTTCCATCGGTTCTGCTGAATCTCATAAATCTGTTCTTGAGAATCCTGATTTTATTTCTCGTGTTGTTCTGGAAAAAGGGTTGGATGCGGGAACAGCTTTCGAAATATTATCAATTGATATTGCAGATATAGATATCGGGAAAAATATTGGTGCAGTATTGCAAATGGATCAGGCAAATGCAGATAAAAATATTGCACAGGCGAAGGCTGAAGAAAGAAGAGCAATGGCCGTAGCTCTTGAGCAGGAAATGAAAGCGAAGGCCCAGGAAGCTAAAGCCAAAGTAATTGAAGCGGAAGTAAAAATCCCTTTGGCTATGGCTGAAGCATTCAAAGCAGGCAATTTGGGGATCATGGATTATTACCGAATAAAAAATATTGAAGCAGATACAAAAATGAGGGATTCCATAACCGGTGAAGAATTAGGCAAAGGAAAGAAAAAGTAAACAAAGAATTGTATTCTGTCATTTGCTTTTATTAGGGGATTTAATACTTTTGTGAAGCTCTGAAATTCAGCATTACCTGTCAGGAGAGATGGGTGAGTGGCTGAAACCACCGGTTTGCTAAACCGGCGTACTTCGAAAGGGGTACCGGGGGTTCGAATCCCCCTCTCTCCGCGACCTAAATTGAAACAACCTCAGGAGTCCGGCAGAGATGCCGGGCTTCTTTTTTTGTAAGGATTCGAACAGAAGCCTGCCTGAAAGGCAGGAGAAGGAGGGTTTGAACCGACGACCGAAGGGAGGAGTTCATGAGCCCAACGAAAGTGGGGCGAATAATCCCCCTCTCTCCGCGACCTAAATTGAAACAACCTCAGGAGTCTGGCAGAGAT
>CAYORG010000108.1:0-6009 GCA_964406315.1 uncultured Bacteroidales bacterium | reverse complement strand
ACTTCTGTCTCCCGACTCTAAACTTCCTTAAGTTTTTCCAGGATCATCTTCATTTTTGAAAATCCTATTTGTCCCGCAGCTGTGGGTTCTCCAACATCCATAGCTGCAAAAGTAAACTCAGCTCCTAACAAGGGAGCCATAATTCGGGTAATTTTACCTTTCTTCCCCATACCGAAAGCAACCAATGGTTTTTCTTTGCCATACAGTGACAGCAAACGGGCATTATCAGCATTTGAATGCGACATAGTCACTATTTTTGCCACATCGGCACCTAACTGGTAACACTGATCCATGATCCTGTACAATTCTTTTAATTCCGGAGTATTTTCAAAATTATGGTATGAGATAATCACTTTGCATCCATGCTTTTTTGCCATCCTGCAAATGGACTCCCGTTGTTTTTTGTTTGCTTCGATTTCAATATCTACATAGTCAGCTCCTGTCTGAATGGCAAGTGAAAGTTGTTCAAACTGATATTCAGCCCCTTTTTTATCGGGTCTGCAGGTTGCGATCGTAAGGGTTTTATGATCAAAAACCGTACGAATTTCGTCGGCTGTGAAATCCGTTAAATCGAGCCTGATCTCGGCCATTTGGACAGCATCAAGCACCGAGATGCATGTTTCCAGGTTACTGTCAGATATTGCTACGCAAATCATTGATAATGGATTGAAGTTCTTTATATTCAAGTTTTCGGATTACAGCATGTCCTATTCTATCCAGCAAAACAAGATGAATTGAATCACCCACCCTTTTTTTATCCTGCTTCATTGCTGCAAATAATTTCTCAATTGGTATTTCCGGTTGTATGGGCAATCCATAACTCTCAATAACCTGGATCAATTCTTTGACTTCGTCCTTTGAGAGCATTCCAAGTATATTTGAAACTTTTGCTGCCAGCACCATTCCGATACTTACGGCCTTCCCATGCAAAATACCGGTCATTTTTTCAAGAGCATGAGCGAATGTATGTCCGAAATTCAACAATCGTCGCTCCCCCTTTTCCCTTTCATCAGCTTCTACAACATCGGCTTTTATTTTAACAGATTGATAAATCATATTGGTTATGATCTCTTCGTCATTCTGTAATGCCTGAACAGCATTTTCTCTGCAAAAATTAAACAGTGTGGCTTTTTTTATTGCTCCGGCTTTTATGATCTCTGCAAATCCTGACCGAAATTGTTCTTTATCGAGCGTCGAGAGCATTGTGGTATCGCATAGAACAAATTCCGGCTGATTAAAAGTACCAATCATATTTTTATATCCTTCGAAATTGACGCCGTTCTTCCCGCCCACACTGGCATCAACCTGAGAGAGGAGTGTTGTCGAAACAAAACCAAAAGGCATACCTCGCATATACACCGAAGCTGCAAAACCTCCAACATCGCATACTATTCCGCCACCTATTGAACAAAGAAAACTTGTGCGATCTGCCTCCAGTTCCACCAATTTACCCATAATCATTTCAATGGTACCAAGGGTTTTGTTTTTTTCACCAATTCCCATTTCTATTAAAGGAACACTTTTGGGAAGGTTATTTGAATAATATTTCAGAATATTTGAATCGGTCAGAATTATTGCATTTCTTCCTGCAATATAATCCGACAGCTTGGAAAGTTTTTCACCTATCAGGATCTTTGAAAGATTAGACTCTGCTTTTATGTTCAGGATTTTCATGAATAGTGGATGGATTAAATCAGGATCTGAATTTAGTAAAATCTATTCATTCATTACTTTTGTCTGATGATTAATAGATTCCTGGTGAATAGAACGGAATAATTTAATAATAAACTCTTCACTCAGCCCTTTTTTCTCACCATTGGATATACGCTGGTGCAGCAATTCATCCCATCGTGTTGATTGTAAGATGGTAATGTTGTTTTTCTTTTTGTATTTGCCTATTTTTTCGGATATTATCATCCTGTTACCGAGTATTTCCATAAGTCTGTCGTCATACTTATCTATCTGGCTTCTTAATTCATCTAATGTATTCATAATTACAGCATTGTCAACATTGGCTTTTCTGAGTACCAAATTCGAAAGCAATTGTTTCAGATCTGCCGGAGTGATTTGCTGGCCTGCATCACTGAGAGCTTTGTCCGGATTGCAGTGAGTTTCAATAATTAATCCGTCGAAATTCAGGTCCATTGCTTTTTGTGATACTTCGAACAACAAATCCCTGTTGCCACAAATATGACTGGGATCGGTAAGTATCGTAAGAGTTGGAATTCTTCTTTTGAGTTCAATGGGAATTTGCCAGTGAGGGTCATTTCTGTATAATGATTTTCCGTAAGTGGAAAATCCGCGATGTACTGCTGCAAGTTTTTTTATTCCCGCCTGGTTAATTCTTTCAAGTGCTCCGATCCAGAGTTCTACATCCGGATTTACAGGATTCTTTATCATAACAGGTATTTCAACTCCGTTCAGAGCATCTGCAATTTCCTGCACGGCAAAAGGATTGGCAGTAGTACGTGCACCCAGCCAAAAAATATCTATGCCGTATTTAAGAGCTTCAAATACATGTGATGCATTGGCAACTTCAGTGGCAGTGTACATGCCCAATTCTTCCTTAACATGTTTTAACCAGGGTAATCCTTTCTTTCCAACTCCTTCAAAAGTATTGGGTCTTGTACGTGGCTTCCATATTCCGGCTCTGAAAATCCGGATTCCATTTTCTTTGAGGTGTCTGGCTGTTTCCATAACCTGGGCTTCTGTTTCAGCACTACAGGGACCGGCCAAAATCATAGGACGTTTGTCCGGTACTCCATCGAAAACGAAAGCCTCCAATTCAAGAGTAATGCTCATAGCTTATTATTTAATATTAATCAACATATACTTCTCCTTTATAATATTCTCCAAGAATACAAACATTGGAAGTAAAAGGTTCAACTGCTTTTGCCGACTGTATGTACATATCATAATCATCAAACTCAACATCAATATAAAACTGATATTCCCAGTCACGCCCGATAATTGGCATGGATTGAATTTTTGAAAGGTTGATATCATAATATGAGAAGATGGACAGTATTTTTGAAAGACTTCCTATTTTATGAGCCAGTGCAAAACTTATCGATGATTTATTTACATTTTTATCATGAAAGCCGCTGCCATTTTTATCTTCAAGTATCAGAAACCGGGTATAGTTGCTTTTATTTGTTTCAATTCCTTCTGCCAGTATATCGAGCTTATATTTTTCCGCAGCAAGTTTGCTCCCGATCGCAGCGATTCCAGTCAGGTTTTCTTCAGCGATTTTTTTTGCACTCAGGGCTGTATCGAGACTGTCAATAAGCTTTATATGGGGGTAATCTTCAAAAAATTGCTGGCATTGAAGAAGTGCCATTGGATGCGAAAATACTTCTTTGATATCGGATAACTTCTGACCTTTCAGTGCAACGAGGTTTTGTCTGATGCGCAGGTATATTTCACCAATTATTTTCATATTCGAATCGAGCAGGAGAGAATAATTAGGCAAAATGCTTCCGGCCAACGAATTTTCAATGGCTGTAATGCCATAATCAACTTTCCCGTCTTTAAGGGCTGTAAAAAGGTCTTTGAAAGTATTTCTGGGCACAATTTCTATGTCTGTGTCCTGAAAGTATTTATTTGCAGCGATCTCATGAAAAGCACCATAACCGCCTTGTATGGCAATTCGCTTTGGGGATGTTTTATTTTTGTTCATGTATCTGTAATGAAAATATTTCTTTAAAAAAAAAGTCCCGGATTTTCCGGGACTACCATATATAATATTTTTCATACAAATAGCCCCTTAACTTACTTTGTTAAAGTAAAAGAAAAAGAAGAAGCTATATGCATTATTTGTTCTCATTGACCATTATTCATTCAATGCAAATATAATAATTCTTTTCATAAGGTTGTATTCTATTAGTATGAAAACTATTTTTAATCAGAAAAATAAAAATTTACCATACTAGTAATATTAAGAGCTGAGTATTCAGATGACCAAAAAAGAGAGATATGAAAATATCATCAGATATTTTCAGAAACACAGGCCAATTGCAGAAACTGAGCTGATCCACAGCAATCCATACGAACTCATTGTATCTGTTATACTTTCCGCTCAGTGCACAGATAAAAGAGTGAATACAATTACACCGGCTCTGTTTAAAGCTTTCCCTACCGTATTTGAAATGGCTTCTGCTTTTCCTGAGGATATCTTTGCCTATATTAAAAGTTGTTCATACCCGAATAATAAAGCCAAACATCTTGTCGGAATGGCCAGGATGATGGTTGAGGAGTTTGAAGGGGAAGTTCCTTCCGATGTGAAATTATTACAGAAACTTCCGGGCGTTGGGCGCAAAACAGCCAATGTAATTGCCTCAGTAATATTCAATTTACCTCATATTGCAGTTGATACACATGTGTTTCGGGTTGCTCAGCGTATTGGTTTGACTACCAATGCAAAAACTCCTTTGCAAACCGAACTGCAGCTGATAAGATATATAAAAGAAGATCTTCGCCCTTTGGCGCATCACTGGTTGATATTGCATGGCAGGTATGTATGCAAAGCCCGTAGACCTTTGTGTTCCGAATGCGGGGTTAGCCAGTTTTGCAAATATTATCATTCGACCGGGAACAGATAATTGTTGATTTCTCTTGTTGTAATTCCAGGTATATATGCAATTGGTATGTTAATTTTACATCCATATTGGAAGTTGGAGAGTATAAGAAATAGTATATTGAATGGAATGTCGGGCTCGATGGTTAACATGTGTTTTTGCTTTCAGATAATCTTATTGATTTTTCATTTCCTGTTTTAACGAGTTGTAAGCCTGTGAATAGTCAATTTTGTAAATCAAAAAAAAATATTAATTTTACTACGAACATAAGGTTTTCACGGAAAAACGAAACCATAAAATTTCGACCGATGCCAAAAAAATACTTTATCAACACCCTGATTATTTTTTCGCTTTTTCTTGTTTCGCTTATACTGGTCAGTTGCAATATAGGCAATAAGAAATCCAAAGAGAATGTAAACATTGAAGACTTTGTTACTGAGGATGATATTTTTGATGATATCGATAAAGCAAAGAAGATTTTCTACTCATTACCTTCTCCACTCGAAACAGCAATGTTAATTAAATCCGCAGGAGCTGAATACAATGAGGAGCTTCTCAATTCGCTGGATAACGTGACAAACTATTCAACAAGCAGATCGTTGGCATTAAATCTGGGCATTTATACTACTGATTTAAGCTTTGCCAGTTTGTTTGATCAGACTCAGACATCCATCAATTATATGACTGCAGCAAGGAAAATGGCTGAAGGGCTGGATATTAACGATGCTATTGATAATGAAACAATGACAAGGCTGGAAGAAAATCTTCAGAACAGAGATATCGTAATGGATATTATTTCCGAAACTTTTCTTAATTCATCTTCCTTTTTAAAAGAACAACAGAGGCAGGATGTTGCTGCTATCGTACTGGTTGGGGGTTGGATTGAAGGACTTTATATTGCCACCCAGTTGATCGGTGATAATACGATTAAGAATAACAAACTGGCTGATAGAGTGTTGGAACAAAAGCTATCGTTTAACATTGTCGAAAGAATGCTTGATGACAATAGGGAAAATGAAAACGGTGAGCAAAACGAAGATATAATCAATTTGATTTCAGAGTTGCAGGAACTTAAAAATGCCTTTGATAAAGTAAAAGTGCAAACAACTCAAACTGAGACGGTTGAAAATACAGAAACAAATGTTACAACTCTTAAATCTCAGACTACTGTTAGTGTTTCACAGGAGGATTTTAAAGCATTGCAGTTAGCAGTTAATAATCTTAGAACAAGCTTCATTCAATAAATAACAGATATCATGAGAAGAACTTACTATCTGATAACCCTGGTTTTTGCGTTGGTATTCTTGAATAATATTGTTTCAGCTCAATGTAAAGGCTTTGCGAAAAAAATATGTAAACTGGAACTTATTCCTTATATACATGATGGCAATTATCATGCGGCTATTCTAACAGAAGGAGAGGAGGCTGAGCT
>CAYORG010000107.1:0-6009 GCA_964406315.1 uncultured Bacteroidales bacterium | reverse complement strand
GATTACCTGGATAAAGCAGATCATATTCTCCGTAAGCTTCCTGATAATTCAAACTTATGGATAACCTATTACATCAACAAAGCCAACACTTATGCAGGAATGGATAAGCTTGAAAAAAGCATTGAACTTCAACAAAAGGCAATTGATTTTTGCAGGAAAGATATGCCGTTCTATACCAACCAGTTAATCATTTTGTGCAATAATATCGGATTGGATTATATGGAACTCGGTAATTACGATACTGCTGAAGAATATTTTATCAAAGGAATCGACATGCAAAAGAATATTTCTGAAAAAAGTGAAAACCTGGCAGAGTTGCATGAAAGTCTTGCAAGCTTGTATCAAAGAAAAGGGAAATACAAGCAAGCACTTAAATACTATCAAAAGGCACTGCAGATCGTGAGTTCCGGCTTTGTACCCGGAGATCTATACTCAAATCCGAAGACTGATCAACTTTTCAACCAATTGCTTGCACTCAAGATCCTGAAATCAAAATCAGTTTGTCTCAATCAATTGTATGTTGCTGAAGGAAAATTTAAATTTCTTGATGCTGCAATTTCCTCCTCTCTGCTTCAGATTGAACTTATAGAGTCCATGCGAAACAGTTATCAGCCTTTTGAGGCAAAACTTCAGATTGCCGAACATGAAAACAGCAGCTATAGTAATACCCTGGAACTTTTGCATAAAGCCTACCAGGAAACAGGAGATATACGCTATAGTAAGTTGATATTCGAGGTTTCGGAAAAATCCAGATCTTCCATTCTTCTCGCTGCCATACGTGAAATTGATGCACGTGAGTTCGGAGAAATCCCTCAGAATTTGCTCAACCTGGAAAAAAAATTGCTGAAAGATATTGCTTTCTATAAAGAAAGTATTTATGAAGAACAGCAGCAAAAGGAACCGGATTCAGGCAAAATAAAAATGTGGGAGGAATATTTGTTTGAAGCCCAACGCAGCCAGGAAAAACTGATTGGTCAATTGGAACAAAATTATCCTGAATATTACCAGTTGAAATACAATACAACAGTAATTTCACCTGAAAAACTGCAAAAGCAACTTGCTCAAAATACAAGTATCATTGAATACTGCATTATAAAAAATGTGCTGCATACCTTTGTCATTTCAAGCCGGCAATTTCATCTGATCTCCACACCAATTGACAGCAACTTTTTCCGCCTGGTAAATGAATATCTTGACGAATATCATCTGTTTGATTACAGCAAACAGTCCTATAGCAGCTATACACAATTTTGCTGGAACAGCAAAAATTTATACGATCTGCTAATCGAACCTGTAAAAAACTATATAAAAGGTGAAAACCTGGTAATCATACCCGAGGGTATACTATCCTTTCTGCCTTTTGAAACACTGATCAAAGAAATACCTGATTCCCTGACCACCGGATATTATAAAGACCTGGATTACCTGCTATACGATTTCAATATTTCGTATACATATTCTTCCACTCTTTTCAGTGAACTGGAGAAAAAATCCTCCCGTAAAAAAATCAAAAAACTTCTGGCTTTTGCCCCTGAATACAGTGCAGACCCTTTGTTTTCCGTAAACAATAAAATGCCGGTTACCCGGCAGAATAAATACCGCAAAGATCTGTACCCGATCCCGGGAGTTATTGAAGAGGTGAACAGTATTAAAAATCTAATTCCTTCTGATGTTTACCTGGGAAAAGATGCTACCGAAACAAATTTCAGAAATACAGCGGAGAAGTATGATATTCTGCATCTTGCAATGCATACTGTAATTGACAATGAAAACCCTATGTTTTCAAAGCTTATTTTTACCCTTGGTGAAGATTCTCTAAACGACGGACTGCTGAACACTTATGAAATCTTTAGTTTGAAATTAAAAGCACAGCTGGTAGTATTAAGTGCATGCAGTACAGGTGAAGGAAGTTATAAAAAGGGTGAAGGTGTAATGAGCCTGGCAAGAAGTTTTGCTTATGCCGGAACACCCAGTATGTTGATGACATTGTGGGAGGTTGAAGACCGGTCAGGCGTTAAGCTTATGAAAGATTTCTATACTTATCTTTTAAAGGGAAAGTCAAAGTCAGAGGCAATGCGCTATGCTAAAATTCAATTTATTGAAGACGCCAAACCAGAAAACTCTCATCCTTTTTTCTGGTCGGCATACATTACGATGGGGAATAATGATGCATTGTTTAATAGCCACTGGCTGCCATTTGTTTATATTATAATAGCTATTACTATTGCTGCTATTGTCCTTGTTATGTTCTCGATGATAAAAAGAAGAACCTCTAACCTTTCTTAAACTCTTTGTAATCCGGATCTTCCTTAATCATTTTTATCAACGTTTCTTTGCATTTGTATTTTTTATTTCTCACGATCTTTTCACTTTTGTACCCCATTTTCCTGGCAATTTTTTCGTATGGCATATTATCAAACGTCATTTTTAATACTTCCCGGCATTCTTCTCCGAGTTTTAAAAAATGTTTTCTGAACAATCTTATCTCCAATTCATCATCAATAATTTTTTCTGCAGGATTGTCATTGGATTCAGATTCAATTATCCCTGGAATATTCTTCTCGTGTATTTTTCGATTGCGCAATATTTTTAGCCAAATCAGGCGCGCCATCCCATACAGATAGGCATCGAAACTTGTCTGGATATCAATTGAGTTTTCTGAAATTTGTTTATAGGCAATTATGATCGATTCCTGGAATACATCTTTAGCATCATCCTGATTGCCACCATTTGAAATAACATAATATCTAACGGCAGGAAAGATTTCTTTGTAAATAAAGCCAAGTACTTTATTATCACGATTTTTTACTCCTTCTATTATTTGCCCAAGTGTAAATTTTTTCACTGCAATAGAATGTTCCGCCACACCTTTTGATGAAAATTATTTTTTCAAAAGACAGACTTCAGTTAATATGAAAAACGAAACATCTCCCGGTATATCAAACCAAATATAAGTATTTTTTTGTCTTTTAAAGCTTAATGTTTGAGCAATATCAGAATTCATCTGTGTATTTGAAGTATTACTTTATGTATTATTCTGCCTGATAAACGATAAGGTTAAATCCAATTTCCTGTCAGTTTATTTTTTACAATAAAGGCATCCGGTACAAACATACCTGTCTTTTGACCTGGCTGGCCGAATAAACTGAATTAGTGCATAACATGTCTTTAAGCATGCCATAACAATTATAAAATAGACTATAATATCCTGAATCATATTTATTTAGTTCGTTAAATTCCAATAAAAAGTTGTCCTATCTGAAACACAAGAAAAGAAACCAGGTATGCAAGAAAAGTAGTATAAAAGATCATAAACAATGCCCACCATGAATTTCCCGATTCTCGTTTTACGGCAACAAATACAGCAATGCAAGGAAAATAAATTAATGTAAACAAGAGAAATGATATAGTAGAAAGAGGATTAAAAACTTTTCGTCCTTCCAATTTACCTGATTCGTACTTTTCTTCCTGTAATTTTTTAGCCAGCTGGGGTTTTAATTTATCATCCTGTGAATCTACCTGGTGCAAAACTCCAAGCGTACTTACAACAACTTCTTTGGCTGCAATTCCCGACAGCAGACTTACACCCATTTTCCAGTTAAATCCCAACGGACGTATAGCAGGCTCTAAAAATTTACCCAGTTTACCGATGTAGGAGTTTTCAAGCTGGAGTTGCTTCATATTTTCATTGTAATCAACAAGTCCGGTATTATCAGGGTCTGAATATTCTGTCAGGACAGCAGGGTCGACTTTCCGCGGAAAATACCCCAGCGTCCATAAAAGAACAGAAGCAATCAGAATTACGCCTCCCATTTTTTTCAGATATTGTGATCCTTTGAACCACATATGTTTCATGGTCGATCGGAAAGTTGGCATCCGGTAAGGTGGCAATTCCATAACAAAAGGAGTGCCCTGACTTTTAAATATTGACATGCGAAAAACAATTGCCACAAGAATTGCAAGCAGAATCCCAACAAAATAAAGAAGAAAAAGAAGGGTTCCCTGCATATCCGGGAATACAGCACCTATAAGTAACAAATAAACCGGCAGTCTTGCCGAACAAGACATAAAAGGTATGATCAACATGGTAAGAATCCTGTTGTTTTTGTTCTCTATATTTCGTGTAGCCATAATTGCCGGAACATTGCATCCAAAGCCCATAATCAGAGGTATAAACGATTTTCCATGCAATCCGATCTTATGCATCAGTTTATCCATGATAAAAACGGCTCTTGCCATATAACCTGAATCTTCCATAAAAGAGATGAAAAGGAACAACAGCAGGATATTTGGCAGGAAAACCAGCACTCCTCCAACTCCCCCGATCACCCCGTCTATCAATAAATCCTTTAACGATCCCTCGTGCATGACAGCGGACAACCATATTCCAAGGATATTTATACCTTCTTCAATCCAATGCTGAGGATAGCTACCCAGTTTAAAAGTTGCAGCAAAAATTAACCACATGAAAAACATGAAAAACGGGAACCCATAGAATTTATGAGTTAAAATGCTGTCCATAACTTCTGTGGAGTCGTATTTCCTTGGCTCTCCCTTTTGATATGTTTCACGCAAAGCACCGGCAATAAATCCATATTTCTTACTTGCAATTACATCACTTGCATCCTCACCAAATAATTGTTTTATTCTTTCCCTTTCTTTAACAGAGGTGTACTTAGTTTCTTTTTTGTTGACCGTATTATTTATATATTGTTCGATGTATGTGTCTTTATCAAGTAGCTTCAATGCAATAAACCGGGAAGAAATGCGATCGGTGATTGAATAGTTTTCAGGTATTTTAATCAGGTTTTGAATCTTCTGAATAGATCGTTCTATCTCATTTCCGTAGTTAATGTGTATATGTCTCTGTACAGGATCGTTATCATTAAATACTTCAATGATTTTCTTCAGCAGGTTCTGTATCCCTTTTCCTTTAGAGCCAACTGTTGGTACAACCGGCGTACCGAGCAGCTTGCTGAAAAGCAACAGATCAATCATATCCTGCCTTTTTTCCAGTTCATCGTACATGTTAAAAGCCAGGATTACCTTTATGTCCATATCAATGAGCTGGGTTGTAAGGTAAAGATTGCGTTCAAGGTTTGATGCATCGATAACATTTACCACCACATCGGGCATCTTGTCAACAATATAATTCCTCACATACAATTCCTCCGGTGAGAGTGCTGAAACGGAATATGTGCCGGGAAGATCAGTAATATTCAATATATAACCATTTTGTATGATCTTCGCCGTTTTGGAGTCAATTGTCACACCTGAATAATTTCCGGTATGTTCAAACGATCGGGAAGCAAAATTAAATAATGAGGTCTTTCCGGAATTCGGATTGCCGACAAAAGCCACATGAATCGTTTTACTGCCATTCAGGACAGGAAGTTTTTCAGAATCTGACTGAACCGAACCATTGAAAAATTCGCTGATATTCCGGTTGTCTTCCAGACTTCCAATTTCAATAAATTGTGATTCGGAACGACGCAAAGAAATACGATATCCTAACAAACAGTATTCAATCGGATCTTTTAAAGGTGCATTTTTAATAACCTTGATCTTTTTGCCCTTGATGAACCCCATCTCCATCATTCGACGACGGAATGCTCCTCTTCCTCTAATTCTCAGAATTATTCCTTCTTCACCAGTCTTCAGTTCAGACAATACCATAATCAAGAAATGAATTACCTCGCTGCAAGCAGCTGATTATCAAATTTTTATGCCTCTCCACCCTGAGCAATTGAACCGGATAGCATGCTAAACTCAATTCTCTCTAAATGTAACCCTGCCTGCAAGCGGGCAGGGTCATCGGGATTATTTCCTTCGATTCCCGTAATACGGGACAAGATGTTCCTGAAATTTGAGTTTCATCCCGATACGCCAAGCTATCGGGATTATTCCCTTCGGTCATGAGATCACTTCGTTAAGTTCCTGCCTATCGGCAGGCAGGTGTTCAACTTACACTTTTCAGTTCACTGCGTTCCTGAAAATTGAGTTTACTTA
>CAYORG010000106.1:3863-6026 GCA_964406315.1 uncultured Bacteroidales bacterium | reverse complement strand
TTGTCTTCAAGTTTTTTGGTTTGATTTGCAGTAGCAGGACTGTAATATACCTTCAAATCTACTTCACGCATTACTGTTGTAACCATAAAGAAGAATAAAAGCATGAAAATGATGTCGGGAAGCGATGCTGTAGTAATCCCTGTTACAGACTTTTTACCTCCTTTTTTAAATTTTGACATGGTATTATCCTCCTACATTTTTAGGTTCAGCTTCCGAAATATTCCTTGGTATAATAGCCTCTACAGCGTCTCTTTTATCTTCGTTCTCATCCCCGGTTAATTCATCAAATTTCACACCAAACTTCCTCATCGATAAATTGTCTCTCAACTCGTTGATCGCTGCAGATATTTCATTCTGTACCGCTATGTACATTTCGTATGAAGTTCCCCTGTCATTCTGGATGGAAATAACATGTTTCTTTGTCACTTCCACCGGTCCGAAATAATCAACTTCAACAATCTCTTTGGCTGGCAAATTGGGATCGTTATTTGGATTTAAGATGAATTCCTTGGTTGCTTCACGAAGGTCTTTTATATTCATCAACTCCCCTTCAACCAACAACTGGTCATTTCTGTTAACAAGAACAACAAAGATGTTTCGTTCTTTCACATCCACTTGTTCATCTTGTGTTTCTTCAGGCATAGGGGGCAATTTGGTCAATATACCTGAATCAGTATCCATTGTTGTGGAAACAAGGAAGAAGATGAGCAACAGGAAGGCAATATCTGCCATCGATCCTGCATTAATTTCCTGTATTTCTCTTCTAGCCATATATTTTCTATTTTAAAATACTTTAGTACTTACCGTTAATGGGTTATTATTTAAAAGCCCGTAATACCTCAGATGCAATAATCCCGAAAAACGCAACTATTGCCAGTATATATGTAGCATTTAACCCTGTGCCAACCCATCTTAATGTGTTTGCAGAGGACTCGATATTTACATCAATAAGACTTTGAATTGGTGCAGATGATGCCATCAAATACGAAATTAAGCCCAGCACAACAGCAATACCAAGAATGATTAAAAAATTCTTTAAAGCCTTGGGATTTGAAAACACATTTACAAATGAAAAAAGAAGTGTTGTCAATCCGGCAATGATAAAAAGTATTAACGTCCAGACCAAGGCAATGCTTGTAAATCTTTTTTCTCCTGTCACTTCATTAACTGAACCTCCCAGATAATATAAACCGGCGACAATTACTGACAGTCCAGTCAATATCCACAGAATAGTCAAAGCTGTTTTCTGTATTTTAAACATATCTATTTTGCTTTTAAATTGAACTTGATTAATATATCAACCAGCGCAATGGAGGAATCTTCCATTTTGTTTACGATGCTGTCAATTTTTGACAAAATGTAATTGTAGAACACCTGCAATACAACAGCAACAATAAGACCAAACAATGTGGTCAGAAGTGCAATTCCAATTCCCTGCGCAACAATCTGTGGACTCACATTACCAGCCTGGCGAATATCATCAAAAGCCTGGATCATTCCAATTACTGTTCCCATGAATCCAAGCATTGGAGCAATTGAGATAAAGAGGGATATCCAGCTTAAGTTTTTCTCCAGTAAACTCATCTGAACACTTCCGTAAGAAATAATTGATTTTTCAACCATTTCCAGTCCTTCCGATGATCTTTCAAGTCCCTGATAGAAAATGCTTGCAAC
The DNA here is from genome assembly GCA_964406315.1 of uncultured Bacteroidales bacterium. Lineage (GTDB taxonomy): Bacteria > Bacteroidota > Bacteroidia > Bacteroidales > UBA10428 > UBA10428. Next base: position 4,352 of record CAYORG010000106.1, on the reverse strand, counting down.
CGGTCCCTTCGTGTTTCGGCAAACCTCTTTCGCAGCTTCTATTCCACCTTCATTCAATGCATCTTCTATTCTATCCAGTAATTTATCGGTATTTGTCGTAGCAAGATTTAGATAAATGATTCTTTCGATAGCCAGAGCCAATCCAAAAATCAAACACAGCAAAACAATTCCCATAAACCCGGCCCCTCCTTCAATAAATTTGGCTTTTACTACTGTATGAAGAGGCATTTCTTCGCCTTCTTCAATGCCTTCATCGATGGGAAGTTCTTCTGCAACCTTGTTTGAATCAGCAACAGCTTGTATAGAATCAGTGACAGGAGCTTCTCCCTTTTGTGCACTAACTATATTTGATACTCCAAAACTCAGTATCCCAATTACTGCTAATAATGCAAATAATTTTTTCATGATTTAAATAAAATTAAATTATTAATGTTTGTTTTATTCTAGTTTAAGTTATACAATTCAAAAACCTGCAACACGCACTTTCAG
>CAYORG010000106.1:0-3763 GCA_964406315.1 uncultured Bacteroidales bacterium | reverse complement strand
TCTTTTTCAAGTCAAAGAACGCTGGTTCAAAACCCCCTGCGGAGAGAGAGGGATTCGAACCCTCGACACCGTTTCACGCGGTATACACACTTTCCAGGCGTGCGCCTTAGACCACTCGGCCACCTCTCCAGTAATCTCAAAGCATGCACGTTTTTTTCAGCGACGAAAATTACTAAAAAAATTTTAATTGCAACTTATCAAATGGTTATTTCTCCCCGCAATGACTTATTTAAGTTAGCAATTATTTCCTGCCTTGAGGTAAATCTGCCCAATAAAAACATCAGTTTTGCAACTGCAGCTTCGCTTGTTATATCGTATCCGCTAACTACTCCCAACCCTTCAAGTGCAATACTTGTTTCATACATCCCCATCTCGACCCTGCCTTGTGCACATTGAGTTACATCCACAATGATCATTCCTTTGCGAATTGCACTCTCAATTTCATCGAGAAACCATTTTTCGTTCGGTGCATTGCCTGCTCCAAAAGTTTCCAAAATAACTCCTTGCAAACCTTCAATATTCAATATTGATCTTACCACATTTCTCCGAATGCCCGGAAATATCTTTAAAATTGCCACATCCTGATTAAGATCCTTGTGAACAATGAATTTGTTTCCTGTAGAAAAATCCTTTATCGCCAGGTAATTGTATTTCAGATGAACTCCGCTTTCTGCAAGAGCCGGGTAATTGAACGACTGGAAAGCTTTAAATTCTTCCGCATTGTGTTTGGTAGTTCTGTTTCCCCGGAACAATTTATCCTGAAAAAACACGACTACTTCGGGCACAGCAGATTTGCCCTGATTTTTTTGTGCCGCAATTTCAATAGAGGTCATCAGGTTCTCTTTTGCATCGGTACGTATAGAACCAACAGGCAACTGTGAACCGGTGAGAATGACGGGTTTTTTCAGGTTCTCCAGCAAAAAACTTAAAGCAGAAGCCGTATACGCCATGGTATCTGTTCCATGCAATACAATAAATCCGTCAAAACGTTCATAATGTTCTTCAATAACCCCTGCAATCCGAATCCAAAACTTAGGATTTATATTGGAAGAATCAAGCAAGGGATCAAATGAGTAAGAAGCCAGTTGATAGCCTGCATTGATTAATTCAGGAATTTCATCCAGGATGTTTTCAAATGAAAACGGACGCAAAGATCCGTTGGATGAATTTTGAACCATCCCTATAGAACCCCCGGTATATATAATTAAAATAGATGCAGATTTACTTTCCGGTTTCATAATTCAAAAACATCAATTGCATTTTGAGTGGTTACACTGATGATCTCATCAACTGAAAGATCTTTAATTTCAGCGAGCTTTTCAACAATATATTTCAGGTAGCAGCTTTCATTGCGTTTTCCCCTGAAAGGAACAGGTGCAAGATAGGGAGAATCCGTTTCAACAACAATATGATTTATGTCAATGCTCTCAACAGTTTCAGCCAATCCGGAATTTTTAAACGTCACAATTCCCCCGATACCAATTTTAAATCCCAACGTAATAATCTCTTTGGCTAAACTGATATCCCCTGTAAATGCATGAAAGATGCCTCTTAAATCCCGGTATTTTTTCATTTTTACAATTTCCAGGATCTCATGAAATGATTCCCTTGCATGGATAACAACCGGAAGGTTCTTAATAAGAGCCAGTGAAAGCTGTTCTTCAAACGCGTATGTCTGTTCTTTTAAATATGTTTTATCCCAATACAGATCAATACCTATTTCGCCAACTCCTTTGTAGGCAAATTTTTCAAATTGACGGTATATGATTTCCAATTCTTCCCTGTAATTCTCTTTTACATGCGTAGGATGCAAACCCATCAAAGGAATAAGATAACCAGGGTATTCCGATACCAGATCATGCATCGAACCGATCGTGGAAGAATCTATATTTGGCAGGATTATCGCTGCAATATTTTCCTCCCTGGCCCTTAGAATTACTTCAGCAATATCTGTTTTAAACTGATCCAGATAAATATGTGAATGTGTATCAATCAAATGTGAGTTCGTATTTAACTTTCAACTACGAAAATAGAAAAATGGAAGCATATTCTTCTGTATTTTGAGTTTTATGCCCTTGTAAAGTAACGGCCTGGCAAAGGCCTTACCAATCCGTTGAACTCAAGGGTAAGAAGATACGAAGAAACCCTGGAAACCGGCATTTCGAGTGATACACACAATTCATCCAGTGAAGAGTCTCCGTTATCTTGTAAATATGACAGTATTTTTTGTTCATCAGGATTGAGATCCGTAAAAATCGATTTTTGAATGGCTTCGGGCTTTTTCTTTTCCTTAAACCAACCCATGGCATATTCAATATCTTTCCCGCATTCAGCAAGAGCAGCCCGATTGAATTTTATCAAATTGTTGCATCCTTTGGAACAGGAATCGGAATTTCTCCCGGGAATTGCAAATACATCCCTGTTATAAGAATTGGCCAGATCGGCCGTAATCAATGCGCCTCCCTTTTCTGCCGATTCGACTACTACGGTAGCGTCAGAAAGTCCTGCAATAATGCGGTTCCTGCTTACAAAATTCCCCGGATCAGGTTTTTTGTTACTTAGAAACTCTGTGACCAAAGCCCCCTGCTTCATTATTTTTCGTGCATATTTTCCATGCAATGACGGGTAAATAAATTCAAAGCCATGTCCAAGAACCGCAATGGTATGCAGATGATTATTTAAAGCAGCCTTATGGGCAGCGATATCTATTCCGTAAGCTAATCCACTAACAATGATGAGTTCCGGGTAATTGTCTGCCAAATACCTGATGATCTCATCCGTACATGCTTTTCCATAATCAGATGCCTTGCGCGTTCCGACAACACTAATGATTTTTTGTGCGTTCAGATCAGCATTTCCCTTTACATATAACACAATGGGGGCATCCTCACATTCGCGCAATCGTACCGGATAATTCTTATCGAGATAGAACAAAGCTTTAATGCCTTCCTTTGTTATATACTCAACTTCTTTTTCGGCTTCATTAAGCAATTGATCAACATTGCATATCAAAGATGCCTTCCCTTCACCAATACCGGGAATTTTTTCAAATGCACGTTTGTTCTTTTTATTAAAAACTGCATCAATACCTCCGGCGTATGCCACAAGCCTTCGAACCAGCCTGGGACCAACTTTCGGTATAATGCTCAGAGCTATTTTCAATTGGAGATCGTTCATGAATTGCGCAATAACGTAAGTGAGATGTTTTACTTATACTTATCCAGTGAATCGATGAGTTGTTTGAATTGTCTTTTGTTCAAACTGGATATACTGACAGGCGGATATTTTGCAATTTTATCTTTAATCTTTTGTAAAAGAATAATCTTTTTCTTTATTCCTTTCATTGAACTTATGAGCTGATAGCCGGCAAAAACATTTTTTGGTATCTCAATCGAATTCTTTTTTTTGTTCAATATGCTCATTGAAAAATACCGGAAAATAATGTGCTCATCCCTGTCACTGTAATAGATATAATTCAAATCCAGTATAGATTCAAAAACAATGGAAAGAAAATAGAGTAACCCGATAATCATTGCCCACTGGTATTTGTTCATACCCAACACGGTATATTTTTCATTCACCCCGATCAGAACAATCAATAATACCAGGATAAAACATACAACGACAATAAGCCGGCGAAGCTGAGTTTTAATAACTGTCCGTTTTATATCAATGACCATTTACACTGTAATTTTTTATAAATATATTTCTTTCCTGAAGAAATCTGAAATCACAGACGTCTTTTTCTGAAGAATTCTTTCAT
>CAYORG010000105.1:0-6072 GCA_964406315.1 uncultured Bacteroidales bacterium | reverse complement strand
ATAACATATCATTATGATCATACAAAAGGTGTCTGTCCATGGGCATATGAAAATTATGATTACGATACAATTTTTATGAATAATGGCAATTGGTACAATATAACTCAAAGAATCTTAATGAATACGTTTACTAACGGTGTAGCAAATGCTGATGGAATAAGGGAATTATGGGTTGATGGAAGATTGGTTTTCCAGTTGACTAATTTGATACTTATGGAGACTGAATCTCCTTCAATGAAGATCGATGCTTTCATATTATGGAATTTTTACGGTGGTAATACAGAATCCTATATACCAAAAACTGAATGTTATGGGTATATCGACAATCTAAAAATTTACAGCTCTTTGCAGGATCCGGTAAATGGACATGAAGTACATAATCCACAAACAATATTACAATCTCCTAATGAAATTATTGACAGAGAACTATATTATGATGCCCTGATTACTGATGAAGGAGTTTTACAAAACGGCGAATATGGCAATAACTATTCATCATGTATAGATGAAGTTTACACGATCGATGCTGGAGAAGAAAATACTGTCACATTTACTTGGGACCATACAATCGGAGGGGGTGATTTCCTTTTCTTCTACGACGGAAACAGAACAGACTCAAGACTTATTAAGGTTGTTCCTGGATACTCAAGCAAAACAAATCAAACCGTAAAAAGTTCTGGCAGGCATTTAACGATCAGATTTTCCACAAATACTGATGTAGGAACAACCGGATGGAAAGGAATTGTGAGCTTCAATTCTGATACCTCAGAAAGTCCAGATCCGTCTCCCGCTTTCAACAATCCTCCAACCATAGAAAATCAGCAATTTGTTGTTGACCAACAGGAATTTTCAGGGAATTTTATTGGTCGGATTGAAACCGACGAACCCGATGAGGGACAACAGTTAACCTATACAATTGAAGAAGGGAATGAATCGGACATATTTTTTCTTGAACCGGGTACCGGTGACTTGAGTACTACTACTTCTGAGGTTTTTGATCTTGCGGAACTGGAACACAATCTCCTGATCAAAGTAGAAGATGATGGCGAAATACCGAAAAGCGCTACGGCGAACGTCAATGTAGTATTCGTGAAGAATACACCAACATACTACATTGATCCTGACAACAAAAATGATGCTCTCGAAGATGGTTCAAAGGAACATCCTTTCGACTCCTGGACCGATGTGATCTGGGAAAATGGATACAATTACCTGCAGAAAAGAGGATCAGTTGCCAATGTACCCAAAATAAGTGTCTATGCTAACAATGTGATGCTGGGAGCTTATGGTAAAGGCAGCACACCAAAAATCATTAGCAACTCCAATGAGACTGCAATTAAATTATTCAATAAAAACAATGTGATTATTGAAAATTTACACATTGTTGCTGAACAAGCCATTAGTTGCATTTATATCCTGGGAGAAGAATCGGATCTAAATCGGATTAAGAATTGTTCCATTGAAGGAAGTGAAAACGGCATTCGGGTAATTGACGGAAATTCAATAGAAATTTGTTATAACATCATCAAAAATTGTTCAGATGCTATATATTCCTATGCTGAGGATAACAAAATATATTACAATGTATTTAAGTTCAATATCAATGCGATCAATATAACAAGTTCGCTTTCCAATAGTGAGATCTATAATAATGTCTTCTATGAGAACAGTACCGGAGTTTCCAATTCATATTCAGATCTGACATTGCAGAACAATATATTTTATCTGGCATCAGCAGGAGATGTTGCAATCAATCAAAAATTGGATGAGTTACTCTCCGACAACAATATTTTTTATCCGGAAAGAGAAGGATTTATTGCTATGGGAGATAATGTATTCTCATCACTTAGTGACTTTCAGGAAGAAAAAGGACTTGATTTGAACTCATTCAGTCAGGATCCTCTTTTTGTAGATGTGTACAGTGATAATTTTCGTCTTGAAGACAACTCTCCGGGCATAGATGGAGGTGCAGACGTTGAAATTGAACAGGACTTTATAGGAAATCAGGTTCCACAAGGTGGTGCCCCGGATATTGGAATCATTGAAAAAATTGCAAACGGTATCACCTCAATTTCAAAGTTATTTACATCTGAAAACAAAAATGATTTCTTAATCTACCCTAATCCTACGGGCGGACATTTCAAAGTGGTCTGTAAGAACGTCAATGATCAGTCAGCAAAATTACAAATTAAAGATATGAACGCGAAAACTGTATATGAAAAATCATGCATCGTTCAAAACCATGTTATCTCACAGACAATCAATATTCCAGAATTACCAAGCGGTGTATATGTAGTTTTGCTTCAATCTGCCAATACGATATACTCTCAGCGCATAACCAGGTCAAATCTATAACATCGTCCGAAGTAAATATGAACAAGATCGCCAAAGATACCTTTGGCGGTCTTTTTGTTTCCGATTGTTTGCAAACAAATAGCATTCAATTTATGATTTCTATCCATCAGAATAAAATCCCTGCTTTTATTCCAAATATCAATTATAAAAGCATTTTAGTCTGCCCTTTTCCAATTGCATCAAAACTTCCATTCAACTATTTTTGCTTACGTAAAAAATGAAATTAATATTAGACTCTTACCCAAAACGGTATCCTAGAATAATGATAATTTTATAACAAGCTGGATATCTGATTATTATATTGCCAAACGAAAAGATTTTATTTATATATCGTTGATTATCTGAAGCTTAGACAAATATGGTCAGAAAATAACTTTCAGTAAACATTCTTTTAAGGAAAAATTATACATCTAAATAATAAATATGCAATAAAATTATTAAAATTTTGTTCTACATTTGCATTCCCAGCTAACATTAAGGTAGAGAGGATATAAAACCAAATTGCATTTTCAAAATGATGAGTATTAAAATACTTTTCAGGACGCTATTTATCACCTTCGGTTTCTATCTGATTCCTGGTTCGCTATCCGGAAATGCAATCTTTACTCCTAATGAATTGGACGATTCCTTATCATCACTTGATGTTGAAGAGAAAGCTACTGAATACATTGTGTATAAATCCTGGGGTTTCGAAAATGAATCCCTGGGTGAATATACAGACTCCGAAATTAGAGAAGATTTTGATCATACATATCTATATTCGCACAATAGTGCCTCTATTGTCGTCGATACAATCAACAATCTATCTACTAAGGTTATGCGTATAAGGCATCGAGCAAACACATTATCTGATGGTTTTGAGATGAATGTTGAGCTGGGAGCCGAATATGATGAAATCTACTTAAGTTATAACTGGAAGTTCAGTGAAGAGTTCAATTCGACATCAGGTGGTAAATTGCCTGGTTTCACAGGAACTCCGTTGGTTACAGGCATTTCAGGTTGTCCTGAAAGCGGACAGGGTTTCTGGGCAATAAATATGTACAAACAGGCCGGGAATATTATATCCTACCATTATGACCACACTGGAAAATCATGCCCCTGGTCGACAACAAATTATCAATTCTTCCCAATCTATTTCTCAAATGGTACCTGGTACAATATAACACAGCGATTGGTAATGAATACATTTTCAGAAGGGATTCCAAATGCTGATGGCATTAAAGAACTTTGGATTGATGGTAGAATGATATACCAGGAGACAAACCTGATTTTAATGGAAAACGAAAGCAGTACAATGAAAATAGACGGATTTCTTCTTGCCAATTTTTATGGCGGTGCAACAGATAATTACAAACCTCTCTACGAATGCTATGGTTTTATTGATAATATTCATGTATATATGCCAAGCAATGACCCGGTTTCAAATTATGAGCTTCATTCTCCCGGTTCAACCATTGAATCACCTGGTGAAATTATCGATAAGCGAGTATATTACGATGAATTAATTACTTCTCCTAATACATTAAGTAATTCATCTTACGGATCCAATTACGGCAATTGTATCGATGAAGCTTATTTGATTGACGCAGGAGAAGCAAATAACATAACATTTAAATGGGATTATAATCTTAGCAGTGGAGACTATTTATTTTTTTACGATGGCAATACTACGGATGCTACTTTGCTTAAAATGATCTCAGGCAGTGCGATTCAAACAAGCCAAACAGTTAAAAGCACCGGAAGGTATTTGTTCGTCAGGTTCTCTACCGACCGGGAAGGGAATGCTGCAGGCTGGAACGGAATAGTCACTTTCACTGAAGTGCCGGCTGCCCCTTCAAACCTGAAGGTCACCGGTTCCGATGCATCGCATGTTTTGTTTTCATGGACCGATAACTCTACCGATGAATACGGATTTGAGATCCAGAGAGCTGTGAATAACGGCAGCTTTGTAAAACTGGCAGATGTCAGTTCAAATGTTACTTCCTATACTGATCAGAACGTTGTGCAAAACACGGAATATACATACCGTGTCAGGGCCTATAACAACAACGGGTATTCAGGTTTTTCAAACAGTATAACCGTATTTGTATCATCATCTGCTAATCTTCCTGAAGCACCTTCGAACCTGAATGCTTCCTATGTGAGTGTGAACAGGGTGGAACTGGAATGGACCGACATGTCCGATAACGAATCGGGATTCGAAATACAAAAGGCAGTGGGTGACGATGTATTCGCAAAAGTGACAGATGTGAACACGGATATAACTTCATTTACGGATTATACTGTCGGGGAAAACACAGAATATGCTTATCGTGTAAGAGCTTTCAACAGCGATGGCTACTCGGCATTTTCAAATGTTATTGAGCTGGTTACTCCCTTAAAGGAAGCTCCGAATGCCCCAAAAGACCTGGCTACTTCTTTTATCGGATCAAAACAAATCGACCTGGAATGGATAGACATGGCCAATAATGAATTTGGCTTTGAATTGTACCGGGCCGATAGTTCCATGATCTTTGACATGATCAGTGTACTTGATTCCAATATCATGCACTATGTCGACACAATTGGTATCGTGCCATCCGCACAATACTATTACCTGTTAAGAGCCTATAACGATCATGGATATTCTTTATTCACCGATACACTCGAAGTGTTGACCCAGGATGGAATAAAACCCGAGCCGCCAAGTCAGCTGGGTGTTGCGGGTATTAACCCGGAGAATATTGCATTGAACTGGAAGGACAATTCGGTCAATGAATCGGGTTTTGTTATAAAAAGGGCAACCTATCCGTCTGAGATCTATGAAATTATTTATACGACTTCTCCAAATTCATCGACTTATCTCGATAAACAAATAGTTCCCGGAGCCACATACTTCTATAAAGTGAGTGCGATCAATGAAGCAGGCGAATCGAATTACAGCAACTTAGTAAGGATATCATCACAGATGCTTTTCGATACATTAAGAATAAAAGAAGGATTGATAGCAGAATACATCTTTACATTCGACTCCAGTGATATTGTTCTTGACCGATCGGGGTACAGCAAACCGTTGGATCTGCTTATCCGGGAACCCGAAAAAATTGAACTTACAGCGGGAGGAAACCTGAAGATCCTTACCAATACACGGCTTTGTTCACAGCAGGAAGCCGTAAAAATCAGCCAGGCTTGTAAGAAGGCAAATGAAATAACGGTCGAATGCTGGTTGAAATCAAGAGAAAGTCAAAATCAGGATGTTTCCAAGGTTCTATCGATTGAAAACAATTCATCACAGGCTTTTGCACTGAATGTTGTTTCTGATATTACCGCTGTTGAAAAAATCTATTATTCAACAAATTTATGTACAACAACAACTGATGAATTCGGGAATCCCAGTCTGATCATGAATACTAACCTGGATGCTGATGTTTTGCAGCATATTGTATATACACATAATTTATCAGGTGACGAAAAGATATTTGTTAACGGGGAGGAACTGGTCTCAGGATTCAGACCTGCAAATTACAGCAAGTGGGAAAATGATTATTCCCTTTTTATTGCGAACAATTTTAGTGAAAACGCACCATGGCTGGGAGATATTTATCTTCTCGCTGTGTATAACCGGTCTTTGTCTCCTGAAGAAATCTATACCAATTACCTGGCATCCCCCTTTTCAAACCTCAATTATGTACTGAATTCACATGAATATGAACTCCACCTGTACCCAAACCCGGCAAA
>CAYORG010000104.1:0-6077 GCA_964406315.1 uncultured Bacteroidales bacterium | reverse complement strand
GATTACGGATTGCGGATTGCGGATTGCAGATTTTTGACTTCCAACTTCGAACTTCCGACTTCCGACTTCGAACTTCAAACTTCCGACTTCAAACACAAAACGCTAAACTAATTATCACTATTTTCGTCTCATTAACGACTTAAGGAAACAATGCGAATTGCTGTAAACACAAGACTTTTGTTACCTGGCAAACTTGAGGGTTTGGGCAGATTTGCATGTGAAACGCTGAAACGAATTACCAGATCGCATCCTGAACATGAATTCATTTTTATTTTTGACAGGAAGTACAGCGATGAATTCATTTTTTCAGACAATGTAATTCCTGTAGTAGCTTATCCACAGGCAAGGCATCCGCTTCTGTGGTACCTTTTTTTTGAATGGGGTGTACCGGCAGTCCTGAAAAAGTACAAAGCAGATCTTCTCGTTTCTCCTGACGGATGGCTAAGCCTTCGTTCAAGTATTCCTTCGGTTACGGTCATTCATGATCTCAATTTTTTTTACAATCCCGAATGGGTTAGCAGAATACCAAGACAGTATTACAATTATTATTTCCCAAAATTCATTGATAAAGCTGATCGCATAGCAACTGTGTCAGAGTATTCGAGGAAGGACATTTCGTCGGTATTCGATGTTCCTGAATCGAAGATAGATGTGGTTTATAATGGTGTGGATGAATCATTTCACCCGGTGAATGAAGCAAGGAAGGAAAAAACGAAAAAAGAATTTACAGGAGGAGCCTCCTATTTTCTGTTTTTAGGCCTTGTTCATCCGCGGAAGAATTTGAACAACATTATTCTTGCGTACGATCAATTCAGGAAATCATCTGTTTTTCATGTTAAACTTCTTGTTGCAGGATCTACAAAATATATGACAAAAGATACAAAAGAGATTTATGCTCGTTCTCAATGTAAGGAAGACATAATTTTTGCCGGCAGAATACCGGAAAAACAATTGAATGATGTCATTGCATCAAGCACGGCGCTGGTATATGCTTCGCTTTTTGAGGGTTTTGGGATCCCCATACTGGAAGGGATGCGTTGTCGTGTGCCTGTAATCACTTCCGACATCACATCCATGCCGGAAATAGCAGGAGATGCCGTATGTTATGTCAATCCTTATGAGCCCGAATCCATTGCACATGCCATGCATAAAATTGTCAGCGATGAAAATTATCGTAGAGACCTTGTTGAAAAAGGTGAAGCTCAGCATGCAAAATACAGTTGGAACCGCACAGCAGAGCGATTTTGGAATACTATTGAAAAGGTTCTGAATAAGGAATAACAGCACATGTTTTAACAATTTGCCTCCAATTTATTGATTAATAAGGGCATGTTTATTATTTTTGTTCAGCCCGAATCCTAAAATATTAACCCATGGTCTCAAAATTTTTACGTCAGGTTGTCTGCATTGCTATTACATTCACTATTTCTTATTCATTGTATTCAAGCACACCGCAGAGTTGCTTATTGTTTTCCATTACCAAAAACAATGTAGCACGCATTGGAATTGTTAACCGTGAAAGCAAAAATCTGGAATTGCTTATTACCGATAAATTTGGAGAGGTATTATTTTCCAAATCGGTTTCCGATTATGAAGACTATTTCAAATTATTCGATCTCACCGGCATGCCTGAAGGTGACTATAAGGTAAAATTAACAGGAAGTGCAAAAACCTTTGAGAAAAGATTTGCAATTCATAACAACATCGCAATGGTTGTAAAAGAAAAAGAGGAAGTTCAGCCGGTTTTTAAACTGATTAACGAAGACATTCTTATCATATCTTATTTAAATGCCAAGATGAGCAAAGTGAATATATTCTTTGAACTGAATGATGATGTTGTTTTTGAGGAAAGAAATATTACCGGAACTCCTGTTAGTAAGAAATATTCTTTAAGCAGGTTGCCGCATGGCAATTATGTTGTTAAACTATATTCGGGAAGCAAAATATACGAATACCCGCTGGCGGTTAAATAAAGATCTCAAAATGACATGTATTGTTGAAAGAATTTCATGGCTTTCAGTTTTCCTGCTTTTTAGTTGTTTTCAAATTGTTTCCTCACAGAATGCGGATAATTTGTACAGGTCGAGTCGTGAACACTTGAATTTGGGGAATTATGATCAGGCACTGGTCTATATCAATCATGCCCTTATAATTGATTCTTCCAAAGCAGATTATTATCTGCAAAGGGCAACAATTTATTATCATCAAAAAGTATATGACAAGACTATAAGAGATTGTTATACCACTTTAAAATTGAAAAGTGATATTCCGGAAGTATATATGCTCAGAGGAAAAGTATGCCAGGTGACGGAGAGTTATGGCGGTGCAATTTTGTTTTTCGGCAAAGCCATTAAATATACATCAGAAAATGAAATATTGTACGATGCTTTCCTGAACAGAGGCAAAGCCTATTTTAACCTGAAAAAGTACTACGATGCTAGGAGTGATTTTTTGTCTGCCTATGATATCAAACCAAATTCACTGGATCTGTTACTGGCTATGTCAGAGAATTATTTGAAAACAAATGAAAAGGACAAAGCTTTATCTGCCTTGAATCATGCAATTGAAATGGATCCCTCATATTCTCCTTCTTATGAATTGTCAGGACGAATAGCAATGGAAGACAGGGATTATCCCGGGGCTATCAATGCATACGGCAAATACTGCGAATTGGAACCCAATACAGGATCGGCCTATAATATGCTGGGAGAGGCATATTTAATGAATAAGGACTATGAAAATTCAATGAATGCATTAAAAATTGCTCAGTCTCTTACTCCTAACGATCCCATGATATATAAGCTAAAGGGGCTTGTTTATCTTGAGCAGGACGATCACGAAAACGGATGCAACACCTTATTTCGTGCATTTCAATTGGGCTATCTTGAGCAATACGGCTACGATCTTCTGGATATTTACCTGGAAAAATGTGAGAGCCAGTAATGTTTCATTTCCAATCAGATCCACAATAAGAAAATATAAATTCAATTCATATTTTCCTTTATTCTGCCAATAACTGAATCCTGCCGGATGGGCTATTATGCACTTAAAAACGGGTGAATTTATATTTTATTCCCAGGGATAACCATCGTCCGGGTTGATAAATACTCCCGATATCAATATATTTCTTATCAAAGAGGTTTGTTGCTTCACAAAAGAAAGTGAATTCTTTCAGGAAATAAGATACCCTTAGATCAAATAACCAGTAAGGTTTAAAATTAACCGGGATATAGGAGGAATTTTCAAAATTGTATTCCAGGTAACTGCCCATTCTGTCTGTGTATGATACATTCCATGCTGCAACGAGGTGTTTTATTATTTTGTGATGGATCATGGCTGAAAACTTGTGCCGGACATTAAAATATTTTATCACTTCTCCCGGAATTTCCTTTTTCATATCAATCAATGTATAATGAAGAGAAATGCTTTGAACAGGAAAATTTCCTCCCGTTTTGGAAAAATCATGAATGCTTGATACTTCTATACCACGACTCATATAATGATCAACATTGGTTGCTTTGAATTTGGAGATATCCTCAAACCAGACCCAGTCAATTACATTATTGCCCTGTTCATAGAAAAAATTCACGGTGCTCATGTTTTTTCCAAGCACAAAACGCAAACCGCCTTCAAAAGAGTTTTTTGTGTAGGGTAAAAGCTCCAGGTTGCCTTCATTATCAATGTCTTCATAGGACAGGTCAGTAAAAGTTGGTACCCCAAGAGTGTAATTGTAGCTGGCTATTAGAAATAAGGTCTTCACTATTTCGAACTTTATATCAATGCCGGGAAATATATTCAACTGATCAGGCAGGTACGAATTCCAATTGAACAACATACCGCCGGCCAGGTAAATTCTCCAAAAAGCAACCGTTTGCTCAAGGTGAATATCGATATTTTGTCTGCTGTCAGTTTTTGTATAGTATGTGTTCGGATATCCTTTCACGGGGACTTTTGTACCAATATCGTGTCCGATCGTATTGCTGAGGATGGATTCGTTCCTGCTATGCCAGTCAAGAGTTGTAACTCCTATTATTGAAGGTATTCTCATAGTCAGCTGGGCTCCAAGGGCATCGTTGATATGATGGTTATGCTGCGAATACCATTCTACGAGACTTCGTGAGGTTTTCAGGCTATCGTTGCTGATGCAGATCCCATTTTCAAACCTGTACCAGTCTTTTCCTTCTCTGAAATATTCATACCTGTCGCGGTGTCTTCTCCAGTAAACTCTGGGAGTAATTTTTATTGTTCCTCCGGTTTTATAACTTATTGAAGCAAAACTCATCTGGTTTTGCTCATATTGTTCAGGCAGCGCGGGAGTATAAAATCCATTTGCTCCAAATGCACGGTTGGCATGCCCGATCTGTAAATCAAGAGTATTTCCCTGATGATGAAATTGTGCCTGGTAAAAAACATTGTACTTTTCGTAATCGGTATTGTAGGTATATCCGCTTGAACGACCATATGAATAATGAATAAGGTGTCTGATTTTCTGATTGCCCAGGTTCAGTGTCAGAGAGGTGTTTGCATATCCGTAACTTCCTGCTGATGCTGCAAGAATGATGGAATTAGAATCGGAAGGGCAGGTCACAAAATGAATTGCACCTGAAAAAGCATTGGTTCCATGCACTCTTGCTGCCGGTCCGTTAAGAATTTCAACCCTGCTTATTGCTTCGGTCTCAACAGGCAGTATCATGGTCAAATGGCCGGTCTGAGGATCGGAAATGGAAATGCCATTCAACAAGACCAGGTTATGATCAAAGGAACCTCCCCGTATGCTTATATCAGTCTGAATGCCTCCTTTTCCGCGCTGACGGATATCAATTGTGGATGAATATCGGAGAAGATCTTGTATGCTCTGTGAGGCCGCAGACTCAGACTCATTTTTTGAAAGAACGGTGACCAGTCGCGGAATTTCAGTTAATAAAACGGGATTTTTTTGTCCCACAATCTCAACTTCTTCAATATCAATTACTTTTGGCAAATATATTGTATCAGTTTGTGCGTGAACTGCTGATGCATTTACGATAATAGTACAAACATACAGAAGTGTTCCAATCCGAATTATTTTTTGCATCGAGGAGAAAGCCGCATAACTTTTTCTGCTATACTGTTTAAAATTCAGATGAAATTTAGGAGAAACGTTAGATATTTTTCTATTTTCCATGATGCAATATTGGCAAAATGTTTTGAATCAAAAAAATGAATTGTTTTTTATTGGAATACTTAATTTTAGACTATTTATAAAAATGTCTGGAAAAATTGTTGTTGTTTTTAAATACTTTTTTATTTCGGTATTTCTATGGATTACTTCCTGTTTATAATTCATTGTTAATTGCTGTTATCCATATATATCAAGGCATAGGAATAGTTGGTAACGTATTTATATGCCGACTGTTTTTCCCGTCTGCAATAACACACTTAATGTGAATGTGTTGAAAATATTAGTGTTTTAAGCAGTTTAGGCTTTGATATAACTAAATAATTGTTATTTTTGTCATAAACCTGTATTATTATCAAACTTCAAAAAATTAAGAACATGAAAAAACTTAGCTTTCTTTTTGTTGCCTTTGCATTAGTTGGTTTTATATCATTAAATGCCTGCAAAAGTTCAACCCAACCTACTGAAGAAGCTACAGAAGAAGCAGTAGAAGAAGTAGTAGATGAAGGAGTGGAAGAAGTTGCTGATACTGTTGATATGGCTGTAGAAGAAAAGGTTGAAGTTGTTGAGGAATAATTAGGTAACAAGAACTTAATCCAAAAAATGTAAGCAGGATGCAATCCTGCTTTTTTTTAAAATTGTATAAGGAGAATGAAGATACATTGTATTCGGCATGAACCGAATGAGGGATCGGTATGTATCCTTGATTGTTTATCCTGAATTGCCCTTTTATAAGTTTTAGAGACTTTCAACCTCCCCGGGATAGCGAATGCCACATTTCGCTCTTATAGAATCAAGTGTCGATAAGAGATTGAGCGATTTCTGCCATCCAAAAACGGGAGATTCGTTTAGTCCTTTCTCAATACAATTCATTACTTCTTCAGCTTCGTACTGGTAGCCGAATCCCGGCTCATCGAAA
>CAYORG010000103.1:0-6084 GCA_964406315.1 uncultured Bacteroidales bacterium | reverse complement strand
GCAATGACGTAATGATCAGGCTTTTGAGGATTTGTTTAAAACTGTGTCTGCCCTGCTGATGCTCGCCTGCCCACCAAAGGCGGGTAATGTCCAACTCCCAATGTCCAATTTCCAATAACTTACTACTTGTACTTCGACATTGAGTAAATACTGATTTTTATGAAAAAAACCAGCAACAAGTATCCAGCAACATGTTCTGCAGTATTCGGACTTCCGACTCCGATCTTCCGACTTAAAACTCCGAATTTACTTGGCCTTTCCCTGGTTGGCGACAGATTCCATTGCTTTCTTCACTTCCTCAGGATCGCCCAGGTAATAATGTTTGATCGGTTTCAGATCGTTATCCAGTTCATATACCAGTGGCATACCAGTTGGGATATTCAATTTCAGTATTTCTTCTTCACTCATATTATCGAGGTACTTTACAAGCGCCCTCAGGCTATTTCCATGTGCTGCAATGATTACTCTTTTTCCTGATTTTATAACAGGGGCAATTGCATCATGCCAGTAAGGAAGAAATCGGGCAACCGTATCTTTCAGACTTTCTGTAAGCGGCAGATCGTTTTCCGGCACATCATGATAAATCCGTAGTTTTCCGGGATAGCGATCATCTGTTTCTTCAAGAGGAGGAGGTGGGATATCATAGCTTCTTCTCCATATCAGAACTTGCTCTTCACCATGTTTGGCAGCAGTTTCTGCTTTATTCAAACCTTGCAGTCCACCGTAATGTCGTTCATTCAGTCTCCATGATTTTTCCCAGGGTATCCACAACTGATCCATTTCTTCGAGGGTCAACCAAAGAGTTCTTAATGCTCTTTTCAATACGGATACAAAAGCATAATCAAACTCAAAGCCATTTTCCTTTAAAACTTTTCCGGCCTTACGGGCTTCAGCAATTCCCTTTTCGGTCAGGTCAACATCTGTCCAGCCTGTGAAACGGTTTTCCTTGTTCCACTGGCTTTCTCCATGACGTAATAATACAACTTTATACATTTCGCTTTACTATTTCGGATTAGAATTTACACGTTATCAGGCTACCTTACCACCAAATTTGTATCCAATTGATTCAACCGTTTTTTTAACTTTATTCAGGTCTACATTATTTCCTGATATTGTAACAGTTTCATTATCGACATCGGCATTCGTTTTTTCAATACCTTCCAATTGATTCAAATTGCTCTCAACACTTATTTTACAATGGTTGCAATGCATTCCTCTTACAAATACTTTTATCTCACTCATAGCACCAATGTTTGATATTGTTTCTTCTTGTTTGTTTTTTCTTTTTTTCTTTTTAAACAATTTTTTTACAAAAATATTCAATAATAATAAAGTAATAAAGATTCCTGAAACAAGTTGCAGCCAATAAGGTAACAAGCTATGTATATGATCTGAGTGGAGCTGTGAGATTGCACCGGTAAACCAGTCACGCGGGAGAAAATAATCGATGAACAATCCGGAAGCAAGTGCTCCTGTTATCAGTGTACCAAGATAAATAAACAGGGTTTTTCGGCCCATGCTGTTTCCTATGACAGATATAGTTGCTGCATTTGTGGCAGGACCCGCCATTAAAAACACAAAAGCTGCTCCGGGAGAAATTCCCTTCATCATCAGAACAGCAGCTATGGGTACTGAGCTTGTTGCACAAACGTAAACAGGAATTGAAGCAAATAAGATGATCAACATGCCTAATAAATCATTATGAATATAGGTAGCAAAAAAATCATCGGGCACAAAAACAGCAATTAAAGCGGCAATGAGCAAACCAATGACCAGCCATTTTGCAATGTCTTCCAGAAATTCAACAAAAGCATAATGAAATACAGTATATATCGGACTTCTTCTATCGGAAACTGAGTGGATATTTGCAGCTTTTATTTTAATTTCAGGTACTTTTGAGGCTTCCAGCTTATTGGTTACAGCTCCGCCAAAAACACCGGTAATGAGCGCAGCAATTGGACGTACAATAGCAAAAGGCAAGCCAAGTAATGAATAGGTCACTAAAATCGAATCGACACCGGTTTGTGGAGTAGAAATAAGAAAAGAAACAGATGCGCCTTTCGATGCTCCATTCTTATGTATCGATACTCCTGTTGGGATTACTCCACATGAACACAAAGGCAGCGGAATACCAATTAATGCCGCCCTGATGACTGATTTCATATTCGTTCTGCCCAGAAGTTTATTGATCTTACCATCCGGGAAAAAAACATGAAGTATTCCTGCGATCAGAAATCCAAGGATCAGCCATGGAGACATATCCAATACAAGAGCATAGAGTTTTTCTATATATTGAGTGATGTAATTCATTATTACTTTGTGATTACTTATGGATCACTTTTTTTTCCTTGCAACAATTGTATTCGAACTGTATAGTAACATGCGAAATACCAAACTTGTTCTGCAGGATTTCTTCAATTTCCGATCGTATCTGATCCGTTTTGCTCACAGGCAAGTCTTTATCCAGGTCAATATGCCCTTCAAAATGAATTTGCGTATCATTCAATTTCCAGGCATGAACGTGATGTACATTACTTACGCTTATATGTTTTTCAATTTCAATAACTACTTCCTGCAAATTCAGGGACGAAGGAGTACCTTGCATTAAAATATCAACAGCTTCTTTTAGTATCACATAGGCTTCTTTTATTATATACAACCCAATAAGTATTGTAATCAGAGGATCTATCCAATAGATCCTGAAAAAATAAATCAGCACCGATCCTGCAATGACGGCAACAGATGAAATTGTATCACCGAGCAAATGAAGATATGCAGCACGTATATTTATATTGGAGTGAGAATCATCTTTCAGCAACAATACAGCTATAAGATTTGCAATAAGGCCAATGGTAGCTACAATGAACATAACCAAACCTTTGATTGGCTCAGGCGACTGAAAACGATGATATGCTTCAATAAATAAAAAAATTATAATAACGATCAGAACAACGGCATTTAATAATGCTGCCAGGATTTCAATCCGTTTATATCCGAATGTTTTCTTCTCAGTGGCACTTCGTTTACTGATACGATTGGCGATATAAGCAATCATCACGGCAAATGTATCTCCAAGGTTGTGGATGGCATCAGATAGCAGGGCCAGGCTATTGGAAATTAACCCCCCGATTATTTCCGTAATTGTTATAAGCAGGTTTAATGAAGTAGCAAAAAGAAGATGATTCTTTTTCGGATGAACAGAATGTCCGTGTGCATGATTGTGTTTTTTTACCGTTATCATTTCATTCGTTTCCTTCCAATGATTAACAAAGATGGCAAACTTTTTCAGCAGAAATCAGAAGAATTAAAGATTAAATTTTTCCTTCAGGCAATTCACCCGGGTTGATATTCCCGGTATTGTAAAATAGGGGTGCTAATCTTTATCAAGTGCCGGGTCAAGAAATTTACCATTACGGACAGCAAACGATTGATGAAAATCATACCCATCCAAAGGCCATTGGGCAATTGCATTTCCCTTTCTACTATTTAAAATAGCAAAACAATAGAACATGCAAATGGTTTAATACACCTATTTTTCAGGGGTTTTGGATGAAATTTTCCGGAAAATAAGTATGAACCCGCCAAGAATGAATGGAATACTGAGCAATTGTCCCATATTCAAAGCCATACCTTCTTCAAAATCTACCTGATCCTGTTTTACAAATTCAATAAAGAATCTGGCAGTAAATATCAGGACAAAAAACAACCCGGCGATCAATCCTGGTTTTAAACCAGGATACTTTTTAAAATAGATGCTTATCAGAATGAAAAAAATGATAAGATAGCAAATAGATTCGTAAACCTGAGCCGGATGCAGGGGAATGATCTGTTCAACGGGAATATTAACAGGTGCCAGACGTACAAATTTTACACCCCACGGTAAAGCGGTAGGATTACCAACAATTTCGGAATTGAATAAGTTGCCAAGTCTGATAAAACAGCCGGCCAAAGCCGTAACCATGGTAACTCGATCAAGGACCCATAGATACGGGCGTTTAAACTTTCGTGAGTATAAATAGAGGCCTATGAGTATTCCTATTGCGCCGCCATGACTTGCAAGTCCCTGATAACCAGTAAAATGAAAATCATGACCTATTCTTCCTTCAAAAGGTAAAATGATTTTCAGAGGATTTTTCAGATACACTTCGGGTTCGTAAAACAGGCAATGTCCGAATCTGGCACCGATGATTGTGCTGATTACGACATAAAAAGTAAGCTTATCGAGCAGTTCAATTGAGAGCCCTTCTTTTTTAAAAACTTTACTGAGAATAAAATAACTAAAAACGAAACCCAATAAGAATAATAAGCTGTACCAACGCAATTCTATAAAACCTAGGTCTGCAATCTGTGGTTTTACATCCCAAACAATGTAATTTATCATAGTATAATTTTAGAAGGAAATTGACTATAAAGATAAGAATTGAATTGAAGTTTACGCTTTGTATACTTTATTTTTAAATTATTAGCCTGGTTATTTTTTGAATACTGTTAGTGCATTGGTTTCACCGAGCTCGCAAACTCGGTTTCCCGTGGCTTGTCGCTTGCGCCATAGCTATAACGACGGAGCACTGCGGAGTAGGTGAGCACAGAAAAATAACAAAAAAAGGATCGAAGGTTCCTCGCCACTTGCGATGAGGAGCTTCAATTCTCTGAATCTTCGAGATTTCGTAACTATCTTAAAATTCTTTTCTGTTGAGATAGCTACGAACTTCAATATCAGTACATTCAGATAATAACGTGTGTTTATTCGGAAGATAATCCATCTTATCAAATTAGCCGAAGCAAAAAATACAAAAACCGCAGATAATTTAGATGAAAAGAATTATTGTTTCGTCAAAGCAATTGGGTCGATCATCTAAATATAGCAGCCTTTTTAAAGGGTAATCGTTAATTTCATTACCTGATGCACAAAAAATAGTTGTGATCTACAAACCAAACTTGCAGGCATAAGTATGAAAAAAGCGGTTATTGATTACATTCTCATTCTTTTCGTCTATTGTTTTTCAGCAGTAGTTATATATGCTGTACCTGCTTACCCTAAGCCAGTTACTTTCAGTCAACCTGATGGTTCAAGGATCGAAGTTACAATTAAAGGTGATGAACGGATTAAATGGGCTGTTACAAGCGATGGTTATACAGTTCTTTTTAATAAAAATGGATGTTTTGAATATGCTGAACTGAACTCTGGAGGAGATATGGTTCTCTCAGGGATCGTAGCAAAAGAACCTGGGAAGCGCTCAAAAAAGGATAATGCATTTTTATCGGGCATAAAAAAAGAATTGATTTTTAATCCGGCGCAAATTTCTTTTCAGAAAACCCATTGGGAAGTCAGTAATAAGGTCGCTGAAAAAGCATTTCCAACAACAGGATCTCAAAAGTTGATCTGTATCCTTATTGGATTCACGGATCAGACTTTTAGCAAAACTCAGAGTGATTTTTATGATCTTTTTAATCAGACCAATTATATGGTTGACGGAGCGACGGGAAGCGTAAATGACTATTATACTGAAGTTTCCTATAGTCAGTTGGATCTGTCTGTTGATGTGGCAGGACCCTATATAGCTAGTCATGAAATGGCCTATTACGGGGAAAATACTGCCACCGGTTATGATATAAATCCTCGTTCATTGATCACAGAAGCCATCACTATTGCAGATGAAGACATTGATTTTGCTGACTATGATAATGACCATGATGGCTATGTTGACGGAGTATATGTAATATATGCAGGATATGGAGAAGAGGCCGGAGCCACAGATGATGCCATCTGGGCTCATGCATGGAGCATATCACCGGTGACATTAGACGGGGTTACAATAAGCAGATATTCCTGCTCTGCTGAGCTTAGAGGAAATACAGGTTACGGTCTCACACGTATTGGCGTTATCTGTCATGAATTCGGACATGTACTGGGTGCTCCGGATTTTTACGATACTGATTATTCAGGTTCGGGAGGATATTTCAAAGGTACGGGAGCGTGGGATATCATGGCATCAGGTTCCTGGAATAACAACGGGGCAACTCCCGCTCATCACAATGCGTTTACCAAGACATATATTTACAACTGGGCAAGTGCAATACAAC
>CAYORG010000102.1:0-6364 GCA_964406315.1 uncultured Bacteroidales bacterium | reverse complement strand
TTAAACAGTTACACGATTAAACAGTTCCACAATTACACAGTTAAACAGTTACACTTGTGCCATATAGGGTATGACAATGAAGTATTCTATTCTGAAATCTTTGTAAACACAACATTTCCACCGCCTAAACCTACTTCAGTAATGGAAGCCTCAAAAGTTGTTTCAGTTAAATTAGAGATGCCGTATGTTACGAAATCCGAACTTACCGTTTTTCCATCGAAAGTATAATCTGTTGTTATAGTGGAAATTGTTGCACATCCATTATTATCAGTAAATGCCATAGTATATTCGGTTTCAGTAAATTGAATCCATTTGTTATCTCCATCCGGACAGGCAACAAAATTATCACCTCCCGTTTGTTCCCATTTACCGATAAGCAAGGATCTCTCCCAGAATTTGTCTTCATCATTCCTGTAGCAGGAAATCAGGATTATAGAAACGAATCCTAAAATGAAATAAAATCTGACGTTTCGCATAATTAATGAAGTTTACTATTAACAATTGCATAAATATATTGAAAACGATCTTTATATGTTTCATATTGTTCAAACTATGTTAGACTTTTTCATTACTGCAAATTTAAATTTCTTCATTTTTTTTGTTTATAGGCAATGGTCAGACTTAAGGTGTAAGGTCTTCTCTATTTCCTTGATATACATTTTATTTCCTTCTTTTATGTATTCAGAATCCAGCACCAGGCGCCGTTTCCATCTATACCCTGTTTGTCCGGATTTCCTTATTCTGCAGTATTTTGCATCAGCAGATCGTAGGTATGATCCAGCAATTCCAGTCCACCATGATTTCCATGTCCCGGGATCACGATCCTGGCATCTGAATATTTTTCTTTTACATTCTTAATTGTAAAAGGCCAGGCTTCAAGGTCAGCATCGGCTGTATTGCCCAGGCCTCTTGCCTGCGCAGCTCTCACCATACATCCTCCGTACAGGATTTTTTCCGAAGGGATCCATACTACAATGTTATCCACCGTATGGCCTCCACCAGGAAAATAGCACTGTATTTCTTTTTCACCGACCTGCAAAGTGAGCGAATCAGCAAATGTAATTTGTGGTGCCGTGTAATCGTGTTCCATGGCAAGTTGCTTTGTAAGTTCCAGGGCATAGGACTGTAACCCTGCCTGATGAGCGCCGTTCAATCCTCCCAGGCAATCAACATGCCAGTGGGTAGGAATAACGGTTTCTATGGATATATTCATGTTCTTTGTAAACCATGATATCAACTGTACAGCAAGGCTGTCATTTACCGGAGTATCGATCATTACGGCTTTGCCATTGCTGATAAAGACCAACCCGTTACAGGGAAATCGTCCTGATCCTGTTATTTCCAGATATGAAATATGTATGTAGGCATTATCAGTAAGTTTAATTACCTGAAGGTCTTCAGAAACAGAAATGGTTTCATTCTGTGAGTACAACAACTGTGTAAAAAGAACGAATGCCAGTACCAGTATATTTTTAAGCATATGGTTATTATTTAAAAATGAGATCGTAATTTAGTTATTTTTTTAACAGGTACTGTGCAATTTTCAGCTTTAAACAAAGCAGGAATTCTTATCTTTGCAGAAAATTATGCAATCCATAAATGAAAAAAAGAATAGAGGATCTCACAGTTATTGAAAACAAATCGCTGAACAGTGAATTCTTTGTTCTGAAACTCCAGGCAGAAAATCAATTGCCAAAGATATTTCCCGGCCAGTTTGTTGAAGCACGTGTTGACAGATGTCCTTCTACCTTCTTACGAAGACCTTTATCGGTATATGATACAGATGATAAAAAAAACCTCCTGTTCCTTCTTATTAAAATTGCAGGAGAAGGTTCAAAGCAGCTTTCACACCTTAAAAAGAACGAAAAACTGAACCTGGTATATCCCCTGGGAAATTCATTTTCAAAACCATCCGGCAAACGTGTGCTGCTTGTAGGTGGTGGAACAGGTGTTGCTCCGATGCTGTTATTGGGTAAATATCTTAAGGTAGAATTAAACATTCTTCCGGAGTTTTTACTCGGTTACCGGTCGGCCCGACTGATCATCGAAAATGAGAAGTTTGAAGCCCTGGGGAAGGTAAATATAACCACTGAGGATGGTTCCAAGGGTCATAAAGGTCTTGTCATTGATCATCCTGCAATGCAGGAAAACTATGACATGATTTATACCTGCGGACCTGAAGTTATGATGAAAGCTGTCGCCAGGATTGCATTGAAAAACAAAACATCCTGTGAAGTTTCCCTTGAAAATCTAATGGGATGTGGTATAGGAGCTTGCCTTTGTTGCGTGGTGGATACAGTTGACAAGGGAAATGTAAATACCTGTACTGAAGGCCCGGTATTTAACATCAAACGATTGAAATGGCAGACCTGACAACTAAAATAGGCAATTTAACCTGTAAAAATCCGGTGTGGACCGCTTCAGGCACCTTTGGCTACGGACCGGAATACGAGGATTTTATAGACATTTCGCGTCTCGGTGCCATCGTGGTTAAAGGAATTACCGGCAAAGAAAGACAAGGAAATCCCTATCCCCGCATGGCGGAAACGCCATCAGGCATGCTTAATGCTGTGGGATTGCAGAATAAAGGCATCGACTACTTTGTAAATTCCATATATCCCGAGATATCAACATACAACACTCACATTATTGTCAATGTGAATGGCAGTACAATAGAAGAATATTGTGAAGTAGCAGAGAAATGTGATAATCTGGAAAAAATAGAAGCCATTGAACTAAACATTTCCTGTCCGAATGTAAAACAAGGTGGCATGATATTCGGAACTCATTGCCCATCGGCAATTGCTGTGACCAAAGCAGTAAGAAACGTTTTCAGCAAAACTCTGATTGTTAAATTATCGCCAAATGTTACGAATATCGTTGAGTTCGCCCTGGCAGTCGAATCCTGCGGTGCAGATTCTGTATCACTAATTAATACTTTAGTAGGTATGGCCATTGATGCAGAAACAAGGCGTCCTGCTCTCTCTACTGTCACCGGTGGTCTCTCCGGACCAGCTATTAAGCCTGTTGCCTTAAGAATGGTTTGGCAGGTCGCAAAAGCCGTGAAAATTCCTGTAATTGGTATGGGCGGTATTATGAATGCTACTGACGCTATTGAGTTTTTCCTTGCCGGAGCAAGCGCTATACAAGTAGGTACAGCAAATTTTATTCATCCTGCAGTAACGATGGAAATTCTTGAAGGTATCAATGCTTATCTTGATCGCAATCACTTTAAAAGAATAGATGAAATTATTGGTTCTTTAAAGAATTTTACTGAAACTGATAATTACGTGTAGTTCCTGTATTTATATTTTCTTTATTTTTCTATTCAAATATTCTATTCTCGTGTATTGTACTGTTTAAATGTACCATCTTTATAGAAAACAAGTATATAATTTACATTTGTAAATTCACCAATTTTTGTTTTTTCATATTCTTCTGTATATTTTTTTTCTTTATTATCTTCTATCGACTTTTCCTGATTTCCGGAACTTGATTTAATTTCTTCATCACTCGTTTTAGTGATTTTCTCTTTGTAGTTTTGCTGATCAAATAATGAAGAATTATTTTCCACCTTATAATTAGTGTTTTCAGTGCTTTTTATCATATTTCCTTTACCAGTGAGTAACCATTCTGTATTTAATCCTGAAAAACGTTTCAGTATCTTAATTATAAAATCATAACTGGGTTTGTTTCTTCCGCTTATAATATGAGATATGCTTGATCTCTGAACACCGATCTCATCAGCAAATTTAGCAGGATTTAAGCCTTCTGCCTCCATTAATTTTAAAATCTGATCTTTCATAGCTATGAATTTATACAAATGTAAATAAATTACATTTAACAATTGTAAACCTGTTGTTTCCATAAGTAATTTACATTTGTAATCCTACTTGATTTCTATACATTTGTAAAAATTATCGAATTCATATAAAACGTTCTATTTTAAAAGATTAAGAGAAATAGGACTATGTTGTACAAAACTTTAAATAATTTAACTAAATTACTGGTTTATAATGAGATATACATAACAATTGCTCTAATTTTCATACTTACGATTATATTTTGATCATTTAATTAAGTTATTACTTTAAATATTCTATGTAAATAACTGAAATATAGTTTTTTACATCACTATTATTATTAAGTTCAGACAAATTAATCATATTTTACATTTGTATACATCAGATTCTATTTATTTTAATAAACAATTGTAAATATTAGTATTGTTTACCTTTGTGATTAATAAATAATCATTACATATGTAACATATTCAATTCAAATATCATTTTTTATGTTTTTAAATAGTTTAATTACCAATATTCCATTCTTTCTATTAAGGCTTATTGATTTTACGAAATTTCATTATACGGTTATTTTGAATAGGAAAAACTGAGTTGTTATTTTTTTCGCATTTTGAGGCTCTGAGAATTGAAAATTTACCTCTAACCTGCCCTAATGATAAGAAATTCTTACCAGATTTCATGCTTAGTTATAGTTTTAAACCTGTATATCCCTTTATTTACGGGATCTTAATCCTTTTTATACCTATCTTTTCAGGTAACATAGAAATATTATTTTTGCTATAAATTCTGTTTCAATGAAAAAAATTAAGCTCCATTGGCAAATTGTATTGGCTATTTTGTTATCTGTTGTTTTTGGATTACTCTTTCCCCATCACATAAAATATGTCAGCTGGATTGGTACAGTATTTTTAAGAGCTCTTCAGATGGTTGTCGTACCTCTTGTATTTTGCTCATTAATTTCAGGAATAACCAATATCGGTTCGGAAGGAAATCTTGGAAGGCTCGGAATAAAAACAATTGTTTTTTATTTAGCAACAAGTTTGCTTGCCATATTTACAGGACTGTTGCTTGTGAATCTGTTTAAACCCGGATCCGGAACCAATTTACTCAGCAATGAAATCTCAGGATATGCTGATCTACCTGTAAAACCAGTGTCTGAAACGCTGATTGAAATCGTTCCAACGAATATTATTGATGCATTGGCCACGGGAAATATGCTATCTATTATTTTATTTGCAATACTCTTCGGTTTTTTCATAACAAAACTGAATGCTCCTTATCGCGAGAACCTTGAAACCTTTTTCCATGCCGCCTTCAGGGTAATGATGAAAATTACTTTATTCATCATTCGTTTTGCACCAATAGGTATTTTTGGAATTGTCAGTAAGGTTGTTGCCGAGCAATCCGATCTGGGAGAACTTGCTGTGCGCCTTGGTAAATTTATGTTGATTGTTATTATCGGCTTACTTATTCACAGCATGTTCACATTACCTTTTATTCTGCGTTTCATAGGCAAAATCAATCCTGCCAAACATGTTAGAGCTGTGAGTACGGCCTTGTTAACCGCATTTTCAACTGCTTCTTCCAATGCAACTCTTCCACTTACCATGGAATCGGTTGAGGACAAGGCCGGGGTATCAAATAAAATATCAAGTTTTACATTGCCTCTCGGAGCCACCATAAATATGGACGGTACTGCATTGTACGAGTTAGTAGTTGTTGGTTTTGTAGCCCAGCTCTATGGCATCGAACTTTCATTTTCACAGCAATTGATAGTCATACTTACGGCGCTTCTTAGCTCTATTGGAACAGCCGGTGTTCCTATGGCCAGTTATGTGACCATGACGATAATTTTTACTGCCGTTGGTTTACCCTTTGAAGCAATCGCACTGATTCTGCCGGTTGACAGACCCCTGGATATGATGCGAACTGCCGTTAATGTGTTTGGTGATACCTGTGGTGCTACAGTGATCGCTGCATCGGAAGGGGAAAAATTAAAAGTTCAATAGTGGACTCTATAACTGTGTAATTGTGGAACTGTTTAACTGTGTAATTGACTTTCCTGCCAGCCGGTTTACCAGCCTGTGGATGGCAGGCTTGATCGATCTCTCCCGATTTTCATCGGGATCGGTTGGTGAACTGATTAACTGAGGTTGTATAACAAGCATTATGACAGTTAATTAGATTCATTTCATCCATCCTTCGCTTATCAGGGTAAGCTATGGCTGGCAAAGCGATTCTCCGATTCCCCGAATAATCATTTTCAAACAACCCAACTACCTAATAACCTGACAACCCACCTCAAAACTCTAAACAATCTATCACTGCTTCAATGCTTCAAACAGCACCTCCACCGGATGTTTTGCTATTTTTCCCGTTCCATCTTTGATCTGATGTCTGCAAGATGTTCCGGGAGCTACAACAATCGTATTTTCCTCTGCCTGTCGGACGGAAGGAAATAAAACCAACTCTCCGATTTTCATTGATAAATCATAATGCTCTTTTTCGTAACCAAAAGAACCTGCCATTCCACAGCATCCTGATTTGATCTCTTCTAC
>CAYORG010000101.1:717-6375 GCA_964406315.1 uncultured Bacteroidales bacterium | reverse complement strand
CATTAATGGTCAAAACTCTGAATCAATACAATGACTATAGTTTTGCTCTGAATATATGTGAAGTTGAGAATAATGCTAATTATGCAGGAAACCGGGTCCCCGGACTTACGTTTCATACCTCTGCAACCGATACAGGCGGAGTAAACTCATCTCCACTTATTACACGGCCTGAAATAAAATCCATACGTTGTTATCCTAATCCTGCTAAAGATAGAGCAATAATTGAATTTGAAATACAAACTCAGGCAAAAACTCTTGTTGATATTTTTGATATCAATGGAAAACATATCACAAATCTGATAAATGAAAGAATGCAGCCAGGCTTTTACAGAATTGTCTGGAATATAGAACAGGAAACCGGAAAAGTTCCAAATGGCATATATTTCTGTACAGTCAGATCAGGAAATTTTATTACAAGCCAGAAAATAGTAGTTCAATAAACAGGAATCAAAGTTAACAAAGCCCCATCTGTTAATAATTCAAGGCATTTGCATGTTTATTATCTTCATTTGTAATTGGGATAAACAAATCTTTATTTGCATTATTTAATGATAATCCATGCAAAAACATGAAACACATATTTTTTCTTATCTCAGTTAAGTATTTTTTTCTGTATCCAAAGAATGGATGAGCAGTTACAGATTACTTGTATTTGTATTGTATTCCTTTCTTTCCATTCATTGAATATCCTATCTTTGCTATTCAAATCAAGAGATGAGAAATGGTGAAGAGCAACTTGATACTGGTTACAAATGATGATGGTTTAAGCTCATCGGGGATAGCATCTTTGGTGGAAGCAATGGAAACATTAGGAGAAGTAATTGTTGTTGCCCCTTTGGAGCCACAGTCAGGAATGTCGCAGGCAATAACAGTAAAACACCCTTTAAGGGTTATAAAATCGCAATTGAATGGTTGCACAAGTTATTCTGTGAACGGCACTCCCACAGATTGCGTAAAACTGGCACTCAGTCAGTTACTTCCCCGCAAACCTGATTTACTGGTTTCCGGCATCAATCATGGTTCCAACAGTTCCACAAGTGTACTGTATTCGGGTACGATGGGCGCTGCTCTGGAAGGTTGTGTCAATGGAATACCTTCCATAGGCTTTTCGATAATCAGCTATGACCACAAAACAAATCTAAGTACGGCAAAAAAATATGCTGCCAAAATAGCTGCACAGGTTCTAAAGCACGATCTGCCTTTACACACCTGTTTGAATGTCAACATCCCCGCAGTTCCCGAAGAGGAGATCAAAGGAATTCATATTTGCAGGCAAACGATGGGATTCTGGCAGGAAGAATTTGACAAAAGAACCGATCCTTCAGGAAATAATTATTACTGGCTTACCGGCGAATATTTCAATCGCGAGCCGGAAGCTACTGACACAGATGAATGGGCATTAGAGAATAACTATATTGCCATGGTTCCATTACGAACAGATCTTACTTCATATCCAACAATTGACCTTATAAAAAAATGGGATTTATAAATTTTAAAAAGCTGAACACTTTGGTAGCAGGTATAATCATTGGAGTGCTATTGCCGGCAGCACTTTATTTTATTTTTATTATGCCAAAAATGGCTCCTCTCTCAATAATAGGAAAGTATTATGGCATGGTCATCATAAAATTCCTGCCTTTGTTTCTCAGTCGTTGCATTTTCCCCAATGCACTGTTATTCTTTCTGTTAATCTGGAAAAACCAGATGAATATTGCCAAGGGTTTATTAATCAGTACAGCCGTGCTTACTTCCGTATTATTATTTATAAGTTTTATTCTTTAACTTTCAGTATAATGCAATAAACCTTTACAGCTAACTTACCATTCAAATGAAATACTATATTGTAGCAGGCGAACCTTCAGGCGATCTACATGGAAGCAATCTGATCAAACACTTAAAAAAGATCGACTCGCGGGCTTCATTCAGAGGTTTTGGAGGTGATTTGATGCAGGAAGCCGGTGCCGACATTGCATTGCATTACAAGAAGATGTCTTTTATTGGCATCTGGGAGATCGTAAAGAATATTAAAACAATAAACAAGACCCTTGAATATTGCAAAAATGATATTGCAAATTACACGCCCGATGCAATTATCCTTATTGATTATCCGGGATTTAATTTAAAAATTGCTGAATACGGAAAAAAACAAGGCTACAAAATATTGTATTACATTGCTCCAAAAGTATGGGCTTCAAGAAAATCGCGGATCAGACGGATTAGAAAATTTGTGGATAAACTATTCGTAATCTTTCCCTTTGAGGAAGAATATTTCAATGATCTGGATATTCCAGCAGAATACACTGGCAATCCATTAACCGATGCAATTGAATCTTTTACACCTCTCTCAGACGAAGAGTTTTTTTCAAAAAACCAATTATCAGACAAACCTATCATCGCCCTGCTTGCAGGAAGCCGAAAAACAGAAATCTACAATTGTTTGCCTGAGATGGTAGAGGGCTGTAAAAAAATTACAGGTTATCAACTGGTACTTGCCGGTGCACCCTCCATACAAGCCGAATACTATCAGCAATTTCTTGTAAATACATCGATCAAAGTGATTTTTAACCAGACATACGATCTTTTATACAGGGCAACAGCCGCAATTGTAACATCAGGAACAGCAACCCTTGAGACAGCACTTTTTAAAGTACCTGAAGTAGTAATATACAAGCTTAGCACAGCTACTTATTTTATTGGAAAACCATTTTTAAAAATCCGTTTCTTTTCACTGGTAAATATCATCATGAACAGAGAAGTAGTTAAAGAATTGCTTCAATTTCATTTGGCCCGTGATATAGAAGTTGAAATAAAACGAATTCTTACCGACGAAAAATACAGGAACAGGATGATAAAAGATTTCAGATCTTTAAAAGAATTGGTGGGAAAAGCAGGTGCTTCGGAAAGATTTGCCAAAAGAATGTACACGTATTTAACACAGCAATTATGAGATTCAATATACTAGTAGTATCAATCTTGTTTGCAGCAAATATTTGCATAGCTCAAAGCATAAGTATTGCCATTTTCAGTGATAAGAAAATCAATTCAATTGCAGTGAACATAAAACAAGGAAAATATAGGATAAAGAGCGGCAATGAAACACTCGGAGAATATAAAAAAGGAAGTATTTTTCATATCAGCAGGTTTGGGACCGAACTTGAGATACGTGATAAACGAAATTTTATCGGGAATTTCAAAAAAATTGAATTTGTGAGTGTTTCAAATGATGGCGTTCTGAATGCCAAGCCAATAAATCCAATCTCCGAAGCCAGAGAATATGATGATAATCTGATTCTTTCCTGTGCTGAAAAAGAATTACTAATTATCAATAAAATTGACATGGAGAAATACATCGCCTCAGTGATTGAAGCTGAAGGAGGAAACAGCGCTCCCGATGAGTATTATAAAGCACAGGCTGTTCTGATCCGCACATTTACAATAAAAAACATGTACAAACATTCTGAAGAGGGTTTTAATCTGTGCGATGGAGTTCATTGCCAGGCATACAAAGGCAGACTGACACAACACAACTCCATATTAACAGCAGCAAGATCCACAG
This sequence comes from uncultured Bacteroidales bacterium, assembly GCA_964406315.1. GTDB lineage: Bacteria > Bacteroidota > Bacteroidia > Bacteroidales > UBA10428 > UBA10428. The sequence goes on along the minus strand of CAYORG010000101.1, from coordinate 2,819 downwards.
CAGGAAAAGTAATTACAGATAACGAATCTGTAATTATTATGTCTCCTTTTCACAGCAATTGCGGAGGAGAAACATGCACAGCCGGGCAATACTGGCAGAAAGACTTACCTTACCTGCAATCAGTAAAAGATCCTTTCTGTCTGATATCATCTTATGCCACATGGACAACAACCATAGAACGTAAAAAATGGATCAACTACATTAATAATATTGTATCAAACAATGTGAACTACCAAAATTACAACTTCACATTTCAGGTGCCTCACAGGACAAAATTCATTATAATCAATGGAATTGAATTAAATATGCGTAGCATAAGAGAGTATTTTCATCTCAAATCAGCCTTTTTCTCTGTAAAAGATACAGGAGAGGAGATTCTGATCACAGGAAAAGGTTATGGACACGGAATAGGCATGTGTCAGCAAGGTGCAATGGAAATGGCACGTGTTGGATATACCTGGCTTGATATCATACATTTTTATTTCCGGGATGTTCAGGTTGTGGATTACAAAGATCTTGACCTGCATAGATTTCAACCTGAGTGATTTCGGATTGCGGATTGCGGATTGCGGATTAACTTCGCTGAGCTCTCCCGATTTTCATCGGGATCGGTTGCGGATTTCGATAAGTTGTAAGTCTCTGGTCTCAAGTCACTAGTTTCAAGTTACTAGTTTCACTTCTTATTATCTCATCATCTCACGTTCTCACCTTCTCAACTCACCAACTTCTGCTTCACATTCTTCATTATTAATTATTAATTATTAATTACCACTGTCCCCCCCGCTCGCGCGGATTTAGCGCAGCGCAATCCGGGCGTATTCTACAAAGCCGGAATACAATTTCGCACCACCGTAAATAAATACGCAATCGAATTATTTGTTTTACTGTTATGCCAGAAGTATATGAAAAGGACTATCAGAAACACAGTCATGCCTGCAATGGCAGGCATCTCCCTATGCAAATACTGAAGCCGGATGAAGAAACGAAGTTATTATGTGTATATCGTAACAAACAAAAACAATACGGTGCTTTATATGGGTGTTACAAACAACCTGAAAAGAAGAATGCAAGAACATAAAACCAAATTAAACAAAGGATTCACAGAAAAGTACAATGTTTTTAAGCTTGTCTCCTGCTTAAGATCAGAACGGCATGGAAATAGTTGTTGGATAGGGAATGACGGATTCCTGCCTTCGCAGGAATGACGGTAACGGAAATGCTTTCAGGAAAAATTGTTTTATTCATCATAACCAGCACCAAGCAACCAGCAACAATAGAATCCGAACTCTGAACTCTAAACTGCCTCACTCTCCTTCGGGCAACAATCTCCCCGTACCAGAAATAGAATCAACAATAATCTCCGGCGATCCGGAATAATAAATATTGCCTTTATTATGTATCTCTACCGTGAGTTTTTCAATTGGATTCACGTGCATGTCACCAATGGATGAATTTTTAATTTGCATTTCCCTAGATATCAAATCGGAAAGAACGAATCTTGCTGAATAAAATCCTGAAATCACACACCAGTCAGAATATCCACTGAAAGTGTATGTTCCGCCGGTAGTTCTGTGATTGTAGAAATGAAAATGCGGATTATTCAATTGAATATTTACCTCAGCCATTTCAGCAGGTACTATTAATGTCATATTGGAAGTCACTGGATTCTGGCTGGTCAGTTTACAGGTCTCAAATAAACTCAACTTCAAATAATCAGAAAAATGCAAATAACATTTGATCTTTTCATAATCCCTTAGAAAAGCACATTCGTTTGAATTGTCAAGGTAAACCACCGAGTCAATAGTATTTGTGGCTGTATATTTAAGAATTTCATCCCCTCCTTCCAGTTCAAGATAATATACACTATCCTGAACAAGTATAATCTCAAACATACCACGCACATTTACTTCCCTGAAATATCCAGTCTCATATACCTGTATTGTTTTCTGTCCTGTTCCGTGCCAGCATTTTCCCATCTCACAGCTATCGCATAGGAAAACTGATAAACAAATCAATAGAAATAGTATGACTGCATTCTTCATTTTTAATTCTTCATTTTTAATTCTTCATTTTTAATTCTTCATTTTTAATTCTTCATTTTT
>CAYORG010000101.1:0-617 GCA_964406315.1 uncultured Bacteroidales bacterium | reverse complement strand
AATTCTTCATTTATAACCTGTACCCTATCCCCCATTCCAGATAATCTGCTATAGCGCGATGTGCCTTGAGAGAAAAGTTTAAAAGCAGATTGTTGTATATTTCATATCGAATTCCTATGCGTGAATAAATTCTGGTATACTTATAATAATTTGCGTGCAGATAGGTACCCAATTGCATCAAAATGTTAAGTTTTGAATACCGTGAATAAAATCCAACATGAAGTCCCAACTGATAAAGATCTGATTCTGAATATGTGCCACCTAAATCGCCCACTTTGTTAGGCCCGAGTGATTGATCATAAAATACATCGATACCGGCACCAAAGGAATATTTCATCCATGGTACATATTTGTAGTCTATCACCAGCGTGGAAATAAAATAGTAATTTCCTGAAATCTGATCATCTGTTTTCGAACCACCCGATAAGACAAGTTCGACATTGTGTTTTTCTAATTTTTTTTCTCTTTCTATTGCAATACGCTGATATCGTTTTGAAACCAGGTTGAAAAAATATGCAGCATGTACAGTAACACAATTTATACCCAGATTAGGCGTAGCAAATTTGCCATTGGAAAAATGAGTGAATCCGAATCCTGCTGAAACTTCATTTCTGTTA
>CAYORG010000100.1:0-6390 GCA_964406315.1 uncultured Bacteroidales bacterium | reverse complement strand
GAATCGATCATCTGCCATTCGCTCAGCTTATCATCAATGAATTCCTGCTGCAGTTTGATTCCCCACCTGGTTACACCGGCACCTGAGTAATTGCTTGCTTTCAGATCAAAGGAACAGATGGATGCTTCCAGGGTGTTACGGGCATGGTCAAGCGATGTACCTATGCCCACATTGATCAGGCTGTCCTTTTTGCCTGAGGAACCCTGTGTAGCAAGATTGATCCAGTATTGTTTCAGGATATCGTATGTGATCTCTTCATTTGACCGGAATGCCGAAGCAATGAATTTTAATGTGAATTTATCATTCGGATGATAGTTTAGAGACAATGCTCCCAGGTATGTTTCGAATTTGTCGATTTCCTGGCCTTCATAAAATACAGTGAAGTTAAATCCCTGCGACAGGGTACCAAAATTTGTGCTCCGGTTATCGGGTACACGGTTAAACTTGTTTGTTGCATAATTTATCAATACATCCAGTTCCAGCGTTTTTGACAGGTCGTACGTAAGAAAAGACTGTATATCAGTGAATGAAGGTTTATAGTCTCCTCTGGTGTCCAGCGTACTTAAGATGTATTTTGTGGTTTTGTACCGTACTCCTGTATTGTGTGTGAATTTCTTATTCTTCGAACTTCCTCCTACATGGACCGATCCGCCTAACAGGCTGGCCGATAAGGAGCCTCCAAGCTCTGAAGGTTTCTTATATTGTATATCAAGTACCGATGATAATTTGTCTCCATACTCCGCATCGAAACCACCTGCCGAAAACTGAATGGAGGATATCATGGAAGGATTTATAAAGCTTAATCCTTCCTGCTGGGCAGATTGCACAAGCAGGGGTCGGTATATTTCAATATCATTCACATAGATCAGGTTTTCGTCGTAGCTGCCGCCCCGAACGGAATACTGCGATGACAATTCACTACCTGAGACAACACCCGGCAATGTTTTCAGAATGGATTCAATGTTACCGCTTGGATTCGGCAACTGGTCAAGTGATTTTATATCAATGGGAACGAGGGTGTTCTCACGGTCTTTTATACCGAATACTTCCACATCCTCGAGTTCTTTAACTTCCTGTTTCAGTTGAATATTCCGGATACGGATTTCGCCGGGTTGCAGGCGAAGAGTAATTCTGTATGTTTCGTATCCAAGGAAATATACCAGGAATACCAGGTCTTCATTGGCAGGAACCTCGAGAGAATAGGCCCCGGTTTCGTTGGTAACGGTTCCAATGCTCATATTTTCAATTCCCAAGGAGGCGGAAAAGAGAACATTGCCTTCTTCGTCCGTCACTATACCTCTAATGGTGGCAGTTTGTTGTGCACTGCAAATAACGGTTACAAAGAAAAGAAGGATATATAGACCTGACCTGATTTGATTCATTACTCGTTTCAGCTATTCACTTACCTGAAAAAAACTCAAAGAATAAAATAAAATTGTGAAGATACAAGCTTTTCTTGAGGTGACATAAGCCAAAAAAGCAAATTCCATTTTCTGGTTGCTGTTGAATCGTGGAACTGGGGAATTACTTAATTAATAATTAATAATTAAAAATTAATAATGAAGAATTGGAAGACGGAAGAAGAATTAGCCCCTTCATAAGGCTTATTATAATACTTCAGTTAACCAGTTAATCAATTCTCCAGTTAAACAGGTAAGAATGATGAATCGGGCAATCGATGAAATGAAGTCAATCAACCAACAGAATGTTTTTTATATAACATCAGTTAATCAATTCATCAGTTCCCCAGTTAATCATTTGTATTGTTTAGAGTTGAGTAGTTGATTAGTTGAGAAGGTGAGAAGATGAGATTATAAGAAGTAAGACCAGAGACTAGTGACCAGCGACCAGCAACTATTACTCAATTTCCATTTCCTGAAATTCCACATCCTTTTTCTCATATTTCTTAAAGTCGCCCCGTTTCAGTGCTTTGAAGAACTCGGCCCATGCAAAGGCATTGAAGATCTGGTAGGAAGGATACTGCCCCTGGTTGAAAGTCTCCCGGTATTGCTGATTCAGAATATTCTGGAAATTGGCTCTTGCGCTGGGAGTTTCATCAAGTATGATCTGAGTTTTCAGTAAGGCAATATTTTTCCGTGCATTGTCCATATCGTCATCCGGCAGCTTCAGGTTGAGAAATGCTTCTTTGAATTCTTCATACGATTTCCAGGGATAAACCACTACTTCGTCTATCATAAACGTATCGGTTTGCAGAATAATGTCAAGCGTGTAGAATGGTTCTTTCAGGTTGTCAGGGACGGTTATTATTCTACGTTTGTAACCAACGGTTGAAAGCATGATACTGTCATTCACCTGGGTAACCAGGGTAAATTTCCCGTGTTGGTCCGTGATAGTTCCACGGTAGTTGTTCAGTATAAGTATATGTGCATAGGGGAGTGGCTGTAAAAGTTCATCCGTCAGTCGACCCGTGAATTGCACAAGATTTCTTTCATCCTTATCTTTAAACAGCTGAGCCTGAATAACAATTGTGTGTATTGCTGTGAGAACAGTAAGAAGCAGGATCTTCTTCATAGTTTGCCTTTGCTTGTTTACCAAACCTTCCAAAGGTAATTATTTTGATATACTTTTATTCCTTTTGACTGAACACATGATGTTAAATTTGGTTAAAATGAAAAACAAGTCTAACTTGTAAATTGTTATGCTGTATTCAGGAAATGATAACACAAAAAGAAATAACACTGCAAGGGTATAGCAGAGGATATCATCTGATAACCTCTTTGATCACAAGTCATCTGGGTGAACTCCCCGATCGCGGATTGTTACATGTTCATGTGAAACATACTTCCGCAGGGATTACATTGAATGAGAATGCAGATCCTTCCGTACGTACCGATTTTGAGACTTTTTTGGATGATCTTGTTCCGGAAAACTACTCAGGATTTACTCATACCCTGGAAGGTTTGGATGATATGCCGGCACATCTGAAAGCATCCATCATAGGCCAAACCATTACTGTACCCATAACCAACGGCATGCTGAACCTGGGAACCTGGCAGGGCATATATTTTTGTGAATTCAGGAACCGTGGAGGTTCGCGCCGGCTTGTGCTGACCGTATACAGTTAAATACGTTTAATAGAAAGCCTATGTTCAGTGATAAAGACGTCCGACAAATTCAGGAAAAAGGTATTTCCGATGAACAGTTGCAATGGCAATTGTCTGTTTTCAGGCAGGGAATAGCACCAATGAAACTGAATCGGCCGGCATCAATTGACGACGGCATCATTTGCCTGGATAATAAAGAGATTGACAGGTATATTTCTGATTTCGATTCAGCCGGCAATATTCAAAAGATTAAATTCGTTCCTGCCTCGGGAGCTGCAAGCAGGATGTTCAAAGCATTGTTTGAGTTTATGGATTCGGCAGATGAACAAACCGATTCAGAGAATGAGTTTATTATAACTTTTTTCGGAAATCTGCGCAAATTTGCTTTTTATGGCGCACTGGAAAGAAAAATCCGGGATAAAGGCGAATTGCTCAATGGATTGCTGGATGAAAAAAAATACAAGAAGATCCTGGAATACCTTCTTACTGAAAAAGGATTGAATTATGGAAACCTTCCAAAAGGATTGCTTCAGTTCCACCGATATGAAAGAGATAGCAGAACACCTTTTGAAGAGCATATCGGAGAAGCTGTTCAATATGCGAAAACACAAGACGGAAGGGTTTCTCTGCATTTTACCGTATCGCTCGAACATCTGGAGGAGTTCAGGAAGTTGTTGCATACTATCCGGCCTGTATACGAGCAGAAAAACGGAATCATCCTTGATGTAAGTTTCTCTGTTCAGAAACCTTCGACAGATACAATGGCCGTAGATGCCGATAATCAGCCTTTCAGGGAAAACAATGGCAGTATAGTATTTCGCCCGGGCGGACACGGAGCTTTGATCGATAACCTGAATGAACTGAATGCCGATATCATATTTATAAAGAATATTGACAATGTGGTTCCTGAGAAACTGAATTCACCCACCATCCGGTATAAAAAAGCACTGGCGGGAGTATTACTTGAAACTCAGAAGAACGTATTTAAACTCTTACACGAGTTGGATGCCGGGATTTCTTCGGGAAAAAGACTACGGGAGATCCACGGATTTATCACCGGTAAACTGTATTATATTCCCAAATTAAAACCGGATTATACTAAAGCGAAAGCTTGTGTTCAGGAATTCAGGGATATCTTAAACCGTCCATTACGGGTTTGCGGTGTGGTAAAAAACCTTGGCGAACCGGGTGGCGGGCCTTTCTGGGCACCAAACAGCAAAGGCGATCTCAGTCTGCAGATCGTGGAATCATCGCAGGTTGATCATTCCGATACAAAACAGGCGGAGATCTTTAAAAAATCAACACACTTTAATCCTGTAGACCTGGTTTGCAGTACAAAGAATTACAGGGGAGAAAAGTTTTCCCTTCCTGAGTCTGTCGATCGCAATACCTGTTTCATCTCAAGGAAATCAAAAGACGGCAGGAATTTAAAAGCGCTTGAATTGCCCGGACTCTGGAATGGTGCTATGGCCGACTGGCTTTCATTGATGGTGGAAGTGCCGATGGAAACTTTTAACCCGGTAAAAACGGTCAACGATCTGCTAAGGCCACAGCATCAATGAAGGCTACATAAAATAATCGTGCGAAAAACACAAATCAGTTATTAACATCTCCAACATCGCCCATCAAAAAGGCCCATTCACCCTCAAGTTCCCTGGAAGTTGAATATGTGCCGTTGTAACCGGCTGCCGTGTCACTGTTAAGAGAGACAGAACACAAAGGTTTTCAAGGGATTACAGGGCATAACAAGATGAAATGAATTCCGGCACTTCATTTTTCCTTTGGTTTTGTTGAAATTTTATACTATATTTTCAATCGGTTTAATGATTATAATACAATCATTTGGCTATGTTAAACCGGTTAACCGGAGTTATAACAGGGGAGATATTGGTTAGGGAAATTAATAATGTTCGATTAACTTATAAGCCGAGGTACATTTTTTTGTATTTAAAGTTTTGGCATAGCGCGCTTTAATTATTAGGGCCGGGGGATCAGGAGAGAGACTACCAGACGATTTTTTTCAGTTATTCTTTCCGGGAGTGACGGAGCGGAGCTTAGAAAAAACAAAACAAATGTTTATGGTAATATACCCTCTTGAACAGAGTGTTACTTCAGATCAACTGATGGAGTATGAGATGATGCAATTTTATAAGGCTGAACAAAAGAAACTCATTTTACACTCCTGTAATCACAGGGGAGAAAAAAGGATTCAGCTTATTTTTGGTTATGATGAAGCATTACTTGATTGTCTGCGCACCATTGCAGGTTGCCGTTGGAGTGCGACCATGCATTGCTGGCATATTCCTTATAGTGAGAATGTTGAGCAAAAGCTAAAAGTTGTGGTGGGTGCTATGAATGTGGTCATAACATGGAAAGAAAAGAATACAAAACACGTCGCACAGCCAGGTAATGAACAATTGCAATCACTTCGGCAATTTACGCTCTATTTAAAGAGCAGGCATTACAGCGATAGCACTATTCGTTCTTATGTTCATGCTATGCAAAAACTTTTTTTGCATTTTCGGTCAAAAAGTACAGATCAGATCAGCAACCAGGATATTGTTGAATATTGTGCCCTGATTTTAGAAGAGAGGCATGCATCGGATTCAGGAGTGAATATACTGCTCAATGCAATTAAGTTGTTTTATTTAAAAACGAAAAACAGGCAGATTAACCTGGAGATACTGGAAAGGCCGAGAAAATGGCATTATTTACCACAGGTTTTTTCGAAAGAGGAGGTTGAGAAAATCCTGAAGTGCACCACAAATATAAAACACAGGGTAATTCTGGCGATTATTTATTCGGCAGGTTTAAGAATAAGCGAGGCCATTGCCATGAAGATAACGGATATTGATCAGGGGCGTATGGTTATTCATATACGGTGTGCCAAAGGCAGGAGGGACCGTTTGGTTAATCTTTCAAGGCGATTGTTAATGATGTTGCAGGAGTACGTCGCAAAATACAAGCCTGAGGTATATTTATTCAATGGCGTTGGGGGGAAGCCCTATTCGGCATCGAGTATCAGGAAAACACTAAAGGTATCGATGAAAAAGGCGGAGATCAGAAAAAATGCCACAGTACATACCCTGCGACATTCTTTTGCCACTCATCAATTGGAGAATGGCGTGGATTTGCGATATATTCAGGAAATGCTGGGGCATAAGGATCCTAAGACAACGATGATATATACTCATATCAGCCGGAAATCAATAGGGATAATACATAATCCGTTGGATGATTTAGATTTTTAGTAAAATGATTACATTTATATCAGCAACCGGCCGGGGTATAACCAGCACCCCAAAAAGTAAGGCTTACCCATTGG
>CAYORG010000099.1:0-6723 GCA_964406315.1 uncultured Bacteroidales bacterium | reverse complement strand
GGCTGCAAATGTAATAGCTTTTTTCTTCTCTTCATAACTTTTTTTCATCTTTTTTAAAGCCGGAAAGAACCTGTTTTGTAACTACCTAATATAAAGGTGAATTACCTTTTTATTTTAAGCCCTTACATTGAAATGAATTGCAATCTATTTGCAGTAAGTAATAAACCAAAAAAACTTTATCTTGTTTTATTACGCCGAGAAAAAATTTCTCTAATCAATATGTATAGTAGAATGCGAATAACAAAATTACAAAATAGTTTCCCAACTTTAAAGAAAAAATAATAATTTATTCATTAGTTAAACGTGAGATGCTATTCTAAAAATTACATTCCGAAATTCCAAAAAAACATAAAATTGGAGCCAAGTGTATTATCCTAAATGAATTCATTATATATTGCATTTGGTTTCTCATTTCAAATTATAACAAAATGAATGAATCCTTGGTAATTATACCTACTTACAATGAGATCGAAAATATAGGAAAAATGATAATCGAAGTATTTTCGATCTCTGATTTCCATATTCTTATTGTTGATGATAACTCTCCGGATGGCACTGCTAATGCAGTGAAAACGTTGCAAAAAGAATATAAAAACAGACTCTTTATAGAAGAACGGGAAGGTAAGCTTGGACTCGGAACAGCATATATAAAAGGATTTAAATGGGCATTAAAAAGAGGATATAAATACATTTTTGAAATGGATGCCGATTTTTCACACGATCCCAAAGATTTACGAAGATTAAAAAAAGCATGTGAAAATGGAGCTGACTTAGCAATTGGTTCAAGATATAAATCGGGTGTTAATGTTGTAAATTGGCCCATGGGAAGAGTCCTTATGTCTTATTTCGCTTCTAAATATGTTAGGATTATTACCGGGCTTCCAATACAGGATGCAACAGCAGGCTTTAAATGCTATAAAAATATTGTATTAAAATCTCTCAATCTTGATCAGGTAAGATTTAAAGGGTATGCATTTCAGATTGAGATGAAGTTTACTGCCTGGAAAATGGGCTTTAATTTATGTGAAGTACCCATCATCTTTACAGATCGAAGAGAAGGCAAATCTAAAATGTCAGGAGGAATATTTACTGAAGCAGCACTGGGAATAATTAAAATGAAAATTTTAAGTTGGTTCAAGAAATATCCAAAATTTGATCATGAATGATTTACTAATCGATAATGCAACTATAGTTAATGAAGGTCGTCAGTTTATCGGATCAATACTTATAAAGGATCATTTGATTGATACAATCGTTGAAGGAAACGCTAATTTGACTGCTTCACGTACAATTGATGCAACAAACCTTTTTCTTATCCCGGGAGTTATTGATGATCATGTACATTTCCGGGAACCCGGGCTTACCTATAAAGGCGATATCAGATCTGAATCAAGAGCTGCCGCAGCCGGAGGAGTGACCAGTTTTATGGAAATGCCTAACACAACCCCCCCTACAATTACACAAGAAACACTTACTGAGAAATTTGAGATCGCTAAGAAAAACTCTTTGGTAAATTATTCATTTTATATTGGCGCAACGAACAATAATCTGGATGAGTTACTGAAAACAGATCCGGAGAACGTATGCGGGATTAAACTATTTATAGGGTCTTCCACAGGCAATATGTTGGTTGATAATCCGGAAAGCCTTGGAAAAATATTTGCTAATGCTCACATTCCGTTGGCCGTTCATTGCGAAGACGAAAAGATTATTCAATTCAATACACAAAAATATCTCAACAAATTCGGGGAACAGATTCCTGTTTCCTGCCATCCGGTTATCCGAAGTAAAGAAGCTTGTTTTAAGGCTTCTTCTTTCGCTGTAAAGCTTGCAAATGAATATGGAACACGTTTGCATATTTTGCATCTTTCTACAGGAAAAGAACTTGAACTGTTTGATGCAGGTGGTAATTTAAACACTAAGCAAATTACGAATGAAGTGTGTATACATCATTTATGGTTCAATGATAACGATTATGAAAAGCTGGGAACAAAAGTCAAATGGAATCCTGCAGTGAAAACCCGGGAAGACCAGGAAGCTTTGTTGAAAGGGATCCTGAATGATAAAATAGACATTATCTCTACAGATCACGCTCCTCATTCCCTGGAAGAAAAGGATCATCCATACCTGTCAGCCCCTTCGGGAGGACCCATGGTACAGCATTCATTAGTAGCAATGCTCGAATTCCATAAACAAGGTAAAATTACTCTTGAAAAAATTGTTGAAAAAATGTGCCATGCCCCGGCAGATATCTTTCACATTGAAAACCGCGGTTATTTGCGCGAAGGATTTTGGGCTGATTGTGTATTATTGGATTTGAATCATCCCTGGCATATAAACAAGTCAAACCTCTTATATAAATGTGGCTGGTCTCCATTTGACGGATTTGAATTCGGTTCAAAAATACATACCACAATTGTTAATGGTACCATCGTCTACTCAAACGATGCGATCATAGAAGAAAAATGTAGTATGCCATTAAAATTTAACAGGTAATAAATATGTTATTATTATTGATAAAATCGTTTTATTTAAAACTTTAAATCCATGAAATACTTTTGTGTTATATTACTCATAGGAGCTCTGGCTTTGACAGGTTGCAACCATAATAAAACGCATGAATCTCCACTGGTTATTAGAGCGGATTCTTTCAATGGATCCATAATAGCTGATACTATTATTTATGATGTGATAATTAAAAATCCGAATCCGGATGATCTGTGGACCAGTGAATGCCTGAAAAATATTCACCATTCAGCCTTAATAGATAGTCTGTTTCACCTGGTATACGCGAAACAAGCCGTCGCATATGATCTGTATTCAAATGCACCATTGAAAGTAAAAGATGTAAAACGTATGGAAAATGAAGCAGATTTTCAGCGAAATCAGATTGGAAAAATACAATTTACCGAAAGATGGTATTTTGATGTATCAACGCAACAATTTCAAAAAGAAGTGATTTCCATAACACTTGGACATGAATTGTACAATGAAGAAGGATCAGTGCGTGGCTACAAACCTGTTTATAAACTCAAACTAAACCACTAAATACCTATTTTTTCTTATATACCAAATATTGTGATATTCTTCATGGGTATTGATTTTATGATTTGTATTTTTTTTATAAGAAACATAATTTTACAATACGATTTCAATCAAATACTATTTAATTTGCATTAAATAAAATATATAGCTAAAAATGTTAACAGTAGAAAAAATTGGCGGTACATCCATGACTAAATTTCATGATGTGCTCAACAATATAATTATTGGGAAAAGAAGTGATTTTGAATTGTATCACAGGGTTTTTGTCGTCTCTGCTTACGGTAATGTAACAGATTGGTTGCTGGAACATAAGAAATCCGGGAAACCAGGAATTTATCAATTGTTCATTCAAAATAAAAACTTTGACAAGGCCCTAAATGAAGTTTTAAGAGAATTACTGGAAATAAATAAAAGTTTCAGAAATATAAATCTTGATCTTGCAATTGCTGAAAACTTCATTACAAATCGGATTGTACAGGCAAAAAATTACCTGAATAGTCTTGCTGATGTTCTTGCTACGGGTTATGTTCACAAACATAATATACTTCTCGCTGCACGCGAAATTCTTGCCTCAATCGGAGAAGCCCATTCAGCTTTTAATTCGGTAAACATTTTAGAAAATAATGGTATTGCTTCCACTTTTGTCGATTTATGCGGTTTCAATGACTCAGAATTCCTTACTATTGATGAACGAATCCACAAATCTTTTTCGAAAATTGACTATAGCAAAACTATCCCTGTAGTTACAGGTTATACGAAAGGAACAGAAGGTATTATGAGAGAATTTGACAGAGGTTATTCTGAAGTCACATTCAGTAAAATTGCCGTTGAATTAAAAGCAGACGAAGCTATAATACATAAAGAATTCCATCTTTCATCAGCAGACCCTAATGTTGTTGGAATTGAAAAATCAATTCCGGTTGGATTTACGAATTATAATGTTGCAGACCAGCTTGCAGATATTGGGATGGAAGCTATACATCCCAAAGCTTCAAAACCCCTTGAGATGAATGATATTAGCATCAGAATAAAGAACACTTTCGACCCTGAGCATCCCGGAACTGTTATTTCCAAAAACTATGTGGGCGAAAAATCAAAAGTTGAAATTATTTCCGGCACTGATAAAGTCATAGCTATTGAAGTGCATGATCCCTCAATGGTTGGAGAAGTGGGCTTTGATATGCACATCATGGAAGTATTTCATAAATATGGAGTGAGTTACATTTTAAAGTCTACCAATGCAAATAGCATAACACAAGTAATTTGGCAAAAAGATCTTAAAAAGGAACTTGTGAAAAAGCTTAAGGAAAAGTATCAGGAAATCACTGTCAAAGAAGTTGCACTTATTTGTGTATTGGGAACCAACATTGCTCAACCGGGAATACTGGCAAAAGCAACAACTGCTTTAGCCAAAAACAACATAAACATTGAAAGTTTTTCTCAATCCCTCAAACAGGTAAATATGCAGTTTGTGATACAAAGAGATCAATACAAACAAGGCATTATTGCATTGAATGATACTCTTTGTGCAAACAGTTGATCAACAAGAGTATATGAATTCTTACTTTTGTTCCGTCTTTACACTTCCTATGACAGAAAAATAAGCAGGTTTAGGTTGATAATTTCTGTCAAACAATAAAGGATAATTGGTTCTTCCGGGAATCGGCCAGTTGTTTTTCCACGACTGTCCGTCCTGGATACCCCAAATCGTTACTCTGCTTATATTGTCTTTGTGTTTTACAAAAACATCAAAGCATTCCCGGTATTTTTCAGCAAGCTGTAATTGAACTGAATCAGGCAACCCGGTAACATAAGGATTGTATTTTTCCTGAAATTCATAACTCATTCTAACATCTGCTCCAATCTGTGCTTTGGGATTTGGCAGAACATTTATATCAAGTTCAGTAATCGCTATGTTTACACCCAGATCAGCAAATGCCTGCAAGCATGCATCAAGATCTTCTTTTAAAGGATAATCCAACTGATAATGAGCCTGCATACCAACAGCATCCACATCAATTCCATCCGATTGAATAGTTTCAATTAACTTAACAATGGCATCTCGTTTAAATGGTGTAGGAATCGAATAATCATTGTATATGAGTTCAGCGTCGGGATCAGCTTCCCGGGCAAATTCAAATGCCTTTTTTACATAGTCTTCGCCAAGGATCTCGTACCATATATTTTTACGTATTTCCCCGTTATCATCAATTGCTTCATTCACCACATCCCAGGAACGAATTTTTCCTTTATAGCGGCCAACAACAGCAAATATATGCTCCTTCATACGTTCCAGTAATAGTTCAGGAGAAGCCATATTCCCGGCTTCATCCTTAAAAACCCATTCCGGTGTTTGTGAATGCCAGACAAGAACATGTCCGACCATGTGCATATTATTTTTTTCTCCAAATTCTACAAAACTGTCTGCTGCAGCAAAATTATAGATCCCTGGTTGCGGATGAATAAATTCCCATTTCAGGTAATTCTCTGATGTAATTGAATTAAAATGCTTCAGGATCATTTTAACATCCATTGAATCTTTCAATGTATTTTGTCCAATAGATACACCAATAGGAAAATATTCACTAAAAACTTCCTTTAATCCTGGAACTTCATCAGCTTGATTCACCTGATCACACGATTGCATAAGAACAACAGAGAAAAATAAAACAAATATTGCGTTAGACAATCTGGATATTCCAAATATCGTTTTGTTCGTAAACATCATAATTTTTAAAAATTTAAATTGATTATCAATTGTAACTCTGAATTTATAAATATACATAATTGAATTAATAATTATTTCCTGATTTTTAACATTCATTCTTTCTTAAAGAAATTATCCCAGATCTTTCACCAACAACTGTATTGTTTTAGTGCTTCTTTGTTCAAGTATCATTTCTTTATTTACCATAACTCGTTCAATAGTCTTCTGATCATAATAGCGAATGGTAATTAATTCAAGTTTTTGAGTAATAATTACCTGGTATTTTGCCGACAAGTCATTTGTCACTTTAGGAATAAGATGGGGATCATTATTGACACAAAGTCTGAAACTTACAGCTGTATTCTGCATCAAATTCACTTTCAGATTATTTCGGGCAAATACTTCGAAAATACTCTCAAAATTATTTTCTGCTATAAACGATAGATCCGAAGGATAGATATCAATCAGTACCTGATCCATTTTAAAAATAAAACATGGCATTAGCTTTTGATAATCAAAATTCCCAATTGCTGTTCCACTTTCCTCCGGATGCAAGAATGATTTTACCAATAGAGGTATATTCTTCCTTTTTAATGGCTGTATTGTTCTCGGATGAATAACACCAACTCCATAAAATGCCAGTTCAATAGCATCTGTGTAACTCATCCTGTCTAATTTAACAGTATTATCAAACCATTTGGGATCGGCATTTAACACTCCTGGGACATCCTTCCAAACCGTAACGTTTTCAGCATCAAGAAAAAATGCTAGCAAAGCAGCGGTATAATCGGATCCTTCCCTGCCAAGAGTTGTGGTTAAATTGTTTGCTGTTGAAGCTATAAACCCTTGGGTAATATATGTTTTGTTTTTTTTAAAATTCTCCTGAATCAGTTTTTTGCTTGCATTGAAATTGACTTTAGCCTCACGGTAATTATCATCCGTTTTTAAATATTTTCTGATATCCATCCAGC
>CAYORG010000098.1:0-6933 GCA_964406315.1 uncultured Bacteroidales bacterium | reverse complement strand
TTGAGTTTACTTACCCCGATACGCTACACTATCGGGGTTGTTCAACTTACAAATTTCAGTTCACTGCGTTCCTGAAATTTGAGTTTCACGAAAAAAAAAGGGCTATCGTTGTGATGCCCTCTTCCTGGATTCATTAGGTAGTTTTATTTTTCTTCAGTTCCTTCATCAGTAGTTGATGCTTCTACTTTCTCAAGGTCCTCAAATTCCACATCAGTATAAGATTGAGTGGTTTCCTGATTTTCCAGAGCTTCTTCAGGAATTTCTACCGGCTTGGCTTCTTTAATGAATTCAACGGATTCTGTTAATCCATCAACAAACTTATCAAAATCTTCCTTGTAAAGAAAAACTTTGTGTTTTTCATAAAAAAAGCGGCCATCTTTGTGATAACGTTTCTTACTTTCGGTAATTGTGAGGTAGTAATCATTTCTTCTTGTTGCTTTCACATCAAAAAAATATGTTCTCTTACCTGCACGAACGGATTTAGAAAATATTTCCTCCCTTTCATTGGTCTCAATACCTTCTTTTTTTTCTTTACCTTCTTCCATCTTTATCAATTTTTCCGGGTTCGACTCAGTTCAAAAATAAGAAAAAAATTAGAATACCAAACTTTCGGACTGTATTTCTAAGATACTGATTGTCTATTTTTTATCTAAACTGACTTTTGATCGCAATTTGTAACGATTTTCATTTCAAAAACAAGAAAAAACAATTTACTTTGCGAAACGAAATATACTAACAGGTTCTTTGTGATATGATAAGCCGAAGAATATTGAGAATAAAGATAATGCAGGCATTGTATGCATATTACAAAAAGTCAGGCGACACTTCCATTGCCAAATCTGAGAAGGAGTTGTTGTTCAGCATTCATAAAGCCTACGATCTCTATCACTTGCTTTTCTCTCTGATCATTGACATTGCAGATTATGCTGATTCCCGCATTGATATTGGCAGAAACAAAAATATCCCGACATACGAAGATCTTCATCCCAATACAAAATTCATTGATAACAAAGCAATCCTTCAAATTCGCAACAGCGAAGGTTTGAGACGATATCTCGATCAACACAAACTCAATTGGGTAAATTATCCTGAATTGATCAGAGGTTTATACAAAGCAATTGCCTCGAGCGATGTATACAAAAGTTATATGAGCGACGAAGAAAGATCGTACAAAGAAGATAAGAAATTCATCTGTACCATTTACAGTTCAATTGTTTCACAACATGATCCCCTGTATTCAAATCTTGAAGAACAGAGCATTTTCTGGAATGATGAAGTTGAATACATTCTGGGAGCAATTATTAAAGCTCTTAAAAAATTAAGAGAAAATGACCATGGAATTACACTGGCGCCACTTTACAAAAGCGATGACGATAAGGAGTTCTCAAAGATGTTGTTTCGGAAGGTAATTTTGCATCAGGAGGAATACCTTGGATTGATTGAAAAATACAGCAAAAACTGGGAAATTAACCGGATAGCTTTCATGGACATCCTTCTTATGGAAATGGCCATTGCTGAAGCCATTGAATTTGATTCGATACCTGTTAAAGTTACACTGAACGAATACCTTGAGCTCTCAAAGTACTATAGTACTCAAAAAAGCAATTTGTTTATCAATGGAATTCTTGACAAGGCATTTAAGTATTTAAAAGAAACAAATAAAATCAATAAGCGTGGTCGCGGATTGATTGGAGAAGAATAATATTACCTTGTTTATCAACAAGAATTATTATTACTTTGCACCAAATTTAAACCAGGAAAACCAAATATTAAATTCATAAATATGTATAGTTTACTAAGTATTATTTTAATGGCTCCTCCTGCTGAAGGAGGAAAATCAAATCCGGCATCTTTTTATATCATGATGCTGTTGATCATTGTTGTTTTTTACTTTTTTATGATAAGGCCCCAGGTAAGAAAGCAGAAAGAAATGCGCAATTTCCGGTCTGCACTGAAGAAGGGTGATAAAGTAATTACAACCGGAGGAATTTATGGTAAAATCAATAATATTTCGGAAAACATCATTACCATAGATATTGGAAACAATATAATAATAAAAGTTGATAAAAACGCTATTCTTAAAGACAATTCAGATCTTCAGACTCAGCAAAAATAAACCGGGCAACAGCAAGTTATGAGGGCAATATCATATATTGTTCATTGCTCTCTCTATATTCTTTTGCCGGATCATGCCATAAGTGACATTTGGTAATGTGTTAACTCATCAATCCCGATACGCTATGCTATCGGGATTATTCCCTTCGGTCATGAGATCAATTCGTTATGTTGTTTTATCGGGAGTTTAGGGTATATTTGTGATACTTTAAATTCCAGATAATTTGAAAACACCCGAAAAAAAAACATCCGGAATAAAGACTTTTTCAGACCTGCAGGAAAAAATTACTTCCCTTTTCAGACAAGTACAAAATAAAATTCTTGTCTTTTTGTTTTTCCTGGCACTTTCAGTACTTGCATGGTTTATCAGAGCACTTAGTGATACTTACGATGCAGAAATAAAATATCCTGTCAGGTATATCAATCTTCCTCCCAACAAAATATTGTCTCAACCCCCGCCAGAAAAATTATTGCTTACCGTGCGCTCTGACGGCTATACGATTCTCAGCACAAAGCTCATATTTAAACCTCCGCTGAGCTATAATGTAAACGCCTTCTCGATGTATTCCCTGACCATGGATTCTACTTCGGTATATACGCTTACAAGATATGCCAGGGAGAGATTGTCTGCAGAACTTAACAAGAAGAAAAAAAACATCGAAATCATAGACATTAAACCTGACACATTGTTCTTTAACTTTTCCCGGGTGAAAAAAAGAAAAATTCCTGTTTCGGCTATCATAATGAATCCTCATACAATTTATGCCCAGCAACATATGCTGAACGGGAAGATCTATACAAACCCAGATTCCATTGTCGTAACAGGTCCTGCTGCCATAATTGATACATTAAGATTTATTCTCACCAAACCCCTGCATTTAAAAGAGCTTTCGGATACAACTGAAAAAAAGATCCTGATACAAAAGCATCCTAAACTTATGTATCCCTTAAACAAGGTTAAGGTAATAGTACCGGTAGATGAATTTACTGAATCGGAATTCACTGTAAATCTGATTCAAAAAAATGTTCCGGATTCAATCCTTCTAAAAACATTTCCTAAAACTGTCGCGATAAAATATATCGTTACCCTCAGCAATTTTGAAAAAGTCTCATCCGACATGTTTAAACCTTATGTAGACTACAATGATATCGATATTGAAATGAATTCCAAAGCTACCATTAAAATGGATTCTTTGCCTCCATACATTCATAGTGTTCATCTGACGCCCGGGAGTGCCGAATTTTTAATCGAAAGAAAATATGTTGAAGATAGGAATAACCGGGGGAATAGGTAGCGGAAAATCTACTGTCTGTAAGATTTTCAGTATACTTGGTATTCCTGTTTTCCACGCTGATGAGAGAGCGAGGAACCTTATTGATAACAGCCGCGGGATCAGGAATGAGATCATCAGGGAATTCGGACCGGAATCGTTTATCGATGGCATTTATAATACAGGCTATATAAGTGAGATCGTTTTTAATAAAAAAGAGAAACTTCAAAAGCTGAATTCCATTATTCATCCCCTTGTGGAGAAAGATTTCTTACACTGGACAGAATCTTATGAGAATGCCAAATACATTCTTGAAGAAGCTGCAGTTTTGTTTGAAAGCGGAGCAGATCAATTTCTTGATTATGTTATTGTTGTGAATGCACCATTAGATCTCCGCATCAGGAGAATAATGAACAGAGACGGAATTTCCAAAGAATTGGTTTTGCAACGAATGAAAAACCAGTTTCCTGCCGATAATATTCTGCCATTAGCCGATTGGATTATAGAAAACAATGAAAAACACCTAATTTTGCCGCAGATCTTATCTATTCATGATCAGTTGATCAGTTAAACTTTATTTATGGCAAAATTCGGAAAGTGGGTAGGCGCAGGACTAGGTTGGGCATTTGCCGGACCTATAGGTGCAGTAATCGGCCTTGGCCTGGGGTGGATGTTTGACAATACAGCACAAAGTGTTCCAACAGGAACCTACAAGCAGACTACAACAGGTGATTTTGCAGTGAGCATGATGGTGCTTATAGCAGCAGTAATGAAGGCCGACGGAAAAGTTGTAAAATCTGAACTCGATTATGTTAAGACCTTCCTGGTAAGCAGGTTTGGTGTTGATTCTGCCAGGGAAGCACTAAAAATATTGAAAGACCTGCTGGATCAGAACATTCCCGTGAGGGATGTGAGCAATCAAATAAGAAGCCGGCTTGATTATCATTCGCGGCTTGAACTGTTGCATTTGTTGTATGGTGTTGCACAGGCAGACGGAAGGATCCATGAATCTGAGCTGAAATTGCTGGAACAAATTGGGTATTACCTGGGATTGAGTTCATCCGATCAGCAAACTCTTAAAAATATGTTTGTTCAGGTTACTGACAGTACATACAAGATTCTTGGAATCAGCAGAAATTCATCCATAGACGAAATAAAGAAGGCCTATAGAAAGCTGGCAACAAAATACCATCCCGATAAGGTAAGCTATCTTGGAGAAGATTTCAGGAAGGATGCAGAAGAAAAATTTCAGAAGATAAACGAGGCGTACGAAAAAATTAAGAAAGAAAAAGGCTTTAACTAAAAAGAAAAATCAATATTTTTAATGCATTACAATAAAATAGTAAATTCTGAGTATTTTGCTTAACAATGTTTCATGCATAATATTATTTTTGTGCGCTAAATAAATATTTGTTTTATGAATTTGAAAGATATTCTTTCCATATCAGGAAAAGGCGGACTATTTAAGTTTATTTCGCAAGGCAGAACAGGAATTATTGTCGAATCGTTTGAAGACAAAAAAAGAACCGTTGTTCATTCCAGCGCTAAAGTAAGTGCACTTAAAGATATTGCAATTTTTACAGAAACAGAAGAGGTACCACTGGGTGATATATTCAAAAAAATATATGAAAAAGAAAACGGCAAGAAGACCATCAACCACAAATCGTCTTCGGAGGAACTGAAGGCTTTTATGGCAGAAATTCTTCCTGAATATGATAAGGAAAGAGTCTATGTTTCTGATATAAAAAAACTTGTTCAGTGGTACAACCTGCTGGTTCAAATGAATCTGCTGAAGCCTGAAGAAGAGGAAAAAGAGGAAAAAGAGGAAAAAGAAAAGAAAAAAGAAGGAAAAGATGAAAAGGCACCGACAAACATCAAGGAAAAAGCTAAAGTAACTGCCAAGCCTAAAACTAAAACCGTCGCAAAAATCAAACCTTCGGTAAAAGAAAAATCTGTTAAGACCAATATACCAAGACAGAAAGCAAAATAACATCTACCCCGGCAAAGCTGCCGTATGAATTTACTCCGACAGAAAGCAAAAGAAAATAGAAAGTTCTTACCTCCGGATCTGGAAATCAGAAGCTTCCGGGATATTGAAAAGTATATACAAGAACTCCTTCATACTACTATAAATACACCTGATGAACTAGCAACCTGGTTACTGAAACGCAGTGAGCTCGATTCTGTCATTGAAGAGGACAAAGCCTGGTTGTATATTTACCAAAGTTGCCATACCGGCAACAAAGAATACGCAGAAGCATTTGCTAAATTTGTAGAGGATATCGACCAGCGTTATGCAAAAGTATCTCAACAGCTGAATGTTAAAATCAATGATTTTTGTTCTCACAACAGCTATCCTGAAGAATATGAAGTATTCGTCCGCAATATCAGGCGGCAGATTGAACTATACAATGAAGAGAATACAATACTACAATCGGAACTGGAAGTTGAGGAACAGCAGTATGGTGCTATCACAGGAGCTATGACCATTCATTATGAAGGAAAGGATCATACCCTGCAGCAGGCTCAGAATTTTTTAAAACAAACCGACAGACAAGTAAGGAAGAATGTATTTGAGTTAATTGGGATGCGCAGAAGTGATGATCATGAAAAGCTGAATGTATTGTTTGACTCTCTCCTGAAAAAAAGACACCAACTGGCTTTGAATGCCGGATTCCCGAATTACCTTGAATACCGTTTTGCCCAGCTTGGAAGATTTGATTACACGCTGAAGGATTGCGAAGAATTTCACAATGCCGTTAAAAAACAGGTAGTCCCTGTAGTAGATGAACTGTTCAAAGACAGAAAAGAGAAACTTGGAGTTGATGCGTTATTTCCTTATGATCTTGAGGTAGATCCGGAGGGCAAACCGGCATTAATACCTTTCGGATCTGTAAAAGAGCTCACCGATAAGAGTATTCAATGTCTCTCTTCCGTTGATGCCGAATTCGGACAGTTTATGAAGATCATGGCGAAACACAGATACCTCGACCTGAATTCAAGGATCGGAAAAGCTCCGGGCGGATACAATTATCCATTGCATGAAAGCAATGTGCCTTTTATTTTCATGAATGCCACCAACAACCTGCGCGATCTCGAAACCATAATGCACGAAACAGGACATGCCATTCATGCATTCCTTTGCAGGGATCTAGAGTTTGTTTTCTATAAGGAAGTGCCTGCGGAGATTGCTGAGGTTGCATCCATGACTATGGAACTGATATCTATGGAACACTGGCATCATTTTTTTCCTGGTAAGGAAGATCTTCAGCGTGCAAAAAAAAGTCAGCTTGAGGGTGTGCTAAAAACCCTTCCATGGGTGGCTGTCATCGACAAATTCCAGCATTGGATATATGCTCATCCGGACCATAACAAAACAGAACGAGCAGAAGCATGGCTGGAAATTGAAACTTCTTTTAGCGGTTCGTTAATTGACTGGACAGGATATGGAACCTTTCACAAGCAAATGTGGCAGAAGCAGATCCATTTGTACCAGTTTCCCCTGTACTACATTGAATATGGAATTGCCCAGCTGGGAGCTATTGCA
>CAYORG010000097.1:1787-6945 GCA_964406315.1 uncultured Bacteroidales bacterium | reverse complement strand
CTGTCAATTTGACTGCTAAACTTTATTGGCAGGCATTTTGAAAAGAATTGACAAAGAATTCAGAAGTTAATTTGAAAACGATTACAAAACATGAGCAAGAAATCAGTGAATGTCAGTGGTAATGGTGTAAAAGTAGAAACCACAGAAAAGAAGAAATCTGCTGCAACACAAAAGGGAAAAAGCAGTTCCACCGAGAAGAAAACTGAAAAGAAAGACATTAAGACAGAAGAAAAGTTAAAAAAAATTGACAATTTAACACAGGAAGTAAAAGAATGGCATGATAAATATTTGCGGTTATCAGCCGAATTTGACAATTACAGGAAACGTACACTCAGAGAAAAGGCTGATCTCCTCCGACTTGCCAATGAAGATCTGTTAAAAGATCTTTTAACGGTTGTTGATGATTTTGAGCGGGGCATTGTTACCATTGATAAATCGGAGGATCTTGAAGCACTAAAATCAGGCATACATCTGATATACAATAAATTCAGTGATTTCATCAAACAAAAGGGACTTACTGAAATCAAAGCTTTGAATGAACCGTTTGATATCGATTATCACGAAGCTGTAACAAAGATACCTGCTCCATCAAAGGAACTGAAAGGAAAAGTAGTGGATGTACTGGAAAAAGGCTATATTCTGAATGAAAAGGTCGTTCGCTATGCCAAAGTTGTGGTTGGAGAATGATATTTTGAAAAAACTATTTCATGGGAAAAAGAGATTATTACGAAGTATTGGAAGTTTCAAAAAATGCTTCAGCTGATGAAATTAAGAAGGCATACCGAAAGCAAGCTTTAAAATATCATCCTGATAAGAACCCTGGCGACAAACAGGCTGAAGAGAAGTTTAAGGAAGCAGCAGAAGCCTATGAGGTATTGCGCGATCCGCAGAAAAGGCAACGTTATGATCAGTTCGGACATGCAGGTGTTAGTGGACCAGCCGGAGGTGGTTTTTCCGGTGCCGGAATGACCATTGAAGATATCTTTAATCAATTTGGCGACATTTTCGGAGATTTTGGTGGTTTTGGTGGCTTTGGTTTTGGCAACAGTCGGAGCAGAAGTTCAAGAAGAGTAAACAAGGGAAGTAACCTCAGGGTAAAGGTCACTCTTACCCTGGAAGAAATCGCTAAAGGCGTCGAAAAAAAGATAAAAGTAAATAAATATGTTACCTGTACTGCATGCCAGGGAACGGGAGCCCGCGGAAGTTCAGGCTTTTCAACATGTGATACATGCCATGGCTCAGGTCATGTTACCAGGATTACACACACCCTTTTAGGACAAATGCAGACATCATCAACTTGTCCTGCATGTAACGGGGAAGGTAAAATTATCAAAGACCGATGTACCACCTGCCATGGAGAAGGCATTGTTAAAGATCAGGAAATCATTAAAATAAATATTCCTGCAGGTGTGGCTGAGGGAATGCAATTGAATGTATCGGGCAAAGGAAATGCAGCAAGGCGCGGAGGTATTAATGGTGATCTTATCGTTCTGGTAGAAGAACAGAAACACCCCGAGTTGATTCGAGACGGCAACGATCTTTTGTATCATCTTTACCTGAGTTTCCCTGATGCAGCAGTTGGATCAACAACCGAAATACCTACAATTGAAGGCAAAGCAAAAATCAGAATTGAACCCGGAACTCAACCCGGAAAAATATTGCGTTTGCGTGGAAAAGGAATCCCTGATATAAACGGATATGGCAAAGGAGACCTTCTCGTTAGCATCAATATCTGGGTTCCGGTAAATCTTACTAAAGAAGAGCAAAAACTGATCGAAAAATTTCAGGATTCTCCAAATTTCAAGCCCGATCTCCGTAAAATCGAGAAAGGATTTTTTGAAAGAATCCGGAATTATTTTGAATAATAAATTTAAGTATATACCTTTTCAGCATGTCCATTTTTGAAGCCTTACATATCACCAAAAGCTTTACGGGACATAATGCACTTGATAATGTCTCAATTCATGTTCCTGAAGGAAGTATCTATGGCTTGCTGGGTCCTAATGGTGCAGGCAAAACGACTTTAATCAGGATCATCAACAAAATAACAGCTCCGGACAATGGAAAATTAATGTTCAGGGGTAAAGAATATACTCATAATGATTTGTTGCACATGGGTTATCTCCCCGAGGAACGTGGTCTGTATAAAAAGATGAAAGTCGGAGAACAAGCGTTATATCTCTCTCAGCTTAAAGGTCTCTCAAAAAGTGAAGCCATGAAACGACTAAAACACTGGTTTACAAAATTTGAAATGATCGACTGGTGGAATAAAAAAGTTGAGGAACTTTCAAAAGGTATGGCGCAAAAAGTTCATTTTATTATTACAGTTTTGCATGAACCCAAATTGTTGATATTTGATGAACCATTTTCAGGATTTGATCCTGTAAATGCCAATATGCTCAAAAACGAAGTTCTTAAACTGAGAGAGAGAGGGACTACAATCATTTTTTCGACACACGATATGGCCTCGGTCGAAGAGTTATGCGATAACATAACTTTGATTGATAGGTCAAAATCAATCCTTGAGGGCAGGGTATCGGATATCAGGGCAAATTACAAATCAAATATTTATGAACTTGAATTTGAAGGCGATCCTGAAAAACTTGTGCAAAAACTGAATGGCAGTTACGAACTCAGGGAGTTAACACCCCTGGAAGAAGGAAAATCAAGAGCAATGATCCACCTTACAGATTCCGGCCTGGGAAATGAATTTTTAAAGCTGGCCATCAGCAGTGTGAAAATAAATTCGTTCAGGGAAGTACTTCCCACCATGAATGAAGTTTTCATAAAAGCAGTGAGTGAAAATAAGAAATACACTTAGCATGAATAAGATCTCACTTATCATAAAACGCGAATATATTACAAGGGTCAGAAAGAGATCTTTTATCATCATGACCATTATTGGCCCGGTGCTTTTTGCCGCATTTATGATCCTTCCGTTTTGGTTAACTCAACTTGAAGACAGTGGTATTAAAACAATAGGTGTAACCGAATACAGTGATGATCTTCGGCCTGTTTCAGCCGAATCATCTGAATTTAAGGATGTTATTCCTGAGAATGAGAACCTGAAATTTGATTATTTAAATACTATTGAATACGATGATATTGAAAACTTAATTGAGCATACCGACTATTATGGTATATTGGTCATTCACCAGAATATACTAAGCCAGAAAAACGGAGAAGTTGAACTTTTTGTAAAAAAACAACCCAGTATAGGTATTGAATCCCACATTACGAAATCGCTTGAAAACTTTATTTATGATAAAAATTTACTAAGTATTAATTTATCTCCTGAAGAAATTGATGCTCTCAAACCCAATATAAAACTGAAAACGAACAAATACGATAAAGGTGAATTCAAAGAACAGAAATTGGTGGATTTTAAGCGTGGGATTGGATATGCAGCAGGATTTCTTATCTACTTTTTTATTTTTTTCTTTGGCGCACAGGTTATGCGTGGCGTTGTAGAAGAAAAAACAAACAGAATCATTGAAGTAATCATTACTTCTGTACGACCATTTCAGCTTATGATGGGAAAAATTTCCGGCATTGCCCTTGTTGCCCTGACTCAGTTTATTGCATGGGTAATTTTAACTGTTGGCATTTATCAATTTGTTCAAACCAACTTTCTCAGAAATCCTGTATCTCCTCAAACTCATGAAGTGGTAGCTAACGATCTGATGAATGAAACCGTCGAAAATTCAGATAACATGACTTTTGCAGAAAATGGTTTGGAAAATATTTTTGACCTCATACATGCTGGTGAATACTTATACATCCTGGGTATTTTTCTCTTCTATTTTATATTCGGTTATCTTTTGTATGGTGCAATGTTTGCTGCCATCGGATCAGCGGTTGACAGCGAAACAGACACGCAGCAGTTCATGCTTCCTGTTACCATACCGCTGATTCTGAGTCTGTTTGTTTTAATAAATGCCATTACAAATCCGGAAGGCCAGTTGGTTTTCTGGTTCTCACTCATTCCTTTTACATCTCCTGTTGTTATGATGGCGAGGATCCCTTTTAATCCTCCGGTCAGTGAAGTTATCCTGTCTATGTCAATCCTGGTATTAACATTTCTGATAATCACCTGGCTGGCAGGGAAAATTTACCGGATCGGTATTCTAATGTATGGGAAAAAGGTTACATACAGAGAATTATTAAAATGGTTAAAATATAAAGACTGACAAATATCGCCTTAAACTCTAAAGCAGAATTTCCACAAAAACGTATTATATATCCTTATTAGATTCGTATTTTTACTTATTCATACAATTCATATAACATGTTATATGGCTTTACGTGTCGCGGTTCTGGATCTGGGTACCAATACCTTTAATCTTGTTGTTGCTGAACAAAACGGCCTGGATTCATTTCAGATACTTCACAGCAGCAAATTGCCCGTAAAGCTAGGCGAAGACGGTATTAACCGGGGACAAATTATTCCGGCTGCATTCCATCGGGGAATTGATGCTGTAAATACTCACTACCGGACAATCAAAAAATTGAATGCGGAAAAAATTTTTGCCTTTGGAACCTCCGCTTTACGATCGGCAAAAAGAGGACACCTTTTTATTTCAACAGTGAAACAGAATACCGG
The DNA here is from genome assembly GCA_964406315.1 of uncultured Bacteroidales bacterium. Classification (GTDB taxonomy): domain Bacteria; phylum Bacteroidota; class Bacteroidia; order Bacteroidales; family UBA10428; genus UBA10428. Next base: position 2,342 of record CAYORG010000097.1, on the reverse strand, counting down.
TATCGATGTAGAAATTATTTCCGGTGATCAGGAGGCAGAACTTATCTATTATGGTGTCAGGCAAACTTATGCCATGACAGATGATAAATACCTGATCCTGGATATAGGTGGAGGGAGCAACGAATTGATCGTCGCCAACAAAGCAAAGATTTTCTGGAAACACAGTTACGATCTGGGAATAGCCCGTTTACTGGAAAAATTCAGGCCTTCTGATCCTATAACATCTGATGAAATTGAATCCATTAGAATATATTTTGCCGGCGAAACAGAAGACCTGCTTAAAACCTGCCGAAAATACAATGTCAGAACCTTACTGGGTGCATCGGGATCATTTGAAACATTTGTTGCCATGATAAAAGCAGACAACGGTGATTTTGAAACTGAGACCGCATTGTTCCCTGAATCGATACAAATAAAATCACACGACTTTGATTTGCTTTATGAAAAGTTGATCAATTCAACAATCAAGGAGCGCAAACAAATGGAAGGGCTTGAACCCATGCGCATTGAAATGATTGTTTTAGCCTGTCTTTTTGTTAAATTTATCCTTGAAAA
>CAYORG010000097.1:0-1687 GCA_964406315.1 uncultured Bacteroidales bacterium | reverse complement strand
TAATCCGGAAATCCCGGTAATCATGATCTCAGGTCACGGAAATATTGATACTGCGGTTGATGCTATCAAAAAAGGAGCTTATGATTTTATTGAAAAACCGCTTGACCTGAATCGTTTGCTGGTTACTTTAAAAAATGCACTTGAGAGAAGCGATCTGGTTGTTGAAACAAAACAATTGAAGAAAAAAATAAACAAACAATACCAGATTGTCGGCGAATCAAAAGCGATCAGAAAAGTAAAAGATATGATCGGTAAAGTTGCCGCTACGGATGCCCGTGTTCTGATTACCGGGGCAAACGGAACAGGCAAAGAGCTGGTAGCCCGTGACCTGCATATAAAAAGTGAAAGAGCAAACGGACCCTTTGTAGAAGTAAATTGTGCGGCTATCCCTTCCGAACTTATCGAAAGTGAATTGTTCGGACATGAAAAGGGAGCTTTTACCTCTGCGCACAAACAGAGAATAGGAAAATTTGAGCAGGCCCAGGGAGGAACAATTTTTTTGGATGAAATTGGTGATATGAGTCTTGCCGCACAGGCAAAAGTATTGAGAGCACTCCAGGAAAATAAAATTTCAAGGGTTGGCAGCGATAAGGATATCAATGTAGATGTAAGGGTAATTACCGCTACAAATAAAGATTTAAAAACTGAAATTGAAAACAAAACCTTTCGGGAAGACCTTTATCATCGCCTGAGTGTTATTCTGATCCAGGTTCCTTCCCTGAATGAACGATTGGAGGATATCCCCCTGCTGGCCGAACATTTCAATGAAATTGTTTGTGCCGAATACGGACAATCAAAAAAAACAATAACAAAAGAAGCCATCGAAGAACTGAAGAAAATTACCTGGACAGGCAATATCCGCGAATTCAGGAATGTACTCGAACGACTGATCATATTGTGCGATAAGGAAATTACAGGAAGTGACATCAAATCTTATGCAGCACCTATTTCAAAGTAGTGAACGGTAATCGGTGATCTGTGTAGTTGACTTCGTCGAGCTCGCTTCGCTGTTGTGCAACTGTGTAATCGTGGAATCGTTAAACTGGTGAATTGATGAGATGTGAGACCAGTGACCAGTGACAAGAGACTATCAATTAACTCCAAATCCGCAATCCACAACCGATCCCGATTTTATCGGAAGAGCTCAGCGAAGCTAATCCGACATCCTCAATCCGCATTCCACATTCCACAATCCGAAATCCGCAATCCGCAATCCGAAATCCGAAATCCGGAATCCCTCCTATCTCTTAACGATCCTGATCGTCATAAACATTGAAATCTCTTTTGAGAGATAAGCAAGAAACCTGTCCAGTAAAGTAAAAAATCCGAAACTCCACCCGGGGAATAGTGTCCTGTAAGCTACACCTCCGCTAATCAAATATCTCAAAGGTGTATGATAGGTGATTTTTTCAATTTTCAGATCAGGAAACCGATTAGTAAATAACGATGCATCCCGTTCAAAGACAATCCACGGCAATGCTCCGTTTGCTCCGCTCATAGGACCTGTGTCCGGGATCGTCCATCCTCCCTTTTTATCAAAGGGTTCATGATGAAAATTCTTATACACAAACCGACCCCAGACAGAATTTGCCGGTTCAATCATGATGATCTTCCCTCCTTTTTGTAACACTCTTTCCGATTCCTTTAAAAATTGGTAGGCGTCAGGTATGTGATGAAACGTGTCCAA
>CAYORG010000096.1:0-7066 GCA_964406315.1 uncultured Bacteroidales bacterium | reverse complement strand
CATGAAATACTTGGGATATGATAAATGATTTTATTGTAGAAGCTCAGAAAGAAAACAACCGGCTATATGTATTGCTGGATGGCATTTTCATGAAATCTGAAATTGATCTGGCATTGTGCCTGATGAAAAATGAGATAAGAAAATTAAAACCTGGTTTCGAAGTGATCATTGATATTCAAAAAATGAATACCGGATCATCTGCAATGAATCTAAACTTCAATAAGTTCAGAAAATTATTGAGATTGATGGGAGCAGGATCCATACAGTTTCTGGGCTTAAGTCATTTCTTTGGGGAATATGAGTATCAAAATGGCGGATATTACCCACATGAAAATGAGTGGTTTTTTTGATAAAATGGGTGCTATTGCTGATATCCAAGGTGGATATCTCAACGTATATTTGTATAGTGAAATTATGAAAGATTTCAGGATATAAAAAAAAGGTCATATAGGTTGTTTCATGGTTAATATTTGATGTAGGGTTTGGTTGGATTTAGGTAGATAGCAGGGTAGCATTCTCGTGTTACCCTGCTTCTTATTTATGGTTGTCGGAAAATACTTATATGATTATGCGTAAGCGCGGCATAATTTTGAGTATTTCTTCTCTAATAAAAGGTTTCTTTGTTTATTATATTTGAATCGAAATACTAACGATTAATTTGTGGCGGCAAAATTTCAATAGACCTTAAATTCATAAATATGAAAAAACAAAAGGTTTTAATAGCTGATGATAATCCACATTTCTCAAAAGCTCTCAAGTTTATGCTGATAGATTCCTTTCATGATCGCATCGACGATATCGTTGTTGTAAGAGATGGGGAAGAATGTCTCAACGAATTAAACAGAAAGATTTACGATATGGTTTTCATGGACATTAACATGCCTAAAATAAATGGCATTGATGCCACTCGTGAAGCAACAAATCTTTACAGGAATTTGGTTATAATTGCTGTTTCATTCCATGCTGAAATGAAATATGTCGTTCAAATGATTGAGGCAGGGGCCAGAAGCTATATCATCAAAGATGAAATATGTCGTGATTCTTTAGACAAAGCTCTTTCAATTGAGTATAGCTACTAACTGTACTCCGGGGATTACACCGTTTTAATTTTATATTCCTTATTAAAATTTCTTCTCTTCATTGTATAGTAAGTACAATTCAATTCTTCATATTAAAGAAGATTTGTTAATTGCAAGTTATTAACTTAGTCAGCATTGTAATTTCTCAGATCAGTGAGATTCTTTCATTATGAGAACAGATTATTGTAATCATTTTACAAAATACGATCGCCTTAAAACCCTGGAAGTTCGTATTGGCGGTATTCCTATTGGAAACAATTATCCGGTTCGCATACAGTCGATGACGAATACGGATACCAATGACATTCATGCTACAGTTGATCAGATTGTTAAAATTTTCAGGGAGGGAGCTGATTTTGTACGTGTTACTGTGCCCAACAGAAAAGCAGTGGAAAATTTAATAGAAATCAAAGCCGAATTAAAAAACCTAAATGTTCGTGTTCCCTTAATTGCAGATATACATTTTAATCCCGAGCTTGCACTTCTGGCTGCTTCTGTTGTTGATAAGGTTAGAATAAACCCGGGAAATTATGTTGACCATGGCAGAATAGACGGAACTTCATATAGTGATAAAAAGTACATTGATGAACTGAAAAAATTAGAATCAGAATTCATGAATCTGCTTGAAGTTTGTAAAAAGTTCAATACTGCCTTGCGCATAGGGACAAATCATGGCTCTTTATCAAACAGGATTCTGAGCAAATATGGAGATACACCAGCAGGAATGGCCGAATCGGCAATGGAGTTTTTGAGAATATGCAAGCAGCAGAATTTCAACCAGGTAGTTGTTTCAATGAAGGCAAGCAATACAAGGATAATGGTGTATGCAACAAGGATGCTTGTGAGTAAAATGAAAGAAGAGGAAATGTTGTATCCGGTTCATCTTGGTATAACAGAAGCCGGGGAAGGTGAGGACGGAAGGATCAAATCGGCTGTCGGTATTGGCGCATTGCTTTCTGATGGCATTGGAGATACACTAAGAGTTTCGTTAACAGAGGATCCTGAACTGGAAATTCCTGTGGCAAAAAAAATTGTTGATTATTATGCACAACGCTCAGATCATGAATCCATTGAAGAATTGGAGGCTTATCCTGTTCATCCGTACGAATATCAAAAGATCTTATCGGAAAAATCGGGAAGTATTGGAGGCAAAAATCCACCCGTTGTTATTCATACGGTACAGGGAGAATTTGACATGAAGAAGTTCGCGGATTTGGGTTGGCGTTTTTCTTCTGAAAGAGGATGGAGTTTTACTGATGACGCCCCCGATTTTCTTTTCCTCAATGAATGGCCCGCTTTTGTTCCTCTCCCTGAGAAGAAAAGTATTATTCTGCCTTATGTAAAATATAATTCGTATGTCAGTGAAATTGAAAATTATCTGATGACATTTCATCAATACAGAACAGCAGATATTTCTTTGATTGTCAGAAAATTTGTCCTGACAGATGCATCAGATGTAGATGACAAATGTATTGATCTGATCAAAAGAGATAAAGATCTAATTTTGATCCTCAATAGCAACAATACAAATTCATTTGCCGATATGCGTGCTGCAATGTTCAGGTTAATTCATTGTACCTGCAATGTTCCTGTAATACTTCACAGGAAATACAAAGAAACAATTGCTGAGGATTTTCAATTGAAATCAGCTCTTGATCTCGGAGGACTTTTTATCGATGGTATCGGGGATGGTATCTGGCTTGAAAATGAAGGGTCCATTCCTGGTAATAATATTGTATCTGCTTCGTTTGGAATATTACAGGCCAGCAGAGTCCGTATTACAAGAACAGAATATATTTCTTGTCCATCCTGTGGAAGAACTTTGTTTGATTTGCAGACTACAACTCAAAAAATACGGGAGAAAACCTCACACTTGCGCGGACTGAAAATTGGCATTATGGGGTGTATTGTAAATGGTCCGGGAGAAATGGCAGATGCAGATTACGGTTATGTTGGAGGGGCAAAAGGACGAATTACACTATATAAAGAAAAGGAGATAATAAAAAGAAATATTCCCGAAGAAGAAGCAGTAGATGAACTGATCAATCTGATAAAAGAAAACGGAGACTGGATTGATCCCTAATCTCCGTTATACTATATAATGTAAAGTTTGAAGCTACTTAAAAATTATAGATTGAATTTTTCTTGTTTCAACAGGTTGTTCCGATGGCTGATTTGTAAGAGGATTTATTACCTGGACGATTAGTTCATTATACTTATCTCCGGGGCCATAGCATGACATTACAAGTTCGGCGTCTGTTAAGGTTACAGATCTGCCATCTTTCTTGGTAATCCTTAAGGTGCCTTTTTCATTCCCAAGGGAGGTGGCAGGAGGTTTTGTATAGCCCTCCAAAACTATTTTTTCAATTTCTTTATAATCTTTCATTTCTGTTACCGCATCCATAAATTTGCCGCGCACAATGATATAGTCGTCGCTGTAAACATCTTTACCACATTGCAATTGTCCGAAATGATTGGCATCAATCTGGGTACCATCTTTTAAAATGATGAGAACCGGTTGGTTGCCGTTCTGTGCGTTTACTGAAGTAAATAACATTAGTAATACCGCAAAAATCAAAGGATTTATTTTCATTATTTCCAGATTTTACATAATCGAAATGCCAATTTAAGGATTTTTCTTTAGTAAAGAGAAAGGTTTTTATATGATTATTTTTTCATGAAGAAAATTTATCGATAAAGGCTTGAGGAGTGCCTTCGATTTTATGCAAATTATAATTGTAAAATGCCATGCCGGTTTTCACTATGGCAACTTGTTTGCCTGATTCTAAATTGTTTATAGCATAAAAAATATTGAATCCAATGCGTGTAATATCTTCTATGGCAATTTTTATGGATAACCGGTCGCCATAGTAAGCTTCCGATTTATATTGAATAGCGGCATCTGTCATAATCAATGACTTGTTTTCAATATCTTTTTCACTATAGCCATAACGGGAAAGAAATCTCATACGGGCTTCATGTACAAGTTTAAGAACAGCATCGTTTGCCAGATGTCCGCCATAGTTAATATCGCCGATCTGAATTTGAATTGTTGTTTCAAAAATGAAGTTCTCAGGCAGGTTGAATTTAATTCGGCTCATTTTATCCATATTTAGAATCGTTTTTATTCTAATTTTAGGTATTCAAAGCATATCAGTTCATGAAAGTCGAAGGTAAAAATTATCAATCAATTTGGATTCATCCCTCAGATAGAAATATTGTACAGATCATCGATCAGCAATTGCTTCCTTTCAATTTCAAAATAATAAACCTTACTACTCCCGAAGAAGTTTTTGATGCCATAAAAAAAATGCAGGTTCGCGGAGCCCCTTTGGTTGGGGCGGCAGGTGCCATGGGAATTTATTTAGCTACTCTGCATTTAAAGAAAGGTGATGATATGTTAGCTGCTATGATCCAAATAGCGGAAAAATTAAAAACGGCAAGGCCTACGGCAGTTAATCTGGCTTTTGCTATTGATGAAATAATGGAAAAAATTTCAGTCCTAAGAACTGTCGGGGAAATTCAGAAAACAGCTTATGATATGGCTATTCGGCGAATTGATACGGAAAGGGAATATTGCCGTAAAATAGGGGAACATGGAGTAAAGATTATTGAAAAGCTAAGCAAAGAGAAAGGAGGAAAGGAAATTCATATTTTAACTCATTGCAATGCAGGCTGGTTAGCTTGCATCGATTACGGAACGGCAACAGCCCCGATTTATCTGGCACATGATAAGGGAATAAAGGTTCATGTTTGGGTTGATGAAACCAGACCAAGAAACCAGGGTAGCAAACTCACTGCCTGGGAGCTTGGTCAGCACGGCGTGCCCTGCACTATTATTGCAGATAACACAGGAGGTCATCTTATGCAACATGGGATGGTCGATTTGATCCTTGTTGGCAGTGACCGGACAACACGTACCGGCGATGTTGCCAATAAAATTGGCACATACCTGAAGGCCCTGGCTGCAAAAGATAATCATATACCCTTCTATGTAGCCCTTCCTTCTTCATCGTTTGATTTTACGCTTACTGACGGAATTCATGAAATCCCGATAGAAGAACGATCGCCCAGAGAAGTAACGCATATTCAGGGAATGAAAGGTGGAAATACAATTGAGGTACGGATTGTCCCTGATGATGCACAGGCTGCAAATTACGGATTTGATGTAACTCCTGCCAGATTTGTTACCGGGCTTATTACTGAGCGTGGAATATGTGATCCGGATGAAAGAAGTATAACACAGATGTTTTCAGATATCATGAACAAATGACAGATGGATGTTATACAAGGTACAATTGCAGATGGAACAGGTTACGGGTCTCTTCTTACCAGTCTTTGAATAATTCGACAATATCCTGACCGGAATTCAGATGCAGTGCATAGATCCCGGATTGGGCAGCTGCATAAACATGCATTTCCGTATCATCGATGAAAAGCGTATGTTGAGCTTTTAATTTACTATCGGTAAGTACGTGGCTAAAAAAAAGTATATCAGGTTTTCTGATGCCAATCGTATGAGAATAATATACTTTTTCAAATAAGGCCGAATGATCGGTACCCAGTTCCCTGCGAAGTTTCTGATTGAAATAATCCGTATGTATTTTGTTGGTATTGCTAAGCAGATACAAATTGTATTTTTCTCCAAGATGCATAAGCAATTGAATCCGTTCCACAGGCGTTTCACCAATTATCGCATTCCAGGCTTCATCAATCTGATGATCTGAAAACTCACCGCGTAATAATTTTCTGATTTCACCTCTGAATGTCTGCGGAGATATTTTTCCCAATTCAAAATCAATTGAAAAACTCATCTGGTATGATTTGGAAAAACTTTCCAGTCCCAGTTTGTTAAACATTTTGTCGGCTGCTTTAAAGTCGAGTTCGGTTATTACACCTCCCCAATCAAAAATAATGTTAGAAATGCTATCCTTGTTTATTTGCTCGAGGTTTGATATTTTCATTATTTTAGCATAATAACTTGAAAAAGTATAAAGATATATCAGGAATACGGAACGAGCAATAATGTTTTATAAATCAAAATGAAGAATACATGATCAGAATAGGACTTATTGTCGGACACGGCTTGGATGTTATTGATAAAATTAAAAAAAGGAAAGATCATACCATAGATACGCAGTATGGAAGGCCAAGCTCAAAATTAACAAGCGGTGAACTGGAAAATAAGGAAGTCATAGTTCTTCACCGACATGGAGACAAAGGCAATATTCCCGCATTTCTTGTAAACAACAAAGCCAATTTAATTGCATTTCATGAAATGGGATGCAGCCATATACTGGCGACTTCCATTTGCGGCAGTCTCCAGGAAGAGATCATGACAGGAGAATTTGTAGTGTTTGATCAATTCATTGATCTTACTACACATCGGGAACTGACGTATACCGATAAACTGCCTTTGGGAAAACTGAATCATTCTGCTTTCAACAAACCTTTTTCCGATGAAATACGCGACAATATCATTGAAACATCGGTTGTTAAAGGATTTACTGTCCACACTAAGGGTACTGTTCTGGCGGTAGACGGGCCGAGACAATCAACCCGGGCCGAGTCGAATCTTTTCAGGCACTGGGGGGCAGATGTTGTCAATACAACAACAGCTCCCGAAGCCATTCTTGCCCATGAGCTGGGGATTCCTTACGCAGCGATTTCTTTATGCACGTATTATGATACATGGCGTACGGATATTGAGCCGGCTACACGGGAGGAAAAACAGGAGATCATTGACGGCAATTCGGATAAAATGAAAGAACTGGTCCTGGATGTAATTTCCCGGCTTTAAATTGTTATCAACTTCAGATACTTTCAAGGACTCTGTGAAAAAAATAAAAATTGGATAATTCTTGACAATTCATTAATATTGCAAGCCTTTTTTAAAGCAATGAATAATTAATAATGAGTGATGATAAAGGGGTTTTTTCATTATTAATTTTTAATTATTCATTCTTCATTAAAATTTGGTCCCATAG
>CAYORG010000095.1:0-7227 GCA_964406315.1 uncultured Bacteroidales bacterium | reverse complement strand
ACTGGACAGAGCAATCAGAATTAAAACAAATGCTTTGCGTGGAGGAATTATTGAAAACCTCTATGTGAAAAATATTGAAATCGGGCAGGTCAAAGAAGCAGTGCTAAAGATCAACTGTATCTATGAAACAAAATCAGAAGAAGGTGATCATCCCCCCCTCATAAGGAATATATACCTGGATAATATTACCAGTCAGAAAAGCAAATATCCTATTTACATTGTCGGCCTTAAAAAGCAGGAATGTATTCATAACATTTATATCAAAAATTCGCAATTCAATGGGGTAACGAGAGAAAGTCGGATTTTATATACAACCAATCTTTATCTTGAAAATGTATACATCAATGGCAAACCATTCAGGATAGAATAGTAACTTAACAACCAGGCAGTATCAATTATCTTAATCATTATAGCAATGAATACATTCAGAATATTCTCTTTGATATTTATTTTCAATTGTATTGCAGGCTCTTTTTTGATAGCCCAAATACAACCCATCGGATGGGCCTCAATACATGGTGGTACTATCGGGGGATATGGAGGTGACACTCTAAAAGTTAAAAATCGGGGAGAGTTTCTTCGTGCATTGAAAACAAATGGTTCGCGTACCATTATTGTAATTGATACGATTGAACTGAAATTTGGTGAAAGAATTCCTGTAATTGCTGATAATCTGAGCATTATGGGAAAAGGTAATACAGCCATGTTAAGGTATGGGGGACTGAAACTGTATGGCAACAATATCATAGTGCAAAACCTCAGTATCGGTCATTCTTATACTCCCGGGAGATGGGACGGAAAAGGTGAACCAACAACGGATGCACTTACAATCTACGGACAGAATATTTGGATTGACCATTGTGATTTATTCCAGTCGCATGACGGATTACTGGATTTTTCATCCCACAAAGGAGTTGCAGCAGATTTTGTTACAGTCTCCTGGACCAGGTTCAGCAATCATAATAAGGTGATGCTGATAGGCAGCCGGGATGGTGATACAATTTGCCGGGGACATTTAAGGATTACCATTCATCATTGCTGGTTTGACGGGACCAGCAGGTTTTACGACACCATTGACAATGAAGTCTACAGGTTAAAACAACGTTTGCCTCGGGTAAGGTATGGAGATGTTCATGTATTCAACAATTATTATGAAGATATTGATGACTATTGCATTGCTGTACGATTGGAGTCACATGTGGTTGTAGAAAACAATTTCTTCCGTAATTTAAATGATGCACATTTCCTTAAGGATATAGGCAAGGGCATCAGGGATCCGGAACTGAAAGCCATTGGTAACTGTTATGAAAATGTAAAAGGCGAAAAGGAATCAGATGGAGAAGCTTTCAATCCGGCTGAATTTTATGATTATGCTGTTGATGATCCTAAAGATATTCCTGCTATTGTTATGAATGACGCAGGTAAATTCAATCCTGAAAACAATACTCATCCGATAGCAATTAATGATACTCTAAGGATCAGTAAGAAGGAAAAAATCATTGTTTATCCATTACTTAACGACTTCGATCCGGATGGCGATTCAATTCGGATAAGTAGAATACAGTCCAACGTTATAAACGATTATGAAGTATACCCTGATCATATTCAAATTTCTCCGGATGATAATAATTTTCAATTTCCTATCGAAATAGAATACCAGATCATTGATTATGAAGGTGGTAAAAGCAACGCGGAGATTTATCTATTAAGGAAAAGATAAATTGTATACATACTTATGAATGCATTCCGTTGAATTTCATATCAATTGTCACTGCTATACCCACACTGAATGACACACTTCCCCGGAAATTTATCAATTTCCAAATAATTGCATAAATTCAATTAGAATATGTAATTTCATCTGTATGATTTAAATCTTATTATTATGGGCCAATTGTCACACTTCATTCTTAAACCTTTCCTTTTCATCCTATTTCTGACCACCTTTTCCTGTTCATCAACAGAAAGATATAAAAATACAAAACTGCCGGTTGAGGAACGGGTAGAAGATTTGATCTCAAGAATGACTCTTGAAGAAAAGATCAGACAGATGATTGACTATGCAGATTCTATTCCCAGGCTGGGAATACCGGAATACAATTGGTGGAATGAAGGATTGCACGGCGTTGCCAGGTCTGGTATTGCCACTGTATTTCCTCAGGCAATTGGTCTTGCTGCTACTTTCAACGATAGTTTGATGTATGAAATTGCAACGGTTATATCGGATGAGTTCAGAGCAAAATACAATGATTATATAAAAAAGAACGAACGTGACAGATACAAAGGATTAACAGTCTGGTCTCCGAACATCAATATATTTCGTGATCCGCGCTGGGGAAGAGGTCAGGAAACATACGGGGAAGATCCCTTCCTTACATCACGAATGGGTGTGGCTTTTGTCAGGGGTATGCAGGGAAATGATCCGATGTATTATAAAACCATCGCGACACCAAAACATTATGTTGTTCACAGCGGTCCTGAACCTTTACGACATGAATTTGATGTGGATGTAAGTCAGCGGGATTTTATGGATACCTATCTCCCGGCATTCAAGGCTTGCATTATTGAAGGCAATGCTCAATCTGTCATGAGTGCATACAATCGATTCAGAGGCGAATCCTGTACAGGCAGTGAATATTTATTGACTGATATTCTGAGAGATCATTGGGGATTTGACGGATATGTTGTCTCCGATTGCGGTGCTGTATATGATATCTTTGCACACCATAAACTGGCAGGATCGGAAGCTGAAGCAGCAGCTATTGCAGTAAAAGCAGGTTGTGACCTGAATTGCGGACGAACCTATTCTCATCTTAAAACAGCAATTGATAGTGGGTACCTGACTGAGGCAGACATAGATCTTGCTCTGAAAAGACTTTTTAAAGCGCGCTTTCAACTGGGTATGTTCGACCCTCCGAAAATGGTACCCTACAATAAAATACCATACGAGGTAAATGATTGTCAGGCACACCGGAGATTATCAGTGGAAGCAACCAGAGAATCCATTGTTTTATTAAAAAATGAAAACAACTTGCTGCCATTAGGTTCTGATATAAAAACAATTGCCGTGATAGGTCCAAATGCAGATAACCCGGAAGTAATGTACGGTAACTATAACGGATTGCCTTCAGAATTTATAACCCCCGTGGAAGGTATACGACGTAGAGTGCCTTCTGATGTCCGCGTTCTCTATTCAAAAGGATGTAGTTATCATGAAAATTACGTGGAAAAAGAAATTATAAGCTGGAAATATTTAAGTTCAAAAGGACAAGCTGGATTAACAGGTGAATATTTTACTAATCCAAACCTTGAAGGAACACCTTATGAAGTCCGTATTGATTCTGCAATTAATTTCTCATGGTTTAACAGGGCCCCATTGCATGGTATGAATCCTGAGAATTACTCTATGCGATGGCATGGAAATATCACTGCCCCAATTACAGGAAGTTATTTAATTGCCGTTAACGGTGATGATGGATTCAGATTATTCATTGATGATCAGTTGATGATAGATGCCTGGTATAATGGATGGAAATCAGAAAATATCCATTTGATGTTAGAAGCCGGCAGTCAGCACAGTGTGGAAATTGAATATTATCAAAAAGACTGGTATTCTCATATTAGTCTTGAGTGGGTTTTACCTTCCGATTACAATGAGATGGATGCTATTGATATGGCAAATCAATCGGATGTCATTGTATTTGTCGGTGGTTTGTTACCCAAACTGGAAGGTGAGGAAATGGAAGTTGATCTTTCAGGATTTAAAGGAGGTGATCGTGTTTCTCTTGATCTGCCGTCAATACAAATTGAAATGCTAAAAAAACTGAAAGCCCTGGGAAGACCAATAGTGCTGGTTCTTATGAATGGCAGTGCACTTTCAATCAATTGGTCACATGAAAATATACCTGCTATCCTAGAAACCTGGTATCCGGGACAGGAAGGAGGGACTGCCATTGCAGATGTTTTATTTGGCGACTATAATCCCGCAGGCCGCCTCCCGGTGACTTTTTATAAATCAATTGATCAGCTTCCTCCTTTTGAAGATTATACTATGAATGGACATACTTACAGGTATTTCAATGACGAACCATTGTATGGCTTCGGATTCGGTTTGAGTTATACAAAATTTACGTATTTTGACCTTGATCTGCCGGAGCAAATTACTACTACCGAAAATTTTCAGATAAAAGTAACTGTGTTAAATGCCGGGGAATTCGATGGAGATGAAGTTATCCAGTTGTATATCAAACATCATAATTCCAAATACCCGGTTCCTATGCATGCTTTGAAAGGCTTTAAACGAATTCATCTGAAAGTTGGAGAACAAAAGACCGTTTCATTTACTCTAACCCCAGAGCAACTTTCTGTTATTGATGATACAAACCAGCGTATAGTGCTGCCGGGTACAATGCAAGTGTTTGTCGGAGGTCAGCAACCAAATCGTGAAGGATTGAACAACGAACAAATTCTATCAGCTGAAATTCAAATGACAGGGGAGCCAAATGTACTGGATAAACTTGACTAAAATCCCTGAATAAAATGCACATTTCTCAAGTAGACCTGATAATAATAATCTTCTACCTCATTATTAGTATTGGCATTGGCATTTATATGTCGAAAAAGGCGGGTAAAAGTACAAGTGATTTCTTTCTCAGCGGGCGTAAATTGCCCTGGTATATAGCAGGTACGAGCATGGTGGCTACTACCTTTGCCGCAGATACACCCCTGGCAGTCACTGAGCTGGTAGCACAAAACGGAATTGCCGGAAACTGGTTATGGTGGAATATGCTTTTTGGTGGTATGCTTACTGTTTTTTTCTTTGCCCGCTTATGGAGACGTTCTAACATACTTACTGATGCTGAATTTGTTAATATCAGGTATTCCGGCAAAGAAGCTCATTTTTTAAGAGGATTCAAGGCAATCTATATCGGTATTGGAATGAACGCTGTAGTAATGGCATGGGTAAACCTGGCCATGGTGAAGATATTACATGTCATGTTTCCTGATCTTACGCTATTTGGTATGCATGAGGTAAAATTTCTTGGCATCACCTTTTCTTCACACTTAATGGTCGTAGGATTCATGATGATTTTCGTCGCATTGTACTCAGCATTATCCGGTCTTTGGGGAGTGTCTCTTACCGATACCTTTCAGTTTATTATGGCCATGGGAGGAAGTATAGCACTGGCCATTTTTGCGGTAAAACATATTGGTGGTATTGCTTCTTTAAAATCAAATCTTTCAGAAACAAAGTGGGTATTTGATTTTTTCCCTGATATAGGCAAAAGTGAATCCCTTGTCAGCAATTCAACAGGATTGTTAAAAATGAGTATTACAGGTTTTGTCGCTTATCTTGGTGTTCAGTGGTGGGCCAGCTGGTATCCCGGGGCAGAACCGGGAGGTGGCGGATATGTTGCTCAGCGAATGATGTCGGCAAAAGACGAAAAACATTCACTTCTTGCTACTTTATGGTTTCAGATTGCACATTATGCATTGCGCCCCTGGCCATGGATAATTGTAGCCCTCGTTGCTCTGGTGTTGTATCCGAATGTCCCTGATAAGGGGGAAACTTATGTAATGGTTATACGCGATCTGCTTCCTTCAGGACTTTTGGGATTATTGTTAGCAGCATTTCTTGCCGCTTATATGTCAACCATAGCTTCTCAGACAGTCTGGGGAACCTCTTATATTATCAATGACTTTATCAGACCTTTTATTCAATCCGGAGCAAAAGAAAAATACTATGTGAGAATTTCCAGAATTGTAACTGTTTTGCTGATCATTTTTTCATTTTTGGTCACCTCACAAATAGAAAGGATCAGCGATGCCTGGAAATTTATCCTGGTATGCAGCGGTGGCATCGGACTGGTATTGATTCTACGGTGGTTCTGGTGGCGTATCAATGCATGGTCTGAGATATCAGCCATGATTGCACCATTTGTTGTATATCCTATACTGCACTTCAAATATCATCTGAATTACGAAACAAGCTTATTGATCATTGTAGCATGGTCTACCATTGTATGGTTTGTTGTGACATTACTGACACCTCCTTCCAGTGAGAAAAAGTTAAAAGAGTTTTATAAAAGAATTCATCCGGGTGGCAAAGGCTGGAAAATTATTTCAAACAAGATGCCGGAAGTAAAAGGCGATATAGGATACAAGACCCTGTTCATCAACTATATTTTCGGTTGTCTTCTGGTACTTTTTAGTCTGTTTGGTTTTGGAAAAATAATTTTTAAGGAATATAATACAGGTTTCATTTTTCTCGCGATTGCCCTGGTAAGTGGAGTTGTGATCTTCCGAAACATATCAAAAACCGGATGGGATAAGGTGATTCAATAGTATAAGGAATTTATAGAAATCTTCGTGAAACTTTGTGTATACTTTGGTGACTTTCCGCGAGCGCTGACAGCCGTCGGCCAAAGCCTATGGCGTCGGACGAAGCTACTCTGCGGAGGCGCTGTGGTATAAATTAAAATCCTGTCGCACAGAATTTCATAAACCTGACTGTTGAGGCAGGAAAATCACAAAAAAACACAACGCTTAGAGTATTGTAAATCATTTCCATTCCCCGGCTATTGAAAATTCTATTTTACAACTAAAAAACTTCGCCATTCTTTTTCATGTATTCCAGCAATTCATCTATCTGACAAAATGCCAATGCTGTATATGTATCAGCCGCACCATAATAAATTGCAATTCGCCCTGTATCTGCATCATAGATATTGGCACAGGGAAAAGTAACATTGGGAACAAATCCTGCTGTTTCGTAATCCTTTTCAGGGGTAAGAAGATAGTCGCGGGTTCTTAATAATACCTTACCCGGATCATTAATATCAAACAAAACAGCTCCAAAGCTGTAAACGAATCCATTACATGTGCCTGAGACACCATGATAGAACATCAGCCAGCCTTCAGTCGTTTCAACAGGTACCGGGCCGCCACCTATTTTTGTACCCTGCCACCATCCCTGGCCACCTTTCCCCATAACCCACCGATGTTTTCCCCAATACACCAGATCGGGACTTTCGCTCATATAAATATCTCCAAACGGTGTGTGTGCGCTATCACTGGGCCTGCTAAACAGAATATAATTTCCATTGACTTTTCTCGGGAACAAAACTCCGTTTCGGTTAAACGGCATCAGGGAATTCGGAAGACGGGTCCATGTTTTAAAATCCTTTGTCATACCCATTCCAATAGAAGCACCTTTCATATCATCGC
>CAYORG010000094.1:0-7234 GCA_964406315.1 uncultured Bacteroidales bacterium | reverse complement strand
ACTAGTCTGATTGTAAAGAACAATACTGTAAACCATAAAAAATATCCATGCTGGGAAATACAAACCTTTTTTATAGATTCGATGCCAGTGACTGTACATCCAATCCTCCAAAATTTCCGGAACTCATCAGCAAAATCACTGTATCCTTAAAAGTCAGTTCAGACAGGAATTTTGACAATTGCTCCGCATCTGAATAAACAGTAAGTCTGTTACTGTCAAAACATTCTTTAACATACTTTTCTGAAATCTCTTGAAGTTTCTTATGTTCTATAACAGTTTTATTAAAGAATACGATCGCTTCATCCGCGCCATTCAATGCCCCCTTATACTCAGGAATGAATTTTTTACTTAAGCTGCTGAAAGTATGCAGCTCAAATATTGCCATTAATTTCTTATCAGCATATTGTTCTCTGACAGCCTGCACAGTGGCTTTTACTTTTGAAGGAGAATGAGCAAAATCGAGAAATACAACCGAATCATCTGTCTTTCTTACTATTTGCAATCGCTTTTTGGTTCCCTTGAAAGTTGATATTGCTTTATAAAAGTTTTTGTCATCGATACCAAGCAGCTGGCAAATACATTTTGCGCCACTGAGATTCTGCAAGTTGTGTTTGCCAAACAATTCAATACCAATGGCTTCATCATCTGAACCAGGTATGAATGTTTTGTTTTGTCGTATGAAAAAATTGTGTCCGGTATACGCATGAATTTTAATATCAGACCTAACATTTTCCGCTATCGATTCCAGGATCGGATCACCTGAAAAATATACAAAATGCCCATTTGGTTCAATGATTTTAGACAGAGTTTTAAACTGATCTACATATTTTTCAAAGGTTGGGAATACATTAATATGGTCCCAGGCAATCCCGGAAACAAGAGCAATATAAGGTTTGTAATGCATAAATTTTGATCTAAGGTCCAATGGAGAGGAAAGATATTCGTCTCCTTCGAATATGGCCAGATCATTGTGCCGATCCAGTGAAACCATGGTATCAAAACCCTCTATCTGAGAGCCAACCATAAAATCAAAATTCCTTCCACAGCTTCTCAGCACATGAATAACCATGGCTGTAATTGTTGTTTTTCCATGACTTCCTGCAATGACTACTCGTTTTTTGTTTTTTGTTTGTTCATACAAATATTCAGGGAAAGAATAAATTGTCAATCCCTTATCAATAGCCTTTAATAATTCCGGATTGTCCTTTCTCGCATGCATCCCTATAATTACGCCATCAAGATCCGAAGTAATTCTGGACGTATTCCAGCCCGTTCTTTCGGGCAGGAGTCCGTTTTCCTCCAGTCGTGATCGTGAGGGCTCAAATATCTCATCATCCGAACCTGTTATTGTATAACCCTTGCTTTTTAGTGCTATAGCCAGATTATGCATAGCAGCACCACCAATTGCGATAAAATGTAATTTCATCCGTATAAAATTTATTTATAAAGGCCGGATGCCTGTCCGCCGAACAGGCAGTGAACCGACATGTTCCGGCAAAAGCGCTTTTAATAAAACCGTTCCGGAATTTTGTTCATTCGCCTTTGTATTAAACTTGTTTAACATGTGGGTTTCATAACAGACGACATTTTGTTCCGCGCTAATTTACACAATCATTTCAGGAGATAATATAAAAATTAATTGTCGTTTTGACTATAACTTATTTATTTTGCATTATGTTTGATTTCCATAAATAGTCACAAACCTTATGTCTAAAAAAATTATCGAACCACTTTCGGTTGATAGTGTAATCTTTGGATTTGAGGAAGCTTCTTTGGAAGTTTTACTAATTAAAAGAGCTATTAGGCCTTCTTTTGGAATGTGGGCACTCCCCGGGGGATTTATTCGTTACGACGAAAATATTGATCAGGCCTCTGCAAGGGTGCTTGAAGAGAGAACCGGAGTAAAAGGTTTGTTCATGGAACAACTGGGTGCGTTTGGCGATGTTGATCGTTTCCCGGCCGGCAGGGTTATAACAGTCGTATATTATGCACTTGTAAAGCCAGGTCAATATAAAATAAATCCCGGTCCTGATGCAAGTGATGCCAGGTGGTTTCATGTAAAGCAATTGCCCGAACTACCTTTTGATCACTTGAAAATATTAGAAAGATCTTTGTCCCGATTGAGACAACAACTAAAATACAAACCAATAGGTTTTAATTTATTGCCCGATAAATTCCCCCTCCTCGCATTGCAGGAATTGTATGAAGCCATCTACGATGTTGAATTTGATAAACCTAATTTCAGAAGAAAGATCATGAAAATGAATCTTTTAATTCCGCTTAATGAAAAACAAACAGGTGTTGCGCACAGGTCTGCACGTTTATACAAATTCGACAAAAAGCGTTACGACAGTCTCACAGAAAAAGGTTTTATCTTTGAAATGTAATTCATATATCATTTCATGCAACTATTTAAAATTGAAGCAGGTAATTTCAAGCTCGACGGGGGATCAATGTTTGGTGTGGTGCCAAAAAGTCTTTGGAACAGAATTTATCCTGCTGATGAGAATAATATGTGCAATCTGGCAACACGGTGTCTTCTCGTTAAAACTGATGAAAGGCTTATCCTCATTGATGCAGGTTTAGGAACAAAGCAGAGTGAGAAATTTTTCAGCTATTATTATCTCAATGGCAATGATTCCCTGGAAAAATCGCTACTCTTTTATGGCTTCTCTTTTAATGACATTACCGATTTGATCTTGACTCATCTTCATTTTGATCATTGTGGAGGTGCTGTTTCTATAGATGAAACCGGCAACTACAATTTAACCTTCCCAAATGCTTGTTACTTGGTAAGCAAAAAGCAATTGGACTGGACATTTAACCCAAATCAGAGAGAAAAACCATCCTATCTGGCTGAAAACATAGACCCGATTAAAAAGAGCAAAAAATTAACTTTCGCGGATGAAACGATGAATATTACCAATGGCATTCATCTGAAAACATACAATGGCCATACAGAAGGTTTGATCGTTCCATTTATTCATTATAAAGATCGGACTGTGGTTTATGTTTCAGATCTTTTCCCTACTGCTGCTCATATTCCACCTTCCTGGGTTTGTGGATTCGATACTCAGCCACTATTTTCAATGAAAGAACATGCTACTTTTCTTGAAGAAGCTGCTAAACATCAATATATCCTGTTTTTCGAACATGATATTTACCGGGAATGTTGCACGGTTAAAAAAACAGAAAAAGGAATCGTAATGGCGGATACATTTTCACTTGATGATATCTGAAAATCATGAATCTTTTCTCTGTACTCTGTAACTATCCTCTTCTGTATACCTTAAATAATAGCGTGTAATTTGTATTTTTCTGTCGAAATCTGTGCATCCGGTTTGACTATTTTCATTCTGACAGAAGCTGTTTCCTGTTCACAAATTATGTACAATAGCAATTATTAGAAGTTCTCCGGGAAAATTAAAAATAGATGAATTCCATTAAGAAAGGCTTAAAATAGAATATGAAGAGACTTACTGATACGATCGAATCTACAAGAATCATTTTGGTAACCCCAAATTCTTTGAATGTATCATAGCTTAATAAAAAGAATAACCTTAAAAAAAACTGGATCAGAAAAAAAACGAATATTTGTATCCCATATCTATTGTATTCTTTTGCCTTCTTTAAATCAAGTCTTAGGATGCATGAAAAAGAACGGGAAAGTCCTGTACTTTTACTATCCTGATTGAACATACGTTTACTTTCTGATTGAATAGGGTAATTCGATATTGATGGGGAAAAGACAGCAGAATAGATAAAAACACCAAAAATTATGATGGCAAGAATCAGATTGATCAGTTTGTAGGGATTCTTTCTGAAGTCAGCAAAATTCATTACTTCTCAAGATCTGTGGTATCTTTCAGTTCATCTACAAATACTTTAACTGCCTTTCCGGTAGCTTTGCCTAGTTTACGGGCCTTTTCTTCATCACTCATTCCTTCCAGATTTATTTCTATTTCCTGACCTGCAATTTCCAGTTCTTCATTTAAATCATCTTCAAGGTCCTCCAGGGTTTCTTCCATATTTTCTTCAAACTCTTTTTCAAACTCTTCTTCAAAGCCTTTTTCAAATTCTTTTGATTGTTCATCAATTATTTCAATGTTGTCTTTCCATCCATCTGAAAGAATTTTAAGTTTTGTTACAGAACTTGTGAGTTTTATAAAAGCAAAACTTGTTCCTATAATAGATACGATAAGTGCGGCAATAATCATACCTGTCTGAGCATTGGCTTTCCTTGCCTGAGATAAGCCAACAGCACTTAATGTTATCCCCAGTATCCCAAATACAAGTCCGGTGGCAAAGGTACATTTCATAATTCCCAGAGGTATTGAAAGAATCCCAAGTACAAGACCGGCGATTCCAAGGCCCATACCAGCATTTGAGTTTGTTGTATTATCCATGGTAAATGATTTATAAGATTTTTACCCGTTGCAATTACTCAAAATTAATACATTATACTCTTCTTCAGAAAAGAAATGAATAAAAGTTCATTTGAGATTCTCATTATTGAGATAAAAAAAAGAGAAAGCTAACCAGAACACTTCCTCTTTTTCTTCCTTTGATTTTAAAAACGTAAAAACCAATTATCCACATTTTGATGAGCCGCAATTTGTGCACAGCAAGCATCCTTCCTGATATATCAGGTTTCCCGAACCGCACTCCTCGCATTTTAATCCTTTTTTAACCTTAGTTCCGTCGGGGATATAGCGTTTCAATGCCCTTTCAACACCATTTTTCCAGGTATTTATCGTATCACTATCGAGCCGCAATGAAGATACTAACCGAACGATATGAGGTATAGGCATGCCATGTCGTAATACGCTTGAGATAAGTTTTGCATAATTCCAGAACTCTTTATCGAACATATGAGACAAACCTCCCAGTGTATTTTTGTATCCGTATTTATCGATATATTGAAAATCATACCTGGATACTCCATTTTCATTCCGGTTTTTAATGATCTGTCCTTTTGTTATGGATTTTGGAATCGGGAACATCTCCTCATCGGCTATTCCTGTAAAAATTTCATATGGTTTGTTGTCTTTCAATCCGACAAATGCAATCCATTTTTCATCGTTGTTGTTAAATCTTATGATTTCTGCATCAAGAACTTTAGGCCTTTTGTAAGATTTTTCATCATTCACTGAAGTCCCATTTTCTTTTTTCTCTGAGGCAATAAGTACACCGGAACGAGATCCATCTCTGTAAACAGTAACTCCTTTGCATCCACTTTCCCATGCTGTGACATAAAGTTGTCCTACCAAATCTTCAGATACATCTGAAGGCAAATTTATTGTTACGCTAATTGAATGATCTACCCATTTCTGTATTTCGCCTTGCATTTTCACTTTGCTTAACCAGTCAACATCATTTGATGTGGCTTTATAATAAGGAGATTTTTTTATTACTTCATTCAGCCTTTCATCATCGTAATCTCTTACTTCTTCAGGATTGTAGCCATTTTTTTCAAGCCACGTAACAAATTTATGGTGAAATACATTGTATTCTTCCCATGTATCTCCCACCTCATCAGTAAAGGCAATTTTTGAACTTGAATCATTTGGATTGACTTTTCTACGACGTTTGTATACAGGTAAAAATACAGGTTCAATTCCTGAGGTTGTTTGTGTCATCAGACTAGTTGTTCCTGTAGGTGCTATGGTAAGAAGTGCAATATTTCGTCTTCCGTATTTTAGCATATCCTTATAAAAATCCTCATCTTCATGTTTTAGTCTCTGAATAAAAGGATTATCTTTTTCAAGATGGGAGTCATAAATGCCGAATGCACCTCTTTCCTTTGCCAAATATACAGAAGAGCGATAGGCTTCTAATGCCAGTGTTTTTTGTACTTCTATTGAAAAGTCTGTTGCATCTTCACTTCCATACCTCAATCCTAAAGCTGCAAGCATATCACCTTCAGCTGTAATTCCAATTCCTGTTCTTCTACCCTCTTCAGCTTTGGTCCTGATATTTTCCCAGAGTTTTCTCTCAACTCTCTTGATTTCAATTTCTTCCGGATCATTGCCGATTTTATCCAGTATGGCATCTATCTTTTCCAATTCCAGATCTATAATATCATCCATTAATCGTTGTGCTTTATGCACATGCTTTCTAAAAAGAACAAAATCAAATTTTGCTTTATCGGTGAAAGATTCTTTGACATAGCTGTACAAATTAATTGCTAACAAACGGCATGAATCATAAGGACAAAGTGGTATCTCTCCACAAGGATTTGTTGAAACTGTTCTATATCCTAATTCAGCATAACAATCTGCCACTGATTCACTGGTAATAGTATCCCAGAACAGAATGCCCGGTTCGGCAGATCTCCAGGCATTATGCACAATCTTAGACCATAACTCCCTGGCATCAATTTCTTTTGTATGACTTGGATTTTCACTATTGACAGGAAATTGTTGAATATAAGAAGTCTTATTTACAATGGCTTTCATAAAATCATGGTCAATGCGAACGGAAACATTGGCTCCGGTGACTTTACCCGGGGTTAACTTAGCATCTATAAAATCTTCAGCATCAGGATGTCTAATTGAAATGCTCAACATCAGGGCTCCTCTTCTGCCATCTTGTGCAACTTCCCTGGTAGAATTTGAATACCGCTCCATAAATGGAACTACTCCTGTTGATGTAAGTGCGCTATTCAAAACAGGACTTCCTTTTGGCCGAATATGTGATAAATCATGCCCAACACCTCCACGTCTTTTCATAAGCTGGACCTGTTCCTGATCGATCTTCATAATGGCTCCGTACGAATCTGAAGGACCATCATTCCCAATTACAAAACAATTGGAAAGTGATGCAATCTGAAAATCATTTCCAATTCCAGTCATTGGACCTCCCTGGGGCACAATGTATTTAAAGTCTTTCAGTACCTGGTAAATATCTTCTTCACTTAATGGATTCGGATATTTTTGCTCTATGCGAAACAGTTCACGAGCCAGTCTCCGATGCAAATCATCCGGAGTTTTTTCATACAGATTCCCGTAAGAATCTTTCAGAGCATACTTATTTATCCAAACTGTAGCGGCAAGTTCATCTCCCTTAAAATAATCAATCGAGCTTTTCAATGATTCCTCATATGAGAATGTTTCTTCCGTTGCACCCTTCTCCCGTATGTTACTTTTCTTTTTCTGCATTTTTTGGTCGGCTAAGGTCAAATCTTTTGTGTTGGTTTCTTCGGCTCGCATCTGCTTTTATTTTAAAATATTGA
>CAYORG010000093.1:0-7317 GCA_964406315.1 uncultured Bacteroidales bacterium | reverse complement strand
GGTACGAGCGTGGCAATCTTGTTAAATAAAAATCCAGATTGCTTCACTGCGTTCGCAATGACGGTTTTCGAACTTTTGATACAGTCCCGACAGGATGCAAAATAAATACGTTTCATCTGCCTGCTTAATTCAGGGATTATACAATCCATGAAACGCAAACCACAGAGATTTGAAATTTTGAGACTTGAAACTAAAGACTAAAGACCAGAAACTTTTTTTGGTTGCTTGTTTGCTGATTAGTTGAGGAGTTGAGCTGTTTAGTTTGGAGTTTAGAGTTGGATATTGGACATTTGATATTAGAAATTGATTGTGAACCTTATTCCGAATTCCGTACCAGAGAACCCAGGATCAGGGCTTTAACACTTTTTCAATAGCGGCAGATAATTCGGGGATGGAAAAGGGTTTCAATACATGGCCGTCACAGCCTGCATCGTAACAATTTTGAATTTCATTATCGAGGGCAAAAGCAGTTTGCGCAATGATAGGAATATCGGGATGTATGGATTTGATCTTTTCGGTAACTTCAAGACCGTCCATTGAGGGAAGGTGAATGTCCATAAGTATAAGGTCAAAATGCTGACCTTCGGAAATCATGTCAATAGCGCGCTGACCTATTTCAGCCCAGACTACTTCAGCTGAATATCCTTCAAGAATATCACGCAGAAGAAACCAGTTTGTTTCTTCATCTTCAACAACCAGAATTCTTTTATTTTTTAGTAATTGCTCCATTTCTTAATAAAAAAGGATAAATTACGATAACAAAGAAATAAGAACCTTAAGTAACTGAAAAAAAATCACTTTTCCAATTCTTTCCATGCAAGAGCTGATGCTCCTAAAATGGCAGCATTGGTTTCATTCAGCTGTGACATCAGGAGTTTCACCTTTCCTTTATAAATAGGGAAAAGATTTTCCTCCATATTTTTTTTTGTAGGTTTAAGCAATAAATCACCTGCATTTGTCAGTCCGCCAAACAGGAAAATTGCCTCCGGACTGGTGCATGCAACCGCATCAGCAAGCTTCACACCAAGTATACGTCCTGTAATTTCAAATGCTTCGATGGCAATTTTATCTCCCTTTTTGGCCGCTTCAGAGATCATTTTTGAAGTAAGATCCTCAAAGCTTATATTACGCATTTCACTTTCCAAAATCTTTTCGGTCATAAGTTTGAAGACTGTACGTTTTATGCCGGTAGCAGAAACATAAGTTTCCAGGCAACCTTTTTTTCCGCAACCGCAATCGCGGCCACGATGCTTAACATTCATATGTCCCAATTCGCCCGCAAAGCCTCCATGCCCGTATACGATATTGCCGTTTACAACAATTCCGCTTCCCAGTCCTGTGCCTAAAGTAATGACTATAAAATCTTTCATATTTTTGGCACCTCCGTAGATCATCTCACCGAGTGCAGCTGCATTTGCATCATTCGTGAGTACAATGGGAATATCAGGATAATACTGGTTTAATTTTTCGACAAAATGGATGGTACCTTTCCAGTTCAGGTTAGGAGCATTTTCAATGGTGCCTTTGTAATAATTGCCGTTTGGAGCACCAATGCCAATGGCTTTAATGTTTATGGGATCATGAAAAGAACTGATTATTTCTTCAATCTCAGTGGTGAGGTTTTCGAGATAGACATCAAAATCATTATATTTATCAGTGCTTGTGAAACTTTCTTTAAGACAATGACCGTTTTTATCAACTATTCCGTATTTGGTAAAAGTACCGCCAATATCAATGCCAATTACATGCTCAGTCATATGTGAATATACTAATAGATGAAGTGTTTATACAACACAAAAATAATACAATCATTTGGAATAAGAATTATCAATTCATAAGAGAAGAAAACCGCATTGGTTATTCTATTCATTTAAATTTTCCAAACGTTTCATTTATCCTTGAGCTTTTCTGTTCATTTTCGTCTCGTAAAGATAGATCAACTCATTTCTTTCAAATATTTCCTTTGAAACAAAAAAATCGATGCTACTCCAATGGATATGGCCGAATCGGCAATGTTGAATATGGGTCTGAAAAAGATGAATCTCTGACCATGCCAGAACGGAACCCATTCGGGGAAAGTGCTCTCTATCAGAGGGAAATATAACATGTCAACTACTTTGCCATGGAGAAAGGGAGCATATCCTCCTTCTCCGGGAAAGAGCACTGCGGGTTTCAAGGCACTGCTTTCACTGAATATCAGGCCGTAAAACATGCTGTCGATGATATTGCCTATGGCTCCGGCGAGGATCATGGAAAGGCAGAAGATAAAGCCAAATGGAGCTTTCTTTTTAATGATAGAACGCATGTAAAAACTGATAAGTACAACCGCCATCAATCGAAAAATGGTCAATGCCGGCTTGCCAAATTTTCCCGGTATATCAATTCCGAAAGCCATACCCGGATTTTCAATAAAACGAAGCAGGAACCAATTGCCTATAACAGGTTGAGTTGATCCCAGGGGCATTGTTGTTTTAATAATGATCTTAAAAGTCTGGTCAATGATAAGAATTGTTATTACAACCAGCAGAGCCTTTTGTGACAGAGACAATGTAAATGGGTTTCGCATGATGTATATGTTGCTGACAAAAATAAAAAATGATTGGAGAAAGTACCCAATCATTTTTATTTTGTTATAAAAACAGGAATTATCTTTGCCTTTGTTTTGCGTCTATAGAAAGAGTGGCATGTGGTACCGCCCGAAGTCTCTCCTTAGATATTAACTTTCCTGTTTCACGGCAAATACCATAGGTTTTGTTTTCGATTCGTACCAGGGCAGCCTGTAAATGCTGGATGAATTTTTGTTGTCGTTGTGCCAGCTTGCCAGATTCTTCCTTTGAGAGTGTTGATGCGCCTTCTTCGAGGACTTTAAAAGTAGGAGAAGTATCTTGAGTATCGTTGCTTTCGCTTTGAGTTATGGCACTCTTGAGTGTCTCATAATCTTTTTTGGCTTTCTCGAGCTTATCCAGAATGATCTGTTTGAATTCTACCAACTCCTCATCATTATATCTTGTCTTTTCAGCCATCATCATAAAATTTAGTCTATTAAAAGTATAAAAAATATTAATATGTACTGCTTTCCTTTTTAAATCTTATTAATTTGTATCAGGGTGATAATTTCATCGCTTAATTCAACTTCAAAAGCCTTGTCAGCCTTAAGTTCATCCACCAAATCAATATTTGTTGCCAGGGTTTGAGAGCTAATGTATTCTGAGAAGTTTTCAACAGCCTTAATGATATCCCCATGTTTTTTAATGCGTATATGAATTTTATCTGTTACTTCAAGACCACTGTCTTTTCTCAGGTTTTGGATTCGATTGATAAATTCCCGGGCAATACCTTCATTACGCAGTTTTTCCGTCACAGTTATATCCAGGGCTACTGTTATCTTCCCTTCATTGGCAACAAGCCATCCGGGGATATCTTCCGAGATGATTTCAACATCTTCCAGGGTAAGAACAATCTTTTCACTATCTACCTGAATTGCTTTTTTCCCTGAAGATTCTATTTCAGCAATGTCTTCCTGCGAGAATTTTGCTATGGTGCCGGATATTTGCTTCATCAATTTCCCATAGCGGGGTCCAAGTGTTTTAAAATTAGGCTTGATTTTTTTTACAAGTACTCCTGAAACATCTTTCAGATATTCAATTTCCTTGACATTTACTTCCGAAAGGATCAGGGAAGATACTTTTTGTAACTGTTCTTCAAATTTGCTGTTGAGTACAGGCACCATAATTTTGCTCAAGGGTTGACGTACCTTGATGTTTACCTTACGTCGTAAACTGAGTATCATGGAAGAAATTGTCTGCGCAATACTCATTCTTTGTTCCAGGTCTTTGTCTATATAATTTTTATTCCACTGCGGAAAATAAACAAGGTGAACAGAATCCTGATCATACTTTCCGGATACGCTGTTCAGGTCGCAGAAAATTTTGTCAGTAAAAAAAGGAGCTATAGGCGATGCAAGAATGGCAACTGCTTCGAGGCATTCATACAATGTCTGGTAAGCAGCAAGTTTGTCATCATCGAAATTACCTCCCCAAAATCTTTTTCTGTTCAGCCGAACGTACCAGTTGCTGAGGTTTTCCAGCACAAATTCCTGAATTGCCCGACCGGCACGTGTAAGTTCATAATTTTCATAATGCGATTCCACTTCTTTGATCAGGGAATTCAGCAGGGAGATGATCCAGCGGTCAATTTCAGGTCTTTTTTCAACAGGAATTTCTGTAGCTGAATTGTCAAATCCATCAACATTTGCATAGAGCGCAAAAAAAGAATAGGTGTTATAGAGTGTACCAAAGAATTTACGTCTTACCTCTTCCACTCCTTCCATATCGAATTTCAGGTTATCCCAGGGTTGCGCATTGGTCATCATATACCAGCGCAGGGGATCAGAACCGTATTTTTTAATTGTCTCAAAGGGATCAACAGCGTTTCCCAGTCGTTTTGACATTTTGTTGCCGTTTTTATCCAGCACCAGGCCATTGCTGATGATGTTTTTATAAGCGACGGAATTAAAAAGAATGCCTGCAATGGCATGCATGGTGAAAAACCACCCACGAGTCTGGTCAACACCTTCAGCAATGAAGTCGGCAGGATACACAGCACGAAATTCATCTTCCTTTGTAGCAAAGGGATAATGAACCTGGGCATAGGGCATGGCACCGGAATCGAACCATACATCGATGAGGTCAGGTTCGCGCATCATCTTTTGTCCGTTGTCTGATACAAGCACTATTTCATCCACAAAGGGACGATGCAGATCGAAGTGAGAATAATTTTTTTCTGAAAAGTCACCTTCTTTGTATGAGGCAAGAGGATTGGATTTCATAAATCCTGCTTTCACAGACTTGTCGATCTCATTTTTAAGCTGGGCGACAGAACCAATGCAGATTTCTTCGGTTTTATCTTCCGATATCCAAATTGGCAGGGGGGTACCCCAGAATCGTGAGCGGGAAAGATTCCAGTCGACAAGGTTTTCAAGCCATTTTCCAAAACGTCCTGTACCGGTAGATTCAGGTTTCCAGTTGATGGTATTGTTAAGTTCTATCAGGCGATCTTTCAGTTTTGTCGTACGTATAAACCAGGAATCGAGAGGATAGTAAAGTACAGGTTTATCTGTGCGCCAGCAGTGGGGGTAATTGTGCACATGTTTTTCTATGCGGAATGCTTTGTTGTTCTTTTTCAACATTACAGCAATATCGATATCCAGAGTCGGGTCATTTTCTGTCAGGTTTTCATCGTATTCATTTTTTACATACCGGCCCTCAAACTCTGAATAAGTATTCAGATTGACCTGATTTTTAACAAATGCAGGATCCAGATTTTTTACGGGATACATGCGTCCTTTCTTATCAACAAGAGGCGCAGTGACTCCCTGTCTGTCAACAATAGTAAGAGAAGCTACCTTGTATTGTTGGGCGACACGATAATCGTCAGCACCAAAAGTCGGGGCAATATGTACAATACCTGTTCCGTCTTCGGTGGTAACAAAATCTCCAAGAAGTACTTCAAAAGCTTTGCCTGCGGGCTTCACCCAATCGATGAGCTGTTCGTATAGGATGCCTTCAAATTCTTTTCCCTTGTATTCGTGAAGTATTTTATAAGGTATGTTTTTATCTCCCGGATTGTATTCATCAAGGCTGAGTTCTGCATTTTTTACATTAAAATAAACCGGCATAAGGTCTTTAGCAAGTATAGCTGTAATAGGCTCACCTGAGTAAACATTGAATGTGCGCACTTTTATATACCGTATGTCAGCGCCAAAAGCAAGGGCTGTGTTGGATGGAAGAGTCCAGGGAGTTGTTGTCCAGGCGAGAAAATAAAGATCAGTATCTGTGTCTTTAAAAAGAAATTCTGATTTCTTATCCCGGATGACTTTAAACTGAGCAACACAGGTAGTATCTTTTACATCGCGGTAACAACCGGGTTGATTTAGTTCGTGAGAGCTAAGTCCTGTACCTGCAGCAGGAGAAAAGGGTTGTATGGTGTAGCCCTTATAGAGCAGGTTTTTATCATGAAGTTGTTTCAGAAGATACCAGAGCGTTTCAATGTATCGGTTATCGTAAGTAATATACGGATGATCCATATTGATCCAGTAACCCATTTTTTCCGTAAGATCTTCCCACTCACGTGTGTATTTCATTACCTCTTTCCTGCATGTGTTGTTGAATTCTTTTATACTGATTTTTGTACCTATATCTTCCTTAGTGATCCCAAGAGAGGTTTCCACGCTCAGTTCAACAGGTAGTCCGTGCGTGTCCCAACCTGCTTTGCGCTCAACAAATAAGCCTTTGAGGGTTTTGAAGCGGCAAACGATGTCTTTTATTGTACGTGACATAACGTGATGAATGCCGGGGATACCATTGGCAGAGGGAGGTCCCTCATAAAAGATAAATGCCCTACCTGCGCGCCGGGACTCCAGACTACGGCTGAAAACATCCCTGCTTTTCCATTGGTTCAGCATTTCCTTGTTGATCCTGGATAAATCAAATTGCTTGTATTCCGGAAATTTGACACTCATTTTACCTGTAATTTTGAAAAATCTGCTGAAAATTGCACAAAGATAGATTTCTGAACAGAAAAAACCAATTTTAATTTTTATTAGTGAAACTTTTGAAAATCAGTTGATTTGTAATGATGGGATCAATTGAAGTTTGATTTTTCAGGTTACGGGGTTATTGGGTGGTTGGTAATTCGTAATTCGTAACTGGTAATTGGTTATTTCGCATTCAGTAAATCGGGAAACGTAAATTACCGGCATGAATACCTCACCCCTGCCCTCTCCAGATTGGAGAGGGGGTGCTTACTGCAAAGGATATACACAATCCATGAAACGTAAACTTCCGGCATTGGATAGTACCACTGATGCGGTGTATTTAGTAAATGACGTTTACCCTTGGGCAAGACCCAAGACCCTAAAAGGAATTTTACCCTGTGCCAGGAGCACAGGGTGTTTGATCCCGATTAGCTTCGCTATCGGGATTAATTCGACTTACAATTTTCACGAATAATATGAAGTGAAAATTGAGTCTCATTAATAAAAAACGGTCACGCCATGGTGTGACCCTACAAAATCGGTTCAGGCTTTTCGGAGGGTGAAGGAGAAGGAGGTTCCTTTTCCGTAAGTGCTTTGCACGTTGATGGTCTGGTTGTGTGCTTCAATAATATGTTTTACAATGGACAGGCCAAGTCCGGTACCTCCCATTTCACGCGAACGGCTTTTGTCTGTTCTGAAAAATCGTTCAAAAATCCTGGGGAGGTCCTTTTCGGAAATGCCAATGCCATTGTCAGAAATTTCTACCATTACATTATCTTCCA
>CAYORG010000092.1:0-7491 GCA_964406315.1 uncultured Bacteroidales bacterium | reverse complement strand
TTGGGTTTTTGGGTTGTTGGGTTTTTGGGTGATTAGGTTGTAAGAAAATGATTATTCGGAGAATCGGTGAATCGGTGAAATGAAGTCTGGTAAAAAACGTATAGGATATATTGATGTCTTCATTTAATCAGTTGACTGGTTTACCAGTTCATCAATTAAACAATTAAACAATTCCACGATTAAACAATTACACAATTAAACAATTACAAATGGACAGCTTTGGAAAACTATTCAGAATACAAATTTTAGGGGAATCTCATGGAGTGGGTGTTGGTGTAACTATTGACGGTGTACCTGCAGGTCTGCCTCTAACGATTAAAGATTTTAATGCCGATTTAAACAAACGCCGAAGCGGTGCAAAAGGAACAACTCCGCGCAAAGAAGCTGATTTGCCTGAATTGCTAAGTGGAGTTTTTAATGATCGCACTACCGGAGCACCCCTTACAATTCTGTTCGAAAATGCAAACACAAGATCAAAAGACTATTCCAAATCAAGAGAAATACCCCGTCCGGGACATGCTGATTTTGTAGCAACAAAGAAATTCGGAGGATTTGAGGATTACAGGGGCGGAGGTCACTTTTCCGGCAGACTGACCCTGGGTTTGGTAGCTGCAGGTGTTGTTGCCAAAAAATTACTGGGATCAATACACATTCAGGCCCGGCTGATTGAAGCCGGTGGAACGACTGATATTCAGACAGCTATTGATAAAGCTGTTGAAGAACAGGATTCCATAGGTGGTATTGTGGAATGTTCTGTGAAAGGATTGCCCGTTGGGTTGGGAGAACCTTTTTTTGACTCGGTGGAATCCGTATTGAGCCATATGATATTTTCCATTCCTGCCATAAAAGGCATTGAATTTGGTTCGGGGTTCATGGCAGCGAAAATGAAAGGCAGTGAGCACAATGATAATATTGTATCCATGGATGGAAAAACGGAAACCAACAATGCAGGTGGCATCAACGGCGGAATTACCAATGGGAATGAACTGATTTTCCGGATTGCAGTCAAACCCACCTCGAGCACATCTAAAAAACAGCGTACGATGAATATGAAAACAGGCAAAATGAACGATCTGGAAGTACAGGGAAGACATGATACCTGTATTGCCCTGAGAGTGCCGGTTGTTCTGGAAGCTGCCACCGCTGTTGTTTTGACAGATTTTATGTTACAGGAACAAAAAATTCCGAAAATCTATAGTGGAAAATGAAAAAAATACTAATACTGGGTGCAGGAAAAATGGGAACCTGGCTGGTCGAGTCGCTATGCCTCGATTATGAGGTTGGGGTATACGATAAGGATAAATCCAAATTGAAGTATCTTTTCAACAGTCACCGTTTACTTACCTTTCAGGAAATTCAGGATTTTAACCCTGAAATGGTTATCAATGCCGTTAGTCTTCAATTCACAATTCAGGCATTTGAGGATATACTGCCTTTTATTTCCGGCAACTGTATTCTTGCGGATATAACATCTGTCAAGACACCATTAAGGGATTTTTACCTAAACTCGGGAAGACGATTTGTATCCACTCATCCGATGTTCGGACCAACTTTTGCGAATATTAAAGAATTAAGCAACCAGAGTGCCATTATCATTCAACAATCGGATAAAGAAGGCAAAGAATTTTTCAGAAATTTTTACCAGTCATTTGGTATAAAAATATTTGAATACACCTTCATTGATCACGACAAAACCATTGCCTACTCATTATCTGTTCCTTTTGCTTCAACCATGCTATTTGCCGCCTGCATGAAACAGCAGGAAGCACCGGGAACGACCTTTAAAAAACACCTGGAAATTGCGAAAGGATTATTATCCGAAGATGATTACTTGCTTACAGAAATCTTATTCAGTCCATATACTTTTGATCAGTTAAGTAAGATAAATAAAAAAATGGAATATCTTAAAGAAATTATTTCTACCAGGGATTCAGATCAGATGAAAAAATTCTTATCTGAATTAAGAAAAAACATTCAGGATAAAACCTAAAATTGAACGAATTTGCAACCATTATAATAACAAAATATCTTTCCCATCGTTATAGTTCAAAACTTCTAAAAAAAGAAGTCCATTGTTATTTAAAATAGAAAATCATTTGTATAACTTGCATAAAAATTAAAACTTAATATCAAACTTCTAAATATTCTACCCATGAAAAAACTTAGAAAAAGCATTTTAATTGTCATTGCAGCGCTTTTTGCGCTTTCTTTTACCTCTTCAAACCTAAATGCACAGAGTTTTGAAAAAGGTGATTTTGATTTGAATTTCCAGATCGGATTCGGTTCAGCCTGGTATTATGGTACTTACTACAAAATGGGGTTGCCTTTTATCTCTGTTGCTGGTGATTATGCATTAAAAGATGACTGGGGTCCTGGTGTATTTGGTGTAGGAGCAATACTTGGCGTTAGCACGGTCAAAACCAAGTGGGATTATGGCATTTACGAATACGGATATAAATACACACACATTTCAATTGTACCAAGGGCAACTTATCATTACCAGTTTGTTGATAAGCTTGATACTTATGCTGGTATAGCTTCGGGCGTTACTATCCGATCAGGAAAAGAATATGGAGATTATCCTTATGATATAGCTAATGATTCCGGTGCTCGTTTTGTCATTACAGCATTTGCCGGTGCGAAATACTATTTTACCAATAAATTGTCAGTAATGTGCGAAATTTATGTATATGATTTGGCTACATTCAATATTGGTGTTGGACTAAAGCTATGATCATCCTGTATCTTCGGAAAAAATTAAAAGCTCTGATCATTTCAGGGCTTTTTTAATCGCAATATTTCCGGAGGTATTCTATTGCTGACAACTCACCAAAATTCTTTGCCCGTTTCAGATAGTAACAGCAAAGTTCCTTTTCTCCCAAGTGATATTGGGTTATGCCCAGGTACAAATTCGTTTGAGCATCATTTGGGTCAAGATCAAGGCTCATGGACAGATCATACGCTGCATATTGGTAGGTTTTTGTCTCGTAATATGTCAATCCACGTGCTTTGAAATATTTTGCCTGCGCTACCTCATCTCTGATAAGCCGGTTAAAATATTTCAGGGCTTCAAGATATTCACCCCTTGAATAGAGAATCTCACCCATGAGGTAAACAGTTTCCGGTGTTTCAAAATACTTCATGTAAATATTGATATCGGCATAAGCAAGATCATACTCTCCGGCAGAATAGGCCGTATTTGCTCTCATAAAACGCAATGAAAAATCTTCGGGAGTATTCTCCAGTAGTTCTGTTAAAATCTTAACTGCTTCAAAGTTTTTATTCAGCTGAACCAAATAATCGGCTTTCAATTTTAATAAACGTTCCGAACCCGAACGAATAGAGATAGCAGTATTAATATCATTAAGCGCCAATTGAAAGATCCCCTCCCGGAAGTACACCCTGCTGTTCAATTCATACAAAAATGCATCATCCAGTCCCTTATTCAGATTGGCTCCAATGATTTCATGAGCCTTCTCAAAATTCATTTTGGAAATATAGAAGTTCACTTCCTCCTGAATTTTCATTTCATCTGACAACAGATCTTTTTCCCAGAGGGAAAACCATTCCTGCGTGTTATGAAGCCTTTTAAACAATTCTTCTTTCTTTATTTCCGTAACATCCGGATGTTTTGATTCTTTTAAATATTGTTCTATGGCATGATTTGCTTCCGGATATGATCCTGCAGACACATACAATTTTGCCATCCAAAGATAGGCTTCGGGATATCCGGATTCAACGGCCAGTTGAAGATCAGATCTGGCAGCAGTATAATTTTGCAATTGGTATTGAGCAATACCACGATAGAATATACATTTCTGATCGTACTTACTGTAGTTATTTAGGACCTGGTCAAAAGCTGTAACCGCCTCACTATAATTCCCGGATCCATAAAGACCAAACGCATGAACGACATCTTTTTCGAGGGTCTGAGCTTCAGAAATAAAAGTTGTCAGCAGCAGCAGTATCGAAATTAATTGAATTGATCTTTTCATTCTGCCTTAATATTATCATCACCTGAATAAACATGAATAAAGCCTGTTAATGTGTGCATAATCAGTCCGGTAATCCTTGGCTCATAAACATCACAAGTATAGTAATATACACTTGAGCTGACCAATTTCCCATTCGCCTTGTTTCTTCCATCCCAGTTGATGTCGGGGTGATCTGTTCTGAATACTTCTTTCCCGTACCTGTTAAATATTCTCATATTTACCTGTTTTACATAATCGTTAAGATTCCATGAAGTATAAATATCATTTATTCCATCACTGTTGGGAGTAAAAACATTTGGCAGATCATAATATCCACAGATATTATAAACACAAAACGGAATCATTGGACTTTCATTGTAAAAAGAATCGATGGCTGTAACGGCATAACATTTTTCAATTGTATTTTCCGGAGGATCGGTATATTCAAAAATAGTATTTGGCAGAGTATCAAGTACCAGGAATTCTCCATACAAAGAATCACGGCTATACACTATATAGGCTATTATATCATCGTCTTCACATTCCTCAGGATTGCTCCAGGTCAGGAAATTGTATGCGAAAGTACTATCATTATATACATCACATTCGGAAGTAACGACAAGATCGGGCGGACATGGAGGCATCGTATCAATTGGTATTCCCGAAGCCAAATGGGAAGTGTTTTGTACATAGTAAATCCTTTCATAAACAGGACGTATTCCATCACCTATAGTCCTGTAAACATATTCCCTGTTATTTTTTAATCCTGAATCAATGAATACAGATCCTTCGGTTATGCCTATTGATTCAAAGGTTTCAGTTGAACTATTTTTTCTGAACACTTCATATTGTTGATTAAACCAGGGGCTCCTTTTTTTCATATTCAGGGTCAACTCATTATCGGAACCGTCGATTTCTATGTATTGAGATGATGCGGTTTCATTGCCTGGCAGCTGAACCCAGTTTCCGTCCTGCTCTTCATACAAAACAACACTATAAGTATAGGGATAAATGAGGGTATTAATTCCTGTATCTGTGTATGTTGTGTCTGTCAGATCAGAACTTGGAATGATCGCAATTGAAGTAAATTCATCCTCATTGGGGGCCATTCTGAAAATTTCATAACGGTATGGTCCGTCATATACCGGATCCAGATCCTGGGGAACTGCCCATGCAAGTTCAATTGCCCCATTTTCTTCGTCATCCTTTGCCACGCTCACCCTCAAAATAGGGGGAGTGCCCGGTACCAGGGTAGAACAAACCTCTTCTGAAGCAATACTTTCTGCACCATCAGTATAATAGGCTGTAATACGGTAGCAATAATCATAGCCGGGAACAAGTCCTTCTCCCAAATTATCATCCGTATAATAATTTGTCAGGCTACCTTTTACGTAATCAAGATATTCGTAACCGGTATATGCCGGTAAACCTGTTTCACAACTATCGGGAATGTAATTGTAACTGCCCAGTCTTCTGTAAATTCTGTATCCTTCAGGGACTCCGCAACTCGAAACATCCCACTCAACCCTTATGGTATCACTCCCGGGAATCGCTTCAATGTTTTGAGGAGGCTGGTGCAATACGCGTATTGAAAAACTTGTAATATCAACCAACTGGATATCATCATTCAAGTCTTCCGTTTTCAGGACTACAGTATAAGGTTGTTTTCTTGCGTGCAAACAATTCGTGATCCATATAAAATATGAGTTTATGAAGCCATTCCCCGTTGATGTAATACAATGTTCCGCAGGATTATCTACCTGAAACGGGCCACCACCCATATATTGTTCCATCGGATCACCATCGGCATCAGTAGATGTTATTAAAAAATAAACAGTATCACCAGCTGCAACACAATAGTCCGGAATATCAGAATTTACAGGCGGATTGTTATCTGTTTCATACACATCGATTTGCATATCACGGGCTATTCGACTGATGCGAATATCTTTTCGCCATTCTTCAACCAGTATGGCAATGTTGAATACTCCTACGTCAGCAGGAGTATTCCACAGCAGATCACCCGTAATTGCATCAATCAGAAGAGTATCTGTTGCAGGAGGTAACATATAACCTTCAATAGGCTGCCCGCTGGCTCCCGTACAAATAGTTATTTCATAGGATAGGCTATCCCCATCCGGATCAAAAGCCGCGGGATTGTGAATAAAGAGATGACCCTTTGCAGCTTTGTCTATTGGAGGATTCAACAATATTGGTGTATTGTTTGCACCAATACCTGATCCGATCATCATCGTAGTCTTGATTGAAAAAATTGTATTTACAGAGTTTGGAATGTTATTTACCCCTGCATTCCTGTTAGGATCTTCCATCAGTATTTCATAGATTCCGGCGCCGGGATATGTATGTGTGGCAATATAAGTATTATAATAGTAATCGGTATTCGGAATCTGTATGAACTCATTGTAAGGCTCTTTCTTAACCACTGTGGTTGTGCCATCACCCCATGAGACATTCAGTTCCTTTCTGTTTGCCTGACTGTAAACAAAAGTATACGTTGTAATCGTAAATTCATACGTATATCCTCCCAGATGTTTGTATGTAATTTCGCCAGCCCGGTTATGTGTAGCTAAAGTATGCGTTACAAAACAAAATAAGAATAATAGTATAGTATTGTATCTAATCATCACCAATGATTACTATATAAATTGCATCTCTTTTATTAAACTCATAGCCTTTCTCCTTGCCGTTATTATTAAGTATCAACAAGTTTTTCTGGTCCATATAAAGATCAAGCATCAATTTATTTTCAATGGTCAACTTCCGAATTTCTGCAATTTCTTTAATACAAAAATAGAACCATATTAAATCATCTTCAATTTTCCAGTTTATAAACTCTGAATTTAAAGGTATATTATGAGAGTTTTTCAATAAAAATGAAGAATTTAAATACTCCAGTATCGATTGTTGCTCCTTAAAAGTCATTCGGTTCTGATGACGAAAATCAAGCAAAGTATTGTATTTATAATTTATTATGTTTTGAAGATCTTCACAAAATAAACATAATGAATACCTTATTATGTTGGAATCGCTTAATATATCCAAATTCACAACAGATATATGAACCGGATGAGATGCACAGGCAACATTCAAAAAAAACAAATTCAGGATAATGAGAAATCGCGCTTTCATGATTTTGCAATGCTATTAGCGAAATTATGAAAATAGGCTAACTTTTAATTGAATTATGAGAAATAATTCCACTTCATGCGAAACAGATGTATTTTGATAAGAACCCGAATTGACCTCTGCAAATGGTATCTTCCTATAGAATAACTGGAATAGATAATCGCCCGCAAGTTATTTTTAAAAGAAAATACTATTGTATATTTTCACATTCTAATTATGGTAAAACCTTTGAAAAACCAGAATGAACCAATGGGACTCCTATATTGTTGATTTCAGGAATCACCTGAAACTTGAAAAAAATCTCTCTCAAAACAGCATTGAAGCATATACTCACGATATTTCCAGAATGTTTGAATTTATCCGTCTCAAA
>CAYORG010000091.1:0-7731 GCA_964406315.1 uncultured Bacteroidales bacterium | reverse complement strand
TTCATCTGAACCCAATACATAAGGACAATGATTGCAGGTGAAAAAAATCACCAAAAGGGTTGAATCATTAAAATCAGAAAGGCTGTAATGATTGCCATCTGTTGCTTTCAAATAAAAGTCGGGGGCTTGATTTCCAATTTCCAGAGTATATGCCATAATCATTAAGTTTATTTCTTTCCTAAAGTAACAAAATCATTTGCATTTTGTTTGTTGTTTTCTTTTAAAACAAGCATTCCATGGAGTATTAAGTATCAAAACATCCTCAGTTTTTAATCACCTGTAATTACTCATTGATTTCATTACAAAGACTATTCATCAAGTAAAACAATCCTCTTCATCCCGAAAACGTAAAGATCAGTAAATACATTTTTTATGGATTACGTTTGGAACAATTATACGGCCCTTATAGCAGAAGATGATCCATTGAACTATAAATACATTGAATTGCTTCTCACAAAACGAACAGGAATAAATATTTTATGGGCAGCAAATGGCTTACTTGCTGCCAATATGTGTATAGAAAACAGGGATATAGATATTGTTCTTCTTGACCTGCAATTGCCGGAACTTGATGGCATAAACTCCCTGCAAATTATCAAAAAATACAATCCCTACCTGCCGGTAATCATTCAAACAGCAAATTCATGGAACAATGAAGAAGAAAATTGTGTTCAAGCCGGTTGTGACGGTTTCTTTAACAAACCTCTGAATATGGATCAATTGCTACTTCATATGGATCAATGCTTAAGAACATACTCATTGATAAGACATACCCAAATGAACTCATAGCAAACACATCAAATTGCACATCTTATTCCCGTCTTTCATTTTTATCACTACTGTTCCAACAATATGTTTTGAATTCCCTGCGCAGAAATTTATTCACCCTGATAAAATTCTGCCAGCCAATGAAGCTCCCCGCTGCAAACAGACGGGGTATCTCCATATGATTTTCTTATTAATCGCCTCAAGAGGCGTGGTATTTACCCTTGCTCCCGCTTTCAGCGGCATTGTTCGACTAGAAAATTTCATTTCGTACAACTCATGAAATTTAAGTCTCACGAATAAACTCCACAAAATTTTTCCTTATCTTGGTATTTCTTAACAATAAGAATTACTTAAAATGAGAACGATTGTTAACCTATTCGAGAACAGTATTAAAAAATATGCAGACAATATTTTTCTCTGGCAGCATGATGGTAAAAAGTATGTTGGAACCAGCTATTATGAAACAGGAGTCAGAGTTCATGCACTAGCGGCAGGTTTGATGCTGATCGGATTAAAACATGGTGATAGAGTCACTCTCTTGTCAGAAGGCCGTAATGACTGGGTAATAAGCGAATTAAGCATATTATACAATGGTGCAATAAATGTTCCCTTGTCTGTAAGACTTAGTGAACCTGAAGAATTGCGTTTTCGTCTGAATCATTCGGGTACTAAAATGGCCATTGCATCAAGCCGGCAAATTGATAAGATCTTACAAGTGGCGGATAGTATCCCAACGTTAGAAACAATCATTTCACTTGATCCTGTTAAAAAGGAAAACAAATCAGTTCTTTATATTGAGGATATAGTAAACAAAGGAAAAGCATATTTAAAAACCAATACGAAAGAATTCAGAAAGAAATATTCTTCCATTTCTGAGGTTGATATTGCAAATATTTGCTATACATCCGGAACAACTGCCGATCCGAAAGGGATCATACTGACTCATAGAAATTATACTGCTAATGTCGAACAATTGAGTGCATTGTATGAGATCCCTGAATGGTACACTACTTTACTTATACTTCCATGGGATCATTCCTTTGCACATACCTGTGGCCTGTACGCAAAAATGAAATATGGTGCCAGCCTGGCATCTGTTCAGGTTGGTAGCACACCCATGGAGACTTTGAAGAACATTCCAAAAAACATCAAAGAAATAAGACCGGTTTTCTTGTTAAGTGTTCCTGCCCTGGCTAAGAATTTCAGGAAAAATATCGAAAAAGCCATTCAGGAAAAAGGAGGCATAGCTGAAAAATTATTTCAACATGCACTAAAAATTGCTTATAAATACAACGGAAACGGATGGAATAAAGGAAAAGGATTTAGGAAAGTATTATGGCCTATGGTCAAATTGTACGATGCAATTCTATTTAAAAAAATACGGGCAGGATTTGGTGGCCGTTTAAAGTTTTTTGTTGGCGGAGGAGCATTACTCGATATTGAACTTCAACGATTCTTTTATGCCATTGGAATTCCAATGTTCCAGGGATATGGATTGACTGAAGCCGCTCCGGTGATATCTTCCAACAATTTACAAAAGGCAAAAATGGGTTCTTCAGGAACTCTGGTTTCCGATCTGGAATTGAAAATTTGTGATGAGCAAGGCAATACACTGCCAACTGGTGAGAAAGGTGAAATCGTTATTAAAGGCGAGAATGTAATGAAAGGGTACTGGAAAAACGAAACTGCAACAAAAGAAACCCTGAAAAATGATTGGCTATATACCGGCGATCTGGGCTATATGGATCAAGACGGTTTTTTGTATGTTCTTGGTCGTTTTAAAAGTTTGCTTATTGCTGACGATGGTGAAAAATTCAGTCCGGAAGGCATAGAAGAAGCATTTTCTGATAATTCACCCTTCATAGATCAATGCATGCTATATAACAATCAAAAGCCTTATTCGGTTTGTTTGTTGGTTCCCAATAAGGAATCTTTGATGAAATACATCAGAGAAAACAATATTACAGAGGACGAAAAGTATGAGAACGTGCTGTTACGATTGAATGAAGAACTGAATAAATACAAGGTCGATGGTGAATTCGAGAACATGTTTCCTCAACGATGGCTTCCTGCCGCAATTGGTATTCTTTGCGAAGGTTTTACTGAAGAGAACAGACTGATTAACAGTACAATGAAAATGGTACGATCCAAAATAACCGATAAATATGAAGAACTGCTTAAATATTTATATTCACCGGAAGCAAAAACAATTACGAACAAATGCAACCTTGAAGAAATCCGTACTTTATTAAGTTAATTGTTGCCAAACATTAATCATACCGGAATCAACTCATAACAAAAACAATTATTTTTGCACTTATATCCCTGTAAAAAGATTGAGCAGTTTTCGAATATCTTTGTCTATACGAATCCATGTTCATCGCATACAGAAATTTCATATTATTTTAACAGCATATCATTTATTTGATACGATCTCCAATGACAAATAAAACAAGCATAGAAAACGAGTTGAAAGACAGAATCCTTGTTCTTGATGGTGCAATGGGAAGTCTTATACAAGAGTATAAGCTGACAGAAGATGATTACAGGGGTGAACGATTTAAACATTCTGAAATTGATCTAAAAGGAAATAATGACCTTCTATCTGTTACGCAACCTGATATCATAAAGGAAATTCATGAAAAATACCTGGAAGCCGGTGCTGATCTGATTGAAACAAATACCTTCAATGCAAACAGGATTTCTCAGGCCGACTACAATCTGCAGGAATATTCGTACGAGATGAACCTGGCTTCTGCCCGACTGGCAAAAGAAGCTGTAAAGAGATATACAACCATTGAAAAGCCCAGATTTGTTGTGGGAACAATGGGGCCAACAAATAAAACTGCCTCTTTATCGCCTGATGTTAATGACCCGGGATACAGAGCGGTTACATTTGATAATATTCGGCTGGCATATGCTGAGCAAGCAAGAGGTCTGATTGATGGAGGAGCAGATCTGCTGATGTTAGAAACCGTTTTCGATACGCTCAATGCAAAAGCTGCACTATATGCAATTCAGGAAGTGTTTTCCGAAAAGGATACGGAATTGCCGGTAATGGTATCGGGCACTATTACGGACGCCAGTGGCAGAACGCTTTCCGGTCAAACCATTGAGGCTTTTTTAAATTCAATTTCTCATTTCAAGTTGTTGAGTGTTGGTGTTAACTGTTCGCTTGGTGCACGAGGTATGAAACCATACGTTGATGCATTAGCTAAAAAAGCTCCGTTTTATATCAGTGCTCATCCCAATGCAGGATTGCCCAATCAGTTTGGCGGCTATGATCAAACTCCCTCGCAGATGGCAGAATATCTTGAAGTCTATATGAAAGACGGAAATGTTAATATCATCGGAGGTTGTTGCGGAAGTACGCCCCAACATATTCAGGCAATTGCAGAAAAAGCGAAAGTGTATAACAACAGAATGATCCCGAAAATTGAAAGGCAAACACAGCTTAGTGGACTTGAACCTTTAACAATTTCCGGTGATAGCAATTTTATTAACATCGGAGAACGTGCTAATGTATCCGGCTCTATGAAATTTGCCCGTTTGATCCGGGAAGAAAACTATGAAGAAGCTCTTTCCATTGCAAGACAGCAGGTTGAAAGTGGAGCCCAGATCATTGATGTTTGTATGGATGAAGCCATGATCGACGGGGAGAAAACCATGGTAAAATTTTTACATCTTATCGCTTCCGAACCTGAAATTGCACGTGTGCCTGTAATGATTGACTCATCAAAATGGTCTATAATAGAAGCCGGATTGAAATGCATACAGGGAAAGGGAATTGTTAACTCTATTTCGTTAAAAGAAGGCGAAGACATTTTTATTGACCGTGCAAAGAAAATATTGAATTATGGAGCTGCTGCAGTTGTTATGGCTTTTGATGAAAAAGGTCAGGCAGACTCGTTCGATAAAAAAATCCATATCTGTGAACGCGCATATAATATTCTTACACAAAAAGTGGGTTTTCCGGCTGAAAATATAATTTTTGACCCGAATATCCTTGCCATTGCTACAGGAATAGAAGAACACAACAATTATGCAATGGATTTTATGAATGCCACAAAGTGGATCAAGCAAAATTTACCCTATGCAAAAGTCAGCGGAGGAATAAGCAATCTCTCTTTTTCTTTTCGAGGAAATAATGTGATCCGTGAAGCAATGCATTCGGCTTTCCTGTATCATGCTATTAAAGCCGGCCTGGATATGGGAATTGTAAATCCTTCCATGCTGGAGGTTTATGATGAAATCCCGAAAGACCTGCTGGAAAGAGTAGAAGATGTAATTTTTAACCGAAGAGAAAATGCTACGGAAAGATTAATTGATTTTGCTGAAACTGTTAAGCAACAAGATAAAAAGGATACT
The DNA here is from genome assembly GCA_964406315.1 of uncultured Bacteroidales bacterium. GTDB lineage: Bacteria > Bacteroidota > Bacteroidia > Bacteroidales > UBA10428 > UBA10428. Next base: position 2,595 of record CAYORG010000091.1, on the reverse strand, counting down.
AAAAAAGCTAACTGGAGAAACGGTACTGTTGAAGAACGTTTAGGTTATGCACTTGTTAAGGGTATTGTCGATTACATTGAAGAGGATGTTCTGGAAGCAAGAAACAACTATCCCAAAGCTTTGAAAATAATTGAGGGTCCGCTCATGGATGGTATGGGTGTTGTCGGAGAATTATTCGGTTCGGGAAAAATGTTTCTGCCTCAGGTTGTGAAAAGTGCCAGGGTAATGAAAAAAGCAGTTGCTGTTCTACTGCCCTTTATTGAGCAAGAAAAAGAACTCACTGACAAGCCGGGAAATATTGGCAAAATACTTCTTGCCACAGTAAAAGGAGACGTTCATGACATTGGGAAAAACATTGTCGGGGTAATTCTTGGCTGCAATAATTATGAAGTTATTGATCTGGGTGTTATGGTACCCACTGAGAAGATCCTTAAAACTGCTGTTGAACAAAATGTGGATATTATCGGACTAAGTGGTTTAATAACACCGTCCCTTGAGATTATGGCAGAATTTGCCAATGAAATGGAAAAACAAGGCATTACAAAACCTTTGCTTATTGGAGGAGCAACAACATCAAAAATACACACTGCCGTTAAAATTGAAACGCAAACCAGAGCTCCCGTCATTCATGTCAAGGATGCATCGCTTAGTGTTAACGTTGTCAACAACCTGTTATCCAAAGATCTTCAGAAAAACTATATTTTACAGATAAAGAAGGAGTATAAAGAACTACGAACAAGCTATTCAGGTTCAAGTTCAAAAGTGAACTTTGTAAGTCTTGAAGAAGCCCGAAAGAATAAATTGCAAATTGACTGGGAAAAAGCTCCCATATATAAACCTGAATTCCTGGGGATTAAAGTTTTTAAAAATTATCCCATTCATGAGATCAGAGAATATATTAGCTGGGTATTCTTTTTTGTTGTCTGGCAATTGAGAGGTAAATTTCCTGATATACTTAAGGATCCGAAGATGGGTAAAGAGGCTCATAAGCTTTTTGATGATGCGAATAAGATGTTTGACCGAATTGAGAAAGAGGGACTTTTGCAGGCAAATGGTGTATTGGGTTTTTTCCCGGCAAATGCTGTGGGTGATGATATAGAAGTATATAACAATGAAAAAAGGGGAAAAACGATCGCAGTTTTCAGAAATCTCCGCAACCAGGTTCAAAAAGAAAACAATGCACCAAATTTGTGTTTATCTGATTTTATTGCACCCAGGGAGACAGGAAGAATTGATTATCTCGGAGCATTTGCTGTTACAGCAGGTTTGGGTATGGAAAACATTCTCGAAGAATTTAAAAAAGAACATGATGACTACAGCAGCATCATGATCAAGGCATTGGCCGACAGGCTGGCAGAAGCTTTTACAGAACTTCTGCATTTGAAAGTCAGAAAGGAATATTGGGGTTATGCTCCTGATGAAGTACTGCATTTGGACGATCTCTTGCTGGAAAAATACCAGGGAATAAGGCCTGCACATGGCTACCCTGCCTGTCCGGATCATTCGGAAAAGAAAACTCTTTTCCGGTTGTTGGACGCAACAAATAATGCAGGAATGAAACTTACGGAAAGTTACTCTATGGTTCCTGCTGCTTCAGTAAGCGGATTGATATTTGCGCATCCTCAGTCAAAGTATTTCTTTGTAGGAAAAATATCAAAAGACCAGGTTGCGGATTATGCAAAACGCAAGCAAATTGATCCTGTCGTTGTTGAAAAATGGCTGGTGACTGAATTAAATTATTCCTGAAATTCATAAATACATTATGATATTATCCCGTTGCAGTATGAAAATAATTATTTAATAACTCATGAAAATCACTGACATTTTTCTTTCACAGGAAAAGACCTTCTCATTTGAGTTTTTCCCTCCAAAGGATGAAATTTCCGCCGTGGATTTTGGTATTAATGTTGGCCGTTTGATGAAGCTTTCGCCATCTTTTGTAACGGTAACCTATGGAGCAGGAGGTTCAACGCAGGAGAGAACATTTACACTGGTCGATTACCTGCAAAACAAAATTGGTTTAACAACTGTTGCACATTATACATGTGTAAATGCGACAAAAGAAAAAGTAAAAAACGATTTGCAGCATATTGCAACTCGTGGGATCAAAAACCTTATGCTTTTAAGGGGTGATCCTCCAAAAGGAGAAAAGAAATTTATGCCAGTTGAGGATGGCTTCATGCATGCAAGCGATCTTATCTCATTTGTGGATGAACAGTTTGATTTTTGTAAAGCCGCTGCAGCTTATGTTGAAAAACATCCCGAAGCGATCAGTCTTGAAGAAGATCTGGTCAATGTTAAGTCCAAAGTCAATGCAGGTGCAGATTATCTTATTACACAACTTTTCTTCATAAATGAATACTATTTTGATTATGTGAAACTGGCAAAAGAAGAAGGAATAACCTGCAGAATTATTCCCGGTATAATACCCATTACCACATTTCACCAGATCGAAAGATTTTCAAAAATGTCCGCAGCAAAAATTCCGGCCAGGCTTGCTGCTGACATTGAAGCAAATAAAGAAAATTCTGAAAAATGTTATGACATTGGTGTTGAATATACCATAAACCAGTGCAGGGAATTGCTGGATAGAGG
>CAYORG010000090.1:0-7862 GCA_964406315.1 uncultured Bacteroidales bacterium | reverse complement strand
ACTATGTCGGTTTATACGTATTAAAAAATGCGCGTTTATACAACAATAATGGACACTACTATCACTAACACTGGTTACTGAGTATACGTAATATTGTATAGTACAACGATAAATTTGGGAAAATGATTAGTCGTGCTGAAATAGAGTTTTTAAAAAGGATTAATGGAGTAAGAAAAAAGATGGGGCTTGATATCGATATTGATCAATGCAACCAGCATACTTTTCTTTTAGCCATTTCAAATGCAAAAAAGAAGATCAGAAAAGCTGATAAATAGCAGTTGCTTTCTGAAATACTGATCGGAATTTTTTCAAGTGCATTTTTATTGCACTCAATTATTACATATGACTTGTAAATTATAAGCCTCCGGGAATTTCTCGGAGGTTTTGTTTTGAATAACAAAAGCTTTCCTTTTTAAACAGTAACTTGTATTATTCAAAGTTAAAATTCCTTTTCATTTATCATTACCCCTGTTCCAATCATATAATGTCTATATTTGCTTAGTATTAATCAAACATTTAATAAATGACTAATAATCAATTTGATAATTTAAATCTATCTCCAAATGCAAAGAAGCTGCTTAAAAACTGGAGAACAATACTCATCTCCCTGATTCTGTTAATAATAGCATGGAGTGGTTTTTTTCAGATAGGACCTGAAGAAGTAGGTATAGTTACCCGATTTGGGAAATATACCCGAAAAGTAGATCCCGGACTTAATTTTAAGTTGCCATTTTTCGAAAAGGTACAAAAAGTCGCAGTTGAAAGGCAGCAAAAATTGGAATTTGGCTTCCGTACAATTAGAGCCGGAGTAAAAACTGATTATTCGACATCCGGATATTCGAATGAATCCTTTATGCTAACCGGAGATTTAAACCTGGCCAATGTTGAATGGGTCGTTCAATATCGTATCGATGATCCATACAAATTTCTTTTTAAAGTCAGAAAACCGGAAAGTACTTTGCGTGATATTTCTGAATCAGCAGTCAGGCAAATAGTAGGTGACCGGACAGTTGATGAAGTAATTACGGTGGGTAGAACAGAAATAGCAACCAAAGTGGAGGAAATGGCACAAAAAATATGTGATGATTACTCCCTGGGTACAAGGATAGATCAGGTTGTCTTGCAGGATGTAAACCCACCCGATCCGGTCAAGGCGGCATTCAATGCTGTTAATGAAGCAATACAGGAAAAAGAAACCCTTATCAACCAGGCAAAATCAGAATACAATAAGGTTATTCCAAAAGCCAGGGGCCAGGCCAAGGAAACAATTCAAAAAGCCGAAGGTTACGCTACTGAAAGGGTTAATAATGCCAAAGGAGAGGTTGCCCGATTCAATGCATTGTATATTGAATATGTTAAAGCCCCTGAGGTTACAAAGCGCAGAATCTATCTTGAAACAATGGCTACAGTTATTCCTATGTTAGGAACCAAGATCATCACTGATGAAAAAGGGAGCAATGTATTGCCCTTATTACAAATGCAATTGAATGAAAAAACCATTAAAGAATAAATTATGAAAGACAAAAAACTCATTCTATATTTAGCAATAATAGTACTTGCACTTATCCTTATTACACAAAGTACATTTATTGTTCAGGAAACAGAACAGGTTGTTATTACACAGTTTGGAAAACCTGTTGGAAATGCCATTACAACACCGGGACTTAAGTTTAAAACCCCTTTTATTCAGAAGGCCAATTTTTTTGAAAAGCGCTATATGGAATGGGACGGAGATCCAAATCTGGTTCCCACAAAAGATAAAATGTTCATTTTTGTAGATTCATATGCACGCTGGCAAATTACTGATCCGTTACAATTTTTTAAAAGGATGACAAATGAGAGAGGTGCTCAATCAAGACTCGACGATATTATTGATGGTGAAACACGTGATCATGTTGCTGCACACAATCTTGTTGAAACGGTTCGCAGCAGCAATAGGGTGCCGGTTTCTTCAGGAGCTGTAAGTGAAGAAATCGGTGATTCACTTGCCAACATAACAGTCGGCAGGGAAAAAATACAAGGTATGATCCTTAAATCTTCAAATGAAAAAGCTAAAGATCTTGGTATTGAAATCCTTGATTTTCGTTTTAAAAGGATTACTTACGAAGAAAAAGTACGTGAACAGGTTTATAATCGAATGAACAGCGAAAGGTACCGCATTGCTGACAAATCTCGCTCGGAAGGTCAGGGTGAAGCTTCAAAGATCAACGGAGAAAAAGAAAGAGAATTAAAATCCATTCAATCTTTGGCATTTAAAGAAGCAGAAGAAATAATGGGAAAGGCTGATGCTAAAGCGGCTGCCATTTATGCTGCCGCATATGATCGTTCTTCCAGCTCAAGAGAATTGTATGCATTTTTAAAGTCTATGGAAACATTCCAGAAAACGTTTGATGATCAAACTTCTGTAATTCTTTCAACGGATAGTGAATTGTATAAATATTTAAAAAGTATGAAATAAGAAATATACATGCATAAAATAAAGGTGCTTTTCACGGCACCTTTTTTTCTTTATCCTCAGAGCTATATTGAAGCTCCTCGCCGCAAGCGACGAGGAACTATTCTCACGAGCGTGGCGAGTAATCTTCGATCCTTTTTTTTATTATTTTTGTGTTCGCTAGCCCCGCAGTGCTCCGTCGCTATAGCTATGGCGTAAGCGACAAGCTACGGGGAATCGAGTTTACGAGCTCGGCGAAGCCAATGCGTTCACAGGATTCAATAAGAAAGAATAAAAAACCAAGAACTGTGATTGATTTAAAATAAGAACAACGGTTTAAGGTGTCTTTCCAGAAGATTGTATTTTACCTGTCCAGCAATAATATCATGATATTCAGTGAGTGCATTCTTGAATTCATCACCCATTTCCACAGCCGTTTTATAGCCCACATGAATTAATTGACGAAAATCAGGATTAAAGTCTTTGCAATTTTTATCATGTCGCAACGCGCTGACAAATTGTTCGCCTGTCCAGTCATTTACGTCTGATTCTTCAGGAAGATTTGCCTTACGAATGGATAAAACACTTTCATAAGGTGCTGTCAGCTCCTCATAACGATGTAACGAAGCAGTATATATTCTCCTGGCAATATCAAGTCCTTTACCTCCGGTCATGGCAAGTCCTGTTACTTCTTCCAGCCAGGTAGTCCCTGCGGTCTTCACATGAATTCCCGCATCAAATTTAGAAAGCACATTTTGTATTACCGGGTACAGTGAAAATTTATCACTTCCACTATGCATACTTATTTTCAGGCTGTCCGGTAATCCAAGGTTTTTTATCGCATGCCTGATCACAGCAACATCCTGTTCAAATTCCCTGGCAAAAACATTCGGATCGCCAATGTAATCAATACCTTTTGCAAATAAACCTGTGAATTTAGGCGCAATGGTTTGAACCTTCACTCCTTTATGATGCAACTCTGCCAGTATAAAAAGAAGGTCCAAAGGAGTCTGGGCTTTATCTGTTTCATCCATTGATACTTCAGGAATAAAATTGTCTTCTCCTTTCTTTGATTCAATGTACTTATATATTTTTGCTACCTCGCGGATAGCTGAAAGATATTTATCTGCAGTTGCCGACAAAAAAGTTTCTGTTATTTCAAACTTCTCATCTATTCCGGATACAGATAATTTTCCAAGGTATTTTTTATACCGGTTTATAAAGTCACTTTTGCTCTGAAGATCAACAGGTTTTGAAATGAAATGAGCAACATCTATGGTGAAAAAATTGCTGTAATCGATAAACTCGTCCACAGTATCAATTCCAATATGATCAGCATCCACATAATAGCTCTTCTTCCAGTTTTGTCTTCGAACAGACTCATCTGCCTCATTTTTCACTGAGAACTGTGTTGTTTTTACAATCTGATGTTCACGGAAGGATTTATTCCAAACCGGAATTACTTCTATGCCAAGGTTATTTATTTCCTGAATAGCACTTAGCTGCGCTTCACCTTCTTTTGCGAAGCGGTCTCCAATACCAAACGAATACTTTTCTATTTGCATAAAAAACTATTTATCAGATTATTCTAAAGAAATTTATTGGAAATAATGAAAAAGCGGCCTTTGCAAAATAGTACATGTCAACAACTAAAATTTGCCAATTAATCGTATTAGCGTATTAGTTGTGTGATTATTACTAAACCCGTTGTATGACAAAGTAAACCCATTCATTCACAAAGGCCGCTAATTTTTATTTATTCATAATTTATATTGATGTGTTCAGGCCAGATTAAAAGCCATTTGTGGTTCGAATCCGGATCAATCAGGATGTTTCGAACTCTCTCACATCATCGTCTAGCAAGTTACGAAGAATTCATTGAATTTACTCATTAATTAAGTTCAAAGTTTGTCATCAATAGTAGATGAACTACCTGCTTACTCTTCCGGAGGCATCACCTTTCATCAGCTTCTCAACCTCGCTTACTGTCACCCTGTTATAATCGCCGTAAACAGTGTGTTTAAGACAGGAAGCGGCTACAGCAAAATTCAACGCTTTTTGAGAATCCTGCCCATAGGTCAGTAAACCATATATAAGTCCAGCCATAAAAGAATCTCCTCCTCCTACCCTATCGACAATATGAGTTACCTGGTAAGTCAGGGCCTCAAATAATTTCTTTCCATCCCAAAGTACACCTGACCATGTATTATGGTTTGCATTTATTGATCCGCGCAGCGTAGTAATTACCTTTTTACAACGTGGAAATTTTTTCATGATCTGTTGTGAAACAGATCTATAAGCCTCTGCCTCTGTCTGTCCTGAAGTCACATCAATCCCCACCGGCTTTATTCCCAGGGCTTTTTCAGCATCTTCCTCGTTACCCAGAACAATATCGCAACCATTGACCAGGTTTGGCATTATTTCAGTAGCTGACTTTCCATATTTCCAAAGGTTTTTCCTGTAATTCAGGTCGCATGAAACAAGGATTCCCTTTGTATTTGCCATTTTTATTCCATCAAGACAAACATCGGCAGCTCCCTGCGAAATAGCCGGTGTTATACCTGTCCAGTGAAACCAGGTTGCTCCTTTCAGTACATTTTTCCAATCAATCATTCCGGATTTTATCTGCGCGATCGATGAATAGGCTCTGTCATAAATAACTTTGCTGGCCCGGCTCACTGCTCCTGTTTCCAAAAAATATACACCCATTCTTTCTCCGCCAAAGAGTATATCACTGGTATCGACACCAAATCCCCTGAGTTCCCTTATACAAGCCCTTGCAATATCGTTATCAGGAAGGCGTGTCACAAAACTTACGGGAATGCCATAATTTGCAAGTGAAACAGCAACATTTGCTTCCCCTCCACCATAGGTGGCACTTAACGTATCCGATTGACCAAACCTCTCAAAACCCGGGGTAGCCAAGCGGAGCATGACTTCTCCAAATGTTATTACTTTGTTCATTTTTCTCCAATTTCAATTAAAAATTGAAATAATTCTTTGCATTGCAGTAGGATATATCTTCAACCATTTTACCCAGGAGCTTAAGGTCATTGGGCAATTCTCCATTTTCGACATCACGTCCAATCAGGTTACACAGGATACGTCGGAAATATTCGTGCCTAGGATAAGAAAGTAAACTCCTGGAATCAGTTAGCATACCGACAAAACGGCTCAGTAATCCAAGCGTTGAAAGGGCATTTATCTGTCTTTCCATCCCGTCTTTCTGATCAAGAAACCACCAACCTGATCCGAATTGTATTTTTCCTGGAGTGATCCCATCCTGAAAATTTCCAAGCATTGTTGCAACCACTTCGTTATCTGCCGGATTCAGGTTGTAAAGTATTGTTTTTGCCAGTTTGTTCCCTTCGTCAAGTTTATCTAAAAACCTTGACATGGAAATCGCAACCGGATAATCACCTATTGAATCAAAACCTGTATCGGGTCCAATTTCTTCTAATTTACGTGTATTATTATTTCGCATTGCCCCAAAGTGGAATTGCTGTGTCCAGCCCATTTGATGATCCAGCACTGCCAGTTCATATAGCATAGCAGATTTAAACTTCAGAATTTCCTGCTGTGATAGCACCTTTCCACCTCTAGCCGACTTAAATATTTCCTTTACTTCACTTTCTGTATAATCTTCTGAGAGAAATGTTTCTACTCCGTGATCAGACAATTTGCATCCCATCGAATGAAAATATTTTTGCCTGTTCAAAAGTGCATCAAGCAGGGTATTATAATCAGCAATCTCAATCCCGGATACTTCAGAAAGCCTGTCGATATATTCATTATATGTCCGAACATTTTCTACTGCCATTACTTTATCCGGACGCCATGCGGGCAACACTTTTATTCCGAATCCTTCATCCCTGATCTTTTTGTGATACTCAAGATTATCAACGGGATCATCTGTAGTACATACTACTTCAACATTCATCATCTTCATCAGGCCTCTTACACTATATTCCTTTGTTCTTAACATAGCTGAAGATTCATCAAATATTTTCTTTGCTGTGGATGGATCCAACAGGTTCTCTATTCCAAAATATCGCCTGAGCTCAAGATGCGTCCAGTGATACAACGGATTACGAACGGTCATGGGAACCGTTTCGGCCCATTTTTCAAATTTCTCATAATCTGAGGCATCACCTGTACAATACTTTTCCCCTACACCATTCGAACGCAATGCACGCCATTTGTAGTGATCGCCGTACAACCAAGCCTGGGTAATGTTCTCAAACTGTATGTCATCTCCAATTTGCTGTGGTATCAGGTGGCAATGATAATCTATAATAGGCATTTTTTTTGCGTGCTCATGATACAGGTATTCTGCAGTTTTTGTCTGCAGAAGAAAATTTTTATCCATGAATTTTTTCATATGCTAAAGAGTTTTGGGGTTCGTGTTTTGGGTTTTATTTCGAGCTTACATTTACAATTTGTTTGTCATTCATAAGTTGTCTTGTGGTCATACCTCTAATACTCTGCCCGGAACACTAAACTCGTGACTTATCATATTTCATTTTCACCTTTTACATAACCAAAGTTGGCAAGAATTCCTCCATCGACAAAAAGGATATGACCATTTACGAACTTACTTGCTTCGGATGCAAGGAAAAGCGCAGCATTTCCAACATCTTCCGGTTCGCCCCATCGGCCCGCCGGTGTACGAGTCATTACCAGATCGTTAAATGGATGGTTTCCTTCACGAATGGGCGCTGTTTGAGCGGTTGCTATGTATCCCGGGCCAATTCCGTTAACCTGTATGTTATACTTAGCCCATTCGCAGCACATATTGGCTGTAAGCAATTTTAATCCACCTTTAGCCGATGCATAGGCCGAAACCGTATTCCTGCCATATACACTCATCATAGAGCACATGTTGATGATCTTTCCCTGCCTGCGCTTGATCATTCCCGGAACAACACGTTTGGCAACAATGAGTGGAGCTACGAGGTCAATATCGATCACCTGCTTAAAATCATTGACCGGCATATCCAGAATAGGTATACGTTTGATTATGCCGGCATTATTTACAAGAATATCTATGGGTCCGACATTTTCTTCTATTTCTGCAATTCCTTTATCAACAGCATTTTCATCTGTTACATCAAATATAAGTGTATAAACATCCAATCCGGTATTCGCATATTCCCTTTTGCATGATACCAGTTTTTCTTCAGAGATATCGTTCACCGCGATCTTTGCTCCTGCCTCACCAAGTGTTTTGGCTATGGCCATGCCTATTCCGTGAGTTCCACCGGTGATAAGGGCTGTTTTACCATGAAGGTCGAATAGATTTGAAGACATTTCTTAATTGTTTAACTGTGAAACTGTTTCATTGTTTAATTGGTATTCAATAAAGCTACCTTAATTCAGAGGGTTGTACTACATCCATATCGCCATAATCAAGATTTTCACCTGCCAT
>CAYORG010000089.1:0-7884 GCA_964406315.1 uncultured Bacteroidales bacterium | reverse complement strand
TACCAGGTAGGAGTGCGTTCCTGTTTCTGTCCCCAAAGGAAAACAAAAGATCCCAGACAATGAATTGAATCAGCTTCAATAGCTTTTGTATACCTGTCAAGAAAAAACGTTGCTTTCTCCGTACTTGTTGGCTCAATTGCAGCATCCCATTTTGTTCTGGCAACCTCCCAATGCCCCGTAGCTCCCCATTCCGTAACCATATACGGACCTTCCCATCCTGATTCTTCAATCCTTTTCTGAAGATTGATAATATCGGCATACATTTGAATAGATAAAAAATCAATATCTGTACAATTTTCCTTGATATAATCTGCTTCTCTCTTTCCAATACCTGCCAATGTCGTCGTTGTAACGTGACAGGTATCAATTTTGTGAATCATCGAGGATATCTCGTTCACAGCATCAAATACTTTCATATTACTGGCTCCAAGGTTTATTTCATTTCCAATTGCCCAACCTAATAATGCCGGATGATCTTTAATTTTTATTACTTCACCTTTTATATATTCATACTGCTCCCTCACCCATACAGTGTCATCATAATCAAATCCATGGCGTTCACGTCCGACTTCCAGACCCATCAATACCATAAGCCCTGCATTGTATGCTCTGTCTAAGATTTCTCCGGCACTATTCTCACCATTTTCGGTTCTCCATGTCCTGAAAGAATTAGCACCATGCTCAGCCAGTGCTTCAATATTTCCAAATTCACATCCGGCACCTTTTGCATAAAACTCCGCTCCATCGACAAACAACCGATATTTCCCGCCGATTTGCTCAAGGGTTACTTTTGCAGGACCGGTTTTTTTATTTCCGGCATTGTCGGTACAATCAACCAGGACAACTATGATAATCAGGAAAAATACTATTCTTTTCATGAGTTAATCCTTATTTTATTAAGATCTTCTCCAGTTCCTCCAGCGACTTCCCTTTTGTTTCGGGCAGGTAGATAAGGATAAATATCAAACCTGCAAGACCAAATATCCCATAGATAAGAAATGTCCCTGCGTTGCCAATATTTGCCAATTCCCAGGGAAAAAGAAGCTGAACGGTAAAGCTTATTGCAGAATTAACAAATCCTGCCAACGAAATTGCCAGACCTCTTAAACGATTAGGAAACAATTCGGAAAATAATATCCACATCACCGGGCCCAGAGATATTGCGAAGGAAGCAACAAAGCCAATGATGCCGATGAGCACAAGCCAGGGATTAATGCTTATAGCCCTGGCAATGATCGCCCCCTGATATTCGCCGGCAACGCGTTCACCCAGAGTCTGAACAAGTGCATCTTTAAAATCAATATCATTGGCAAAAGTCTGTCCCTGAAGTTGCATGATGCCTGCCAAATCTGAATTTTCAGTAAGCTTCATAAGTGATTGGGAAGATAATTCATAGGTGGCTGTATTAAAACTATAGGCCAAAAGGAACATACAAATCACAATACCCGACACACCAATTGCAAGCAATGGCTTCCTTCCAAACCTGTCAACAAATAAAATGGCCAAAACAGTAAACAAAAGATTTGTTAATCCAACGATTATGGCCTGAATAAAAGAAGCATCAGTTCCAATTCCAGTCTGTTTAAAAATCATCGGAGCATAAAAGAATACCGCGTTAATACCTGTAATTTGCTGTAATATGGCTATCACAATCCCAATGGTAAGAACGAGTTTCATCGCCGGCTTAAACAATTCAGTGAAATGAATTTTTTCCTTTTTATCCTTAACAGTGATGCTCGCTTTTATTTCCTTATACTCCTTCAAGGCCTGGTCCTTATTACTCATCCCGGAGAGTATATCAATGGCCTGTTTTTCGAAACCTTTCATAGCAAGCCATCTTGGACTTTCAGGAACTACATACAGGAATACATAATACAATATGGCAGGAAGAGCTTCCAAACCCAGCATCCACCTCCAGTTGTATTCCCGGATCATCAGCGATTTTGTCCACAAAGCATCTGATTTCCCAAGCCTGAGAATTAAATAATTTGTAAAGAATGCTACTGAAATACCAATAACAATATTCAACTGGTTAAAAGAGACCATTCTGCCTCTAAGCGCCGGAGGAGCTATTTCTGCGATATACATGGGAGCGATAATCAGGGAAGCTCCAACACCCAGTCCGCCAATCATACGGGCTATTACAAGGCTAATAAAATTGGGCGCAAGGGCAGAGAATACAGCCGAAATAAAATATAAGAGTGCGGCATACTTCAACACTTTCTTTCGTCCTATTTTATCAGAAACCGGACCGGAAATAATCATGGCCAGTGTTGCTGTGAGAGTAAGACAACTTACAGCCCAACCCAACTGTATTTTTGTCAATTCGAATTGTGGTCCAATAAATTCAACTACACCTGATATTACAGATGCATCAAATCCCATAAGGAACCCTCCAAGAGCAACTATAAATACGATGAGGAAAGAATGAAATAAAGAGTTACTGGTTTTCATGGAATGGCTATTTTAAAATAAAGTTGTTTTCAAGATCGGCATTTGAGTTACCACCAACCCAGACTTTAAAATCACCCGGATCGGTAACATACTCCATATCCTGATTATAAAATCCAAGTTGATCTGTATGAATTGCAAATCTGACTTTCCTCGTTTCACCTGGCCTGAGCGGGATACGCTCAAATGCCTTAAGCTCTCTGACAGGTCGTGTTCTGTTGGCTGCAATATCCCTTATATATAACTGGACAACATCTGTTCCCTCTGATTTTCCTGTATTTTCAATGTTCATTGTTATGATCACAGAATCTCCCAATGCGATTTCCCTTGATTCCAATTCCAACTCAGAGTATTTGAAAGATGTATATGATAATCCAAACCCAAAGGGAAACCATGGCTCGAAACCATAATCAAGATAATGAGAAGTATTGCCAATGGACAACTGGGGAGCCTCAACCGGAATGTCGTCCAATCGTTCCCAGGTCTCATTTGAAGCAGGTTTGCCGGTATTTTTATGATTGTAATACAGAGGTATCTGGCCAACATGACGCGGAAACGTAACAGGAAGTTTGCCTGATGGATTTTCCCTGCCTGAAATTATATCAGCAATTGCCGGTCCTCCCATAATTCCCGGATGCCATGCATACAACACTGCATCCAGTTTATCCATGACATTCTCAAAGGTAAGTGGGCGACCAGCCATAATAACTGCAATAACAGGCTTTTTCAGCTTTGCAATTTCTTCTATTAATTTCTCCTGTGCACCTGGCAAATTGATATCCGCTCTGCAATGTGATTCTCCTGATAAAATCGATTCTTCACCCAGAAAAAGGAGTACACAATCTGCCATCTTCGCTACTTTGACAGCATCAGGAAAACCCTCTGTTGTTATTGTACGACTGATCTCCAAACCACATGAGTATAACACATTCTGCTCTCCGAAATACTCTTTTAAACTTCTTAAAGGAGTTATAACATCCTTTTTATCTCCGTCAAACACCCAGGTTCCCAATTGGTCATGAGGCGAATCTGCCAAAGGACCTATAACCGCAATTTTTTCAGCTTTGTCAGTTAATGGCAAAATCGAATCGTCGTTTTTCAGCAATACTATACTTTGAACAGCAAGTCGATGTGCTATTTTTTTATTTTCATCATTGAGAATTGGAGGATAATCTTTAGAATTTGTATATGGAATATCAAACAACCCCAGTAAAAACTTGAGCTTTAAAATACGTCTTACAGCTTCGTCCAGTTTGTTCAATTCAATTTTTCCTTCCTCAATCAATTGAGGTAAATATTCGGCATAAGCTTTACTGTTCATTTCCATATGAAGGCCTGCATCAAATGCTTCAAATGCTGATTCCTTTAAATTTGCTGTGTATCCATGAGTTTGCATTTGAGGGATAGATTCCCAGTCACTGACAACCACACCATCATAATTCCACTCTTTTTGCAACACCTGCTGAAGAAGAAATCGGTTTCCTGATGCAGGAACACCATTTATTTCATTAAACGCAGTCATAAACGAGGCAACACCTTCTTCTGCACAAGCTTTAAAAGGAAGCAGGTAAACATCGCGCAGAACATTTTCAGGCACCGCAGCGGTGTTATAATCCCTTCCGCCCTCAGCAGCACCATAAGCAGCAAAATGTTTTGCACAGGCAGCAATGGATCCTTTATGGCTGAGATCATCACCCTGGTATCCTCTTACCATAGCTTTACCCATGAGGCTTTGCAGCAAAGGATCTTCTCCAAACCCTTCTGCAATTCTACCCCATCTGGGATCTCTGCATACATCTGTCATCGGACTAAACGTCCAGCGGATACCCGCTGATGCCGCTTCCATAGAGGCAATCTCAGCCGATCGTTCAACGAGTTCAGGGTTAAAAGTTGCAGCCATTCCCAATGGGATCGGGAATATCGTTTTAAATCCGTGAATTACATCTCTTGCAAATAAGATCGGGATCCCGAGGCGTGAAGAACCAACTGCAAGATGCTGAAGCCGGTTTATTGTTTTTGTATCCGTAACATTCAGGATGGAACCAACAAGGCCATTCTTTATTTTGTCATCGTGCCCGGTTCCTCCGTTCTCCTGTATCAGTTGCCCGATTTTCTCATCGAGAGTCAGTAAACTGAGGAGGGAATCTACCTTATAATCTATATCTGTTTTATCATTCTTTTGATCTGAGCAGGCAATTACAATTCCAGATAGCAAAATTGCGAGAAATACATTTTTCATGTCAATCCATTAAAAGTTTGAAGAACAGGATATATCTTATCCATTCGAAGCAAAGCATACACTTAGTCGAAATATATTAAGCTCCAGAAGGGGCTGTCTAAAAAGTCTCTGTGTTTCTCTGAGTCTTCTTTGTGATACTCTGTGGTTATTTCTTAATTTGTTAAACCACAGAGTTTAAAAAAATTCTTCTAAGAATATATTTTTTACTATTTAGACAGCCTCATCGATTAATATCCATCATTCTGTACCAAAGAACCTCCTGTTCTTTGTATTTCGGTTTGAGGAATCGGCCACAAGCCTCTCCTTGCGGGATTCCATTCCCAACCTTCATCGGTTTTATAATTTCCAAAGACCTGATCTCCAAGATTCCATCTTAATACATCCCAATACCTAACTTCTTCGAACGATAATTCAAGTCGCCTTTCCAGCATGATATCAGCCATGGTAATCCCTATTTTTTCAGGAACACCAGCCCGGTTTCTCACTTCGTTCACATAGAAATCTGTGCTTTCACCATTTGGATCGGTAGCTCCGTTGACTATACATTCTGCCAGCATCAGGTATACATCTGCCAGACGAATTACCCGGAAGTTATTCGCCCAAGCCATATCAATTCCTGGTACATCCTTTGCCATGGGTGCATATTTCATCCTGAAATATCCTTCGTAATCGAAATTATCGTTCCATGACATACCCAGAGCTGCCAGGGAATCGCCCGAAATAATCGAGGCATTATAGCGTATCACTTCGTTATTATCGAGGTAAAGCTGCGCAATTTCTGTAGTGGGTTTAATAAACCCCCAACCGGGTTGGAATATTACGGTATCCGTTTGTATAAGGCTGCGAATGCCGCACAATTGAATATCGACGTTAGCTTCCATTCGTGGATATGGGTTCGAAGCATCCCAGTCAAGACCTATCAGATCATTATAGTTCAACTCAAAAATAGATTCTTTATTAAACTCATAATCGAGGTCAAAGTTGTCGGCATAATTCTCCATCAATTCATATTTGTTCAATGCTATCAGTTGACCGAATGCATTTGCAGCATCCTGGTAATGATCACCCAGATTGAAATACGGAGACGACATGAACAAATAAGCCTTCCCCAGTAATGCCAGTGCAGCTCCTTTATCCACTCTTCCTTTTTCCGGAGCATTTACCGGAAGGGCAGGCACTGCCAGTTCAAGATCAGACACGATCAGACTGAAGATATCGGATATCTCCGCCCTGGTCATAGCATAGTCTTCCGATCCCAGGGACCGGTCGATCAGGGGTACTTTGCCAAAAAACCTTACCAGGTCAAAGTAATAGTATGCTCTCAGGAACCGTGCTTCAGCTAGAAATACCTTCACTGCATCGGTTTGCAATTCAGGCTTTGCTTCTACATTGTAAAAAATGATGTTGCACCTGTAAACACCTGCATAGTATTTTCTCCAAAGCTCCTCGGCTCCATAATCTGTTGCAGGAAGATTGAACCGATCGGCACCCACATAACAGGGCTGGTCGCTTTCATTATTCCCGCCTGCATTGGCATCATCTGATGCTGCATTAAGCTGCACAAAGCAAGACATACCCCAGGAATAAATCCAGGAAATAGGGTCATAAGCACTCACGAGAGCGCGATAGACATCCTCTTCGTTATTGAAAAAACTGGCTTCCAATAGTATGCCTTTGGGCTTAATATCAAACCGGTCATCTGAACATCCGGTCAATATCAGAACCACAAAAGCAACGACTAGATATTTTATATTTCTGATTTTCATAGTTCTAATTTTAGAAGTTAACATTTACACCAAATTTAACAGACATTGCCGAGGGATAGAATCCCCTGTCGATGCCTACATCAGCAGCCCAGTCGTCATTTGTCTGGCCTATTTCAGGATCTCCTCCCGTATATTTAGTTATGGTCAGGACATTTTCAGCAGAAACATAAAATCTCAGTTTTGAAATTTTAATTTTTTCAGTAAGTGAAACCGGCAAGGTATAACCCAGCATGATTTGTCTCAGTTTCAGATAAGAACCGTTCTCCAAAAAATAATTACTGGGCCTGAAATTCCTGTTCCTGTCATTTACTGTAGGTCGGAACCAACCATTATCTGCCTGGGGATTGGTATAATCCCATCGTTCGTCCCAGTATTTTAATGGTTTATTGTTCGTAGGCGAAAGGTCAGACCTGTAGGAACCGTTGTAAATAGAATTCCCGGTAACTCCCTGCCATAACATAGCAAAGTCAATTCCTTTGAACTCCAGGTTTATATTCATACCAAAAGTCCACTTCGGATAAGGTTGTCCTAGGTATACTTTATCATCTTCAGTAATCCTTCCATCGGGGATAAATACTTGATTTCCTAATGAATCTACGCCACCCACATCACGAAATCTGATGTCTCCCGGAATGGCTGATGGTTGCAATTCGTCCCCATCTTCATTGACATAACTGGCAATCTCGCCAGTATTATGGAAGATCCCATCGGTCTCATATCCCCAGAAATACCATGCAGGATACCCCACTTCAAATTTGTTCACATTGCCTTCACTCACACCCACAGATGCCCCGGTTAATTCTTTGATTTCATCTGTTAAACTCAGAACTTCATTTTCAACATAGCTAGCATTGAAGGTAACCGAGTAGTTGAAATTGCCAACCGCATCACTATAGGTTATGTCAAATTCCCAGCCTTTGTTCAATATATCCCCTGCATTGATCTTGGGAGCAGGATTTCCGGTATACAAAGGAGGAGTGGCGTCAACAATCAGGTCGATGGTTTTCTTTCTGAAATAGTCACCGGTAAGGAATAGCCTGTTCTGAAATACACCAACATCTAAACCGATGTCAAGCTGTTCACTTTGTTCCCATCGAAGGTCAGGATTTGCAGCACGGTCAGGACGTGCTCCGGTTACATTCGTATTCCCAAAGGGATAAATATTCCTATCGAATGAAATCGTCGAAGTCCAGTCAAAATTTCCAAGATTGGAAGTACTCCCGTTCCTTCCCCAGCTTCCCCTGATCTTTAAAAAATTTACAGCCTGTACAGGCCAGAAATCTTCGCGGGATACAATGTATCCCAAAGAAGCAGATGGAAAATAGCCCCACCGGTTGTTCGGCCCGAACTTATTGGATCCGTCTGCCCTTAGATTAAATGTGGCAAGGTATTTCTCTTTGTAGTTATAATTAATCCTTCCAAAGTATG
>CAYORG010000088.1:0-7937 GCA_964406315.1 uncultured Bacteroidales bacterium | reverse complement strand
TCTCATCAATAAACAATTCATTTCTTTTCCGTGTAAAAAAAAGATGTATTTTTATGACCTCATGGTAAAATAATTTCACCTTCCGTTAAGGGATTGGGGAGAGTTTTGCCTATACTAAGAAATAAAAATCGTAAACACTATTACAATGGAGAATCAAAAATTCGGAAAACTTTCTTTTGGCGAAAAGTTTGGCTACTCCCTCGGCGATGCTGCAGCCAATGTAGCATGGAGACCCCTTATGGCCTTCCTTCCAATATTTTATACTGACACCTTTGGTTTGCCGGAAGCTGCTGTCGGACTCTTGCTGGTTTTGACCAGGTCCTTTGATGGCATTACAGATGTGATCATGGGTACCATTGCGGACCGGACAAAGACGCGATGGGGTAAATTTCGTCCCTATCTGCTTTGGACTGCTGTTCCATTCGGGTTGTTACTTGCCCTCACATTTACCACACCTAATTTCACAATGACAGGCAAGTTAATATGGGCATACACAACCTATGTTTTACTGACTCTAGCCTACACCGCCAATAATGTTCCGTATTCATCACTTTCAGGAGTTATGACCGGAAATATCCTTGAGCGCACAAGCGTATCAGCCTATCGATTTTTCGGAGCCTATCTTGGTGGTCTGATTTCAATAGGATTTTTACCCAAGCTTGTAGAATTCATAGGAAACAAAATGGATCCTGAGGGAGTGAATAGTGATGCTCTCGGTTATCAATATACATTTTATATTCTTGCTTTTCTTTTGGTGGTATTTTCACTCATTGCATTTGCATCGACTAAAGAAAGAATTAAACCGCCGAAATCTCAGAAAGCAAATATTAAAGCCGAACTTAAAGATCTTATTAAAAATCGTGCCTGGATTATAATGCTTATCGTTGGTTTCCTTTGGGTTACTTACAATTCAATCAGACAGGGTGCTGCACCCTATTACTTCAAATGGTACCTTGAAAGAGAAACTTTGGTTGGAGTATTTTTCATTGGAGTAATTCTGGCTTCGATGGTTTCTTCGTTTATTGCTACTCCTCTGACCAATTTTTTTGGCAAAAGAAGACTTTTTATTCTGGTTATGGTAGTGAGTGGAATTTTTACCTGTGCCATTTATTTTGTGCCACCTACAAATATTCCTTTGTTCTTTGTTCTGGGAATACTGGCAGAACTTGCTGCAGGAATTATGCCCATACTATTCTTTGCCATGTTAGGAGATACGGCAGATTATTCAGAATATACATTCGGTAGAAGAGCAACTGGGCTTACCTTTTCTGCCGGAACATTTGCCATGAAATTCGGAGGCGGTATGGCCGGAGTTGCCATGATGTTTGTCCTCAGAATACAGGGTTATTTTGGCCAGGGTGTTACTGAGCAAAGTCAGAAAGCATTGAACGGAATCCGGTTGATCAATAGCTTTGTCCCTGTGATTTTTATCATATTGGCCATTCTGATCATATTTATATACCCTCTCACTACAGAAAAAATGATAGAAATTGAAACCGAATTAAAAGCAAGAAAGGAAAAAGAATAAAACATCTAAAACCAAAGACCTGAGCGAATAATCACTCAGGTCTTTTCTTTATAACCTTTCTTAACACTATGAATGAAAATTTGATACTCGTTAAACATACTTTACAACATTGCTGATCATTCTTCTTTCAGGTATAGTCTCAATGAAACCTCAATACGCTGCACTTTTCCCGATCTTTTGAATAGTTCTTCCGATATCTCTGATGAAAGGCATAATCCGCTTTCTATCAATGTACTACCATCCTGAAAATAAATCTGAATCCGGTCTTCATTTCCCTTTTTGTATACAACCGGCACCTGGCAGTAAGTAAATGCCATTGATCCTTTGGGCAACAGGATTTCCTTTTTTGCACCATGAATGGCATAATAAACAAAATTATCTTCATTAGAAATAAATTCTTTCCCCAGCATTAGCGAAGGCATAAAACTGATTGCTCCATTCCTGACCCTGATGCCCAGATCACCCCAACGTGTTAAAATATCTTCTTTAACCTGTCCTGTCATACCGGGCTGCTGTGCACCACAATGCTGTGGCGTATGAGAATAAGGGTCCACTGGAAAGGCTCCGTATAAAGCAGGATGTTTATGTACACCCAGGCCCTCCTGTACCTCATAATAGTATGCTGCCAACTTTTTACAAGTTGAATCTGATTCTCCATTATCAAGGGCTGCAAAATAAGCTTCCTGAATTGCCAGTGTCAGCTTTGCAACCATATGCCAGTAAATACTCCCTAGTCCCTCGTATTTGAAAAATGTTCCTGAACGTCCGGTGAAGGCATAATGATCAAAGGTGTCATCAAACAGCTTTATTAGAGATTTCTTTTCTTTGTCTATGAGTTGCGGATCATACTGAGACTTTAATTCTTCAAGCATTGTCTCCAGGTCTTTACTGTTCCTAAAACTCCCGTTGAACTGATAAGTTTTATCATCTATCGGTTTCAATATCCTGTAATCTTTCCTGTGTAAACATTCCTTAATTAAAGCAAACGAAGAAATGTCAGAGCTTGTTAGCTGATTCTTCTCAAGAAATTTCGGCAAATTGTGGTTAGGGTATAAAGTATAACTATTCTGGTCATGACGGTACATAGCACTGTTTTTCAATGCATCCAACACTTCAATGGTCTGTGTTCCATTAAGTATACCACTGTTTAAAATAGCTACCTGTCCTTCCAACATTTCATCCAGATTGACCACAGAAATGCCTCCATCCGGATCAATCTTCATCAGGTTGTATGCATGATACAGCTTATCTGTTCTCTGGTTGTTGTTAATTGAAGCATCAATAAATTGAATTGTAAGAGATAACAGATTAGCCAGTTCACTGTACTTCAGCTTTCTTTTCTTACCAGAGAATCCTTTATCATAAATAGCTCCCTGGTATTTATCCACAGCATTTCCCAGGGCATCTAATAGATTTCTCCGCAATATATTGGTTGATTCTTTAAGTATATTTCGATTCGCTGAAAATGCTTTAAATACCTCCCTCATCCATTGATGAACTTCCACAGAAATGGGAACAGTATCATTCTTGTTTTCATTGAATAAACCTTTAAGATACAAGATATGTCTGCGCAAATGATACAGTGTTACCATGGACAAACCATTGCCTACAAGAGCATTGTTGGCATCATTCCATTCGGGTCGTTGTGTACTGAGCCAAATACCGCCATCGGCAACAAAATTTGAAAGCTTAGCCAGTAGCGGAACTATCAGTTTCTCAGTCATATTGACTTTATAAAGAGTCTTGTTACGCCATAACAGTTTGCCATCTGCTCCAAAGCTCTCAACCTTTTTGTCTATCCTTACAGCTTCTTTCGAATTATACAAAATTGTATTCCGGGAATCCTTAAGCTTCTCGGCATAGGTTTTTATCCGATACGGTACATTGGCATAAACAAAACGTTCATCACTCAACCATTTAAGAAGTTTCCGAGGATGAAAATTTTTGGAGATTTCCAATAATCGCAACAGATATATGATCTGATGATCTCCCCAGTATCCGATATTTGACCAGGGGTCATCCGGATCAATGATCTCCCAGTCAATTCCATTACTGGTTATTCGGTACGGGTTATATCCGTCGGCAGTAGAAGCATTCAGAAAACGGCTTATCATACCTTCGGTGAACTCAGGAAAGCTGTAAGCAAGGGCCTCCCAATTCTGAAAAATATCGCGCCAGTTGCCCTGGTAATTAATCTGAAAATTACCCTCTGAGTCACTACCCTCAATAAAGAACCGGTTCCATGGTCGACTGGGGTCTCCATGCCTCCGGCCAAATGTTAGTGGAAGATATTCTGAACATAATCTTATCAGGTCTGCATTTTCAGTGCCTTCTGCAAACTGAACCAGCTCGTCATAATCAAGCTCCTCTGGTAAAGTAAAATGTATCTTATCCTCATATTCCTTTACAACAATTTTATTGAAATGACGAATATGTTCTAACAGATCTGCCCGGTTAATTTTGTAATGCTTTTGGAAAACTCCACCCCGCATTATATTAAACAATACGTTCGAAAAATGTCGTGTCGATACCAGATCATCCTCTAACAACTGATTACCATCTGCCATACCGGTCAACTGAATCAAATGCCTGGTACCGGTTTCCAAATCAGCATGAATCATTTTCTGTATTTGTACCGGTGATTTTAGTTCGTTTTTTAATTTAAAAATATCGGCGTTATCCTGTTCCAATTCAGCTACGGTTATCCAGATTAATTCACTATTAGCTTTCAGTTTTGTCCTTTTTGATACAAAATATGCACCCCTTCGGCCACGTATATTTTCTTCCTGGTTCAACTCGGCTCCAATACGAAATTCAGGCAATTGTTCAGACGATAATAGTCTGATCGACTCTTCCAGTCCAACTGACCAAACGATAGTTGATTTCAAACCTTCACTTGGTTCTGCCCTGTCGGTAGGTATTGAACTCAGATAAAAGATCCCAAGTCCGGAAGAAGCATCCAGTTCGTTCTTCTTATATGCATCAACCAGTGTACTGTATTGCAGCTGCATCCCTTCATCAACACCGTAGGGCATTATGTTTTGTAATCCGTCCAATAAAACAATCTCCTTGCCTTCCTTTGTCAGATTCCTGAGAATTGATTTTTTCACAAATCCAAATGCCTCACTAAACTGCCACGAATAGGAAAATGAAATTCCCAAAGTAAAATTGAGCTCCTCGAAAAGAAGCACATTTCCATAAATGCTTTTATAAATATTGTGCTCCGTTTCGTATAAACCACTAAAATTATGCGAGAATGGTTCCCAAATGTACTCTTTGTCCTTGTCAGATATTCTGAAAATCGATTTGCTGCCGGTATTTTCGGCACTGTCGACAATTTTATCATCTGTAGTATAAGGAAATAAAGCATTCCCCGGTTCACGTCTGCCGGCAGTTAATGCTCCATTGCTTGAAATAAACATCCAGTGATTCCCAACCCCGGTAAGAGTCATAAAGAAAGGAGGTAATTTATCGTAATTGCTTATCTTATAATATTTCAGTCCCTTTAGCTCAACCACTTCTCCTGAAACCGTATTTTTATCTGTTTTCAGGGGAGTATTCCCGAAATATATTTTTTTTCTGCCTGGCATATTTATAAGATCCCACCAAAATTAATTCACAGACAAATAAAACCTTGCTTTTTGATCTCCAATCTGCAAGGTAAAATATCCCTCCTCGGCTATCCATTTGTTCTCTGAATTTACAAATTGTAAATCATTACTATCTATCTTGAAAATGATCTTTTGTGTTTGCCCTGGATGTAGATCGATTTTTTCAAACCGTTTCAGCTTTTTTACCGGGGGTGAAACAGAAGCAACCTCATCAGAAACAAACAACATAACTACTTCCTTGCCGGCCCGGGTACCCGTATTTGAAACCTTCACCTCAATCGTAAGTTCGTCATCTGTGCCAATACTATCCTTATGTAAAACCAGATCACTGTAATTAAAACTGGTATAGCTCAGGCCATAACCAAACTCATACTGTGGAGAAAACCCATCAGGATTGAAACCCATATTCCTTTCTTCCAGGAGAGTATGATCGTAAGTCCATAGAGAACCACAATAACGCGGATAAGTAAACGGCAGTTTACCACAAGGATTAAACTCTCCAAAAAGAATATCTGCCAATGCTGTTCCTCCTTCATTACCGGGTAAATATGCCATTAAAACAGCATCTGCCAATGGCTCAATTTCACGAATGATCCTTGGTCTCCCCTCGATAAGCAAAAGAATAACAGGCTTTCCGGTCTTTGACAATTTTTCTATCAGTTTTAACTGAATTCCCGGCAATGCCGGATCTTCAAGGTCACTGAATTTCTCTGCAGCAGGTTTTTCTCCCAGACATGCAATGATTACATCAGCTGAAGACGCTTTTTTACAAGCATCACTTATGTTAATATCTTCAGAGTAATCAATAGTCTGAGAGAAAATCACATTTGAATTACCAACTTTATGTTTTATTGCTTCAAGAATGGTTAATTTCTCCACATCATTGTATAGTGTATCCTGGCCCAAAAATGTCCTGGACCAGCCACCATTGAGGTAATTCAATGAGTTGGATGCCGGTCCGGTAACCAATACTTTCAAATCCTTTTTCAATGGCAAAATATGATTTTTATTTTTTAAGAGTGTAATGCTTTCTCTGGCTATTTGCAAATTCAGAGCATTTGATTCTTCAGAGGCAAAATCAGGATAATCATCCATGCAAGGCATAGGATTTTCAAAGACCCCTGATTTGTATTTCAGGTATAAGATTCTTCTTACTGCATCATCTATCCTTGACACAGGTACTTCGCCATCATTCACCAGGTCAATCAGATGAACAGCAAAACTTTCATCATAAGGTTCCATAACCATATCCACACCGCTTAGTATGCAGGCTTTTACAGCCTCACGCTCATCAGATACCACTTTGTGTATACTATGAAGAATATCAAGCTCACCCCAATCAGCCAGGACTACTCCTTTAAATCCCAATTCTTTTTTCAGAAGTTCTGTAACCAACCAGTGATCGGCATGTGAAGGTATCCCGTTTATGGTCCCGCCAGATAACATAACAGATAAAAGTCCTTCCTCGATAGCTTTTTGAAACGGTGGTAAATGGATCTGTCGAAGCATACCCTCCGATACAATTACGGGAAACCTGTCTTTACCATTCAATGAAGCTCCATATCCCAGGAAGTGTTTGCCACACGCTAACACCTTGTTTTTTGCCGATGGATCTTCTCCCTGTAAACCTTTTAACTGAGCAATACCCATTTGCTGGGTCAGATAGGTATCTTCTCCATAGCTTTCATAGATCCTTCCCCAGAAAGAATGTCTTGCTATGTCGAGTACCGGGGAGTAATTCCAGAATGTACAACTCGTTTTTACTTCATAAGCAGTAATCTCAGCTGCGCGATAAGCCAGCTCGGGTTCAAAGGTTGCAGCCAGGTTAATATTGTGTGGAAACATAACGGATCCTGCTGTATAATTCGCCCCGTGAACCGCATCAATTCCATAGATAACCGGTATTTTCAACCTTGTTTTCTCGATCACTGTTTGTTGAATGTATCCGATATAATGATGCCATTGTCGGGGTGTTAAAGGAAAGTTGCCTAAATTCTGAATACATCCTGCCCCGTATTTGATCAGCAGTTTGTTCACTTTCGACGTATCAAAGATAAGGGTATCCCGTACGCTGTAGAACTCGCCCTGAAGCAATGCCGGCAGTCCCAGATTCAGCATCTGACCCACTTTTTCTTCCAGCGTCATAAGAGCAATAAGGCTATCCACCCTATCATATATTATCTGTTCCCTGTCATTCGGTTCATTTGACTTACATGACAAAAAAAGGAAGGAAATGAATAAGAATAGAATACTATAAAGCTGTCGGTTTCTCATTCGCGCTCAATTATTGAATCAATAGTTTAACAGAACTACAAATCATCATTCGTCTTCGGCAATGCAAAAAGGAATATTGGCAGTTGCAGCATGCCCCTTTCCGTCAAGCACGTATACAAAAAGCCTGTATGCCCCTGCTGTTGAAGGAGCTTCAATTTCAACAGGATTTTTACCGATCCGTTGCATCCAGGTTTCGGGCTTGCTCTCATGATCACCACCCCAGCCAAGATCTTTGCTTTCGTGCATGATTTCCCATTTATAATTCAGTGTATCGCGCTCATGATCACGGGCAAAGACTTCCGCATGAATTGTTACACCCTTATTCAGAATAATATTATCGTAAGCTGTAAGTCTATTGAGCAGAAAGGAGTCAATTGTCGGACAACGATTTTCAGGCCACTTCCCTGTCCAGATCTTATGCATCGCATCAACAGTTTCCGTTATTTCACCGGATTCCAGGAACATACCATACCAGGTAGGAGTGCGTTCCTGTTTCTGTCCCCAAAGGAAAACAAAAGATCCCA
>CAYORG010000087.1:0-7954 GCA_964406315.1 uncultured Bacteroidales bacterium | reverse complement strand
GTATTAAATCAAAACAAAATACCTGAGTTTTCGTAAGTTTATTTTAATTCAGTTTATGTATTATTCAGTAACCTAAAAGAATTCCGTAATGAAATCGTTTATAAAGCCTATCCTGTTTACAAGCTGGTTAATATTGTTTGCCGATATGACTTTTGGCCAATTTCCCGGGTTTCAGTATTATGAAATTGGCCATACAGATCAAATGTTACTGGGACAATCCTCTCTTACAGATCTTGATAATGATGGAGATTTGGACCTTATTGTCGGGGCAAGCGGAAGTACTATCTGGTGGTTTGAATACATTGGTCCAGAAAAGTGGGAAATGCATATTTTGGGAGATGATGCTCTGACCGATAAAGGCGGAACGGCATTTGATGTCGATAGCGATGGAAATATTGATCAGGTCTCAGGAGGAAGCTGGTACCGGAATCCCGGGAACAACAATGATATCTGGGAACGATTTGAGAATGGATCCATTTATGCTTATGACAACATTCATGGCGATTTCAATAAAGATGGAGTGAATGAACTGGTATCTGTAAGTCCTCAGGACGGATCGTTTGTTTACTTCATTGGTTCCAATCCTGAAAAAAAATGGAAAAAGATCAAGTTGGGAGATGGAGTACCGGGAGGTATTTCACCCGGTGGAATTGGTGATCTTGACGGTGATGGAGATCTTGATATTGTCAGAAGTGATGTATGGTATGACAATGCAAACGGAGATGGCTCAAAGTGGGTAATCCACCGTACTATTGGATTCATCGAAAGTCAGGGAAAATTTGGTCGTTCATCAAGAGTTTGGGTAACCGATATGGATGAAGACGGAGATGCAGATATTGTGCAGACCGAATCGAATAACAAAGATGGCAGGGTTGTTTGGCACGAAAATAAAGACGGAAAAGGAATAAACTGGTATACTCATCCTGTGGCGTACAACCTGGAACAGGATATGCATTCACTTTGTGTTGCTGATTTTGATAACGATGGAGACATGGACATTTGTTCCGGAGCAGGACCAATGACCGGTGAGTTGTACAAAAGATTATTCATTTTCGAGAATATGGAAGGCAACGGTGAAAAGTGGGAAAACAGGGAAATACTATTTAAAACAGAATGCACAGATGCTGTAGCAGCCGATGTTGATGGTGACGGGGACATTGACATTTGCGGAAAAACATGGAAAGATAATGTCATATATTATCTGAAAAACATGCTGATAGAATCCAAATAAAGGATTGATGCAATTCAAAACCAACGGATATTTAAAAATTAAATATCCGTTTTTTATTTTCCAATGGGCATTGCTTAAAAAATTTTCCTTTTT
The DNA here is from genome assembly GCA_964406315.1 of uncultured Bacteroidales bacterium. Lineage (GTDB taxonomy): Bacteria > Bacteroidota > Bacteroidia > Bacteroidales > UBA10428 > UBA10428. The sequence continues at coordinate 6,630 of CAYORG010000087.1, read as the reverse complement.
TTGCAGGCTATAAATTCATGATCATGCATAAAATAAAATTCTTTTGCCTGTTTCTTATCACAATCCCGGTCTCCCTTTCAGTCTTTTCTCAGAAAAAATTAAAAACTGCAGATCAGCTAGCCAAAGCAACTGTATACAGATCCATTGATGAACCCGGATTGAACAAAAAGAGAGTATATATTCTTAACCTCGACAATCAAAAACTCAATGCTCTGCCTGAAGATATAGTCAAATTTAAAAATCTGCAGGAACTTTATCTCCGCAACAACAGCATAGCTTTTCTTCCTGACTGCTTATTTGAACTTACAAATCTTCAGAAGCTCATGCTGGGTGAAAATAATATTCAGGCAATACAACCGGAAATTGCAAATCTTATAAATCTTCAGGAAATTGATCTTTTTGATAATGAATTAATTAGCATTCCTGCAGAAATGGGAAATTTAAGAAATCTCAATAAGATCGATCTGAACCGGAACAATCTTGAATCCCTTCCCCCTGAGATAGGAAACTTAATTGAACTAAATGCACTCTGGCTGGAAAAGAATAAATTGTCTTCCCTGCCTGAGGAACTTGGCGATTGCGAACTCCTTTCAGAACTTAAACTGAAAGGAAATGCATTGGTTTCCCTGCCTTTTTCCATTGGAGAACTGAAACAAATCCGCTCTCTGAATCTTTCTGATAATAGTATTCGGAAACTGCCTCAAAGCATCGGAAATATAGTTGATCTCGAAGAACTTGATATCAGAAACAATCAATTAACAGAGTTACCGGATGAATTAGGTAACCTAAAAAAGTTAAAGACTCTGGATGTCTCAAACAATAAGCTCAAAAACATCCGGCACTTTGCTTTAAACCTTCCTTCTCTGGAAGTACTTGACCTGAGTTCGAACAATCTGAATTCAGTCAGTTTTCAAACTGATGAATTACTGAATCTTAAAAGGTTGGAAGCAGAAAACAACAGGATTGAAAATCCTGATCCCCTGTTTTCTATATCTTCGCTTGAAGAATTGAACTTAAGTCGTAACCGGATTGAGCGTATTGAACCTGGCATTTCGAAGCTGGGCAATTTGAAATACCTTGATCTGAGTGATAATAGGATCTATTCCGTTACAAAAGATATCGGAGCTTTATCAAATCTTGAAATTCTAAATTTAAGTAACAATAATATCCGACTGTTGCAGAAAGAGATAAGGGGAATGGAAAATTTAGATGAGCTGAATTTGAAAAACAACAATTTATCAGAGTATCAGAAAAAGAACATAAAAAAATACCTTGAAGATGGAACCAGGATTCTCTTCTGATATCATTTTCCACAGTTAACTGATGAAAATTTTGTAAATTGTTAATAAAGCACTTTTTAGGATGAGCAAACACATAGGAATACTAACAGCAGGAGGTGACAGTCCGGGATTGAATGCCGCTATTCGGGGCATTGGAAAAACAGCGTTAGGAAAATACAACATGCAGGTTACCGGATTTATGGATGGATACCGGGGAATTATGGAAAACCGTTCAATTCGTATGAGCAGCGAAAACCTTTCCGGTATATTAACACTGGGTGGTACTATACTGGGTACCAGCAGGAACAAACCGCATAAAATGCAGGTGGGTGGCAAAATAATGGACATGACAGATGTTATTGTTGAAAACTATCATAAACATCATCTGGACGCTTTAGTCTGTATTGGAGGAGGAGGAACACAAAAAAATGCTTTCCATTTGATGAAACAGGGACTGAATATAGTCACTCTTCCCAAAACCATCGACAACGATGTTTGTGGCACAGACGTGACATTTGGTTTTGATACGGCTCTAAGTGTTGCGGTAGAAGCTATTGATCGTTTGCACAGTACAGCCGACAGTCATCATCGCATAATTATTGTGGAAATCATGGGCCACAATACGGGTTGGCTTGCCCTTGGTGCAGGTGTTTCAGGCGGAGCCGATGTAATACTTATTCCTGAGATTCCTTATGATATTGAGGTAGTGGCCGAGTCGATCTTAAAGCGTGAAAGAGCAGGTAAACACTTTAGTATTATTGCAGTATCGGAGGGAGCTATATCTAAAGAATCCGCCCAAAAAATTGATATTCTCGGAAAAAGGAAAGCAGAAGCCGTAGACGAAAAAGAAAAGCAGAAATCCATACAAAAGGAGCTGAAAGAATACAAAAAAAGGGTGATTGGCGATACCATGCAACTGGCAAAAGAACTTGAACAGCTAACACTTGTTGAATCAAGGGTTACTATTCTTGGTCATCTTCAGCGCGGAGGTATACCATCTGCCTATGACAGGTTGCTTGCCACAAGACTTGGAACTGCTTGTGCAGAATACCTCCAGAATGAACAATACGGAATTATGATTGCTGTTCGTGGCGAGGGAGTTGAAGCTGTACCGCTTGACCAGGTAGTGGGAAAAAGAAAATCCGTTCCTCTTGATCATCCCTGGATTGAATGTGCAAGACGTGTAGGGACCTGTATGGGTGATTAAACCGTTACTTTATAGTAACATTTTAATTTATTGACAATTCATAAAATTACTTCCCTTTCAATACTATTGTATCGCATATTGAAGAGCTTAATCTGTATTTCAAAACTCCCTGATAATCTTTTGAATGATACCAGGTATTAAAATCTTCTTTGGTATCAAATCGTATGATCACTGTCCGGTTATAATTCCATTTCCCCTCAATGATTTCAGGATGGTCATCAACCACCAGGTATTCTCCGTTGTATTTTGAAAAAATCTCTCCTGCTTTATCCACGTATTTCTGATATGTTTTATGATCATGAATTTTAATTTGCGCAACAAAATAATGCATATTTCAGGTTATTTTTTTGAATCCTGTGAGCGCATTCCCCGTAGCTTGCTACGGGGTTAGCGAACACAAAAATAATAAAAAAAGGATCGAAGATTACTCGCTGTGCTCGTGAGAATAGTTCCTCGTCGCTTGCGGCGAGGAGTTTCAATCTCGTGTAAAGGGAACAAATCTTACAGGCAAGAGTTTTCTTGTTTTTATCTTCCCATTCTTTTTTTCAACCAGCACAAGGTATTGAGTATAAGAACTTGATCCTACAGGAATGATCATTCTGCCGCCTTCTTTCAATTGGTCTAAAAGAGGTTGCGGAATACTTTCCGCACCTGCTGTTACCATAATCGCATCAAAAGGAGCAAATTCTTTCAAACCATGGTATCCGTCTCCTGAGAATACCCTTACATTTTTATATCCCAGCATCTGAAGGCACTTTTTGGCTGAAGTTGCCAATTCTTTAACGATTTCAATAGTAAAAACCTCCGAAACGATTTCAGATAACACAGCTGCCTGGTAACCTGACCCTGTTCCAACCTCAAGCACCTTAAATTCAGGTTTCAGCTCCAATATTTCAGTCATGTATGCAACAATATAAGGTTGTGATATTGTCTGCCCATAACCAATAGATAAGGGATGATCACCATAAGCCAGCTGTCTGCTATCGGATGGAACAAACTCATGACGCGGGACAGTTCTCATAGCATTCAGGGTTGCCTGATCACGAACACCCCGTGAAATAATCTGGTCATTAACCATTCTCATTCTATCATTTTTAAAATTATCTGGTTGAAATGAAAGCAACAGAAACAATAAAGCCAGAAATATACTCTTCATTTTGACTAGGTTTAAAGCTATTGTAAGTTATAAAATGTGTAAATCAAATCAATACATTATGCAAAATAAATTGATTGACTACAACCTAACATTTCAGTAACTTTGTTTACATTGTATATTGAATACAAAAAAAGCAGTGAAGTATATTACCATTTAATAGAATTGTATGCATCAAGCTAATCAATTGTCTGATCGATTGCCGGTAGTTGCAGGAAGATTTTATCCTTCCTCCGACACTGAGTTGAGGAAAGAGCTGGAAAGATTATTCGAACAAGCTAAAAAACATGAGTTGCCTGAAATAAAACAAGGGGAAGAAATTCTTGCCCTTGTGTCCCCGCATGCGGGGTATGTATTTTCAGGAACTGTTGCTGCTTCTGCATTTCTTCCTCTTAAAAACGGGAAAAATATAAAGACAGTCTTCTTAATTGGATCAAGTCATAATGCATGGTATGAAAAAGCATCAATTTATTATTCAGGCCACTATATAACACCATTAGGAAAAGTAAAAGTTGACAGAACAATAGCAAATGCTCTTCTGGCGGAAAAGGATTTGTTTGCCTATTTGCCGGAAGCTCATGCACATGAACATTGTCTGGAAGTTCAACTCCCCTTCCTTCAGTATTCAATAAAAAATGGATTTACCATTGTTCCTATATTACTTGGCGGACAATCCAAAGAAGTTTCAAAACAAGTTGCAAAAGCCCTGAAACCCTATTTTGTTCCGGGAAACTTATTTGTTATAAGCACTGATCTTTCTCATTACCCTTCATATAATGATGCTGTAAAAGTAGATAAACAAACAATTTATGACTTGTGCAGTAACAATCCTGAAAGTTTCTTGCAAAGACTGAAAAATAATGACTTGCTCCATATCTCAAATTTATCCACAAGTATGTGTGGATGGACTTCTGCGCTGACTTTAATGTACCTGACAGAACACAACGAAAATATAAGATACATACCTGTTTTATATCAGAATTCGGGAGATATTCCATTGTATGGAGAAAAAATGAGGGTGGTTGGGTATCAATCGGTTTTGATAACTCAAAAAAAAGCGGATCCGATCCCTGAATTTGACTTTTCGGAAAAAGAAAAAAAGAACCTTTTGCAAATTGCAAGAGCCAGAATTTTGGAAAATCTTCAAATATCTGATATCCCGGTAAAAAGCAGTAAAGATCTTTCTCCGGGAATAAAACAATCAGGAGGAGTTTTTGTAAGCATCTATTATAAAGACGAACTCAGAGGATGTATAGGACGTATAGAATCCAGTGACCCTATCTATAAAACTGTTGCAGAAATGGCTTATAGCTCCGCCTTTAATGATAAACGGTTTAAATCTGTAACTAAGGAAGAAATGCCTGATGTTCATATTGAAATTTCCTTGCTGTCACCTTTGAAAAAAGTGAACTCTATCGAAGAGATCATTCCCGGAAAACACGGCATTCTGATTAGGAAAGATTTCAGATCAGGAACCTATCTGCCACAGGTAGCAATTAAAACGGGCTGGGATGCAAAGCAAATGGTTGAGCACTGTGCAATTGATAAAGCCGGTATGAGCAATGATGAATGGAAAGATGCAGACATCTATACCTATGAAGCTCTTATAATTAAAGATTAGCTTAGAAGTTTAGAAGTTGAGGAGTTTAGGTTTTTTGTTGCTGGTCTGATAAATCCACCGACACACTCCCTGAAGGGGTGTGATTATTTTAGCCCGGGGTTTTACCCCGGGATTAAGATAATAGGATAAAAAGCGTTTCAACTGCCTGCTTAATTCGGGGAATTAACAATCTATGAAACGCAAACCACAGAGATTTAAATAATTGAAAATGTGAGTTGATGAGTTAAGATGTGGTAACCAAATGAATGGTTGCGTTATTTCAGGATTTCTGCCTGCCTTCGCAGAAATGTTATTCTCTTCAATAATTACACGGTTCAACGATTTAACAAATAAACAACAACTCACTTTCCCGATTTCCGACTTCTTAATTTGCCAGATTACCGCGCTTCATTGCATTCTGCTTGTAATGACGTATTAGATTGTCTGCACCGAATTCGGTCTCCGGACTTCAAACTTCCGTCTTCCTTCTACTCAAACATGTCAATGTCAAAATATATGGTCGAATCGTTGGGCTCAATAAAAAACTTATATGTACCAAATGCCTCAAAACTTATTTCTTCCAGTCCTGACTTTTCAGGTAAAGTATCGGATTGAATTCTGATCATATCTTTCAGAGAGTGTTCTTTTAAGGAAAATAGGCCGCTATCTGAAATAGATATTAAAGATTTTCTTTCCGTATCATACAAAAAATAAGCATTCAACCGATCATTGTATTCAAACAATAGCATAGCTTCCATCTCTTCTATCATACCATAATATTTAAATTGTCCAAGAACCGTTGTATCGGTTCCAGTTATGAAGGCGTTGTATTCCGGAGTGAGATCATTTCGATTAAAAATCATTAAAAAAGTGCTATCCGTCAGAGGTTTATATGCATGAATGTCTGTTAACTGTGAATGAATCCTTTTTTTAATAACTGAATTTTGAAAAAAGTGCAAAGAAGATACTTCTATATTTTTTCTATTTTTAAAACAATACAATTCATTAGCTGTAACAAACAGCTCATTGTCACCGGTTAAAAAAGGTTCCCCGTCCGGCTCTCCTCCTCCCCAGTTTCCTGCAATGCCAGTATATTCTATCGCACCATCAGTATTGAAAACAAAATAATAAACAGCTCCATAGTTATACCGCGGATTAATATTATAGTCAATAATAAACTTGTCGTATTTCTTGTTGTAAAAAACAGTATGAAAAACATCTATATTACTTTCCAGCCAGAAATCAGTCTCTTCAAGAAGCTCCTTAAGATCTCGTTTTTTATCAAGCACTACAGAAAACCAGAAATGTCCATCTTTATTACATCGTATGTTATAGTGATGATTATAACCTATTGCGATTCTGTTTCCTTTTGATGAGACTACCGTGTCAA
>CAYORG010000086.1:0-8728 GCA_964406315.1 uncultured Bacteroidales bacterium | reverse complement strand
ATTAGAAAAACAAAATATGAGACAAATAAAAGCTTTTTGGATATGAAAGACAAATGTGTTGTATGGCGTAACTATAATGATTGAATTGCGTAGAATTCCAAGCATACAGCATAACATAAAAGTACTAACTCATTCAAAATGAGTGAACAAATCTTACAGGCCTTAATGGAACTGTTCGCAATTATTGCGAGGCCCGAAGAACACAATATCGACGGCAAAGACAGGAGAACTGTTGTCGAGTCCTATTTAGGTCGTATCCTGAATCAGGAACTCGTTGAAGGATATCTTGCCATTTTTGATAAATTCTTTGTACGTCATCAAAGTCTGGTAAATTCAAGAGGAGCTAAAAGAATCGGGCCTGATTCAGTAAAAATCCTGAGAATATGTGATCAGATCAATAAAGAACTTACCCAGAAACAAAAATTAATTGTTGTAATCCATCTTTTTGAGTTTGCCGATTCAGATGAAGCAGAGATTTCAAAGCAGGAATTTGAATTCATACAAACAGTAGCTGATTCTTTCAATGTCGATACCGAAGAGCATGACCTGATCAGAGATTTTACCATAAGGCAATCAGGCAATGCCCCTCAATCCGGAAATATTTTAATTATAAATGATGAAGAGCAGGAAGAAGACGAAAAAATAGTAAGAAAGCACTTGTTTTCCAAACATTTCAAAGGTGAGCTCTGGTTAATGAAGGCTTCTTCCGCCAATCTTTATTTCATCAGGTACCTGGGCAAACATGAATTGTATCTGAATGGTCAGCTTTTGCAGCCCTATAAAGTATTTGTATTTAATTCAGGCTCATCGATTCGTGACCACAACATCAAACCGATCTATTATAGTGATATTGTTACTCTATTTCATGCCGGTCAGCAGGAATCAAAAATCTCGTTCAATGTAGATAACATAAGCTTCAGATTTAAAAATGGCACTATGGGTCTGGAACCAATGAGTTTTGTCAAGGAGTCCGGGCGATTGGTGGGCATTATGGGAGCAAGCGGGGCAGGTAAGTCAACATTGCTCAACGTACTCAACGGCACTGAAAATCCAACCTCAGGGACCATTACTGTGAATGGGATCAATATCCATACGGAAAAAAACAATATAGAAGGATTAATTGGTTATGTGTCGCAGGATGATTTGTTGATTGAAGAACTTACTGTTTTTCAGAATCTGTATTACAATGCCAAACTTTGCTTTAGCAATTACAAAGAAGAAAAAGTTATTGCAACTGTTGATAAGATGCTGCAAAGTTTAGGTCTTTATGAGATCAAGGATGTGCACGTTGGCACTCCCCTGAACAAGATGATTAGTGGCGGGCAGAGAAAACGGCTGAACATTGCCCTTGAACTCATTCGCGAACCTGCGGTTCTGTTTCTTGATGAACCTACCTCCGGATTGTCGTCACGCGATTCCGAAAACATTATGGACCTGTTGAAAGAATTGTCGTTGAAAGGCAAGCTTGTTTTTGTGGTAATTCACCAGCCATCATCAGACATTTTTAAAATGTTCGATGAACTGTTGATTCTTGACACAGGTGGATATCTTATTTATGACGGCGATCCCATAGATTCCATTGTATACTTTAAATCGAAAATCCATTATGCCAATTACAATGAAAGTGAATGCAACGTATGCGGTAATGTAAATCCTGAGCAGATCTTCAATATTGTTGAGTCAAATATCCTTGACGAATATGGGAAATTCACCCAGCGCAGAAAAATATCTCCAAAGGAATGGAACAAGCATTTCATTGAACATGTAAAAACACAACAAACTGAGCCGGAATCTCCAGGTGAATTGCCAAATATATCCTTTAAAATCCCAAACAAACTAAGACAGTTTATTGTATTTGTAAAACGAGATGTACTTGCAAAACTAGCGAACACACAATATTTGATCATCAATTTCCTTGAAGCTCCCGTGCTGGCTTTTATCCTGTCTTTCATTATCAAGTATTACAATGAGAGCGAACTCAATGAACTCGGTTATACTCTTCTCGGCAACAGCAATTTGCCGGTATATATTTTCATGTCTGTTATTGTAGCCATATTCATGGGATTGACTATTAGTGCCGAAGAAATTATCAAAGACAGAAAAATATTGAAACGTGAGGCATTTTTAAATTTGAGCTGGTCGAGCTATCTGATCTCAAAAATATCAGTCCTTCTTGTTCTGTCTGCAATTCAGGCTGCTCTATTTGTGATCGTGGGGAACTCTATTATGGAAATAAAAGGTATGTATTTTCACTACTGGATCATACTGTTCAGCTGCTGGGTAAGTGCCAATCTGATGGGACTTATGATTTCCGATAGTTTTAAAACTGTTGTTACAATCTATATATTAATCCCCTTCCTGGTTATTCCGCAAATTATACTAAGCGGAGTAATCGTAAAATATGAAAAACTGAATCCAACCATTTCATCGCCCAATAAAATTCCTTTCTATGGCGAGATCATGACAGCCAGATGGGGCTATGAGGCATTGGCCGTTCATCAATTCACTGAAAACGAATACATGCGCCAGTTTTACCCATTAAATAAAATAATGAGCATAGCTGAATACAAAAAATACTATTGGGTAAAAAATCTTGAAAATAAGATCGATTACATAATCAAATACATTCATAAAGGAGGAAAACTGAACAAGATTGAAAACTATCTTCGTTTGTTGAGAAATGAAATCGGAGATGAACTCATGGCCAATGACAGAATTGAATTTGATTATCTGGACAAGTTATATCTTAATGAAATCGATACTAAAATATTGAATGAAACCAGGAATTACATTCGAAAAGTGAACAGGTTTTACATTAAAATATACAACAGAGCCAGTGACCGAAGAGACAAGATCATTCGTTCATACCAGAAATCGCCTGAAAATAAAGAAAAATTCATACAACAAAAACGAGATCATCATAATGACAGACTTGCAGAATTTGTTGAGAACAGTAATGAGCCTGTTAGAATTGTAGAATATAAAGGTCGCTTAATTCAAAAAATTGATCCCATTTATCTTGATCCTGAATCAAATTTAATTAAAGCACATTTTTATGCTCCACAGAAGAAATTCATAGGTGCTTACTACAAGACATTTTGGGTAAATACCATAATCATATGGTTGATGGCTATATTTTTCTATATCATATTATACTACAGAGGATTGCGTAAATTGCTTGATGCATTTGAAAACCTGAACCAGAGATTTTCCAAACAAAATGAATAAAAAAAAGGTTGTCGGATGGCAACCTTTTTAATAATACCGGGATATATCGTTTAATCTACAATCTCTATCATTTTAAAAGGAACCCTAATGATTGACTCATAATCTTCTCCTGCCTCTAACATATCTTCATCATCTTCTTCATAATACCAGTTTATCTGAACATCATATTTATTTTTGTGAATCGCTTCAAGTTTTTTAAATACGTCTAATATACATTTTGAAGAACTAGTATTGAAATATTCCAGATGAACATTTACTTCAGTCCTGGAAAGCGGAGCTTGAGCATATTCTTCCAACCAATCAACCAATGGTTTGTAGAACTCAATTGAGTTTTCAGGAATTGATCTTCCTTTTATTTCAAGAGTTCCTTTCTCAACATCAAAATTAACGTTGGGGGTTTTAGTAGTTCCTTCAATTTTCAATGATTCCATATTAAAATATTGAGTCAATTAAACCTGAATAGCTAAGTCAAAAAATACATATTTATCGTTATACGGATAAAAATTATAAATCATCTTTTTACCTGTTTTCCTCGCAATATCAACTAGTCCAAGACCTCCTCCACCTTTGGCTGATATCTTTTGATGATTTAAAATAAACTTGTACATGTCTTTCAATTCATCTCTTGATAACGAATTGATCTTATCGATCTTTTCTTTTAGGAACTTTGTTTTTGTACTTACAACAAAATTTCCGGTAGTAACTTTAAAATCTCCGTTCTTTTCTCTTTCAACCACCAATATTCCAAATTTGGGATCCAGATCTTCATATATTCCATCATGCGTCTCTTCTATATGATGATATAAATTCTGAAGGCTCTCAACAAGTACATTGTAGAGCTTTTTTCGGGTTTTTCCTTCTTCCTGGTTAGCTTGGAGCTTATCTTCCACGGCTTCCAAAACCTCATTGATCAATTCAGAGGTAATACTTCCTTTGTAAGCTAAAAGAATATCTCCTTTGCTGATGTCAGTGTAATATTCATTTATGTTAAAGCTCATAGAAAGCTTTTGTTAACAAACATTCTGTTTTGGATTCAACAAATATAGAAAAAATCTTCATTGCACAACTTCAAATTAGGGCACATATAGTATTTAGGATAATTATCAGCAATGCTATAGATAAATATAATATAAAATGTTAAAACATTTCTGTTTTAACAACAACAATTCGTAATTCTTTTGTTATCTGTTTATTTGTATGTCCCTTTCCTGCTTCCTGAATAGATCTCATATTTATTAAACCTGCATTCCAAAGCTCCGTTAAAAACTCTAAACTTTTTTACGGGTCTTAATCCAACATGTTTCAAAGCATTCAAATTACTGCTTATAATCCAGGCTTCAGCACCCGTAAAATTTCTCTTCAGACTATCTCCGATTATACGATAAAAATTGACTATCTGACTATTGCCCAGGCGCTCTCCATAAGGAGGATTGATGATAGCCAATCCTCCGTTATGTATTGCAGGATAGTTTCTGAAGTCAATCCCCCTGTATTGAATATTTTTTAAAACCGATGCATTTCTTGCATTCAACGATGCAATTTTAATCGCTTGTTTTGATATATCACTCGAAAAAATATTTCCGTTCCATTCCTTTTCCTGTATATCGTCGTATATTTTGTTCCACAATTCCTCGTCAAAATTCATATGATTCTCAAATCCAAAGTGAGTTCTGAATATTCCCGGTGGTATCTCTCTGGCTATTAGTGCTGCTTCAATACCAATCGTTCCGGAACCACACATGGGATCATAAAAATCTCTCTCTCCTCTCCATCCGGTAAGCAAAATAAGACCGGCAGCCAACACTTCATTCATGGGTGCTTCAAAATCTCCTCTCCTGTAACCTCGCTTATGCAAAGAACCTCCTGAAGAATCAATAGATACAGTCAATACATTGTTTGCCAGGTGAACATTTATTAAAACATCAGGATCGGTTTTATTCACGCTTGGCCTGCGATTGGATACCTGTCTTAACCGGTCTGCAACCGCATCCTTGGTTCGCAGAGAAACAAACTGAGAATGAGTAAAAACCGAGGAACTCAGAAAGGTGTCAACAGCTATGGTCATTCCCGGTTTTAAATGATTTTCCCATTCATACTGTTTAATAACCGTATACAAATCAATTTGTGTTTTGATATTTTCTTTAAGAACCGGCACCAGTATACGAAGAGCAGTTCTTAAATATAGATTCGACTTATACAATAAAGCCTTGTTCCCAAAAAATCGCACTGCTCGGTTGAACACCTCAATTCTTTTCCCGCCAATTTGGCGTATTTCCTGTGCAAGTATTTCTTCAAGACCGGGAAATGTCTTTGCTACCATTTCCATCTGGTCCGCATTTTGTGTCATAAATGAATCTTTAAAAACTGACTAACCTCCCTAACAGCGTTATCATATCTTTCAGTACCTTTCCCCCCAATAACAGAATAGTTCAAATTAGCACGTTTCAATTCATTTTCATAATCCTTGAATAGTATTTCGCGCATGATTCCTCCATTTTCTCTTATTCCATCCTCGATCCATGGTATATCCGGTTTGCAAAGAAGAAAATAATCATCCGCTGTTTTTCCTATTTCCGTATCTATCCATGCAGGATATTCACCAAAAACTCTCACAAACCAGATCTTGGTTATTATCAAATATGTATCAACAAATAAAACAGGATCTGATACAGAGGAACTGGTTTTCACCATTTCAACCTGTTTCAATGCTATATTTAAAACATCATCATATATATAATGTCTGTTCAATTTTTCAATATAAGTCCTTGCATACTCAGGAACATATTGAACATGGTAGAAATCTGCCAGGTAAGTTGCAAGCTCTGTTTTCCCTGTAGATTCAGGCCCGGTTATGATAATCCGTACTATTTCAGCATTTGCTTTTTCCATGTTTTATGCCATTCAATATAACCAAGGATCGCAAGACTTGTATAGACGATGAATAAAAATACTGTCGGGTACAATCCCTTATAAATATATAATCCGGCCGATACAGAATCAACGACAATCCATATCAGCCAATGTTCCAGTATTTTTCGCGCCAGCATCCATGTTGCCACAATGCTCAGTGCAGTAGTAAAAGCATCCCAAAGTGCAATATCCGAGTCTGTATATTTCCTTAATATATAAGCTATGAATACAAACAGAAAAATACTGATAAGCAGAAGAGCAAAACCTAAGGGCAATCTGATCTTAGATACTGGCAATTCATTTGCATTTTTCCCCGGTTTGCTCCAGTGTATCCAGCCATATATGCTAATCACCACATAATAAATATTGATTCCCATATCGGCATAAATCTTTGACTGGAAAAATACATACACATAAAGTAAAGAAGTAATCAGGCCAAATAGCCATAGAAGTATATTCCCCTTAACAGAGTATACGAGGTAAATCAGACCTGTTATCGTGGCAATTACTTCGATGGAATTGCACAATAGCCACCAGATAACTTTTGTAAAAATATTTTGAATTTCTCCTGCAGAAACCAGCATCAATACAACAGTTTCTTTGAATATAATTCCCAGTGATCCAACACCTCAATTGCTTTTATCAGATTTTCATTTTCCTGGTTTATGATTTGATAAAACTCACTGGTTGACCATAGATCTCTTGCTATATATGCCTTCATGATCAACGCAATTCTGTTTTTTGATAATTCGAACTCTTCCTGACTGAAATCCAAACCTTCCTTTATGGCAAAGTTGTTCAGCTTGGTCAAAAGCTCATCTGTTACAACAAAGTCATTCGTATATTTCAGAAAGTTCTCATATCCGTTCAAAATCTTCTTCCTGTTTTTATCAACATATTCCAGCACAAATTGATTCAGGATCCCATCCCTGATCAAATTGCTATAATAGTCAGAATAAGAAGTCGTGTCGAGAGGAACAAAAATATCGGGCATAATTCCTCCACCTCCATATACTATCCTTTTATTAATGAGAGTTCTATATTGAAGAGAATCAGGAAATTTAATGCTATCCTTATTGATAAACTCACCGTTTTCATATCTGTTATAAATTTCCATTTCATAGTCTTCGTTCCCATTTTTGTATGACTTCTGAATAAGACGACCTGAGGGTGTATAGTATTTTGCACTTGTCAATCTGATCATTGATCCATCAGGCAATTCAAGCTGTCTCTGAACAAGTCCTTTCCCAAAGGAGCGACGACCAATAATTATACCTCTGTCCCAATCCTGGAGAGCTCCCGAGACGATTTCGCTTGCACTGGCTGAACCTTCATCGATTAAAATTACTATTTTCCCTTCTTCAAATAAGCCTTTAGAAGATGCGAAGTATTCTCTTTTCGGACTGTTCAATCCCTGCGTGTATACAATTAACTTGTTATTATCCAGAAACTGATCTGTCAAAACCACCGCTATATCAAGATATCCACCTGCATTGCCGGTAAGATCCAATATCAAATCCTGAGCGCCTTCTTCTTTTAACATGACAGAAGCTTCACTAAACTCACCCATCGTAGTCATTGAAAATCGGTTAAGTTTGATATAACCAACTTCATCCGAAAGCATGTACGCAGCATCCAGACTGTTAATTGGAATTTTATCCCTTGTTATTGAAAAGTCCAATAGCTGATCAACTGATCTGCGCAGGACTGATACATTTACCCTGGTTCCTTTGGGCCCTCTTAGCAAGGAAAAAACATCTTCATTTGTCAATCCAATGCCGGCTATATTTTCCTCATCAACCTTTATTATCCTGTCACCAGAGAGTATCCCGACTTTTTCTGATGGACCGCCAGGAATAGGAGTTATTACAAAAAGTGTATCATTCAATATATTAAAAGATATCCCGACACCCTCAAAATTCCCCTTAAGTGGTTCATTCATTTTCTTAACATCTTCCTTGGAAATATATGTTGAATGAGGGTCCATTTCCATTAAATTACCTTTAATGGCATCTTCTACCAATTTCTCATTGCTAACAGAATCTACATAATATGTATTCAGATATTTTAAAAACTGAACATATTTATATGCCTGTTTTGAATGATCCTGACCATAACTATTTATAAAAAGTGCTAAAAACAACCAAGTCGATAACACGCGCAGTGATAATTTCATCCGATTTATTATTAAACGATTATCTAATTTCTGATTTCTACATCCAGAGAACTTCATATGTTAACAAATTCAATATAAAAATGGCAAAAATAAATAAATTACCGATGAATGCTTATTCAAGGGACAGTATTTATACAATCCGAACCAGCGCCAATAATAATTACAAGTTTCGAGTCTCAAGTCGTTAGTCTCACTTCTCCGCTAACGCGGATTTAGCGAAGCTAATCCATGATGCCGAATTTGCCAGATCACCGCAGTTGTTGTACCTCCCTTCCAACCTGCACCCAGCACCCAGCACCCACTCACCATCCCATCTTCCCATTTTCCCACATTCTCACCCTCTCATTTTCTCATTTTCCTAACTTCTCTGCTTCTGAATTCGCCAGATTGCCACGCTTCATTTCTTTTCGCTCG
>CAYORG010000085.1:6290-8814 GCA_964406315.1 uncultured Bacteroidales bacterium | reverse complement strand
CAGGTATCAGTTTTTCCGGTCCGGGAATTGTATTTGTTACCAAATAATCAGTAAAATCCTCAAGCTTTCCGTTGTGACGACTCCTGATATTACCTCCGGAATAGCTTATTTTGATCACATCGCTGTATTCAATAGAATGTGAAATAAGAAAACTTATTATATCCAATCCTGATGAGAGCGATTGAATGGTAGCAGGAACATCGTTCAGCGTAATCGTAAAATTATCTTCTTCACCGATGACCACCTGCAGGGGTTTGTCGAACGTCAAGTCAATATATCTGTAAAATGAACCCTGCATTCTAAGGGATGATGCAATAATATTGAGTGGATAGCCATCGGCAGTATTTTGAACCGGTTCAGAGGTAAAAGATGCTAAAAGTCCTCCGTTAATTGCTTCCAATCCTGTAGATGTATAGCTGAGTGTAACCCTGTCCTCATAGTAGATCCTGCTTTCAGGAATAAGGAATATAACCGAAGAATCAATCTCTGTTACTTCCGCTGATTGTATTAGTATATCATCTTTCCCATCTACTTCAAGTGTAAAATCCGCGGAATAAGCAGCGGGAGAATTCATTTTTTTACTCAGGTACATCCAAACCGTATCCCCTTCATGTTTTGTTTCCAGTAATTTGATTTTGGGAACTGCACCGGGCAATTGATTATCAACAGCCAATCCGCTAAAAGGCATAAGGCTGATACCAGCCCTGTTTTGTATGGTTCCGGTTTCATAAGAAATGGTTACATCATCGGTAAAGCTTATAAGTGTCGACAGCGTGATAACGAGAAGACTGGAATCCCCTTCATCCAGGGCAATGTCCGATATGGGTATAGTCAGTGATCCGTTTGCCTCAATACTTAAACCAGAGGGCAAAGCAGGTGTCAATACCGGCTGACTTAGTTTTAACAGGAGCGTATCATTGTCATTTGCCTTTGCATTTACAAACTCAGGCGCGTTTTCAGCAATAAATTTGATCCATTTCAATGTAAAAAGCCTCTCTCCTTCCGTACCTGTAAAACGCAGGTATACATCATGGCGCCCCTCAATAGTGCCGACCGGAGCCGTGAAGGTTGCGAATGTATTCCAATCGCCGGTGTTGGATATTTCACATTCGGCTACCATCGTTCCCGTACCAATAGAATCGAGCCAAACCTCAACATTTCCTCCTGATCCGGCACAGGAAGCAGTAATTTCAATGGTTTTGGGGACTTTTAAATACTCATTATTTCCAAACTCTGCTCCTGCATATAGCGCCCAATCATTAGCATGAATGCTGTCTAACCGATAAATACCATCCTCTTTGGTGCTACGAATTGTTCCAAATTGGTTAGCCGGACATTCGGCAAGTATAGGGGAATAGGCATCGCGGTAAATGTATAGGTCGAAATATGCCTCTCTTCCCTGAACATACAAACCCTGCCTGGTTCCGGTAAATGTCACGAAATCGGAATAGGAATCAATTGAAGATATGGTAAAGTCACCCCCAACCTGTTCCCAATCCCAGCCATTTTTGCTGAAATATCCGCTAATGCTGTGGTTTACCCTTGTGATTTTAAGCCATAATGTATTCCCCAGGGTATTATCAACTTCGTAAGTGGCATCGTCAAAACTGAAAACGATGACTTTATGATTGTACTCATTTAACGAACAGTATAATTTCACAGAACTTGTTTCATCTCCTCTCATAATCTGAATACCGGCCTGGTCATCTGTTGATTGTGCGTCGAAATCAAGTCGTGTTATCAGTGAGTAATTATGTTCTCCGTCATTTTTAATGACCGTATTTTGATTTGTACTGCTTTTTGGCGATAATCTTAACCATCCGGGCCGATCGCCAAGGGACCAGGTTTCATCGGGAGTATAACCCAGCAATGACCATTCAGGATTCAGTTCTTCCGAAGTGAAAAAGTCCGATTTGGGTACCATCCATGGAATACCGCTTCCGGGAAGTGCAGGTGCGTTGAAGGACTTGTTTACGGGGTAATCGGCTTCCGGTTTTAAGTTCTCGTCATAATGAACCTGGTTCAGAAGCCCCTGCCGGCCTTGTCCGCGCCATTCACCTTTTGCATACAGAGGGTGAATTATCCAATGAGTACTGTCATCGAGCATTACTACCGGTGAAGCATGATTTGGGCTTGTAAAAAGTGAACCCGGTTTCAGGGGGTCGTTCTCGTTGAAAAAATCGCCCAGCATCTCCCATGAAACCTCATCCTCGGTAAGGATCTCACTTCTCATGACTTTTTGTCCACCGGCCAGATCGCGTGCAAATGAGTAGTAGTAATATCCTTTATATTTCCACATTACCGGTCCTTCGGCCCAACTATACGGATATTCAGGAGCAGGGTTTAACCAGTCCAGGTTATAAACTACCCCTGTGGGTTGGCCATCAGTTCCCAGTTCAACAATACCTCCGTTGGGTTGTCCGTTTTTTACCACAAGATACCATTTCCCGTCATCATCAATAAAAATGGAATTGTCATAGCCCAATCCGTAAGGTAATTCAGGAGGATCATTAACCCTGACGGG
>CAYORG010000085.1:0-6190 GCA_964406315.1 uncultured Bacteroidales bacterium | reverse complement strand
TTTGCCAGAACTAATAAGTAAATACCAGAATCAAGTGACAGAGAAAATGAAACCGAACTTAACGGGTTTTTATAACTATAGTTGGCTATTTGTTTGCCATCAAGACTATAAATAGCAAGTTTATTAAAAGCAGGTTCCCAAAGAACCCGTAATTCCGATCGAACCGGATTAGGTATTATCACTATATCAGGATTGTCATTGTTCCTTTCTTCTATACTGCTGGGATTTACGTTTATCTGGTATCTGAGATTGGATTTTGCCCCACAGGCATTTGTGAAAGTACCATAAACCACACATGAGTTTACAGGATGAACGACCACCGAATCGGCATTAGAGGATACTCCGCAACCACTCCATATCCAGGTTCCATCGGCATCAGCTTCAGGAATCAAGGTTACCTTATCCCCTGCATTAACCGTAACTTCGTTTGTATTCATGACAATTCCATCATTCACCCTCAAATGATACATGGCTGCCGACTTACCGCATGAATCGGTCCTGAACCAGTCAAAATCCACAAATCCACCTGTATCAACAGTTGCATAGTTAAAAATACAAAACTTGTTGCCAGTAAAAACCGAAAGATTGAACCGCATGGCAAGATCATTGCCCAGAAGTGAATAGGATTGATTGTCGTAACTATAGGCAAAAGTTGCTTTGCTGGTTTTATAATCTGCATGTGCTCTCAGATAAAATTCTGTAGAATCTGTGGCTATTGAATCGATCGCATTTCCATTATTGACCATTACCAGGTATTTCGCACCATTCACTTGTTTTACCCCCAGGTATGCATAGGGATCCTGGAAGACTGCAATTCCTGCAATGTCTCCGTCTTTCATATTATCCGTATTCATCCGGACGGCTCCTGTTGAGGCCACTGTATTGGAATAATAGGCAAAAATTCGTTGTGTCAGTGTGTTTTGCGCTTCAGGCAAACTGGTAACAGGTTTTACTGTTTTCAGCCTTAAATATCCCGGCTTAGCGGTTAGTGACCATTTTATTGAATCCGGATTATGGTTCCAGCCCCATTGCATTCCTAATTCATCGCTTTCAAATTCATCTGACGTTGGAAGAATACTGATCGGATATTTCCGTCCAACATCAGGTTTGGGATACGTATCAACTCCTTTACCGTCCACGCCAACCATGGGCCAGTCATCTTCCCATGTGACAGGTTGCAGGGTTGGAAATCGTCCAAAAGCACCTCCGTCCTGAAAAATAATGGTCCACCAATCTCCTTTCTGTGTTTGTATAAGTGCTCCCTGGTGCAGACCGGTACCCAGATTTCCGTTATCCTGTATTACAATCTTTTGTTCATAAGGACCATAAATAGTTTCAGAACGGAGAGCAACCTGAAATCCGTCACCGCCCCCATAAGTCGCATACAAATAATAATAACCATTGATCTTATATACATGACTTCCTTCCAGTCCCGGTCTGATATCTCCGGTAAATACGTGAACATCATTGTCAATTGCCACAAAATCCGAATTGAGCTCGGTTATATAGATGTCACTGTAACCGTGTGCCACATATATTCTGTCGTCATCATCAAAAAAAAGTCCCGGATCATAGAATCCCCTTGGCAATGCTTTTAATTCCCATGGCCCTTCCGGATTTGTTGCTTCGCATACAAAACCTCCTTCATCAAGTGTAATGAATATCAGGTAACATTTTCCGTTGTAGTATCTCATACTGGTTGCCCACTGACCATGGCTGTACCTGTTACACCCGTCAAGATTGTAACAAGGACTGTAATCCATACGTTCAACCGCATTGCTGCAATACTCCCAATTAACCAGGTCGTATGATTTAAGAATAGTTACACCAGGAAAAACAAACATGGTTGTGGTAACCATATAATAAGTTGTATCAATCCTGATCACATCCGGATCAGGGAAATCCGCAAATATGAGGGGATTTGTATAGGTACCATCTCCGTTATCGCTTTGCTGAGCAAACAGCAATGTATTACTGATCAGAACCAAAATCGCAAAAAGAATAGTCGTGAATTTCATAAGCAAGAATTTAATTTCTTTAATCATTGAAATAATTGATTTATGCTTAATACTTCTATCAGAATTTTAAAATTCTCTTATAAAATTGATGCAAATCAGAAATATCAGTATTCGTAAGTGTCTTACGGAATCATTTTGAATAATTTCATATCTGTACGGATACCTTTAAGAACCAATTGAAGATTACCATTTGTATTAATTTACTTGTTTGTATGTAGTATAAATCGGACATACTGATTATACATCGAATACATGGCTTACTCCTTAAAAAACCGAACAGCTTCAACTTTCTTTCCGGAAATAAAGATCAATACATATAAACCAGGTGCAAACGAATCAATTTCAATGGATGTATTCTGTTCACACAGTTTAACCTGTTTTATAAAGCTTCCGGATACATTGTAAATATCAACGGTACAATTGTTTTTCGGTACTTCGGACAGATGAATTGTTAGTTTGCTGTTAGATGAATTGGCAAATACATTAATTTCCTGTTTCATTACCGTATTTTTAGTCAATTATCCCAGGCTCGTTAAATTCGCTTTACTCATTTTTCATTGATCCGATTTTTACACATAAATAGGCTTGAAGGAGCATTTCATGTTTTAGTGTATTCAAACGATCTATCTGATAATTCAATTGCCTGTTTTCCTGATCATTGAAATTGAATGATTCCATATTGAATTTAGAAAGATAACGAGCATCAGTCTATAAGATTTCGGCCAATCGCTGTAAAAATTGATGCAGGTTTTTATAAATAAAATGATTTAAAGATTCAGAATGGGGAAAAATAGTTTGGATGATGAATTGCACTTGTGCTATGTTACAACAATCCGAAGGAATTCTTAAGGGTGACCGGAAGATAATTTCTATTGCAATCAGAAAAAATATGTATTGATTGTTTGATCCAATAAAGCATTGGATGTATTTATAAGATCAAAAAAGAATTTAGTATACTCAACCTATTGCTGAATGAAAAAGCAAATCCCTTTCAAACTCTTTCTGTTTAAGCAATTCTATACTATACTGAACTTACTGTCTGTATAAGTTATTTATCAGATATGTTTATTCGTAATTATACAGTTCAAATCTGACAATTGAATAATTACCTAATAGTATTCGTATATGTCTTCCCTGATGTATCTGGTCTCCATTTAAGTGCCTGATAATTTTCCACTCCTTATTTTCAAACCTCCCCTCCTCGGCTTTTAGAATTCCAACATGTAAAGTAGGATTATTCAAGTTTTTAAAGGTCGTTACTATACCTGATCCTGCTAAATAAAATTCGTTTTCGTCAGTTTGAATGATTATAGCGCCTGCCATATCCCAGGTATCATTTCCTGAATTGGGCTCATATCCCAGGGTATAACTGTGTCGCATAGTAAATTCGTAATTTCCCATTTGAAAAACACTTTCCTGATTCTCCCTGTCAAAAAGCACGCCTTCAATTTTATCCTGACCATGATGATTTGTAATGACAGGTGTCAGTTGATGTATAACATTATACATTTTACCCAAAGGTTCATTCTCCAGATCGTTGGCATTTTCAACAGAAAAAGGAGAAAACCCTATTCCTTCATAGTGTCCGATAGAATACGCTGCTTTGGCTGCCACGGTGTTATCAAAACGATGTTCGGGAATAAACAAAGGATTTTCCTGCCGTGTGTACAGATCGCACCAGTGCTTCAAATTCGGGAAATAAAAATCGGGTGATAAAAAATCAATAGAAGGCCCTCCCGCTTTCCATACATCCATTAAATGAGGCAAAGGGCCGGCGCTTGGATAACCTGATCCGGGTTCTCGTTCAGGACGATTTAAAGCTGCATTTACAAACATTGGTAATGGATAAATATTTTTGCCCGCTTCTACAAGTGTATTGGTAAATATTGCGTAGTACCAGGCCATAAAGATCTCATCAGTATGTGAACCTTTCCCGAAAATTTCCTCCCAGGTTCCTGAATCTTTATATCCGTTTCCTCCCCATATTTCCTTAAATTCAGGCACTAAATTATCCTTATTATTATTTAAATATTGTATGAATTCCTGCGGCACATTTTCCTGAAATTTTTCATTGGCTAATGGGTGATAATCCCTTGCTGAAGGTAACATTCCAATCTCATTTTCGGGTTGAATCATTATTATGGTATGTTTCCTGCCATCAAATTCCTTAATATGTTTCATTAGTGCCTTGAATGCTTTTAGATCTGCCTGCAAATTGTTGTCGCTGAAAGGAGTTAATATCTCGTGGCTACTGCCTTCTTTATCTTTTATCCGTGGAAATCTTTTTTGATCCTTTTTAACCCAGGCAGGTGCATGGCTCGACATGCTGTTTTTCCAGGAGCCAAACCAGAGTAAAACCAATTTCAGATCATATTCCCGGGCTTTATTGATCAATTGATCCAGTAGTTTAAAATCAAATTTTCCTTCAATGGGTTCAATCAGTTCCCAATAAACAGGTGCTAACACCGTATTCAAATTCATTGTTTTTAGTTTGGGCCATATTGGCTCCATATATTCCACACTGGTAAACGATGAATTGCCAAGTTCACCACCAAGGATCAGAAAGGGTTTGTTGTCGACAATTAATTGAGTGGTTTTCCCCTGTTTTTGCAAATGAGGAATTTGAACCGGCTTATTATTCAGTTTTAAGTTGCTATCAGGAACATCTTTTTGTTGACATCCGGATATCAGTATTGTTAGGACTCCGGAATATATCAGACCTTTAACTAATTTCTGCATAATGCTATATTTATAGTATTTGTTTTGTATTGAGTTTTGCAATCAGAGTATTAATTATTCATACAGTGTTTTGTGGTTTATGTTAAATACATTGGCTGAAATTATAATGATATATTCGCCTGCATGAATGCCCGATCATGCGTTTGCAATATACAGATTCTTTCCAATCAAACCTGTTCATCTGTTATCAGAAATCAAAACAAAAAATAAAATAAACCTCAAACATATTGTAATTAAAACCCGGATGGTTAAATTAATCACCTTATCTTCCAAAGGGTATAATAAATTAAGATTTATCTTATAAAATTGTTGCTTTGAACATATTTATTGAATAAAAGAACTTAGTTCATAGTACGATGCTATTCTGATATTTCTTATGTAAGGTATTCAGAAGGTGGTTTACCATATTGATCTTTAAAACTTTTGGTAAAGTAAGAGGGTGAAGTAAAACCTGTCAGATAAGCAATCTCAGCCAGGGAATACTTTTTAGTTTCCATGAGTTTGATTGCCTGCTTCAAGCGAACTATTCGAATAAATTCGATGATCGTTTGACCCGTAAGTGCCTTTATTTTTCTATATACGTTGCTGCGACTCAGATTCAAAGCTATAGCCATGCTTTCAACATTCAACGTGTTATCTGCTATATTCTGGACAATATGATCAATTGCTTTTTCTAAAAATTTCTGATCCATTTCATTATCAGTGAGTTTATTCGGCATTATATAAACATCCTGGCTAAAATGTGCATACAATTTCCTTCGTGATTGAATGAGTTGATTAATTTGTACAAAGAGGAACTGCATATTAAAAGGTTTTGTTATATAAGCATCTGCCCCTATTTCCACACCTTCAATCTGTTCACTGATAGTTGTTTTTGCTGTAAGCAGTATAACAGGAATATGACAAGTCCTTATATCTGTTTTGATCACTTTGCAAAGATCAATTCCATTGCATTGGGGCATCAAAATATCACTTACAATTAAATCAGGGATATCCTTAAGGGCAAGTTCTATGCCAAGCTTCCCATCCTCTGCCTGAGTGATATTAAATTCTTTACCCAGTTCTTTTGCCAGAAAAGTTCTGAGTTCGTAATTGTCTTCAACAATCAAAATATCGTATCTTTCTTCACTTTGATCTGATTCTGTCTCTTCTTTAGTATTCTTCTGCAAAAGATACTCTTCAGGATCATTTAAAATAGTTCTTTTCAAAACATTTGCAGGTTCAGAGACGAGTTCATCTTCACTATATGCCGTATGATCGATGGGCAGAACCAACGTAAAACATGTCTCATAGTATGGGATACTTTTGGCTTTAATAAACCCATGATGCAATTCTACCAAACCTTTCGTTAATGCCAGACCAATCCCCGTTCCTGTACTTTTTTTATTTTTTTGTGATTTGGATTGATAGAATTTATCGAAAATAAAAGGAAG
>CAYORG010000084.1:1698-8815 GCA_964406315.1 uncultured Bacteroidales bacterium | reverse complement strand
TTTGCCATTGGAAAAATGAGTGAATCCGAATCCTGCTGAAACTTCATTTCTGTTATCGAATCTAAATCGACCGGTATATCTGAAGTTGATGTACATATTCATTCCGGAGCTGATGGCCATGTTTGTCGGGTTCTTCTCCACATCAAATTTTTTCGTCAGATATGCAGCTCCAAAACCAACTCTATACCACGAACTGAATTTTCTCTGTCCGGATCCAAATGGAACATCCATAAACAAAAACAACGCATGCGCCTTTCCGAAAACATCTTCGTTTCCAAGGGATGTATAAAAGTACCCTGCCCCCATTCTGGGATACCTGTACAAATTATCCCACTGTCCGCGTCCATATGTATCAGTCGTTAGATTCAACTCAAGACCTGAAATTCTTGATTGCAGAGAATAAGCAATAGAACTGTGATGAGGATAAATATATCCATAATGCGTTTCAATACCGAGCCTGAGATTATTTATCAGTTTTAAACTGTCAGTTGTCACTGCTGAAGAGTATGAATAACTTATAAAACAGAAAATAACTCCAACGATTACTGTCCTAAAACTGAGTTTTTTTTCTTCAGCATTGCGCATTAAGAAATACTATTTTTATTGGTATAAACTATTTCCGGACAATATTACAATTTCTGCACTGAAAAAAATAATGTATTTTTAGACTCGTTATGTGAATGGCTTACATAGTAAAGCACTTATAAAAACACATGAGAAGTCTCTATTTAAAAGAAATTTCAGGTTTTTTCAGTTCTATAACAGGATATATAGTAGTTGGTATATTTCTGATTGTAAATGGTCTGTTTCTTTGGATTTTTCCTGGTAACATGAACGTTCTTGATGCAGGGTATGCTACTCTGGATACCTTATTCTTCATTGCTCCGTGGGTATTTCTTTTTCTTATTCCGGCTATTACAATGCGTAGTTTTGCAGAGGAAAAAAAAAGTGGTAACCTTGATCTTCTTCTTACTCGTCCCCTGTCTGAATTACAAATTGTTATGGCCAAATATTTAGCAGGTGTTACTGTTGCTGCCATTGCTCTTATTCCTACACTTGTATTTTATTTATCACTTGTAATACTTGGAAATCCAAGTGGTAACATCGATTCAGGAGGAACACTGGGATCTTATCTCGGACTTTTTCTTCTTGCAGGAATATATGTCAGTATCGGCATCTTCGCTTCATCTCTTACGGAAAACACTATCGTGGCATTTGTGTTATCCATCGCATTGTGCTTTTTTCTTTATGAAGGTTTTAATTCTGTTGGTTACTTAAGTTTAACAGGTAAGACGGGAAATTTTATTTTAAATCTGGGAATAGATGCACATTATAAATCCATGCAACGGGGAGTTCTTGATAGTCGCGATCTGATCTATTTCCTTTCGGTAATCTTCCTGTTTCTATTATTTACTAGAACAAAACTCCGTAGCAATAACTGGTAAGAGATACGATAATGACAAAAAGCACAGCCGGAAATACATTACGCACGAATGATATAACATTACTTATTGGTATAACGGCCATAATCGTATTATTCAATATAATAACTCACAACCTGTTTTTCAGAATAGACCTGACTTCTGAAAAACGCTATACCTTATCGCAAGATACGAAACAAATTCTCAGGAACCTTGATGATATTGTATATATCAGGGTTTATCTGGAAGGTGATCTGAATATCCCTTTCAAAAAATTTCAGGATAATATTTATGATATGCTTGATGAATTTAAAGTATATGGTAAAAGCAATTTG
The DNA here is from genome assembly GCA_964406315.1 of uncultured Bacteroidales bacterium. GTDB lineage: Bacteria > Bacteroidota > Bacteroidia > Bacteroidales > UBA10428 > UBA10428. The sequence goes on along the minus strand of CAYORG010000084.1, from coordinate 7,059 downwards.
CAGTATGAGTTTATGAATCCCTTCGAGGATGAATCACAGGAAATGCAACAAAAAATCATTGGACAGTTATATGAAAAAGGTCTTAAGCCCACGAATATTCACCAAAGAGACAAAGAAGGAGGTGTAACGGAAAAAATAGTCTTCCCAGCAGCACTGATCAGCTATAAGAATACAGAAGTTCCGCTAAACCTTTTATTAAATAATCCCGGTGCAGGAGCCGATCAGAATTTGAATAATTCTATTGAAAGCCTGGAATATAATTTTATTAGCACAATAAAAAACATTACCAACAAACAAACGGAAAAGATCGCATTTATTGAAGGTCATGGAGAACTGAATGAACTGGAAGTAAATGATATCTCGCGTGAATTATCAAAATCATATCAGATTGACCGGGGAATTATACATGGCACTCCGGGTATACTGGACGAATACAAGGCGATTGTTATTGCAAAACCAATTGGTCAGTTCAGCGAACAGGATAAATTTGTAATTGACCAGTACATAATGAACGGAGGCAAAGCTCTCTGGCTTCTCGATGCGGTACAGGTTAGTCTTGACAGCCTGGTAAGCGGAGAGACTATGGCGTTCATTTCCGAACTGAATCTGAATGATATGCTTTTTCGCTATGGGGTGAGAATAAATCCTGTTCTTGTACAGGATATTCAGTGCAACGTAATCCCGGTAAATATGGCTTTGAGAGGAAATCCGGCAAATTTTCAACCTGTTCCATGGCTTTATTATCCTCTTATATCACCTTCCGAAAATCATCCGGTTACACGAAATTTAAACATGATCTATTGCCGATTTGCGAATACCATAGATACGATTGAAGCCAGAAAAACCATCAGAAAAATTCCTCTTCTGAGCACATCACAAATGAGTGCAACCAAAAAAGTTCCTGCCTTAATTTCTCTTGAAGAAGTTCAACATACACCACAAAAAAAGAATTTTACCGATTCGCATTCACTGGTAGGAGTTCTTTTGGAAGGAAGCTTCGAATCTGTATTTAAAAACCGTGGTTTAGGTCAATACTTTCCTGATCCACCAAAGATAAAAGAACAGGGAAAAGCAACAAAAATTGCAGTTGTTGCCGATGGCGATATCATACGAAACGACATTCGGTATTCTTCTCAGGGACCATCCATACAACCCCTGGGATATGACAGGTTTACAAGACAAACCTTCGGAAACAAAGATTTTTTAGTAAATCTCATTCAATACCTTGCTGATGATAAGAATTTGCTGGATTTGCGAGGCAGAGAATTTAAGATCAGGTTGCTTGATAAAGAGAAGCTGTCATCTGAGAGATCAAAATGGATACTTATCAATATGATTCTTCCTTCTCTTCTGGTAATGCTTTTTGGTATTCTTTTTCACTTCATACGTAAGCACAGGTTTTCTGTATCATGAGAAAAATACTTTTCATACTGGTTATTTTAATTATTTCAGGGCTTGCTGCATACTATCTCCATCAACACAGATCATCAACACTACATTCTCGCGATACCGGTTTCAATCTACCTGACCGAAATAAAATTGACCGCATCAATATTGCATCCGGCATAAAAATTCTTAGTATTGTTCATGAAGACGGAAGATGGAGTATTGACAATAAACCGGTAAATCAGGAGAGGGTATCAGATCTGCTGGTTCTGGCCTCAAAACTTGAAGCAAAATCGCCGGCTGCAAAAAGTGCTGAAATGGTATTAACAGAAAAGTTAAAGTCAGGCACAGAAATATTTTATTATTCGGGAAAAAAACTGATTCGATCTTATCGTATTTGCAAATGGAATCTGCAGCTTTTTGCGTGCCTGCATAAATCAGAAAGAATATTTCAGGTTGAAGCAAGGGGATACCCGAATGTTGATCTGATAAAAGTAATGAATGCTGATATCTCATATTGGCTTGACCATAATATATTGAATATTCATCCTGAAAATATCCGTCTTGTAAAAATTCATTATCCTGAAAATTCTGACAATGATTTTATTCTAAAGCAGATCGAACCGGGCAAATACCAATTGTCAGATCAAAACAACAACATCCTTACTTCTGCCGACAAGGAGTTAATGACCCTCTATCTGCATTTCTTTCAAAACATAGGATATCATTCTGTTCAGGACGATGAAAAACAAGATACTTCAAACCTGAAAGAACCATTTTTCAACCTTGTTGTTGAAACAAATGAAAAGGATGTAATTGAATTATCAGGTTATCGAAAAAATGACCGTGAAACCAATCAAACAAACACCGTGGGATTTTATGGAAAACTAAATAAAAAAAAGGTGGTAAATATGAAATATAGTGACATCGATCCTGTTCTTCTGGAATTAAAAGATTTTCTAAAAAAATAATTCTCTGAAGCCATTAATAGCCTTTTTTTTTGTAATATTGATACCCCTATTAACACAAATACTAGCTATCAAATTAAACCTTTAATCAATGAAATTTGTAGTTTCAAGTATCGAACTTTTGAATCATCTCCAGGCAGTGAGCCGCGTAATCAGTGCTAAAAATACATTACCAATTTTAGACAACATACTCTTTAACCTTGAAGGCAAAAAGCTGGAATTAACCGCATCCGATCTTGAGTCAACCTTTATCACATCCATGGAACTTGATAATGTTAGTGATGGCGGAAGTATAGCTTTGCCGGCACGGATTCTTCTTGATACCCTGAAAGAGTTTCCTGATCAACCGCTTACATTTGATGTAAATACTGATACTCTGGCTGTTGTGATAAGCTCAGAGAATGGTCAGTTTTCAATTGTCGGGCAAAATGGAGGTGATTTCCCTCAGATTCCGCAGATCAAGGAAGAAGAAAAATCCAATTTCGAAATCGAGGCAGATGTCCTGTTAAAAGGTCTTTCCAATACACTTTTTGCAACTGCTGATGATGAATTGAGACCGGTTATGAATGGAGTGTTTTTTGAGCTTTCCCCCGATGACATTACATTTGTGGCTTCCGATGCTCACAAACTGGTTCGTTACAAAAGAACTGATGCAAAATCCAGTCAGAATGCGTCATTCATTCTGCCTAAAAAACCAGCCTCTCTTTTAAAAAATATCCTGACGAGAGAACAGGGTACTATTAGCATTGAATTCGACAATAAAAATGCACATTTTGTACTTCCTCACTTCAGATTAATATGCAGACTGGTGGAAGGCAATTATCCCAGCTACAATTCTGTTATACCTACTGATAATCCCAATAAACTTATTATTGATCGTTTGCAATTTTTCAATACATTGAAACGTGTTTCTGTCTTTTCCAATCAAGCAAGCAATCTTATTAAATTGCAGCTTTCCGGAAACCAGGTAACAGTATCGGCTCAGGATATCGACTTTTCAATCTCTGCTTATGAACGTCTTACCTGTCAATATGAAGGTGATGATCTTGAGATAGGCTTCAAATCTGTATTTCTTATCGAAATTTTGCAAAACCTACAGTCAACAGATGTTGTTGTTGAGTTATCTGATCCTTCAAGAGCCGGCTTATTATTACCTCTTGATGATAATAACGAAAATGAAGACATACTTATGCTCTTAATGCCAATGATGATTAACAATTAATCAGGAATAATCCGAGAGTTTCAATGCTGAAACTCTTTTTTTTATTATATCATTGCCTTATTTCAATAAGAAACTGTTTTATGAAGCTTAATTTAAAAAATCCTTTGGTTTTTTTTGACCTTGAAACAACTGGGATTAATGTTGTATCTGACCGAATTGTTGAAATATCATATCTTAAAGTACATCCCAACGGAAAGGAAGAATCCGGAACACTATTAGTAAATCCCACCATACCCATTCCAAAAAGCACCACAGAGATACATGGCATTTCAGATGAGGATGTGAAAGACAAACCCACATTTGTTGAAATTGCCAAAATAATTCTTAAAATCATTGAAGGCTGTGATCTGGCAGGATACAATTCAAACAAATTTGATATCCCCCTTCTTGCCGAAGAATTTTTGAGGGCAGGCATAGATATTGATCTGAAAAAAAGAAAATTCATTGATGTTCAGGTAATTTTTCATAAAAAAGAACAGCGTACTTTAAGTGCAGCCTATAAATTTTATTGTGAGAAAGACCTTACTGATGCCCATAGAGCAGAAGCAGATACAAAAGCTACGTATGAGATTCTTCTGGCACAGCTCGACAGGTATAACGATCTGGAAAATGATGTTGAAAAGTTATCCAGGTTTTCCAGCCATAACAGAAATGTTGATTTCGTAGGAAGGATTATTATTGATGAAAAGGATGTGGAGCGATTTAACTTCGGAAAATACAAAGGAAAGGCTGTTGAAGAAGTTTTTGAAAAAGATCCTGCTTATTATGGCTGGATGATGAATAACGATTTTCCATTATATACAAAAAAAGTACTCACAAATATCAAATTGAGAAGAGCTTTCGGAAACAGTAATGAAAAATGATAATCTTGTTTTATATCTATTACTTCATGCATTAAGGAAACACTTATTCAATTCCCTATGAAAATTATTTGCATTGCAAAGAACTATGACGAACATATAAAGGAATTAAACAGCTCTACTCCCGGACAACCGGTATTTTTCATGAAACCTGACAGTTCTCTGTTAATAAACAATAAGCCTTTTTACCTTCCGGAATTCTCGAACGAAATACATCATGAAGCAGAAATTGTGCTCAGAATAAACAGACTTGGGAAACATATTGAAAGAAAATTTGCTTATCGGTATTTCAATGAAATAACTGTTGGCATAGATTTCACTGCACGTGATTTACAAAGAATATGCAAAGAAGAAGGTAATCCGTGGGAAATCGCCAAAGCATTTGATGGTTCTGCTGTATTGGGAAAATTTATCAGATTTGATACAGTGTATGATCTGGAATCCATTCATTTCTCACTGGATATCAATGGCAAAAAAGTTCAGAATGGCAATTCAGCCGATATGCTTTTTAAAATAGATCATATCATAGAATATATATCTCAATTTGTCACACTTAAAATGGGCGATCTGATCTTTACGGGTACACCTGTTGGAGTGGGATCTGTAAAAATTGGCGATCATCTGGAGGGATACATCGAAAATGAGAAGCTGTTTGATTTTGAGGTTAAGTGAGGTCGAAGCTGGAAGTCTGAAGTAGGAAAATGAGAAAGTGGGAAAGTGGGAAGGTGAGACGGTGAGAAGTGGGACAGTTTAGAGGTTGAGTAGTTGATGGTTACTGGGAGTGGTGTTTAACTGTTGAATCGTGGAACTGTTTAAATGGTGAATTGATTAAGTGATTAGTTGAGAAGTTGAGTAGTTGGTGATTCGTGAACAGTAATTTGTAAACTATGATTCATTGGGCATTGGATATTGGATATTGGATATT
>CAYORG010000084.1:0-1598 GCA_964406315.1 uncultured Bacteroidales bacterium | reverse complement strand
GAAATTAATTATCAGACTTGAAACTTAAGATTATCGACCATACCTCAGGCATAACTCAGTTTGATCGTGTCTACACCTCTTTTATTAAAAATGGACAGACTGCTTACATGAACAACAACATCCCCAGTTTCAATTAATCCTTTTTCTTTCAAGGTATCAAGAGAAAAGGCAACAGCATTTTCAGCATCACATTCCTTATCCATGTAAAAAGCTCTTACTCCCCAAATGATGGATAATTGACATATTAATTTGCTGTCTGATGTAAACACATATACTGGCGCTTTTGACCGGTTGCTTGCCAGTCGAAAAGCAGTTTGAGGAATGACGGCGAATGCAATAATTGCTTTGGCACCGGCCTGATCAGCCATCCTGGATGCATTGAAACATACTGAATCAGGAATATATGTTACAGAATCAATGTTGGGCAAATGTTCATGTTTAAGCACAAACTCTGTTTCTTCAGCATAGTCAATTATTTTCTGCATATTCTTAATGGCTTCCACAGGGTATTTGCCAATCGAAGTTTCTCCACTAAGCATCACCGTATCAGCACAATCAAAAACTGCATTTGCTACATCATTTGCTTCAGCCCTGGTAGGTCTGAAATTGGTTATCATGGTTTCAAGCATCTGTGTGGCTATAATAACAGGAGTAGATTTCTGAATGCATTTTTGTACTATTTGTTTTTGAATGTAAGGTACCTTTTCAAAGGACACCTCAACTCCTAAATCACCACGGGCTACCATAACAGCATCTGCTTCATCAATTATCCCATCAATTTCCTGTAAAGCCTCAGGTTTTTCAATTTTAGCCACTACCATGGCTCTCTTATTTCTTGCGGAAATGATTTCTTTCAATACTTTGATATCATTTGCCCACCTGACAAAAGACAAAGCAATCCAATCCAGGTCATGATCAAGAATAAAATGAACATCTTCAATGTCTTTGTCAGTCAGGCTGGGAAGGGAAATAATTGTATCCGGCAAATTCACTCCTTTCCTGGAATAAAGTGATCCGCCATGGATGGTTTTCGCATAGATCTCAGTTTTTAAATTCGTTGATTCAACAATAAATTTTAGCTTACCATCATCAATCAATATGGTATCTCCTTTCTTAATATCTTTAGGCAGATCATTGTATTTTATATGAACCTTTTCATTATTTCCCCTGATATCTTTGTTGGTAAAAATAATCTTCCCGCCATCATCAATACTCACTCCCTCCTTCTCCATTTCACCTAACCTGATTTTGGGACCTTGTAAATCAGCAAGAATGGCAACATGTGTATCCAATTCCTCATTCAGCTTTCTGATTCTCTGAATCACCTCTTCATGCTGATCATAACTGCCATGAGAGAAGTTTAATCTGCACATATCAATCCCCGAGATAATAAGCTCACGCAATTGATTCTCTGACGAGCTTGCCGGACCAATAGTAGCAATGATTTTTGTTTTTGAAGTATCATGAATATGAATAGACATAATCACCCAAAATTATTTGATATAGTAGTGAATTTCATGTTCATTCCCTATTTATTTTGCAGAGATCAACAAATTACGCACCTTTGCGTTTCTTAAGACTCAACTTGTGAGTCTGCA
>CAYORG010000083.1:0-8858 GCA_964406315.1 uncultured Bacteroidales bacterium | reverse complement strand
TTAAATGTGGCAAGGTATTTCTCTTTGTAGTTATAATTAATCCTTCCAAAGTATGAGATCAGCACAAACTCATCCTCAACACCATCCCACGGCTTGGGAATGATTGAATCGGGTTGCTGAGCCATACTCAAATAAGCAAATTCAGGCGTTTCATAAAGCAACATTTTGTTTTCAGCACCCATATAGACTTCTTTGTATTGTTCGTACGACATACCTGCCATTGCCCCCACGTAGTGAGAACCAAACGTTTTGGAATAATCCAGGTACTGATCAAAGAAGAATTTGAGCCCGTTTTTTGCTTCTTTCCTGATATAGCTTTTCGGATCCTGTCTCAGTGCATGGAAGTAATATGCAGGTTTCCAGTCTTCCCACGTCCCGTTCCAGTTTTCAAAGCTAATGGCGGGATTGTACGTAAAGTCAAATAATTTAACTTTCAATCCTGCTTTTCCCAGCGTTTTATTTTGCTTCCAGGTCATGTGGGTAATATCCATCCATGCCACGGGATTCGCAATCTCATTAAACACATTATTTGATAATCCATAATATTGCCCATCCCTTTGCGGAACAAGAGCAACGACTGAATCCGGAATATCCTGTGGGAGTTGAGAAGGATCATCAAACACAACCGGAGTTAAAGGATCAATGTTTGCTGCCATGGCAACAATCCCTGCAAATTCATTATTTTCATCAATGTTCGTCCTGGTTCTGTTGATGTAGTTTAATTTCGCATATACTTCCAGCCAGTCATTCACTTCATGGGTACCGTTCACATTCACCGTATACCTTTTAAAATTGGCTTTATCCCCTCCTATTGTACCATCTTCGTCGTAATAGCTGGTAGAAATATAATATAAAGAGTTTTCATTCCCCCCGCTGAAAGACAAATTATGACTCTGCACGGATGCGGGAGAAAGGATCTCTCCCATCCAGTCAGTCCCGGCACCCACCGTATCTTCATTGTATGGCACTTCTTCATTCACTTCAGCGATCAGATCGGGGTCATCGTAAGGAATACTGTCTCCTCTTCTCCAATAGCGATAGGCTTTTTCATGAAGATGTGCTTCTTTCAGATACCTGACATACTGTTCAGAAGTGAGTAACTCAGGCATCTTGGTTGGATAATTAATTCCATAATAGCCGTTGTATGAAGCTGTGCTCTTTCCTTTTTTCCCTTTCTTGGTTGTAATAAGCACAACTCCGTTTGCCGCTTCAGAACCATAAATAGCGGAAGAAGCAGCATCCTTCAGTATCTCGATGGATTCTATGTCGTTAGGATTGATGTCTTCAATACCACCCACCTTCATTCCATCCAGAACATACAAAGGATCACTTTTGTAATTCGATCCAACACCCCTGATCCTTACAGTCATTCCTCCACCGGGAGAACCGGAATTTTGAGCAATGGCCACACCGGAAACTTTACCCTGTAAGGCCTGTTCCACCCGAAGACTATGGTTCTGATTCAGCGTTTCATCATCAACCTTGGCAATCGATCCGGTAACAAGGCTCTTTTTAATAACCCCATACCCGACAACAACAACCTCATCAAGAGATTGCAGATCGAGCGATAGAGTAACATTGATCTCTGTCCGGTTGTCTACCGGAATTTCTTCTGACAGATAACCAACATAAGAGAATAGCAGTACAGGATTTTCAACATCTTTTACTGAGATAGAGTATGAACCGTCAATATCGGTAATTACTCCCACAGATGTCCCTTTTACCTGTACAGTAGCTCCGGGCAGACCTTCATTATCTTCACCGGTAACCACTCCTTTGATTTCAACCTGCTGTCCGTTGGCAAAAGCAACAACAAGCAAGAAGAACAAAATGGATAAAAGAACTCGATTCGTCATAGGTAATAAATAGTTAAGGTTAGTTTATAAATACAAATCTGGTTTCTGATTTCAATTCACACCTAAACTATGAACTGTTCGCTGAGTTTCATAATAAAGAAACACATCAAAAACTCAACAATACCTCAACAAAAACTCAACAGAAAAATATTAATGTATTGATATGAAGCCTTTTAACTAAAATGAGTTTCAACCAAATTATATAGCCGTAACTCAAATTTGTGTTCTGGGCCGAAGTGAATACTGAAGTATTTCAGATTCTCTGAGGTCAAACGAAAAGTATCTGATAACTCTTTACAGATACAATTTCCATATTAAAATTTCAAGGCAAGTCCAACTCCAAAAACTTCTTTAAACTGGATCTTCGGATCTTTCGCATTTCCTGCCTCATCAAGTTCACGGAAGTTTTCGTCGTAAATCAGGTGAGTATTCAAATTTACAGACAGAGCCTTCCATACTTTTAAATTTATGAGTACTTCCCAGCTAATATATGGAGCCTTGAGTCTTTCATTTCCATCGTAAAGAATAATTTTAGTATCAAGGTAATCATAGAATATATCAAGCTTTGTAAGAAAATTAATGTTTTCAGCAATTTCTTTCTGGTATTTTATTTTAGCGATAAACCCAAATTCAGTTTTCAGATTTTTACCGGATTCAATTGAATTTCGTTTGCTGTATATTGTATCATTTACATAGATAAGCTTCAGGTTTACCGGTGAAAGAAAAGCTGAAAATGCATCATTGGGGTTATAATCCATACCAATGGCAAGATTAACAGTCAGAGGAGACAGAAAGTCAGATATTGTATCTTCCGGTTCTTTTGTATAGTCGTATCCCTTTGAAAACTGACTTTTCATATTAAGAATTACGGCATAATACCATTTTTTGGTTGCTTTGTAGCCAAATTTGGATCCAAATTCAATCAGATCATCATTCTTTCTGTATCCTGTACTTTCCTGATTGGTTAAGCCATATGCCAGATCCAATATATTCTCCCATACTACCTTGTCCAGCTCGTATTTGGCAAATACATTTCCCCGGCTATTGAGTGCAAGAGATCTTTCACCACCTGCAGACCAGTTCTCAAAGTATGCCTGAGAGAAAGTCAATGATAAGGATGCTCCGGCTTTCCATGCAGTATCCTTTGCAGAGACAACAGTTGATAAAGTATCCGTAGTTTGAGATCTAACAAACACCCCTGATACAATCAGCGAAAACAAAACAAACAGGAATATTCTTTTCATAGTCAAATCATTATTTTGATTGGTAAATATACACATCTCTCTGCTGAAAGGGTATTGAAACACCTTCTGTATCAAAAGTTTTTGTGATAGTTTCCGGCATGTAAAAAAGTAACTTTCAGAAAAAGAGAAATTACACTTCTGGCCCCTTTAACAACTTCTCAACAATATTTGCAGCCGTTTTGACCACCCGGGGACATAATTCCCTGAAAACATTATTTTTACGCAATTCTTCAAGTTCATCTTCCTTGCTTACATCCTTACCAAGAATATCCTTACAGTTAAGAGATTTGTATTCATTCGAAAATTCCTCTGAAAATTTATTCAGAATCATCCGCAGTCTGGCCTTTCCTTCCTGATCCCTGGCCTGGTCAATTCCATAACGCAAGCCCAGGATGATATAAGAGCCAACTACAGCGCCACATGTCTGACCCTGATAATTGATACCTGCACCAAGACCGGTTGCTAATTTCAGTGCATCTTTTTCCTTTAAACCCAGTTCACTACCAAATGCAGTCACTATGGATTGTGCACAATTGTAACCCTCTAAAAACAATTCAACCGATTTATCTTCCTTCATTTGTTATGAATAATTGGTTCAGTAAATGTAATTATTCCGATTGATTTATCAGAGAAATACTATAACAAGCAACAATGCCTGCTGTTTCCGTACGCAAACGGCTATTGCCCAAAGATATGGATCTATAATCCCTGCTCATGGCATGTTTAATTTCTTTTTCTGAAAAATCTCCTTCAGGGCCTATTAATATTAGTACATCATTGTTTGCCGGGTATATGTTATGCAAATCCGATTTTTCCATTTTATGACAATGTGCAATGTACAATTTACATTCGTTGTATTGTTTTTCAACAAATTCATTAAACTTTATACATGGATTCAGTTTGGGCTTATACGCTTTTATTGATTGTTTCATTGCTGCTATAATGACCTTTTCTGTCCGGTCCAGTCGTATTTTTCTTCGTTCAGAATGATCTGTAATGATCGGAGTAATTTCATCAATGCCAATTTCAGTTGCCTTTTCAACAAACCATTCAAAACGGTCGATGCTTTTTGTAGGGGCAATGGCAATATGCAAATAATATCTCCTTTTTTTATATTCCGCTATTGTATTTTCAAAATGCACCAATACCTTTTTCTTATCAAGCACTTCAATTACAGCTTCAGACAGAATGCCTTTTCCATCGGTAAGAAAAACGCGATCTCCTGATTTGAGCCGCAGAACATTGATGCAATGGAGAGCTTCATCGTCATTCAAAAAATGAATGTCATTATGTAAGTCGGGAGTATAAAATAGTTGCATAAAATGGTGATCTTTGCTTCAAATATAAAGAATTCAACGAATTGAAAAGAATTGGTTTGCTTTCTGATACACATGGATCTCTGGATAAAAGAGTTTACAGCTATTTTGATGATTGCGATGAAATATGGCATGCAGGTGACATTGGTTCCGTTGAACTTTATGAGAATCTTGAAAGCTGGAAACCCGTAAAAGCAGTATTTGGAAATATTGATGGCCATAAACTCAGCGCGTTTCTTCCGGAGATATTGCGTTTTCAATGTGAGGAAGTTAAAGTGCTCATGAAACATATCGGAGGCTATCCGGGAAGATATGATCGATCGGTCTGTCACTCAATAGCTGAAGATCCGCCGGATCTTTTTATATCCGGTCATTCTCATATTTTAAAAGTTCAGAATGACAAAAAAAACCACCTGCTGCATATAAATCCCGGAGCTGCAGGAAATATTGGACTCCATAAAGTAAAGACTGTTGTAAAATTTACAATTGAAGCCCATAATATCAAAGATCTTGAAGTTTTTGAAATGACAAAGAAGTAGTAAATTATTCATCCTCTCTGAATTCTGAATTTCCTTCCATGGCTTCGCGATACCTCCTGTAAAAACCGGTTTTTTTCCTATCCGTGGCAATCATATATATATAAGATGTTTCTCCCCTGGGAACTTTCATTTTCCTGTCGCGGGTTTTCATGTTCATAATGGTTTCAACAAATTCCCTGTTGCTTGAAAGAGTCTGCATAACACCACGTGTATATCCGAAATAATAGTATGTTCTGCGGTCGATTTCAAAAAACATATCCATAATATCCCCGCTGCGTTTTATCTGCAATTCAATAAATCCATTTACTTTTTTATTGATTTGTGTATTGTTTATACTACCAATACCTATTTTGCCTTCCGAACAATAAGAATTTGTTTCATCATTCCAAACCAATGTTAAATCTGTCAATATCATGGTATGCTTTAACTCATCCGGCGGATTCCTGACTGTACCAAACAACGATAATTCATCCCTGAATTTTTGAGTTTGTTCCTTTCCCAAAAAATATTCAAAAGTTTTCTGGAGCACCGGTCTGTTCATATCAACCGGGTCAAGGTCAGACGCACTGTCAATTTCCTGGGCCATTAGCTGAATCATTGGTTCTGAAAGATAAAAATCAATCATCAATACAATATCAAGGGTTGTTTTGTTTTCAGATTCCAGGTGGGTTACATTGCCAAACGCATCAAGTTTAAGCTGTCCGAGGTCTTCTCCAAGATCCAGTTTCCCTTCACTATAAAGTCGACAATTTTCGCGATGAAGACTGAGATAATCTTCAGGCAGAGTAAAGTCATTGATTTTTTCTTTTGAACCGATTTTATAAAGTTGCTGCGCTTTGTCGTAATATAAAAATCCATCAGATGCAATCACCGGTTTGTCACTATAACTTTTATGAGAACTAAAGAATGCCGGATAAATATGTACCGAATCATAATGCATAAACATGCCTGCATATATTTTATTTCTTTCAATGTTAACCGGTTGTTCAGCCAAAGGAATATAAATATTGTACGGATCAATCCTGGAATTAAAATACAACCACTGTGGATTAAGGTTTTCGCAGTTATGTTCAATCAATGCCCCTCCTTTAAATGTCAGAAGAGAGTCTATTGATTTTAAAAACGCTCTGCCCTGAAACTGGTAAACAGGGCTTAAATGAAAATCAGCTGTTTCATAAATATCTCCACTGGCAATAGAAATAAGACCACTGTCCACTTTTATTTCATCAAAATGTATTAGCTGTACTTCTCCCGTCTCATCAACATAATCATAATTTCCAAATCCTGAATAGTAGTTTCTGCTGGCAATGTTCAGGGTTGCGGAATGAATAGTATGGTATTTGGTTGTTTTGTTTGTTCTTATGGTGGCATCTTCGAGGGTACGCATCTTAGCGTCTCTTTCAACAGTTACTAATCCTTCGGAAGGATAAATTCTGGAATCTGCTACTTCAATGAATTTTACTCCTTTGGCATTGATATGATTATTTTCATAATCGTAATATGCCAGAGGAGATACAAAATTCAACGAATCCTGATCAGGATGCAAAGAAATGTATCTTGGTCCATAGGGTTCGATGTCTTCATCTGTATAATCTACTGAAACCGTATCTGTCCATGATCCCATTGCCAGTTCTTTTTGGGTCATATCCCAAATGAAATAATCGATGTAACTCACATATCTGTTGTCGGGAAAATTGACCAGTGTAAATTCCTCATTTGATTTAAACCACCCTTTTTTCTTCCTGTAATCAATATGAGCATTTACATTGTCTGTTAGTACTGTAAATCCCTCAGTATGCAATGATTTCAGATAAAAATCAGCAGTATCTGAATAGATATCATATGATTTATAGGTGAATAAGTCAGAATGAAGATCCGAGTTCTTAAGATCCATTTTCCCATTCCCTGATAATCCCGTTGGTTCAAGAAGCAGGCTGCCGTTCAGTTTTGTCGAATCATTAAAAATAGTAAAATCCGTATCTGTTTTGTCAGCATACATTTTGTCGTCATATGGCACCCAATGAATGTAGTTATTCACTGAATTTACTTTTGGGTATTCCACCTCAGTGGTTTTCTGAGCGATGGTATAATCTGTTGCCAGGGTATTCATTGAATCAGGATAAAAAATAAAATCACTGGAACGTGTTGTTGAAGTAATGTACTCCAGTGTGCCATCGCCTCTCAGTCCTTTGTTTGATAACCAGATCTCATTGTTAAATGTTCCTTTTCCCTCGTATACAGGATATCCGTTTTCAGGCGTCATATGTCTGAATCCCAAGGAATTATCAGGTTGCAACGACAATTCTTTTTCAAAGACAGGAAAGATACCTGCAGATACGAACTCACCCTTGAAAAACAAATCCTTATAGTTAAAATTATCCAAACTGTCCATGACAAATGGATAAACTTCAAAATAAAAATCATTTGATTCATACACTCCGTTCTGAATATCGCTTCTCTCATAATATACATAAGAATTTTCCCTGCTGGTAAAAACAGGATATTCAGGATAACTTTCTCTTCCTGATTTATTGTCAGGTTTATCAATTAAAACTTCCCCTGTTATATGATGTAATCTGTTTCTTACATGATCGGCAACAGGAAGTCCGTAGTTGTCCCGCTGTCCTGTCAGAAACTGGATGTGTAATGAATCAACATTTTGCAGATTCACCTTGAACGAATCGTAATGAAAGAAAAAATTGCTCCCGAAGAATGTCAGCAATCCGGCTGTAACTACTCCATCAAACTGAAAATTTCTATTGCTTTTCAAAATAATCCGATTGTACTTAGGATAGATAGTAACATTCTGAGAATCACTAACATGAATTTCAGGTATGCCATTTATTATCAGGTCATTCGTTTTAATATCATAAATCGCATTCTCTAAAGGAGCTTCCACCACAGATTCAAATCCAACAACATCATAGTCTATTTTATTAATGCTCGCTGCCAGATAATCGTACAGGCGTGGTTTCAGGGTAATTGTTTCCGTGTTCTTATCATAAAAAATGAAGCCTCCATAAGCCATTTTCATAGCTTGTTGCTGCACCTGGTGCAAAGGCATCTTCAGATAATCAGCGTAAACAGATACCGGGAATTCATCGCTTCCATATTTTTTGGCAAAACTCTTTAGCGACACCAATGGATGAGCCTTGTCCATCATCATCATACTCATGAATTTGTTGTAATTGAAATAATTTACCGATTCAAAATATGCATTCCCGATAGCTGCTCCTCTTGGTGCTGTGAATTTCATTATATCCTCATCCATTTGCCATGTTAGCTGATCAAAATTCATATCCACTTTATGATATGAATTTGAATATGGCCCCTGTGATGAAAAATTATCCGATTTTAAAAGTGTAAGTTCTTTTATGTTAACCCGGTATGTGAAAAACAGATCGGGATGAAAAATTGAATCATTCCTCAGTTTTATTGAAACAGATGTACTTAAACTGGAAATCCTGTCGCTCCGAAAACCAAAATAGACAGAAGATGCGGATAACACCAGGGTATCATTCCGATAGATCTTTAATTTTGCGGTTTTCTCAATAGTACCCGTTCCCACCAGCTTAGCTCCCTGCATGGATAATCCTCCTTCATAATCAATGTTTTCATATAAATCTTCGATGAGAAATTCTTTCGTATAAGAGTCAAACTTTGGATAAGTTGCCTGCTCAGGTTCCTTATTGTATTTCACTTTATCATGCAAAATACCTTTCAGAGGCTCATCGAAATATATTTTATTCGTGAAAGTAACATCTTCAGCTGTATACTCAGATTTCTTAAGTTCAATTTCATAATCCTGAAGCAGAGCAAAAACATCGTCACGATTATAGCCTCCTCTTTCCCATGTAACAAGCCCTCCTTCTCCTTTCCAGATATAATCAATCGGATAAACAA
>CAYORG010000082.1:0-9400 GCA_964406315.1 uncultured Bacteroidales bacterium | reverse complement strand
GTTTGATACGACTGTTAAAGTAAGTGGCTTAACAGTAAGTAACGGATATTCATATGAAACAATCAATTATTGTTTCAAAGAATAAATTACACAATTTACTTTTGCAATATTAATTTCTTTGTTTCAGAAAATTCACCGGCTTGTAATTTGCAAAAATACATTCCACTTGGCAATCCTTCTGGTTGCCAGGTCATTTCATGTTCACCAGGTGTTTGAAATCCATTTACCAGCGTTTCAATTTCTCTGCCTGTCAGATCAAATATTTTTAATTCCACCATGGCGGATTTTTGGAGTATGTAATGAATGGTGGCAGATGGGTAAACTGAATTAAGATAGTTTGGGTAAAGAACAAAATGTGAAATAGTATTTGATTTTGTTATTTCTTCATCAATCTTCGTTGCAATCAATTGATTCGACTTTCCGGGAGTTGCATGAATAAATATATTCCATTCATTGCCCCCGTCTACTGAACGCCCATAGGACTCATCTTCATTTTGGCAAACATAAGTAAAAAAGTCAATTGGGAAATTCCCGTTTTCGTCAGTATCGAAAAGACCAATTCGTTCACCGCTTTTGCTTAATTTAAAATTTGTATGCAAAGGACCATCATCATCGTCATCAGCCCAGAATAAGAGAAATTCTTTCGGCGCAATTTCCATTTCCGGGATTTGCCATTTGGTTGGATTCATTAAATTATCGGTAAGATACATTCCGCCAAGCTGAATTGTTTCAGATCCGAAATTATAGAGCTCAATCCAATCTTCATATTCACCAGCTTCATCCTGGATTGTACTTTCATTATCAGACATATATTCATTAATCACTATACTTGGTTTTTCATAACCGTTTGCATAATAATAAGTTGAATATGGTGCATTTTCAGGGGAAACACATATATCGTCAACCTTGCTTCCTGCAGCAGAAATGTAATAATATACCTTTTTAATATCCGGATATGGAGGCAACACGATTCCATATATATGGTCATTAGCATTATTATCATCATGTAAGCCATCATCAAACATTTCAACTGTTTGGAAACCGTCACCAATGTTATAATTAAGTTTTACAGCACTTATGACTGAATAGCTGTTTACAGTTGCATTAATTGTAACTGATTCCGAATTTCCCGGGAAAAGAGGATCATGTGAAGTTTTGGAAATTTCCGGTGGAATATTTGACGTATCTACTTGATCTGAAGCTGATAACAGTCTGCTTTCAATAAAGGGTTTTATGCCATAAGCAACTCGTGTAACAAGATCAAATTCCGCAGCATAATCTATTGCATGAAAAGTACCAAGGGCTTCGTTATAGGAATTATTAAAATCGTCTATATCCCATCCATAGTCAAGTGTACGATAAGTATCATCTTCAACTGCAGATTGATTCATTTCTTTTGTTTCTTCGATTTTAGGCCATATCTGGTCTATTGAAAAATCATTATCAATTAGTTGCTTGATATACATCGAATATTCGCCTTTATATTCGGGCACATTAAACATTCTATTAATAAGCGGTCTATCATCATTGACCGGGCCAAAACTATAGATATCAGGAGTCGCATATTCACCTCCTCCCCAATCCACACCAAGGGTAAGGTCTAAATCACGAGCGATGAACTCGATTCTGTTTGTTCCTGTATTATAATAGAGGTAATAATTATTTTGATTGAACCAAAATCCGTCCCAATCACCTGCCATAACACTTACTGCCTGAGCTTTGAGGAAAGATTGAACATGGAATGAATTTCCCAGATCATTAGTAAAGTTATAATACGGAGTATTATTTATCACTTCAATAAAATTGATAAGATCGGAGTAGTCATCTTCAGATTCATTTGTTGAAAGTTTATAAGCTCTCGCAATTTGATGAGGAGCATAATCAGGTGGCCCAAATGTGAATTTATAATCTCCATCTTCCCGAAGGCTAAGATTTGCAAAACGGGCACATTTGTATAAATTCCCATTGCTATTGCCAAAGTGCATATTTAAAAAATTCTCGTCAACTTGCTCAACATTAAGAAATAGCCCCCAATATTCATTATTTACATAAAGTTTTACAAAACTGGAACGAGTTGAAACCACGTTTATATCTTTTAACAGATCAAGACATATTTTCTCACGTATTATGCTGGGATCCCGGTTTAATGATCTTAGATTAAATTTTTTAAGTCCGTAAAAATTTCTACCGGAAACAAATTTATTAAAGCTGATTTTAAGATCCCGTTTTTGAGAATATCGGGGGATAGCACCTCTAAGGCGAAGACCTATATCTGGAATAGTTGTTAATGGTATATTCTCACTTTCATAAGAAAAATCTGCTGTCAGATATTCATAGCTTCCTTCATTACCGGGGGCAAATATTATATCCAGGCTGTCTTGCTCAATGCTTATTCTGATTTCAGCAATATCGGTATTTTCAAAAACCTTATAACTATCTCCATAATTTACATTTTCGGGCAATAAAACAGGCTTATAAAACTTTAAACCAGCAGCATTGTTTTTTAGCGATGAGTTACCATTGGTATCAACTGCATAAATATCAATATTAATATCCATTGACTGGTTAAAATCTAATGGAGTTGTCCAGGTATTTTCGTAACTATTGATATCATCAAGAATCAATTCTATCGAATCAAAGACATCTTCATTATTGTTTTTGAAATAACATTTCACGAGAGAGATACTATCCTTACCGGAAACATCAGCTGAAATATTAATTCTATCACCCGGATAAATGGTATTTGAACTTAAAGAGACCTCTGAAATTATAGGTTTATTAACAGAAGTTGAACCAGTATCAACAATAGTAACCTCCCTTCCCCACAATTCAGGGCGTATGTGGGAATCTTCTGTTGCAGGATCATTCATCCAATATAGTTCCGTTTCTCGTCCACCACCATCATCATCATCCTCAATTAAAATATTAATTGGCAGAACCATCCCAAGTTCTGGTTCGAATTCTGAGTCTCCCCAAGGTGCCAAACCAGATAAGGGGCATTTTAATTCAAAAGTCCAGCTGTCACTGTTTTGTGTAGTAAAAACCTGGCAACCAGGGATAGGGATTCCAGGTTCGTCTATTTGCCATCGCCATAAAAAAGTCAAACCGGTACTACTTATACCTATTTGATAATCAGGCTCTTCTCCAGTAAGATAGTCTAAATGCGGAGTAATAACCATTTGTTGATCATACAATCCAAAATAAAACAAAACGGCATCTCCATTCCAAATGTTTGCGTCAGTCATTTCATTGATTACAGAATTGTCTTTTATTCTTCCGGCAAAGTATAAATTATCAGCATCACAAAGAAGCCAGATATGGGCACTGCAATCTAATGAGTCCTCTATAGTTCCGAGGGTCAGAAAATCACCCGAATTAGGCTGAAGTTTTAAGGAAGGATAGCTGCTATATTCATCCAATAATCCGTCAATAATTATATCACCGGATTCATACATAAACTGTATTTCAAAATCGGCATTAATTTGAATTGCATGAACAGACTCAATAGAAATGATCAATAAAAATATTGAAAACCAAAACATATTTTTCATAAAAAATCTCTCCTTTGATCTTAAGATATATATGTTATATAATATTCTAGTGAAAAAAAGCATAGGTACACTTTTAAATTACAATTATATTCATTCTGTATACTATTCAATATGTTACGTAAAATAACATACTTATGATGCATAATACACAATATATACGTTTTTAATATAAACAGAAAGAAGAACAGAGCTGAAAATAGTCTCTTAAAATGCAGATAAGAAGAAGAGAAAAAGAAAATCAAAAAGCTTGTGATTATTCATATACAGAGTGTCATAAACAATAACAGCCGGTTTATGATTTAAGTGGATCAAGGCCAGGGTGCCAGGTTAAACAGACCCTTTTTTGCTCATTTATTGTAAATTTCAGGCAATAAATGACAATAAAGCACATAGCACTGTATAAAGCGCCATTAAAAAGGCGTTTATTAAGAACATTAACTTGCATTACCCCGTTTAGAGATACAACAGAATATTGATAATAAAACAATTAAAATAATGGTATATAAAGCACATTACTCTTTCAATAGTAACGATTTTGGTATCACAAACCCAGCCATAAAATACCTGGTATGTTAAACCAAATTCATGATTTTTATGCTGACTGAAAACGATGTATGAATTGCCTTGCTAACTTTCAGGCGTTTTCTTGCTCTTTCTTCTTCCCAAATTAACGTTTTCCACGATTTCTTCTATCACCGGCAGTTGCCTGTCTACCATAACATCAAGCGAGATGAAAGTTTCCGTTCTCATAATGCCGTTAATCGACTGGATTTTGTCGGCAAGTACTTTCCTGAGGTGTTCGTTGTCTTTTGCATATACTTTCACAAACATGGCATACTGACCGGTGGTATAGTGACACTGAGTGATCTCAGGAATTTTTAACAACTTGTCTGATACATCGCTAAAAAATGTGGCATTATCCAGAAAAATGCCGATATAGGCACAGGTATGGTAACCAAGCTTTTTTGGTTCAACTACAAACTGCGATCCTGAAATGACACCGGTTTTTATAAGTCTTTGTACACGTTGATGAATTGCAGCACCCGATACATTGCATTCGCGGGCAACCTCCAGGAAAGGAATACGGGCATTTTTTGTCAGGATAGAAAGTATTTTTCTGTCCAGATTGTCAATATGCAAATTGTAATCAGATTTCATAATTCTTAAATTAATGGCATATTACTAACAATATGTAAGCAAATATATATTTTATGTGAAATATTAAAAAATAATTTGCACAAAAAATAATAATTAATATATTTGTCATATAAAAATAATAAATTAACATAAAAACAATTAAAAAAGTTAACAAATAACATTAATAATCGTATATCACTTAATGTAACATAATTATATAGCAAAAAATATAACAATTCATGTGTGGGATTCTGGCAATAATAGGAAAAGCAGATAAAGAAAAAGTTCAGCAGCTTTCAAAACGGCAAAAGCATCGTGGACCGGATGAGTGGGGTATGTATGAAACACCCGGTGGTTCCGTATTGTCTCATGAACGTCTTTCGATCATAGACTTAAACACGGGGACACAACCCATTCAGGGGACTGACACAGCATGGGTGATGCACAATGGCGAGATATACAATCACATGGAATTGAAGGAAAATAAGCTGAAAGGACATCAGTTTCGTACAACATGTGATAGCGAAGTGATCGTGCATTTGTACGAAGAATACGGATATAATTTTTGCAATATGCTGGATGGAGTATTCGCATTTGTGCTGATTGACGATAACAGATTCATGGCAGGGCGTGATCCGATCGGAGTGAAGCCCATGTATTATGGTACGGACGAAGACGGGAATATGTATTTTTCATCAGAAATGAAAGCGATCGCCGATCAATGTTCAGAGATGGAAGCTTTTCCTCCGGGGCATTATTACACAACGGAAACCGGATTTGTGAAGTTCTTCAATCCATCGTGGGAAGATCACGGAAAGTGTAACGAAGAATATGATCCCGCCAGGTTAAGAGAAGCATTAATTGCAGCAACAAAGAAACGTTTGATGAGTGATGTTCCGCTGGGAGTATTGCTTTCAGGCGGACTGGATTCCAGTCTTACAGCTTCCATAGCTCAAAAGCTGGTTCGTGATTCCGGTCAGGTATTGCATTCGTTTTCTGTAGGTGTCCATCCTGAGGCAACAGATCTTGTTGCAGCCCGAAAAGTTGCAAAGTTTATTGATACTCAGCATCACCAGATCTTGTTTAGCATTGAGGAAGGATTGGAGACACTTGAAAAAGTGATATGGCACCTGGAAACCTATGATGTTACTACCATAAGAGCGGCAACGCCCATGTATTTTCTGTCAAAAGCGATTGCAGATATGGGGATTAAGGTTGTATTGTCGGGAGAAGGAGCCGATGAGATCTTCGGAGGGTATCTTTATTTTCATAATGCTCCTTCCGATGAAGAGTTTCAGAAGGAGACCATACGAAGGGTATTCTGGTTGTCAACAGCCGATTGTCTGAGAGCTGACAAGGCTACGATGGCAGCGGGACTTGAAGCGAGGGTGCCATTTCTGGATAAAGGATTTCTGCAGGTGGCAATGTCGATGAAAGCCAGATACAAAAGACCTGACAGAGAAGATGGGATCATAGAAAAGTGGCCTTTGCGAGCAGCATTCAACGTGAAAGATGATCCGTTTTTGCCCGATGAGATACTCTGGAGACAAAAGGAACAATTTGGTGATGGTGTTGGCTATAGCTGGATAGATACTGTAAAAGCACATTGTGAGAATATAATTTCTGATGAGGAATTTGCCTCCGCAGATCATAAATACCCGCACAATACACCGGACACAAAAGAAGCATTCTATTTCAGAAAATTGTTTGAAAAGTATTATCCCGAAGAGCATAGCATAAAAACAGTTTTGAAATGGATTCCTAAATGGCAAAAAAATACCGATCCATCCGGAAGGGCGGCAGAAATACATTTTGACTCGATTGAAAGAAATTAATGGGTGCTTGATTATATTTGCAAAAGGGGGGAGGTGAAGTATACCTCCTTCCTTTTTGTTTTCACAAAGAAATACAATTTGTATATTCGCAAAAATTCAAAGCAACTTGCAGAAACATTAAATATAAATCAGACAATATGAGAAAACTTGTCCACCCCAAAAATTACAAAAGTCCTCTTGATATTAAACGGACAGAAAAAGCCATTAAACTTGTGAAAGACACATTCCAGGAGAATTTATCAGCCGAGTTTAAATTGCGAAGGGTGACTGCTCCTTTGTTCGTTTTAAAAGGAACAGGGGTTAACGACGATTTAAACGGGGTAGAAAGAAAAGTAACCTTTCCGGTTAAGGACCTTGATGACCGGGAAGCCGAAGTTGTAAACAGCCTGGCCAAGTGGAAAAGAATGGCAATTGCAGATTATGGAATTGAAGAAGGATTTGGCATCTATACTGATATGAATGCGATACGACCGGATGAAGAGCTTGACAATATTCATTCCCTGTACGTTGACCAGTGGGATTGGGAACAGGTGATTTCTGAAGAAAAAAGAAACCTGGATTACCTCAAAAAGGTTGTTCGGAAAATATATGAAGTACTGAAACGTACGGAGTTTGTGGTATATGAAAATTACCCGGAATTTGTTCCTTCACTGCCTGATGAGATCAAGTTTATTCATGCCGAAGAGCTATTGGAAAAATACCCGAATATGACACCCAAAAAAAGGGAAAATGAAATAGCAAAAGAATTTAAAGCGGTTTTTATTATTGGTATCGGGGCTGAACTTGCTGACGGAAAACCTCATGATGGCCGCGCTCCTGATTACGATGACTGGATCACATTTACCCATAGCGGGTATCGAGGATTAAACGGCGATATCCTTTTGTGGCATCCTGTGCTTGAGATTGCATGTGAAATATCTTCCATGGGAATAAGAGTGAACAAGGAAACACTTTTAAAACAACTCGAAATTTCAGATTCGCTCGACAGGAAAGATCTGCTTTTCCATAAACGCCTGCTCAATGATGAATTGCCTCTTTCAATCGGAGGAGGAATAGGTCAGTCAAGATTGTGTATGTATTTTCTCAGAAAAGCACATATTGGTGAGATACAATCCGGAATATGGCCAAAAAGGATGGTGGAAGACTGTGATGAACATGGGATTGTGTTGATTTAGCAAGACAAAATCATTACCAAGGGAAAAGAGGTTGCCTTTACAGGGGCAGCCTTTTTTTGATTTAAAGTAACCGTACTTTCTTTCAACAGGCAATCGTTGTTTGATCATTTATTTTTCACTCGTAACATAATTATTATAAAATATTTCATTACCCCCTAAAATTATAGGGTTAAATACCAATAAAAAACAAAATAAATTAATAAGATATATATTAAAATGGGGTATAATATAATAAAAAGCATATAAAATTTGTAAATACCCTTAAATTTAATACTTTTGTATTGCTTAATTGTTGAAATTCAACAACAATCAATGAATAACTTAAATGGTTTCCTATGAAATTAAAGATTCGTATACTTTTTCTGGTAATCTTACTTATGCTTCCGGCAGCCAGTGTCTGGGCCGGAGATGGTGATGCGGTGGATACCGGGATCACTGCCTGGATGCTTACTTCGACCGCCCTGGTATTGCTTATGATACCGGGTCTTGCTATGTTCTACGGGGGATTGGTAAGAACAAAAAATGTTCTGGGCACAATGATGCACAGTTTCGTTGCTATGGGCATTATGGCAGTTCTCTGGGTAATACTTGGATATGCAATGAGCTTTGGAGACAATGTGTTCGGAGGATGGTTCGGATGGAACAGGGATTACTTCTTTCTGAAAGGAATTGATAATTCCATAATGGATGCAGGAATTCCGGAGTATGTTTTTTCTATGTTCCAGGGAAAATTTGCCATTATTACTCCTGCACTTATAGCCGGGGCATTTGCTGAAAGAGTGACCTTTAAAGGGTATGTACTGTTCATAGCTTTGTGGGGTATACTGGTTTACAACCCTCTTTGTCACTGGGTCTGGTCAGAAGGTGGTTTCCTCTATAAAATGGGAGCCATTGATTTTGCCGGAGGAACTGTTGTTCATATTTCTGCCGGCATAAGCGGATTGGTTGCAGCTTTATATCTTGGTGCACGGCGCGGTCATCCAAAAACTGCCATGCCTCCCAGCAATCTTGTAATGACGATAACCGGGGCAGGGCTTCTCTGGGTAGGCTGGTTTGGATTCAATGCAGGAAGCTCGGTAAACAGCGGACTGGATACTGCACAGGCTTTGACTGCAACTCAGGCTGCCGCGGCTTCAGGAGCCCTGGTATGGATGATCATTGAAGGTATTCATCAGGGGAAAGCTACTGCATTGGGATTTGCTTCGGGGATATTGGCAGGACTTGTTGCCGTAACTCCTGCGGCGGGGGTGGTAACTCCCTCCGGAGCGCTTGCTTTGGGCACTATTGCTGCAATGATATGCTATTTTGCAATTATTATGAAAGACAAATTAGGGTACGATGACAGTCTTGATGCTTTTGGCGTACATGGTATTGGTGGAATTGTCGGAGCCATATTCCTTGTATTTTTTATGCGTGGCAATAACTCTTCTTCAGAGGTTTTCAATCAGTTGGGTATTCAGGCAGTGGCAGTGGCAATTGCAATTGCTTATGCTGCCGTTGTTACCTTTATACTGGTCATTGTCCTGAACAAAACCATTGGCTTGCGTTCTTCAGAAAAAGCTGAAATGCAAGGACTTGATTCATCCTACCATGGTGAACATGGCTATGGAATGCTTAATTTAGGATAAACAATTTAATTTCTGTAAGGAACACTTTAAAAATAAAACGACCATGTGAGGCAACAACCGAAACCGCTGAAAGC
>CAYORG010000081.1:0-9504 GCA_964406315.1 uncultured Bacteroidales bacterium | reverse complement strand
GCAATGACGTATTCGATTATTTTCCTAACTTCCGACTTCGGACTTCTGACTTCAAACTCTAAACATCTCACCTCATCACCTCATCAACTATTCAACTAATCAACAACCGTCTTCAATCTTCCGACTTCCGACTTCCGCCTCCCGCTCCTTCATTCTTAATTATTAATTATTAATTATTAATTAAAAATCACTCCCACTCAATAGTTGCCGGGGGTTTTGAACTTATATCGTATACTACTCTATTGACGCCTTTTACGTTATTAATAATCCGGTTGGAGATAGTTGACAGAAATTCATATGGCAAACGAGACCAGTCTGCCGTCATACCATCTGTAGAAGTAACAGCACGTAAGGTAATCACATTTTCATATGTTCGTTCATCTCCCATCACACCAACAGACTGAATTGGAAGTAAAATTGCTGCTGCCTGCCAGATTGAATCATACAAATCAAATTCTTTTAATCCTTCAATGTAAATATCATCTACTTCCTGCAATAAAGTTACTTTTTCCTGAGTTACTTCGCCCAAAATTCGTATGGCCAGTCCGGGTCCGGGAAACGGGTGTCTGCCTATAATAATCTGATCGATCTGTAAAGCTTTTCCAACCCTTCTCACTTCGTCTTTAAACAACAAATTCAAAGGCTCCACAACTTTTAAATTCATACGATCAGGCAAACCGCCAACATTATGATGTGATTTAATAGTTGCTGAAGGTCCGTTTACAGATACCGATTCAATAACATCCGGATATATAGTTCCCTGAGCAAGCCATTTTACATCTTTTATCTTATGTGCTTCTTTTTCAAATACTTCAATAAAATTTTTTCCAATACTCTTTCGTTTAGCTTCCGGCTCTGAAATTCCCTTCAGTTCATCAAGAAACAGTTTTTTTGCATTTACCCCCACTACATTCAATCCCATATGCTTATAGGAATCAAGCACCTTTTCAAATTCATTTTTTCTGAGAAACCCGTTATCCACAAAAATACACGTTAGTTTTTTTCCGATCGCTTTATGTAAAAGCATTGCCGCCACTGAAGAGTCAACCCCTCCTGAAAGTCCCAATACAACTTTATCATTCCGCAGCTTTTCCTTTAAATCATATATAGTGCTTTCAATAAATGAGGCAGGTGTCCAATCCTGTTTACATCCACAAATATCCACAACAAAATTTTTCAACAAGGTCAAGCCTTCTGTTGTATGATATACCTCCGGATGAAACTGGATCCCATAAGTTTTTTCCTTTTCCAAAGCATATGCACCAACCTTAACATCTTTTGTGCTTCCTATGATCTGAAAATGTTCAGGAAGATGAACGATTGTATCTCCATGCGACATCCAAACTTGTGTGCCCGGTGAAAGCCCCGCAAACAGACGTGATGTATTGTCAATAAATTCAAGATTTGCTCTGCCATATTCCCGATGCTTTGAAGGCTGCACTTCACCTCCATTGTTTTGAGCCAGGTATTGAGCTCCATAACAAATCCCCAAAACAGGTACCGATCCTAAAATTCCGCCAAGTTCAGGCACCGGATGATGCTTATCCCTGACAGAGCAAGGACTACCTGATAAAATCACTCCTTTCACGGAAGCACCGGTCTCAAATATTTTATTGAAGGGATATATTTCACAATAGACATTAAGCTCCCGTACTTTCCTGGCTATCAGCTGCGTGTATTGTGAACCAAAATCAAGAATAACAATTTTCCCCTGCACTGTACAACAATTATTAAATAAAAATTTTGGCAAATATAATCATTAATCTACGGTTTGATTATTCTTCTCTTTTCTGCCTGATCAAGGGAATGCTATATCTTTTTAAATCTTCGGCGATCAATGTTTCAGGAAATATTTCCTTAGCTTCCTTTAGCAATTCGGATTCCTGTTTGTACCGTGTTGAAAAATGTCCGATAAGAAGCTGACCGGCAGAAGCCTCAGAAGCAATTTCCGCTGCCTCTTTTGTTGTGGTATGCAATGTTAACCTGGCAAGTTTTTTGTCTTTTTCAAGAAAGGTTGCTTCATGATATAACAGGTCGACATCTTTAACAAATGATGCCACCTTTTTATATTTTGCAGTATCGCTGCAATAAGCGAAAGATCTGGTCTTATATGGAGCTTCAGTCATGGATTGATTTAAGATCTTCTTTCCTTCATGAGTTATTATATCCTCACCGTTTTTTACTGCTTTTATTTGTTTTATTGTAAGATCGTATTTTTCAATTGCATTCTTCCTTATGTTCAGAAGCCTAGGTTTTTCTCTGAAAAGGTATCCAAAACAGGGAATTCTGTGTTTCAGGGGAAATGCAAATACTTCAGTCACTTTATCTTCATAAATCAACTGAAAACTCCTCTTTGTTAATTTATGGATACGTATTTCATAATTAGATGTCAGAGAGAAATTCTCCAGATAAAAATGAATGATCTTCTCTACTCCCGAATGTCCGTAAATAGAAAGTGGCAATTTCCTACCCAGAAGATTAAATGACGAAAGCAATCCATACAATCCAAAAATATGATCGCCATGAAGATGGCTGATAAATATATGATTGATTTTTCCAAAAGGAATCTTTGCCTTTCTGAGTTGGATCTGGGTTCCTTCTCCGCAATCGATTAAAAAAAAACGCTCTTGTACATTAAGTACTTGAGCGGTAGGGAATTTTGTTGACGTTGGAAGAGCGCTTGAACTTCCCAAAACCGTCAATTCAAATTTCATATTATTGTAAATACAATTAGCTACTAGCCTGTGATATTAATTCAACACCTTCTTCAATAGTATTTGATATATTCAAAACAGTATCAAGCTGAGAAATAGTTATCAATCGCTCAACCGCATCATTCAAACCCGTTAATACAAATGTGCCACTGGCATTCTTACAAAGACGATTTGCAACCAAAATTGCACTCAAACCCGAAGAGTCACAGTATCTGCATTTGCTCAAATCAAGTATGATATTTTTTTCTCCGTTTCCTGACACAAGCACCAGTTCAGATTTTAAGGTAGGTGCAATATGAGTATCAAGTTTTTCTTCAAGTACTTGAATCAAGGTGTGATTATCCTGCTTTTCTATTTTGAATTCCATTGGGAAAAGTTTTTATAAATATATCACTTTTCGTTTAATCTGAAGATTTTTCTTTGCCTTGTTTTTGAGCATTCTCCATTTCTTTTTTCAAACCTGCCAAATCAGCAACATCTCCAAGGGTTGTCTTTTCAAGATTTGTTTTCATCTTTTTGGTGCTTTTTCTTGCACCTGATGATGAAGGTTTCTTGCCACCCTCTGCTGTTCCTTTTTTATCTTCTTCAAATACTCTGGTATGTGAAAGTACAATTTTCTTTGCAGATTTTGAAAATTCCATTACCCTAAATGGTAGTTTTTCATCAATCTTAGCCATAGACCCATCTTCTTTTACTAAGTGTTTGGGAGTAACAAAACCCTCAACTCCATATTGAAGGGCTACCAGTGCTCCCTTATCCATTACTTCAGTAACTGTTCCTTCATGAACCGAACCGATAGTGAACAAAGTCTCAAATACATCCCATGGATTTTCTTCAAGCTGCTTGTGACCAAGACTTAAACGGCGATTTTCTTTATCAATTTCCAGTACAACTACTTCAATGTCTTCACCAATGCTTGTGAATTCGGCAGGATGTTTGATTTTTTTTGTCCAGGAAAGATCAGAAATATGAATCAATCCGTCCACACCTTCTTCTATTTCAACAAAGACTCCAAAGTTTGTAAAATTGCGAACCTTGGCAGTATGTTTTGAGTTAACAGCATATTTTTCTTCTATTTTTTCCCATGGATCCTGTTTTAGTTGTTTCATTCCCAGCGACATTTTCCTCTCTTCTCTGTCTAATGTTAGAATCTGAGCTTTAACCTCATCACCCACATTCAGGAATTCCTGTGCACTTCTCAGATGTTGTGACCAGGACATTTCAGAAACATGGATCAATCCTTCAACACCGGGAGCAATTTCAACAAAGGCTCCATAATCAGCCATTACAACAACTTTGCCTTTTACCACATCACCCACCTTCAGTTTTTCATCCAGTGAATCCCATGGATGTGAAGTAAGTTGTTTCAAACCCAAAGCAATACGTTTCTTATCATCATCAAAATCAAGAATTACCACCTGAAGTTTCTGATCAAGCTGAACAATCTCCTCCGGATGATTCACACGACCCCAGGAAAGATCAGTAATGTGTATCAATCCATCGACACCGCCAAGGTCAATAAACACTCCATAGGAAGTAATATTCTTAACCGTTCCTTCAAGGATCTGGCCTTTTTCAAGCTTGGCAATAATTTCCTTTTTCTGTTGTTCAAGCTCAGCTTCAATAAGAGCTTTGTGCGAAACCACCACATTCTTGAATTCCTGGTTTATTTTAACCACTTTAAATTCCATGGTTTTATTCACATATACATCGTAATCACGAATAGGCTTAACATCAATTTGCGAACCAGGCAGAAAAGCTTCAATCCCAAATACATCAACGATCATTCCTCCTTTGGTACGGCATTTAATATATCCTTTAATGATCTCATCTTTCTCTAATGCTTCATTTACTCTGTCCCATGATTTGAGTGCACGTGCTTTCTTATGCGACAGAACCAGTTGGCCCTTTTTGTCTTCCTGACTTTCAACAAACACCTCAACAATATCTCCGACTTTCAGTTCGG
The DNA here is from genome assembly GCA_964406315.1 of uncultured Bacteroidales bacterium. Classification (GTDB taxonomy): domain Bacteria; phylum Bacteroidota; class Bacteroidia; order Bacteroidales; family UBA10428; genus UBA10428. Next base: position 4,824 of record CAYORG010000081.1, on the reverse strand, counting down.
GATTGTATCTGAATTCATTCAGACTTACCACACCTTCCGATTTGTATCCTATGTTAATAACTACTTCTCTCTTATTCATAGAGATCACCTTGCCATCCACCACTTCATTCTCGGCAACGGTAGATAAAGTCTTATCGTACAACTTAACATACTCATCTTTCTCGTCTGAAGAATATATTTCCAGTGAATCACCATATGTATCCCAGTCAAATTCAGCATCTGATTCATCCTGGACATGAACCGGGCTTTCCGATTTTTTCCCGGAAGTTGTTTTTACCTCCTTTTTGGCTCCGGTTACTTTTTCTGCTGTAACCTTGGGCTTTTCTTCTTTCTTTGGAGTGGCTTTCTTCTCCTTAGGGGCTTTTTTTTCAGCATCGGCAGCTTTGGCTTCTACCTTTGGTTTTGTCTCTTTTTTCGTTGTAGTTTTGCGTGTAGTCTCCTTCGCATCATCTTTTTTAGCTGTTTTTTTTGCAGCAGCTTTTTTAACAGGTTTAGCAGACGCCGGTTTCGATCCTTTTTCTGCTTTTGGTTTGGTCTCTTTCTTTTTTGTAGCCGCAGTTTTGGCTGTGGTTTTTTTTGATTTTACTTGCTTTTCCTCAACTTTCTCCTTGGATGCCTTAGCTGTAGCTTTTTTTGCAGCATCCTTTTTCTCAACAACCTCAGATTTCTGAACTTGCTCTTTTCCTGGTTTTGTATCCTTATCAGACATTTAACAAACAATAAATTAATAAGTTAGACATTATATTGGACAAAAATAGGCTGCAAAACTAAAATTTTATTGGATAAAAAACTAACTATTGGCAAAAAAATAGTTGTTTTAACCATTAGATTTACAAAGATTTTTAAGGTTCGATAAAGTCAAAGATTCTTAAAAAGTAAATAACTCATTCATATATTTTTTTTTTATCTCCGGAAGCCGATTATTTTTGGGTAAAATTAGTACTTAGGTTGTTGGGTTGTGGAATCGTAAAGTTGAGAAGGTGAGAGTTGTTGAATTGGCTCCGCCGAGCTCGCAAGCTCGGTTGTTGAATCGTGTAATCGTGTAATTGTTTAGGAATTATGAATATGAGAGGGTGAGAAAGTGAGAAGATTGGAAAGTGGGATCTTAAACTAATAATTTGAGACAAGGGACTTTCGACCTGAGACAAACAACTGTTCATTGATCGTCATACGAATGAAGAAATAGACTGGCCTATAAAAAGTCCGGCAAATAAATCATTGCGAAGGCTCTTTGCAAAGGATTTTCAAGTTCCGCGGAAGTGAAACGTCAGCGGAACGACATGCAGAGCCGAGCAATAAGATTTATCCGGGTTTTTTATCAGCCATGATTGCTCACATTTTAATGATTTTTAATCGTGTTCGTGAACTCACTTCGTTCGGTTTTTTTGCTTTCTTTTTTGTTGATCAAAAAAGAAAGTCGTTCCGTTAGGGAACGGAACGAAACCAAGGCATGTGCGTTGAAATTGACAATTTGTATATAAAATCGAACAGTAAAAAATGGTTTTTTTAAAGAAACTTATATGAAAATTGCTATTGTCGGTACGGGTTATGTTGGTCTGGTAACCGGTACATGTTTTGCCGAAACGGGAATTGATGTAGTTTGCATTGATATTGACAAAAATAAAATTGAAAATCTCAAAAAAGGAATACTGCCCATTTATGAACCGGGCCTGCAGCCAATGGTGGAGAGAAACCAGGAAAAAGGGAGGCTGCTCTTTTCAACGAGTCTGAAAGATCATATTGCCAATTGTGAAGCAGTTTTTATTGCCGTAGGAACACCTCCTGACGAAGATGGCAGTGCAGATCTAAAATACGTTCTGGCTGTTGCTTCGGATATCGGAAAATACATGGACGATTACCTGGTGGCAGTGACAAAAAGTACCGTGCCTATTGAAACATCCAGAAAAGTCAGGGCTGCTATACAGGCAGAACTTGACAAACGAAATGCAAATCTGGAATTTGATGTTGCCTCCAATCCGGAATTCTTAAAAGAAGGATCTGCCATTGATGATTTTCTGAGACCTGACAGAATTGTTATCGGTACGGAATCCAGACGATCTGAAAAAATCATGGAAAGATTGTATAAACCTTTTTTATTGAACGGACATCCATTGTTGTTCATGGATATTCCTTCTGCAGAAATGACCAAGTATGCTGCCAATTCGATGCTGGCAACAAAAATAAGTTTCATGAACGATATTGCAATTTTGTGTGAGATCGTTGGTGCCGATGTGAATATGGTAAGGAAAGGTATAGGAAGTGATCTCCGTATCGGAAATAAGTTTATATATGCCGGAGCAGGTTATGGGGGTTCATGTTTTCCCAAAGATGTTAAAGCTCTGATCAAAACAGGATTGGAAAGAAACCATCCGCTCAGAATTTTGCAGGCTGTGGAAGACGTAAACAACGATCAGAAAGAAATTCTTTTCAGGAAGATCAAAGATCATTTTAAAGGAGAAGTAAAAGGAAAAACCATCGGATTGTGGGGACTTTCATTCAAACCAAATACCGATGATATGAGAGAAGCTCCTTCTCTTACAATTATACGGAAACTCATTGAACACGGTGCCTCAGTGAAAGCATACGATCCTGTTGCAATGAAAGAAGCAAAGAGAATTTTAGGTACATCCGCCGAATTCTGTAATGACATGTATGAAGTTGCTGTTGATGCCGATGCCCTCGCATTAATTACAGAATGGTCGGAGTTTAGAATTCCAAATTATAAAGTATTACAAAAATTGTTGAAGAGCAAAACAGTATTTGACGGCAGAAATATTTATGATCCTGCTGAGATGAAAGAGAACGGATTTACCTATTACGGAATCGGAAGAAAAACATTATAGATCCAATTTACTATGCAAAGAATATTAAAAAAAATACTGGTGACCGGTGGAGCCGGATTTGTTGGCTCGCATCTATGTGAAAGATTGCTGAAGGAAGGAAATGAAGTTATCTGTATTGATAATTATTTTACAGGTTCAAAGAGAAATATAGTTCATCTGCTGGATAATCCGTTTTTCGAATTGATCAGGCATGATATAACCTCTCCTTATTATGTGGAGGTGGATGAAATTTATAATCTGGCTTGCCCGGCATCACCAATCCATTACCAGTACAATCCTATTAAAACGATTAAAACTTCGGTTATGGGTTCGGTGAATATGCTTGGGCTGGCAAAAAGAATAAAGGCTAAAATATTACAGGCTTCTACCAGTGAAATCTATGGCGATCCTGAAATGCACCCTCAACCAGAACATTACTGGGGTCATGTAAATCCGATTGGCCGAAGAGCATGCTACGATGAAGGAAAGCGATGTGCCGAAACCTTATTCATGGATTATTATTACCAGAATAAAGTAAAAATTAAAATTGTACGTATTTTTAATACGTACGGGCCTAAAATGCATCCAAATGATGGACGTGTAGTATCAAATTTTATTGTTCAGGCTTTACAGAATAAAGAAATTACAATTTATGGAGACGGATCTCAAACCCGCAGTTTTCAATATATTGACGACCTGTTGGACGGTATGATAAAGATGATGGCAACTTCTGACGATATTACAGGTCCGATTAATCTGGGAAATCCTGATGAATTTACAATTCTCCGGTTGGCTGAGAAAATTATTGATCTGACAAATTCAAAATCAAAACTGGTATTCGAACCTCTTCCCAAAGATGATCCCACGAAAAGAAAACCGGATATTTCAAAAGCAAGAGATATTTTGCAATGGAAACCTACCGTTCAACTTGAAGAAGGGCTGGTGAATACCATTGATTATTTTAAAGAATTATTAAATATATAAACTACCTGAGAATGAAAGGAATTATCCTCGCCGGAGGATCGGGAACAAGATTATATCCGTTAACGGGAACAATATCAAAACAGATGCTTCCCGTTTATGACAAACCTATGATCTATTACCCTCTATCCGTTCTTATGCTGGCCGGTATCAGAGAAATACTTATTATAAGCACCCCTCAGGATTTACCTCTTTTTGAGAAATTATTAAAAGACGGAAGACAGTTTGGCCTGACGATAGATTATGCCGAGCAACCTTCGCCTGAAGGTTTGGCGCAGGCATTTATCATAGGTGAAACATTCATTGGTTCCGATAAGACATGCCTCATACTTGGTGATAATATATTTTACGGTCATGGTTTTGGGAATGAATTGTTTCAACTGGCAGATTTTGATGACGGCGCGATCGTTTTTGGTTATTATGTTAATGATCCCGAAAGATATGGTGTAGTTGAATTTGATAAGAATTTAAATGCCTTAAGCATTGAGGAGAAACCAAAACACCCCAAATCAAATTATGCTGTAACCGGACTGTATTTCTACAGCAACGATGTTATCGAAAAAGCAAAAAGTTTGAAACCATCTGCCAGGGGCGAACTTGAAATAACAGACTTAAACAGGTTGTACCTTGAAGAATCGAGATTAAAAGTGAAAATCCTGGGACGAGGAATGGCTTGGCTTGATTTGGGCACTCACGAAAGTCTTGTTCAGGCTTCCAATTACATTTATACTATCGAAAAAAGACAGGGACTGAAAGTTTCCTGTCCTGAAGAAATTGCATACAAAAGAGGATATATCGACAAAAAACAACTTCTGAAACTGGCAAAATCGCTCGAGAAAAATCAATACGGACAATACCTGAAAAAGCTTGCTGCGGATCAGATTATTACGTTTGACTAAAGAGTTTGGAGTTGGTTGCTTGTTGCTGGGTACCGGGTGCTTGTTGTTGGGTTGTTAAAAATTGATTAATCGGAGAATTGGTGATTCGTGATTGGTGATTAGTTGAGATGTTTAGGGTTTAG
>CAYORG010000080.1:0-9713 GCA_964406315.1 uncultured Bacteroidales bacterium | reverse complement strand
ACGGGGGGTAGTCAAAGACTGTCTTTTGGGAACAGAGTCGTCCGGAGACAACCTTAGGGTACAAGTCGCAGACCTGCCTGCAGCAGGCAGGCTTGCGCCATGTAGGAGAGTAATGTTTGTTAGTTGCTGAGTATACTTTGCCACACGATGCAACCGAATCCCGATTTATCGGGATGAGCTCGACGAAGTCAATCGTGCGGTAGCGGGACTCTTTCATAGTGTATAAAGAGATAATGTAATCTCATCGTAAATATCCATAAATCATACTGTTTGTATAGATAAAATCTCCAGTGAATTTTATTTATTAATTGTTATCTCTGCATAATTTTCCAGGCGATCCCTGAGTATTTTAGACGTTATACCCCTGGAGACAAGCCATTTTTCAAAGTTGGGATCGCGATTCATCAATTCGACAAATTGTTCCGCGCTATTTGCCGACAGCGTATAATCTTTAAATTTTTCTGCAACATTTCCGGAAAGATCTGCGTTAATATCGAGAATCTTAACCGGTGATTCGTTTGAAAAGTCAAATGAATCAAATGAAACATAACGAATATCTTTGCCAGCTGACGTCCGGAAAAAAACTTTTAACCGCTTTATATCACATACAATCGACCATTGTGTCCATTTCGTTTGATCTATTACTGCTTCTACCTGCCTGAGAATATCAAATCCGTAGTCTATTATATTAGGTGAAACTGAATTCTTGTAGTTCTTTAGCATATATGCTGCCTTAACAAACCTGCTATTGATATCGGTTTTATCGGAAATAGGAATTTTTTTATCTCCACCAAAACCTTCATACGTTTTAAGTGTGTCAAGTTCCTGAGAATACTCAGTATTCATCAGTGCGTTAACTGGCAGGCTTTCTCCGGAATGGACAGCCGGTTCTCCGTCAATATATTCAATAACCGCGCACCTGCCAGTGCTGTCACAGGTAAAAAAATGCCATCCCCATCCGTCCAGCGCTATTTCAGAAGTGCTCTTTATTACCTGATCGACAGATTCGAAATTATCTAACACGTACTGCATCCACTGTGCCATAAAAAGCTTTGGAAGTGAATCGTTTTCAATAAATTTTGTTTTTCCAAGACTCATTTCCCAGATACATAATCCGGATTCATTCATACCGCCATCCGGAAAATCTCTTGCTATAGGATTGACCGTTATAGAACCGTACTTCGAAGTCCAGGTTATTTCGGGCGTCTTTCTTTTTTCTGATGAAGTGAGCTCATCCCATGAACGACCTGTTTTATACACATTCCTTTTATTGACCACAACGATACCTTTAATAACCATTTGCATATCAAGATTATGGCCAAAGATCTGTTCGGAATCATGTTTCAGCATAAATGTTGAACATGAAAAACCGCTCTGAGAAAGAATACCCGCTGGGGAAAAAAAACAAACTAACAAACTTACTATAAACCAATTAATTGAATTCTTCATTGCATTTTCTCCTTTATAAAAGATGATAGATTTTATTAAATTAACAATTGTTGCATCAACAACTACATGATAATTCAGTGCATACCCTGTTCATACAAGCTGCGTGATCTTAAAATACAGGTGGAGAATGATTGGTCTCATTTTATCTTTTTAGCAGAAAAAATCATCTTTTCCCCTTCATAATATGCAACCATCTTTGCTATCCTATCTGTATCATTTTTAAGAAATTCAATGTTAATATCCAAATATTCAAAAAAGAATTTATTTTGCGCTTGAGGATATAAAATATGCGGAGCTTCATTATTTTTCATTAGTTTTAAAATGCCGGGTTCTCTGGTCAAAGTGAAAAGATCTCCGTCTGTGCTTTCATACGTTCCGACATACTGCTCTAGAATTTCATCGGACAGAGTTACTATTTCAGGATTATCAGAATTCTTGAATATATGATTTAATAGAATTTCCCCTATATCAAGTGATTCCTTAATAACATTCAAATAAACATTCTGGCCATTATCTCCATTGGTTAAAACGACTATGCCTCGCTTTGATTTCGGCAGGAATACAGCCTGAGTTCTTACACCGCGATCCGAACCGTAATGCTCCAAAGCATACTCTTCTTCAGGCAGGTCTCTTACTACACCCCAACATAATCCCTGATCATAATGTGTTTTTCTCCTGACCTGGGTGCCTATCATATCATTAAAAAGGTCCGCGGAAAGCCCCGCTCCATTCATCACATCAATTCCGAATTTACAATAATCTTCGACTGTCGTAAGTAAACTAGCACCGGCATTTACACCTCTCTCCTTCGATGTTGCCTGTTCATGCAGGTTCCCTTCAGCATCGTGCCAGAAAGCAAATCTTGATTCATCCATATTTTTATCCCAGTAAAAACGGGTGTCCTTCATGCCGAGTGGTTTAAACAACACTGAATCGGACAATTGTACCAATGATCTTTTAAACTTGTTTTCCAGAGCATGTGCTAAATACACTAAGCCTTCTCCCGAATAATTATAATCTGTTCCCGGCTCAAAATCAAAGGCCAGTTTTTTCGTTGGATGCATCCAGCGCCAGTTAGGAAAGCCTGTCTGGTGACTTAGTACGTGGCGTGTGGTCAGTTTTTTATGCAGAGGATCATTTGCAACTTCCGGATCAACCCAATAATGAAAAAGGGGTTCGTCCAAATTCCACAGTCCAGCCTCAACTAATTTTAAAGTCAGCATTGCTACAACAGGTTTGGTCATGGAAGCTACATTAAAAATGGTGTTATCAGGTGCGGGAACACCTTTTTTGAGTTCTCCAAATATCTCTATATACTTGATTTTCCCATCTTCTATTATGCCAACTCCTACCGTCGGCACATGGTTTTCAGCCATCCATGCTGGTATTTTTTCCACAAAACTGAAATTCACTTTGGTGTTTATTTGTGCACTCAGTGAGATTTCAATTAAAAGAATCTGAAAAACAAATAGTAATAGATTCTTCATGATATTGTATTTATTAAATGCAATAAATGTAACCGAATGAATAAAACTATGTGTCACTATAATGTAATATGTTGTAAATAAATGTCATGAACAGTTTTATTTTTGAATATATCATATTGAAATCAAGTGACTAGTGCTTTTAAAATGTTTGCCAACTAGTTTATATATATACCAAACTTACAGATAATATATATAGCTGCTATATTCCGTACCTTTTGGTACAGATCTGATTTTATTATATCCATTGTTATTTTATATTCTGTTACAAGTTAAAAAACAATCCTCACACGACCATAAGTTGTCGGCAATTCGTTACCTTGGGTACAGAGTAGTCAAAGGCTGCCTTTTACCTGTGACGTAGTCCGGGGACAACCTTAGGGGCACAAGTCGCAGACCTGTCTGCTGCAGGCAGGCTTGCGCCATGTAGGGGAGTAGTATTTGTTAGTTGCCAAGTATACTTTACCACACGATGCAACCGAATCCCGATTTATCGGGATGAGCTCGACGAAGTCAATCGTGCGGTAGCGGGGAGCATAACAAAGTCAATACAAGAACTCGATATCTATATTCAGCCAAGGTATTAATGGTGACTATAACAATAAAAAAGCCCGAAATCATTACTATTGATTTCAGGCTTTTAACAAGGTCTCTCCAAAGAAAATTAGTGCATAATTATCGTTTTACGAATCTAACAGTAAGATTATCGTCTGTTCTCAACAAGTATATTCCCATTGGTAGAGTGGTAATATCAATACTTTCAATTGTATTACCACTTAATATTACAGAACCGGTAATATTGATTATCTGATAGTTAACAGGTGCGTTTAATCCGGTAATGGTTAACAAATCTGATGCAGGATTTGGAAATACCGACAACCTATTATTCTGAACAGATTGAACTGCACTCGGGCTGGTTTCTATCATATAGGCCACAGCATTTAAAAATATGGTTTTGGCATCATCATTACCGTTAAATGCCGACATAACATTGCCCTCTTCAGGGCAGTTGTCGCCTTCTACAACAAAGCCCAACCACATGCGAGCAGAACTTGCTACCGGAGCCAAAATATCGCCTCCATTATAAAATGATTCATCTTTACTCCATTCTGCAGCAATAATCCCGTTATCCGTTGGATCTTGTGCCAGGATAGTTCCATTTCCTGCATCTACAGGGGTTCCACCATCATCTATTAAAAATTTTTCATTTCGCGTGGTGCCGGGTTGAACTACTTCAAGAAATCCGGTGGAAACGTCAACACCATTGAAAATCTCATGACTCTGAACATCGGCAGGAATAGTAATACTGTCTGAAGCATGACATGATAATGCAGTAGAATTGATCCACCTCCACCGGCTATTACGCATGATCCATGGACTCAGTGATAGAAGAGGAGCTTCCACATCAGCCCATTGCTGCATAACAGCTTCAGCTTCTCCATGACCCGCCGTAGCACCGTTCCGACTGAAAATAACCAGGTCTGCTCCATTAACGGAATCCAGCTTTTCGGCCGTAAGTTCACCTGAATAATCCAATCCCCTCTTAACAGTGTAACTTGCTTCTGTTAAAATATCAAGTACACTCTGGTCGTCAGTGCCTGATCCTACCACCAAAATATAACCATTCTGGGCAGAAACACTCATCTGTATGCACAGATATGCTAATGTAAATAATTTGTAGAGTTTCTTTTTCATAGCAAAGAAATTAAGGGTTATTAGTATATCAAATCGAGTTTAACCATACAAGATCGGATATTACAATTAAAAACACAGGTACAAATGATACATCGATTGCAAAATTTGATACAAAGGCTGATTTTTTGATAATTACAGCTTTATGAAAAAGAAGTGAGTGGCGATTTTATAATTTGTTAGTAGTGATCAAGTATTCAGATGGCGACTTGCCATACTGCTCTTTAAAACATTTGGAAAAATATCCTGGTGTTGAGAAGCCCACGTTAAAAGCAATTTCAGTTATGTTGTATTGTCCAGTTTCGAGAAGTTTAATGGCCTTTTTTAACAGGGTTGATCGAATAAATTCAGTAGCTGTCTGGCCTGTGATAGCTTTAATTTTACGATAGACATTTGTCCGGCTCATTAAAAGGTGGGTCGCCAGATTTTCAACAGTAATACCACTGTTTGATGAATTTTTGTCGATGTACTCAATAATTTTTTCAAGGAATTTCTTATCTAAATCATTACTAAAACTTTCATTTGGAACCAGATAAATGTCCTGGCTGAAACGTTGGTATAGTTTGCGTCGAGTTTCAATGGTTTTATCAATAGTAACTATTAGATGCTGAACATCGAATGGTTTGGTTATATAAGCGTCTGCCCCGGTTTCAACACCCTCAATCACATCGGAGGTCGAAGCCATTGAAGTCAGCAATATTACCGGAATATGGCTGGTCGGCATTTCATTTTTAATGGTGTGACACAATTTAGTACCTGAAAGATTGGGCATGGCAATATCACTTAAAATTAAATCGGGAATTGAATCCCTGGCTATTTGCAGCGCCTCCATTCCATCAGCCGCTTGACGTATCTGGTACTTTGGAGAAAGAATTGATGCCAGATATTCCCTTAGTTCAACATTATCCTCAACAATCAACAATAAAGGAGAATGAGTTTTGGATATTATGGCATCGCCATTATTTTCTTCCGTATTTTTATTACTATATGATACAAAATATTCACCCGATTCATCCAAAAGTTCATTTTTATCAAAAAGCTCGTTTCCTAACGGAATTTTGAAGGTAAAACAAGTTTCTTTCCATTTCTGGCTTGTTACGCTAATATTACCATGATGCAGCTCGACTAAACTTTTTACCAACGCTAACCCAATACCTGTTCCTGTAATATTATTGTTTTCCTCTTCGGGACTTTGATAGAAGCGATCAAATATTTTATCGATGTATTGCTGAGAAATCCCTCTTCCGTTATCTGTTATAGAAATTGTCGCATATACTCGCCCGTTCTCAGTTTCCTGGTCAATTCTTAAAACAATATTGCCATTGTCCTGCGTAAATTTAAACGCATTCGAGAGCAAGTTACTTATGATTTTTTCCATTTTGCCTTTATCGACCCAGGCATCGAGTTTATTTAACATCGATTCGCAGCTGTAATTAATATTCCTACGTCTGGCCTCAGCGATAAACATCTTGTGAACTTCATCGATAAATTGGATCAAATCAACTTTTTGAACTTTCATTTTCAATTGTCCTTCACCTGATTTTGTAAAGTCCATGAGTTCATTTACCAAACCAAACAATTTATTGGCATTACGAAAGATTGTTTCGACACGCGTTTTAATAGTATTTTTCAATGATTCCTGGTTTAAAATTTCTTGTAAGGGAGCCAGTATTAAACTTAAGGGTGTACGAAACTCATGTGATACGTTGGCAAAAAAGCGGATTTTCATCCTGTTAAGCTCTTCGCTTTTTTCATGGTGTATTTTCTCCAATCGTAGTTTTTCGGCCTGATGCGATCTAATGATTAATAGTTTGATAAATCCCCATAGAATAAGAATAAAGCAAGTTATGTATAACAGGTATGCCAACTTTGTTTTCCAGAAAGGAGGAAGGACCGTAATTTCAAGTTCAATAGGATCCGGATTCCATATTCCTTCATTGTTCGAACCCATAACCTTAAAAGTATATTTTCCGGCATCAATATTTGTATAGGTTGCATATTTTTCCTTGTCGGTTTTTATCCATTCTTTATCGAAACCCTCGAGCATATAAGCATATTGATTTTTTATGGGATGTGTATAATTTAGTGCAACAAACTCGATCATAAATGATGTTTGTTTATGATTCAACGTTATTCGTTTGGTTTCGCTAATATTTTTGTTAAGCGGGGAACCTTCTGCACCAATTACAGCAGGGGTGTTAAATGTTTTAAAACCCGTAAAATAAACCGGAGGAATATATGTGTTTGGTTTAATGCTATCAGGAAAAAAGGAAATAAAACCGCTATTGTTCCCAAAGAAAAATTCACCCGTTTGGGTTTTTAAACATGCCCGTGGGTTAAAGCTATTTGAAAGAAGCCCATCATCAACTGAATAATTTTTGAATGTTTTTTTTTCAATATCAAATTTTGATATACCGCCATATGTACTTAACCACAAACAGTATTTTTCGTCTTCGACTATCCCGTTGATAGTATTATTTGGGAGCCCATTTTCTTTCCTGTAAATCGTAAATGTACCATTTTCTTTGTCTAGCAGGTTCAAACCATCATCGGTTCCTATCCAAATATTATTTTGGCTGTCTTCAAATATTGTTGCAATGTTGAAGCTACTTAAACTTTGAGGATCTGTAGTGTGTTGATACGCTTTAAATACCCTTTCTCCATTAATGGTCCGGATACTGATTAAACTGAATGAAACCCCAACCCATATAGTGTTTTCTGAATCCTGAAACAACGCCATTACAAATGCATCATCCGCTAATTGCGTTTTGGCAGAACTATCTACTATTTTTTTGAAATTATTATGTACTGAATCATACATGAGTAATCCATTTCGGGCAGTACCAGCCCAAATATAGCCTTCATTATCCTCCATAAGACAAAAAATACTACCTGGCCGGTTAAATGCCTCAAGCTCAAAGTTTTTAATTTTCTTTCCGGAATTATAATACACTTCAATGCCCCCTCCCCAGGTGGCTACCCATATCCTTTGCTTTGAATCGCATAAAACATCAATTACTGCCTTACTTGACAGTAGCGAATTGTCTATTTTATTTGTGAATTTTCGGGTAGTTAAATCAAAACTACTAATACCTCCACCGTCAGTTGCAATCCAAAGGTTTCCTTTATTATCTTCAGCAAATCCAACAACATTATTATTAACAAGGGTTTTTGAATTAAAAGGATTTCTTTGAAAAACCTCGAATTTTTCAATATTTTCGTTGATGAAATTTAACCCATGGTTATATGTGCCTATCCAAAGAATGCCAATGCTGTCCTGATAGAGTGCCCAAATAGAATTACTACTAATCCCTTGTAAGTTTCCATCTTCTGTTTTATACAACTTAAATTTGTTCGAATTTACAGGTAAAACATTAAGCCCTCCATTCTCGGTTCCAATCCACAAATTACCTTCGTTGTCACAAATAAGAGATAAGATATCGTTGGAACTTAAATTTCCGGGCAAATCGGATCCCTGAAAGTGTTGAATTTGCCAATCCTTACCTTTATCGACTATTTTATATAAACCATTTCCGTATGTGCCCGCCCATAGGTTATTCTCATGGTCGAAACAGATCCTTTTTACATGGCTGCTTTGTAATTCTGTGGCAAGTTTATTGTCGCTCTTAAAATGGATAAATCTTCCGGTTTCAATAGTAAACAGATCTAATCCATAGTTTGTGGCTAACCATATTTCATTGTTCTTACCCGAAATGATATTGCTGATATAATTTGTTGAAACAGATGCTGGATCTTTATCATTATGTGTATAAGTAAATAAACTATCATTTTTCGGATTATATACATAAATTCCCTGACCGGAAGATCCAATCCAGATATTGCCGTTTTTGTCCTCATATAAACAAGAAATGTATGAAAACCTGTTTCTTCCAATACCTTTAATGACTCTAAAATTATCCTTTTCCCTGTTGTAAATACAAACGCCTATGGTTGTCCCGATCCACAAATTATGGTTACTATCTTCAAGAAGTGCATTGATATTATTATTTACTAAACTGCTGGAATCATTTGGATTGTAAGCGTACAAAGTAAATTTGGTGCCATCATATTTGTTTAACCCTTCGCTGGTACCAAACCACATGAAGCCTTTATAATCCTTATGAATACACTTAACATGAGGATTAGAAAGACCATAATTTATGGATTGAAAATTAATCCTGTCATTTTGGCCAAGACATATATTATTACTTAAAATGATTATTAATAATATATGTAAAATGATCCGTGTAAATGTTGTGTAAGAATCCATGTTGACTAAAAATCTCCTACAAAATTATATTCTCATATCTGATTTTATTACATCCATCGTTATTATATATTCCACCACAAGTTAAAAAATAACCCTAACCCGGCCATAAGTTATTGATAATTAATTGTCTTGGGTACAGAGTAGTCAATGGTTGCCTTTTGGAAACGGCGTCGTCCGGAGACAATCTTAGGGGCACAAGTCGCAGACCTGCCTGCAGCAGGCAGGCTTGCGCCATGTGGGGGAGAGTAATATTTGTTAGTTGCTGAGTATACTTTACCACACGATGCAACCGAATCCCGATTTATCGGGATGAGCTCGACGAAGTCAATCGTGCGGTAGCGGGGGACTCACGAGATCGCTTCGCTAAGTTGTGATCGGTGACATAACACGCACCTACCTGACCAATCTCCCTGGTTGGCGCCGACCTGTAGTTCCTGATACAGGGCATATTTTTTGGTTTTCCATATAATAAATTGTAAATTGCCAATCATATCGGTAGTGGAAATCGAAGGCAGGCTAGGATTAATCCAATCAATCACCGGGGATTTCATTGAAAAATTGGCGTAATGAGATAGGGATTGAGGAACACTTAAAAACGGAAAACTATATTCTAAGTTTCGATAATATACTTCAATAAAACGTAAAATTTCAAGAGGTACAATTATGGAAAATATGAAAAGAAGGGAATTTCTAAAAAAAGGGGGGAAAGTACTATTAGTAACCTCTTCTTTCAGTGTTGTAGCTATACTGCCTGCCTGCGAAAAAAAAGATGATGATACTTTCAATGACGGATACTATTCTGACGGATACTATTCTGA
>CAYORG010000079.1:0-9718 GCA_964406315.1 uncultured Bacteroidales bacterium | reverse complement strand
TGCTCAGAAGCCAGGAATACAAAAAGGTTTGAAACACAGCGTTGTTTCTTTTGCTGGGTTTGCCATCAAACAGATCATCAATATTTTTGAATTTTGAATTTGTTTTCCCGGTTTTATAGTCTATTACCCGAAAATATTCATTTTTTTCATCCAGTCTGTCTATATCACCTCCGATGGCAATGGCATCCATAATAAACTTGTGTCTTTTCTCAAGAGATAGGATACGGAACGGAGCGGATTTGAAATCGTATTCCAATATTCCTTTCATGTATTTCCCGATAACATGCTTTACAAGCAGGTTCCGGCCGGTTATTTCATCCTCCTTCAGCTTTTCTTTCCTGAAGAACACTTGTGCAAAAGCACTGTGGATGGCCTTCTGGATCAGCTGGCTGTCTTTCCTGATTTTATCAATGTCACCAGGTTGGATCAGCTTACCCTCAAATTCAGCATACACTATTTCCATAGCTTTATGAAAAATGCTTCCGAAAACATTGCTTTCAATTTCTTCTTCAACATTTTCAGGTTCCTTCATTCCTTCAATGTATTTGAAATAGAATCTGAGTTTACAATTCAGGTAAACATTCAATGCACTTGGCGATAGAAAGGAATTTCCTCCGGGTCTTTTATATTCCAGGAGCTTTTCCTGTACCTCCGATGTTTTCTCAGCATAAATTTTTCGCGTCGGGAATGGCTCAATTTTATATGCATAGCCCGTATGATTAAGCTCATATTTTGAGTTATACTTGAGCTGCAGTATATAACGACTCGGTTCACCTTTCTGAAGTCCTTCCGTTTTGGTATTATAAACCAGAACTACCTGTTTTGCACGATGAAGCAAACGATAAAAATAATATCCGTAAATGGCATCCTGGTGCCTGATTGTAGGAAGGCCAAAAGCTTCCCGAAGAGAATATGGTATCATTGAGGGGGAATGAGTAGCTTTTGGGAACTTTCCTTCATTCATAGAAAGAATGATAACATTCTCAAAATCCAGTGTTCTTGTTTCGAGAATACCAAGAATTTGCAATCCTGTTAACGGTTCCCCTGAAAAGGGCACCGATATGCCGCTCAATATTCTTCTTAGCAGATTAAGAACAGTAGGGAGAAGTAACTCAATCTTTTCTTCACCCAGTAATGCATCGAAACGAATGAGTACTTTCTGAATGGCATGCAATATCTCCAACTGCCATTTTGTTTCATTATCTTCTTTTGCCGATTTTATGATTTTTCGAATTACAATGGAAATAATCTTATGAAGATACGCACCAAAGGTTCCTGTATTTCCGCTCCAGGAAAAAATTTCAGTATAGAGAACATCATTCTGTTTACTATAAAATGCATCAAGAAAGGATATGTTTTTCTCAAGAATCAAATCTCTGAAGTTATTGTATTCAACAGAACTCTTTGTGTCATGCAAAAAAGGATGATTCAGCACACTGAAATAATCTTTATGGTAATACAAATACCGGCCGGTATTTTTATCTTTTCTTTTGTTTGTGTGCAAATCGGCCAGTGAAGATAAGAAACTGTATACAGGAGTATCAAGTACCGGATATCCCATGGATATATTTACTTTCGCCAATTCGGGAGGCAAAGAATTCATAACCGGCAATAATAATTTCTCATCTGCAAGGATCAGTGCTGCCTTGGTAGGACGATTCAGTTCTCTTGCCTGCAATTGCTCTAAAAAGTGATGAACCACTTTCCCCTGTGCAATATTGGAAGGCACCGATACAATTGATATTTTTGCCTTTCCCCCGGTGTTTTCTTTTGAAGAGGCAAAATCTTTTGGCTGCGGGAACTTCTTCAGGTATTTTCTCAGGAAGAATCCTGCTTCATGAATTTCATTATTAATATAGCTCCGGTCAAAATCCCAGAAAAACTCAGTATTCCCTGCCACCCTGAATTGATCAAATAAGATCTCCTCTGAATGATTTAGTGCATTGAAACCAACAAAAGCAATTTTTTTATCCCGAAAGAAAACCTCATTTTGCGATTCCAGGATGTCAATTGCTCTTCTGTAGATCTTGCCCTCATAGGCCATGCCTTCACGGTCCAGAAGTTCGTTATAACGAACATAAATTTTATCCAGAACACTCCATACAGAAACGAATGTTTTCATCTCTTCCGATGGCTTATGCTTTGCAAAAACATACCAAAACTGCCGGATCAGTTTTTCCTGTTCTCCGGAGAGGTATTCATGATAATCTTCAAGGGATTTCAGATTGCTGAGATTTTTGAAAAGTTGCTTTGCATCAATACGATACTTATCCAAATCATCAAAATCTGATAAAAGTGTTTCACAATAAAAGTAAAAGTCATCAAATTTTTCTTTGCTTCCGGTAACTTCCCCGTAAACCTTAAACAGTCTGAATAACAAAGTAAGCTGATCAGTTGCCTGCAAACCACTTATTTTTCCGATAAAGTCTGATATAGTATAATACTGAGGTGCCCAAAGAGGCTTGTCAGAAAGACCGGACAAATACTGATTGAAAAACAAACGTGCTCTCCTGTTTGGGAAAATGACTATCGTCTCGCTAAGATCTCCCTGGTTTGAATGAAAAAGATATTCTGCAACATCCCGTAAAAAACAGGATATATCACCATTTACAGTTCTCACAGTATGTTTCTCAGAATTGTTCATTGTTTTCCTTTACTGTGCTTGTTATTCACATATTTCTTGCCCTGCCAAAGATCCAGTTCTTCCATTCTTTTTTCAATTCTCTTTAAAACCTGATCATATCGTAAATTCCACAACATCCCGATATTGTTGCGGGGCTGTGTTTCCCCGGCAAGTCTTTCAATAATGATTGAAGGATTTAAACAAGATACATATTCAGATACAAAGTCAATATATTCTTCAAGGCTGAACAGGCTAAATGTTTGCGGATCCTCGATGAACTCTCTTTCATATTGGGTACCCCTGACAATTTGCAGTTGATGGAACTTAACCATATGAAGCGGCAACTCAGATACTATTTTCACTGAATCGCTCATCTGCTTGCGTGTTTCTCCTCTCAGACCAAAAATGAAATGTGCACCCGATTTCACTCCAAATTGCCTTGTAAGCTCAAGCGCTTTTACCGACTGCTCAAATGTATGTCCCCTGTTGATCTTCTCAAGAGTTGAATTGTATACCGATTCAAGTCCGTATTCAATCACAACATAATAGTTCTTTGCCAGGGAGGCAAAATATTCAAGTTTGTATTCATCTATACAATCCGGGCGGGTTCCTACAATTAAGCCTATAATGTTATCATTTTCCAGGGCAGGTTTGTAAATCTGTTGTAAATGTTCCAGCGAACCATAGGTATTTGAAAATGCCTGGAAATAAGCAAAGTATTTCACCGCCGAACGGTATCTCTTCTCATGGAATTCAATTCCTTCATGGATTTGCTGTGAAACGGATTTATCAGGAATACAGTATGAAGGATTGAACGCATCATTATTACAATACACACAGCCTCCTGTTCCAACAGTACCATCGCGATTCGGGCAGGTGAAACCGGCATCAATTGCAACCTTCTGTATACGCTCGCCGAATTCTCTTTTCAGGTAATTCGAAGCCGCATTAATCCTTCTGTTTGTTCCCCACGGATACATGATGGTTTTAATTTAGGTTTTTAAAGATTATACTTTTACTATTTTGTTAGAGGCAATATACCATAAGTAGCCGTTTACATTATGATACCCCATGTTCTGTAGCAAATTCATATAATTGTTTACTTGTTTCCGGTGTATTTGATATTGTTCTTCCGAGCCGCTTTTGTAATCAATAACATCAACGCTGTCGGTAAACAAAACCACTCTGTCTGGTCTGCGAACTTCTCCTCCGGGCAAAACGATATCTGTTTCATTTACTATTTTCCCGCTCCCGTCAAACCATTTCCGGATTGTATTATCCCTTAAACTCTCATCCAAATGATCAATGAATTCCCTGGATTCTTCCTGTGAAATAAATCCTTTGTAAATTGCCCGGGTAACAGCACCGGAGATATCATCGCTTGTAGTAATTTCGGAAAGTATATTGTGTAATATTTTTCCCTTTCTTCTCTTTTCCTCGATATCTTGATATGTTTCTGATAAAAAATCAAATCCTGAAGGATTAAAGAATAACTTTTCAATGGCCGGTTTTCCCGGAGAAGGAGAAATAAAAACTTCCCGGCTGTCAGAAGATGAAGCAGGAGGTTTTACAAGTTTTCCGAATTCAATTTTCCCGTTTTCTTCGTCACAGCATTTTTCAGGACCCACTATTTTCTTTTCCTCTGCCAGTGTATAAATCAAATCCCCTACCGAAGTAAAATTCATGTTGCCTGTCTTGGATACTTTATAATGCGGATATACAATCAAAACCTCTTTTGCTCTTGTGAATGCCACATAAAGCAGATTCAGATTGTCAATGTACGATTTCAACATTTCGCGGTAATATACTTCTGAGAAAAAAGTGCCCGCAAGAGCACTCGTATAGTTAATTGGAATTAACGGCAAATAATTGAACGTTTCCTGCTGCGGCTTTGTCCAGAGAAGAGTATTGGATTTTTGCTCAAGATCCCAGTTGCAATAAGGAACTAATACAGCCTTAAATTCCAGCCCCTTGGCTTTATGAATGGTCAGAATGCGAATGGCATTCTGCGATTCAGCAGCCGAAACAGATTTCGTACTTCCCTCTTCTTCCCAATATTCCAGAAATTTTTCAATATCGGCAGGATTCGATTGTGAATATTCATGAACCAGGTCAAGTAAAGCATGGATATAGGCAACATCTTCCGCAAAAACATCTGCACGAAAAATAGAGATCAGCCGTTCAACCAATTCATACAAGGGCAGGATCAATAGTGAATCGATGTTTTTTACAAATTCTCCGGGCAATAAATCCACAACGTCATGTTCATTGCTCATGCCCAAAGTCATTTTAACATCATAAATACCTGTTTCCTCAGACGAGTTAAGCCTGTGAATTTCAAATCCGGTTACCAGTCCGCCCCTGTTTATGTCATCCTCCGGCTTGATCAGAAACCTTAAGCCGGCAATTAACAAATTGACTGAATCTGAAGATGAAAGAAAGAGCGATTCGTCGGAAATAACATTGAGATTCAGTGCAAATTGCTTTTCTGAATTTTTTTGTATCAAAAAATCAGCAATCTGTTTGCCTTCTCTTTTCCCTCTTACAAGAATCGCTATATCACCCGGTGAGTATCCCAATTCAAGCAAATTCTTAATATCCCTGAAGAAAGTATCCAACAGCATGGTATCGTCTTCCCTCACTTCCTGTTTTGAAAAAAACTCCAGTTTCACATATCCCGTCAATACATTTTGTCCGGCAACAGATTGTTCAACACCTTTATAAATCCTGGAAATCATTTTTCTCAATTCAGGATTCGAATTCAAAAATTCGATGTTCCTGTCTTCAATGTATTTTTCCAGAAGATCAATGGCCGCCGGAAAAACCGAATTTGTAAATTCCACAATAGTCCGACAACTGCGCCAGTTAACATTCAGATCCTGTAAGCGAATGTACTGGTTCTGAAAATCCTTGTGAATTTCTTCGGCCAGTATCTCCCAGTTGCTGTTTCTCCATCGGTAAATCGATTGTTTCACATCTCCGACCAGCAAACAATCATTTCCCTGCGAAATGCTGTTCTCTACAAGTGGCAAAAGATTTTTCCACTGCATTTGAGAAGTATCCTGAAATTCGTCAATCAGAAAATGATTGTATCGGTTGCCCATCTTTTCATAAATAAAGGGAGCTACATTGTCATCAATGATTTTATTTATGAAACCCGGAGAATCGCTGAGAAGAAATTTATTTCGCTGATGCCGGTATTGAGCTATCTTTTCTGACAAATCAGATAATATACCAAGTGTGTGCAGATTCTTCAGTATTGTTTTGGCAGTTTCATAATATCTGTAATGTGTATTAAAAACTGCCATAATTTCATTTAACAGGGGCAGAAGTTTTTCTTTTGCAAGCTGTATTACCAGTACTTTGTTCGGTGAATCTTTGGCAGGCCAGTTTTCCTCTCCGTCAAGCAACCTTAGAACATAACTGTTTGGAAGTTCAGGACTTCTACTCTGAAGCTTCCTGAAATAAGCTAACACTCCTCTCCCTTTCTGAAAGAAATCAGTATCTTCAAGACCATGATCTGAAATCAATGAAGTTCCTGTATCTGCATAACCGGCAAGCAATGTTTCAGTAGAACTAATGATTTTATATAAGCTATCCCGGAAGTCATTCAATTTTTTTCGGTCTGAAACTGCCTGAAAAATCCGGTCTGATTCATAAGAAAATTCCTCTTTGAAAACTTCACTGCCAAGCTTCAATAAATCAGATCTAAAATCCCATGGTCTGCCCTCATCTATTCTTTCCTCGGAAAAATCCATCAACCATGTTAACAAAGAAGAATTGTCATGTAAAGAATCAACCAGGGCATCAACTGCATACTGCAGGATCGGTCCGGTTTCTATTTCAATAGCATAATTTCCGGGAATATTCAATTCACGTGTAAACGCCCTTATTATACGCTGAAAAAATGTATCGATGGTTTCAACACTGAACCAGGAATACCCGTGAAGAATATTTTGAAGAATAACAGAAGCTTTGTTTCGTATGTGTTCTTCTTTGAATTTACTGATCTCCATCAAATATCCGAGTTGTTTTGAGGATTTTCCTGTTGCCAGTCTATCCAACTCTTCAAGAATACGCACTTTCATTTCGGCCGTGGCTTTGTTTGTGAAAGTGACCGCCAGAATATGCTTAAAATAATCGGTAGGTTCAGCAATGAGAAGCTCAAGAAAAAATTTAATCAGGGAATTTGTTTTCCCGGAACCTGCTGAAGCCCGAATTATCCTTATATTAGACATAAGTTATTTTTGATCCATTTCAAAAATACTCAAATTAGCAACAAATAATAAGTTCCTGCAGATTGATGTTTTCTATTTTGAAATTTGGCATTTGTTGGAAGCCTGATAATTCATTTTTAAATATCTTTGATCTGTTAAATCAATTGGGATGGCCAGAAAAATACCCGTAATACGAAACACGAATTATTACTATTATATCCCTCAGATAGCTATATTATTCTTCATAATTTATATTTTCTATTCCCTGGGTGTAAGCCATTATCTTTTATTGGGTATTTCTCTTTATTTTCTTTTATCCATTTATCTCAAAGTACTTATTCCCAAATGGCACAGAAAAGGAGTTTATTATTTAAGAAAAGGGGAATTACAGGCTGCAATCCTGGCTTTTCAAAAAAGCTACCAGTATTTTCAGAAATACTCGTGGGTTGACCAGTACAGGGCTTTTACACTTTTTAGTACATCACAACTTTCTTATTCTGAAATGGCCCTGATGAATATAATTTATTGTTACGAGCAAATGGGCGATAAAAAAAATGCCCAGAAGTATCTGAAGATCCTGCATGACCAATATCCTGATAACAAATATTCTCAATAAACTATTTATACAAAAAATGCTTGTAGTAAATTTGCTGCGATCATGAATTTTTAAATCCCTGTTTAGTTTTGACCGTATGGAAATAATAAAAACATTTATTAAAGGAATTAAAGGTAATAACGATCTGGCTCAATGGATCTTGTTATTCTCTATCATTTTGTTATTGTTTTTAACCGCACGTATAGTTCGAATGATTTTGGGACGGTTATCTATTCGGAGAATAAGGGCAAAAAGTCCCGTTTCTGCTTCCTTTTTACATGCGATTTCCAGGTCGGTGACATTCATCTTACTTGCTTTGGGAGTGTGGATTGGTATCAAAATAATAGATGTCCCTGCTGAGTATGAAGAAGTAATCAATCTTATCTCCAATATCATTATTACATTATCTGTTGGATATTTTGCCTATTACCTGGCTGATATTCCCGGTGTGTGGTTTGAAGTCATTATATCCAAATCAGAAAAAAGTCTGAACCAGATGTTTGTTCCGGTTATTCGCAAAAGCTTAAGAGTCCTTATTGTAATATTCACACTTCTGCAGATCATTCAAATGCTTAGCAATAAACCCATCACTACAATTATTGCCGGATTAGGAATTGGGGGACTGGCAGTAGCCCTGGCTTCACAAGATACTATAAAGCATTTTATAGGATCGTTTGTAATTGCAGGTGACCACCCCTTTGAAATCGGCGACCGCATTGTTATTGACGGGCACGATGGAAATGTTGAATCCATAGGTTTGCGAAGTACCCGGATCAGAACCCTGAACGGGCATATGGTTTCCATTCCGAATGGTGAACTGGCCAACAGAACCATTCTTAACATTGGCCAGAGGCCTTACATTAAAAGAGAAATGAACATTGGCATAACTTATGATACTACTCCGGAAAAAATTCAGAAAGCTCTTGACATTGTTAAAGAACTGCTGGACAATCATGAAGGAATGAATGAAGAATTTCCTCCCCGGGTATATTTTAATGATCTGAAAAGCGATTCACTGAATATTTTTGTTCTTTATTGGTATCACCCTCCTGAATATTGGAATTATATGGAGTTCTCGGAGAAAGTAAACATGCAGATCATTGAGCGTTTTAACAAGGAAGGTATAGAGTTTGCATTCCCCACTCAGACGGTTCATGTAAAGCAGGATATTTAGTAAACAGAGGCTGTCTGAAAAGTAAAAAAATAAGTTGCCCGGATTGTTCTATTTCTCTGAAAACTATAGTATATTGTTGAAAATCTTATGAATTGCAATTAATAATCTTCAAATCATACTGTCATGGCAACAGAAAAACGATATAGAAAAGTAAAGCCTGTATCCATAATACTAACCATCTCTTTGCTCATAAATGTTGTCTTGCTTGTTCTTATGGCTGATCTTTTCCCTGTGAAAAAGGTCCTGAAAACGACAAACAAAGAACTGACCGAACAACTCAAAACAGCAAACAACGAGATTAGTAGGTACAAAGGAATTTCTGTTCAAATCGATAATGTAATACGTGATGCTGAACTGAAAATACAAAGGAAAGAAAAGGAGATCTCCAGGCTTCTTCGTGGCAAAAAACTTCAGGCAGATGAAAACACGAGATTAATAAACGAGATCGACTCCCTGAAAGAATTATACCTGACATCTATTGATTCATTGCTCGTTGAACGTGAACGATCGCAAGTGCTGAACAATACGCTCGAAAGCATGAATGAGACCATGGATGCCTTAAGAGATCAATTGGGTCTGGCGCGTGAACTAATTACGGATAATTTAGTAGTCGAAGGGAAAAAAGTCAATAATCAGGGCAGAAAGCAGAGTACTGCACTGGCAAAAAAGACGGATCAACTTTCAGTCTGCTTCGATATCATTCCCAACAGAGTTACCTCGGAAGGTATGAAAACCATTTTTATTGTGGTTACTTCTCCTGATGGTACTATCATAAAAGATATTGAATTAATCGAAGATGTTTTTTGGCACCCGGAATATAAGAAAAATGCGGAGCTTTCAAAAACAGATATCATCAACTACCAGAAACAGAAAATGCGTTTTTGCAGTTCAATTACCCCCGATCAGAAATGCATTCCCGGATTGTATGTTGTTGAGATCTTCTCAAAGGACAACAAGCTGGGGATGAGTACTTTTTCTATGCGGTAAGTTCATTACTTATACTTAAAGTTAATTACTATAAGATTTTTGGGTTGTGATCCCGGCGCGATTCGAACGCGCGACCCACAGCTTAGAAGGCTGTTGCTCTATCCAACTGAGCTACGGGACCA
>CAYORG010000078.1:0-9832 GCA_964406315.1 uncultured Bacteroidales bacterium | reverse complement strand
CCTGACGATTCAGGGTTGTCGGATCATGTGTTTGCCAGAAAATTTCCAGCAATTCTATATATGATATTACATCCGGATCAAATGTCAGTTGACATACTTCCGCATGACCCGTAGTTCCGTTGCAAACTTCCCTGTAGGAAGGATTTTTTACATGTCCCCCGCTATAACCTGATTTCACGTCTGTTACACCATGAACACGTTCGAAAATGGCTTCTACACACCAAAAACAACCGGCAGCAAATGTTGCTTTTTCTAAATTCTTCTTTTCCTGTTGGCTTACCATAGTATCTAAAGCGATTACTGATTGATTATTTAAATTTATTAACACAACGAGAATCATCCATACAATTCTCCTGAAATTTAGACCATACGGGCGATCTTTTTGACCAAAATGACCGTATTTCAAATTTGCATAATTATTCATATCTTGATCCTGTCAATTTTTAGTAATTCTATTTATGCATAAACAGATTGAATTCCATTTTGTTTGGATGTTATTATATCTCTTTTCATTTACACTGCAGGCTCAGAATAATGATTGGAAATTGACAAGAAAAGACGATGATATCAAAGTGTATTTGCATAATGACTGGAAAATAAACCGGACGTATCGTGCTGAAGCGATTATAAATGCACCCATTGAAGTAGTATACAATTTTCTTACAGATTTTGACAATTACATCAATTGGGTTTACTGTTGTAATAAAATTGAAGTCTTACTTGAAGAAAAAGACAAGCGATATGCATATTATGCATACTATGACATTCCCTGGCCGTTTAATGACAGAGATGCCATATCAGTTCTTAATATAACGCATAATCAGGATGGAAGCATCAATGTTCATACAACACCCGGAATCGGGTATAAATCAGTTGTGCCGGATGTAATACGTATTGAAGAATTTGAGGAATTTTATCATTTCATTCCATTGTCCGGCAATCGCACAAAAATTAATATGAAAGGCAAATACAATCCCGGAGGATATATACCCGACTGGCTGATAAAACAATTTCTGACAATGGGCCCGCTGGATGCACTTCAGGAAGTTAAAAAACATTCGGAGGAAAGAGCCAAAAACAAATAATCAATCAGCCTCAGTCTCCACCTGATTCTTTTCATATTCTTCAGGATACAATACGACCTCAAGATATTCATCAGTGTCAAAATAATCATTGGCAACCCTCTGTATTTCTTCGCTGCTTATTTGTTCAATATATTCCTCGTCAGTAACCGAATCCAGATCCAAATCATTCAGTATGGCTTTTTGAATGGAAGAAAGCCAGAACATATTTTTTTTCACATTTGTTTCCAGTTGCCGGCGACGGGTTTCTTTTGCTTTGACAATATCTTTCTGTTTTACTCCATGTTGCCGTATTGAATCCAGTTCCCCAATGGCCACAGACACAAGACTGTCGACGTTTTCCGGTGAACACGGTAGCATGATCTGGAGCGAAGAATATTCGTAGGGGATCTGATGCAGTGATGCACTTACCCTGGTCGTATATGCGCCACTCATTTCTTCACGAATTTTTTCAATGTATCTGAATTCAAGAATATCGTTGAGTACACTTATCATAAAAGCATCCTTTTCGTTCCATGCTTGTTCTTCTTCGAAGTACACGATTGCAATGCTTTTCGGATCATTCCCTTTAAAAATAGTATGAATCTGCTTTTCATCGGGAGGACGAATTCCAAGGTCAACATAGGATTCTTCCCGCTCAATGCCTGGCAACGAAGCAATATATTGTTCCAGAAAAGGTTTTATTGTATCAATAGAAAATGCACCTACAAACACAAATGTGAAATTGCCCGGGTCGGCATAGCGGTCCTTATAAATCTGTATTGCCCTTTGAAAATCAATTTTTCCCCAATCTTCCGGAACAGGCAGGTAATCGCCTCTTGGGTGATTCTGCGCCAGGATCCTGTAATATTTATCAAAGAAATAATTTTGAGGATCCTTTGCCAGGTTTTCAAAAAGATCTTTTCTTTTGCTGATATAAGAGAGAAATGCCCCTGAATCTACCCTGGGATCTGTGAAATATAAATAGATCAGCTGGAACATGCTTTCCAGGTCGGATGACTTTGTCTGGCCACTTATTGTCTCGGTTTCGTAAGAAATTGAAGGTGCAACAAAAACGGTTTTTCCGGCAAGTATTTTTCGTATATCGGTATTCGAATATTCTGCAACGCCACTTTCCTTAACAAGGCCATCTGTATTAAGGGCTGTAAAATGATCTTCATCTCCGTATACAGAATGCCCTCCGCGACTAAATGCTGAAAACAGAACTTCATCGTTCTTAAAATCCGTTTCTTTCAAAATGACTCTGGCCCCATTCGATAATCGCAAATCAAGTGCATCCAATTCATCCAGAACTTTTTCAGAGATAATGCTGCCTTTATCAGGCAATTCTGATAAAAGCTCACTTCCCGATAGTTTATCTTCATATGGCTGAATACCCATCGATAACACTTCATCAGCCAAAGCAAGAATAGCTCCTTCATCCGGCACTTCCGCTTCATCCTTTTCAGGTGCATTGATGACAATCACTCTGTTATCTGAAGTAATCAGAGATTTAGCCAGTTCATTGATGGTTTCAAGATGAATTTTATCGATGTTTTCTTTCACAAAATTGTACTCAAACTCAATACCGGGAATTGGTTCATCTTCCAAAAAATTCCTTATGTATTCATCAGCCCATTGTTTTGATTCGGTTTTATCACGTTCATTATAAGCATTTTCATATCGTTTTAATAAATCGAGCTTAAAACGATTCAATTCAGTGTCAGTAAATCCAAAACGTTTTACTCTTTCGACCTCTACAAGATAAGCCTTCAGCCCAGATTCTATACCTTTTTCTCCAACCAAAGCATAGCCATGCAATGCATTTTTTGTTCGCGCATACAAATTGCCATACTGAATATTTGCTCCTACAAACGGCGGATTCTCCTTTTCCGTCAATTCAACAAGGCGTCTGTTCATCATGCCAGTGAGGAAAGAGAAGTTCAGAATGTTTAAATAATCACCATAGGTCCGGAATTCAATGGTGTCACTTTTATAAAAAATATTGGTCAGACTTACAGGTGCTTCTCTGTCAGTGGCCACACACACCAATGTGCCTTTCTGATCCGGAATTTCATATTCCTTTCTGGGCTTTACAACTGAAGGACTTTCAATGGAAGAAAAATGTTCCGTGATTTTCTGTTCTGCAAGCACAGGATCAATATCGCCCACCACAATCAGAGCCATAAGATCAGGTCTGTACCAGTCATGGTAAAATCTTCTCAGGGTTTCGTAATCGCAATGTTCAATGATCTCTTTTTTTCCAATGGGCAAACGTTCGGCATACCTTGAGTCTTTGAAAAGTACCGGAAGGTATGTATCTCTCATCCTTTGCCATGGACCTCGTCCAAGCCTCCATTCCTCGATAATAACACCCCGCTCCTTATCAATTTCTTCGTCTTCGAATGTTACATTATGGGCCCAGTCCTCCATGACCAGAAATCCCTTGTTAACAAGATCAGTGGAATCTGAAGGAATGGTAAGCATATAAACCGTTTCGTCAAAAGAAGTATAAGCATTTAATTCAGGTCCAAAACGAATGCCAATAGATTGCAGGTATTCGACAAGTTCGTTCTTTTCAAAGTGTTTGGTTCCATTGAAACACATGTGCTCAACAAAATGGGCAAGTCCAAGCTGATCTTCGTCTTCAAGTATTGATCCTGCATTAACCGCAAGTCGCATTTCGACTCTTTTCTCCGGCTTGTGATTTGTTCTTATGTAATAGGTAAACCCATTCTCCAGTTTCCCAATTTTCACCTTCTCGTCAACAGGAAGAAGTTTGTTATAATTTACCTCCTGAGTAAATGCATTGATTGTAAATAATGCTATTATCAGTGGTGTAAAAACACCATATACTAAATTGAGCTTCATAGAAAAGATTTTATTGTTTGTACCATTGTTAATGTCCTGTCAGCAACCATGCCTTTGCAGAGACATCATCCTGAAATATCCTTACATCTATTGGAGATTCTCTAAGCTTACGTTTTATGGTCTCGGCATATATATTCGAAAATATGGTATCTTCTGCTACAAGAGCTATTTTAAGAACTCCATGCTCAACTGCCTTTTTCAGTACTTCTATTTCCATCCATTGCAAATCTTCCGGCTTCACCAGTCCTTCTTCCCTCATATCAGACAAAACGTATTTTACTTTCTTTTTTGCTGAAAATTCGATGATCGTGTTAAAAATGTTCCTGTATTCCGAAGTGTCAGCATTTTTTTTCCATGTTATATGAATTAACCATTCGTCCTGGAAATAAGATAACGTAACTGTATCTGAATCATATAACTTTTTTTCCATTAGAAAATTTTATCAAAAAATACGCATTTTTCTTCATGTGTACAATTTTGATTCAAAAGTTGTTACTATTTTATTGAAATTCTCAACATCATTTCCGGATAGACAACGGAAATGATATTCATTATGAATTGATCGAATACCAGATTTTTCATCGAATGATTTGATGAAAACCGCTGTTTATGATTCTATCATAATAGGATTCATTAAACCTGTACAAATCCTGATAAGCATCCGGGATTACAACAGACATGTTGATCAATCTGAGAATCAAAACATCAGTTTCTTCACTCGAGCCGGTAATCTCAAAATATATGGAATGCAATTGTTCCAGAAGAAAAACCGAAGGGAGAAGACTTTTATCAATTACTGATTGTCTGACGGTTTGCTTCAAGTATTTTTTTGCAAGAGATAGCTGGTCCTTATGATCGAATGCAAGGCGAGGAACGGAATTCAGAGGAAACCACTTTGCATTTATCGCATCATCACCGGCAATTGTACTGCTGTTATCCCACTCTACAAATCCAATAAAAAATACGGATACTGTCCACCCCCTTGGATCTCGTCCGGGAGCAGAAGCAGCATGCAACTGCTTTAAATTGCCAACAGTAAGTGATACTTCTTCTTTTACTTCCCTGAGAATTGCTTCCTCAGCAGGCTCATTTTCGTTCACAAATCCACCTGGAAATGCCCAATGGTTCTTAAAAGGATCTATTCCTCTCTGAATAAGAAGTACTTTCAATTGATTGCCTGAATGAGTAAACAGAATAGCATCTACTGTCAATGAAGGACGAGGATAAGAATATTTATAAGACATAACAGGTAAATCCAACGATTATCAATTGAATTTAAAGTTAGCGATCTTTTTTCATTTAAAATCACAACGATTCCGGGCTTTTTCCAAATTGCAAAGGAGGCAGATACTGACCAAGCTTTCTGGTAAAATAATCACTTTCGACTTTGGTATAACATACAATGTATTGATAGCTTTTCTTAGATGGATTGTACATAAATTCAGCAAGCTGTTTATTATTTACATATGGAATCAGGTAGGTTTGTCCCATTTTCAATTCTTTATCAAACTTAGTCAGACGATTCAGACGAATGTATTGAATTAATCTCTGGTCAGCATTTAATATCGCTTCTCCTTTCCTGACATTTTTATTAGCGGCTTCAGGTTTGAAATGTCCTATTACAATAATCTGATCCTTCCATTGATATATTCCTTCTCGTATTAGAGTGTCCAGTCTTGCAATGAATGAAGTTTGTTTCATCCCTTCAAATACTTCAGAACTACCGTCCCTGTCATAATAGTCTGAAATATAGGATGCCACCAATCTTTTTTGTTGTGTAAAATACATTGTATCAAGACTGGAGGAAGTATTCAATGAATAATTATAACAGTGATCAACCAATTTTCCTGCCTGTTGAATCAAATCCAGGCTATCCGATTCAACGAGAGGAAGAAAGTACCTTTCGAATTCAGCTTCGCTTTTGGTAAGCCTGGCCAGATCATACTCAGAATAGTAATCATACAAAAGTGAATTGACATAACTTTTGTAGTGAAACAGATATCCATACACAGAACTTAGTTTTTTCTCGAGGGCATATTTCAGTGCCAGATCTGTCATCCTTTGAGCTCTCTTCAGGGAATATTCATCGCCTTCATTCACAAAACGATAAAACTCTTTTTTGAATGTCTTTTCCTTTTCAAACAAAACCTGGTAACGTCTCTGTTGTTCGGAAATTTCTTTATTTATTCTTTTTTTATAATCTCTGTAAAAGTCTTCAGCAGTCTTATCACCACGTTTCTGAACACTTTTTAGCCTGGATTCAACAAGATCCTGTGCCTTGTCTAATTCTTCATCAAACACATATTCGTGATAGTGCTGCAGGAATATAGTAAAATCGAGATCTCTTTTTGCAAAGAAGTAGTTTGTTGCCCTGTTTTCTGCCAAACGCGGAATTTCCTTTTCCAGGGCAATTATTCTGTTCTCAAGACTATCAAGGAGATTTTTTGTATCATGATCATAAAAAGCCTGCTGCCCTTGAAGAAAAGAAAAGGGCATTAGCAAACAGATCATAAATCGGAATATTGAAACCGGTACCCTCATTTAATTAACTCCTTCTAACCCTTGATACGTAAGAATTCATGAGAGTAATCGCTAAAAAAGGTAATTTATATCATCATATTCAGGTTAAATATATCACCCAAAAAACCATTTTGCCGGGAAAACCTCGCCGGTTATTTCATTGGTATTTTTTTTACCAGCTCCTGCAATGACTTTTCAATCAGATCATATCGATGATCTGAAAGCCATTCCGGCCTGATTATTCCTGCTCCAAAACCAATTGCATCTGCTCCGTTCCGAAAAAAATCTGCTGCATTGTTTTCATTAACACCACCTACAGCCATAACCTTGATCTTATCAAAGGGTCCCTTTATTGCTTTTATGTACCCGGGACCACAAACCGATGCGGGAAATACTTTTATCATCGTTGCACCCATACTCCATGCCTTATGGATTTCGGTTGGTGTGAGAGCTCCCGGAATAACAGGAATATTCTCTGATACACACGCATTGATCACATCGTCGATCACCGAGGGTGTTACAATAAATCCGGCACCTGCAGACAAGGCATTTTCAAGATCATGTAAACTTAATACTGTTCCTGCTCCCACTACCAATTTATTTTCAACAAGTTGATTTATTTGCCTTATAAGGTTTGTTGCATCGGGCGTATTCATTGTAATTTCAAGAAAACGAATGTCTGCTGCAACAAGCACATCAACAAGGGGTTTAAGGTCATCTTCTTCAATTCCTCTGAGTATTGCCAAAAAAGGCAATTCATTTTTTGAAAACATGAAATCAGTATATTTTAAAGTATAATTCTAAATTTGCTGATCAAATGTACTAAATAACTTGCTCGATAGTAACCGGAAATAATTGCCGTAGGATGAAAAACCAACAAAAAAGACCGTATCTTGATTATTATGCGATTGTTAAAAACGAAACCGTCAATACCAAATGATACGGAAGAAAGAAAATACCAATATCACCCATAGCTATACAATAATATCTGCCTAAAATGAAAAAAAGAAAAAAGTTTGAAACCATATCTGTAAGAACCCAGGTAAAACGTTCATCACAAAAAGAACACAGTGTTCCTATATTTGCTACTTCAAGCTTTGTTTTTGATAATGCTGAAGAAGCCAGAGCAGTATTTGCAGATGAAAAAGGAGGCAATATCTATTCCAGGTATTCCAACCCCAACAATGATGAATTTATCGAGAAACTTTGTCTGATGGAAAAGATGGAAGACGGGGAATCGACAGCCACAGGGATGGCCGCTATCTTTCTTGCTCTGACTTCACATCTTAAGGCAGGTGATCATATCGTTGTCTCGAGAAGTCTTTTTAGTTCCACTCACCAAATTATAACAAACATACTGCCTCGCTGGGGTATAACTCATACTTATGTTGATATCCGGAAGAATTCGGAGTGGGAAGAAGCCATCATGCCTCAAACAAGATTGCTTTTTACCGAAACTCCTTCAAATCCGGGATTGGATTTATGCGATCTTGAATTTGTTGGCAAACTGGCAAAAAAGCACAATTGCCTGTTTGTTGTTGACAATTGTTTTGCAACACCTTATTTGCAAACTCCAGCTGATTTCGGTGCAAACCTGATATGCCATTCCGCAACAAAATTTATTGACGGACAGGGCCGTATTCTTGGTGGAGCTATAGTGGGCCCCAAAA
The DNA here is from genome assembly GCA_964406315.1 of uncultured Bacteroidales bacterium. Classification (GTDB taxonomy): domain Bacteria; phylum Bacteroidota; class Bacteroidia; order Bacteroidales; family UBA10428; genus UBA10428. The sequence goes on along the minus strand of CAYORG010000078.1, from coordinate 1,710 downwards.
ATATTATCAAAGATGTTCGTTTTATGGCACGGCAAACGGGCCCATCATTATCTCCTTTCAATGCGTGGATATTATCAAAGAGTCTGGAAACACTGGCTGTAAGAATGGAAAAACACTGTAGCAATGCTGCTGTTTTGGCAACCTACCTTGATAAGTCAGACGATACGGAAATCGTTAAATATCCGTTTCTGTCCTCGCACCCACAAGCAAAGCTTGCAAAAAAACAAATGCGTTACGGAGGAGCATTGGTAACCTTCGAACTTGAAGGAGGAATAAAACGTTGTACCCGATTTCTTGATCGACTTAAAATGCTTTCCCTGACATCAAATCTTGGAGATACAAGAACTACAGCCACCCACCCGGCTACAACCACTCATTCGAAACTCACTGAGGAAGAGCGGAAAGCTGTGGGTATAACGGACGGATTGATCAGGATTTCGGTTGGCCTGGAACACATTGATGATATAATTGAGGATATTGAGCAGGCAATTGAAAGGTCTAAGAAGACATAAGGCAGAAGGGGAAAGGCATAAGTCAGAAGGCAAAAGGGAAAAGGGTAATCGGTAAGCGAAAAATAGTCTCAGGTCTCAGGTCTCTGGTCTCAAGTCACTAGTTTCACTTTTTATAATCTCATCATCTCAGCTTCTCAACTCACCAACTTCTGCTTTACATTCTTCATTATTAATTATTAATTTTTAATTATTAATTAACAATTCCCGCTTCTCCCTGAGAATTCCCTGGTTTCAGAACAGTCATCTTCAACTTGTCCATATCATTTTTCAGGTTGGCCACAGTCTTTAACAACTCTTCCTGGGGAAGGATGGGTTCAGGCAATTCGGCACTTATATAATGAGCAAACTTCCATACTTCCTTGATTTCCGAGACAGGCACTTCATAAGGTTCATAAAGAGGATTCAGAGAATACAATCGCAGTATACCCTCCTCTTTCAACAGATTCTCGGCTATTTTGAATACTATGCCATCATCAAGGGTAAAGACAATGTATGCCTGTCCGGAGATAATGTTGCTCCAGTCCTGCAAATACTCTCCGGTTACCCATGCACCCTCCGGAATTGGCAACATAGAATCGCCACTAAGCTGAAAGGTGCGATATTTCTTCTGCTTTGAAAGAAAAGGAAGCTGAAACCTGGGAAGCTGACTTATGAATTCAGGATCTGCAAATCCCGTGGCATAACCAGCTTTCGCCTTCTCATTTACAAGTTCAATGTTCTCGTTGTTATCAGCATTTATGGTAGTTGCGAGAATACGCAACTTTCCTCCCCTGATAAATACATCCTCTCCCCGTTCCAGTTGCCTGAGCTGAAGCTCGGATAATTTTTGTATTTCAATGTTCAACAAAGTATCAATAGCAATACTGTAATACTTTGAAAAACAAAGAAGGGCATAAATTGTCGGCTGACTTACCTGATTTTCATATCCACTCAATGTTGGACGCTTCATCCCGAGACGTTCCGCTACTTCATCCTGGGTAAGTCCCCTGCGTTTGCGCAGAAATTTAATGTTGCTGCTAAAATAGGTTTTCATAGTTCAATATATATTATCAATTTCTTATCTGATATAAGATTTGCTTTCAGGATCGTATTAAAAGTGAATAAATCTCAATCCTGTATTCTGCAATATATAAAATGATTACATAATAAGCAACTGTTTGTTGTTTTTTTAATCAACAATTCGTATATTATTGTTTGA
>CAYORG010000077.1:0-9903 GCA_964406315.1 uncultured Bacteroidales bacterium | reverse complement strand
TCTTCCGGAAAATTTTCTTCATTGACATTGATCCCAACACCGGCAATACTCTTTACTATTTTATTTCCCATTATGATATTTTCAATGAGAATACCGGCTATTTTATCATCGCCAACATAAATATCATTCGGCCATTTGATACAAGCTTTTATCCTGTATGAATTCAAAAAATCTACTATTGTCAGGGATAAAATCTCCGTCAGGTAAAAAAAATTTGTTGCATGTATACCCGGAAGCAGCAATACACTGAAAGTAAGGTTTAGTCCCCTGCCTGAATACCATGAATTCTTTCCCCGACCTCTGCCTGAATTCTGATAATCTGCCAAAATAACAGTACCCTCTTCTATCTGTCTGTCAGACATTAGTTTTTTCATGTAATCATTGGTAGAACCAGCCTCCTGCAGGTATTTAATTTTATATTTTGTCATAATGATCCGGTAAAACGATTGCTTCTTATTTTTGGTATTGTTATTGATCAATTGTATGTAATATGAGAAACCTTGATTTACTGCCAAAATTAGGATTTTATTACTAGGTAGAAATAATCATAATTTCACTACATTTGTGCGTTGAATTTATATTAGTTTTTAAACTATTGGGAAACAATAATTTACTACTTGAAAATATAATCGAAGGGATGATGGAAAAAAAGGCTCAGGAAATTGTCGATCTTGACCTTTCAAAGATAGAAAATACAATTTGTGACCATTTTGTTATTTGTCATGCAAACTCAAACACACAGGTGAGCGCTATTGCTGACTCAGTGGAAAAAAAAGTGAAGGAAAACCTGGATCAGAAAGTGAATCATCGTGAAGGAATGCAAAATGCAATGTGGGTGCTCTTGGATTATAACAACATTATAGTACATATTTTTCAGAAAGAATATCGGGATTATTACCAGTTGGAGGAATTGTGGGGAGATGCTCACATTTCGTATATAGATGATTCGAAAAATTTAAATGAGTGAAAATTACCATTAAAGTATTTCAGGGATGGCAGACGATAGAAACAAACAAATAAAAGACAAATTTTCCGGCAACAAACCTGGTCCAGGCAATAATAATAAAAAGAACAAATTCAATTCCTTTCTGGTACCTGTGCTAATTGGTATTGCACTTCTTTCCATGTTGCTGGTAAATAGTGGACGAAATCCTATTGAGACCAACTGGAAAGACTTTAAAAATGAAATGTTACTTAAGCACGAAGTTGAAAAAATTGTTATTGTTAACCAGAGTTTTGCAGAAATTTATATTAAACAGGATAAACTTGATAGTCCTAAACACAGTGAAGTTCTGAACCGTGGTCTGAATAAATTTGCCCAGAGCGGGCCACACTATCGATATGACTTTCCTTCCGTTGAAGTATTTCTCAATATGCTGGATGAAGCACAGGCAGGCTTTGACGAATCGGAAAAAATCTATCCTCTTGCTCAGAAACGCAAAGACATATTCGGAGAGCTTTTTACCTGGCTTTTGCCTCTGGCAATTCTTGTTGTCATCTGGCTGATCATTTTTCGGCGTATGAGCGGTGCGTCTGGTGGACCGGGAGGAGCCGGAAATATTTTCAATGTAGGCAAATCGAAAGCAAAGATATTTGACAAAGACACCAATGTTAAAGTAGACTTTAAAGATGTTGCCGGCCTGGAAGAAGCGAAAATGGAGGTGATGGAAATCGTGGAGTTCCTGAAGAGACCGAAGAAATATACAGATCTTGGAGGGAAGATTCCAAAGGGAGCATTGCTTGTTGGACCTCCTGGTACAGGAAAAACATTGCTGGCAAAGGCTGTAGCAGGTGAAGCAAATGTGCCGTTTTTCTCAATTTCAGGATCTGATTTTGTTGAAATGTTTGTTGGTGTCGGGGCATCAAGAGTACGTGATTTATTCAAACAGGCAAAAGAAAAATCTCCCTGTATAGTATTTATAGACGAAATAGATGCCATCGGCCGGGCAAGGGGTAAAAATCCGAATTTTGGAGCCAATGATGAAAGGGAAAATACATTGAATCAGTTACTTACAGAGATGGATGGATTCGCTTCCAATTCAGGAGTGATTATTCTAGCTGCTACAAATCGTGCCGATATTCTGGACAGAGCGCTTATGCGTGCCGGCAGATTTGACCGGCAAATACATGTAGAATTGCCCGATATGAACGAGCGTACTGCTATTTTTAAGGTTCATCTCCAACCTCTTAAACTGGATAAAAACCTGAATGTAGAATTTCTGGCAAAACAAACTCCCGGATTCTCAGGTGCAGACATTGCCAATGTATGCAATGAATCGGCACTGATTGCAGCCAGAAAAAATAAAAAAAGTGTTGAGAAACAAGATTTTCTTGATGCAATTGACAGAATAATCGGTGGACTGGAAAAGAAAAACAAAATTATAACTCAACAGGAAAAAAGAACCATCGCATTTCACGAGGCCGGTCACGCAACTGTCAGCTGGTTGCTTGAACATGCCAATCCACTGGTAAAAGTGACAATTATCCCAAGAGGCAAGGCCCTGGGTGCTGCATGGTACCTTCCGGATGAGAGACAGATAACTACGCGTGAGCAATTGCTCGATGAAATGTGTTCTGCACTTGGAGGCCGAGCTTCGGAAGACATCAATTTCGGAAGAATATCGACCGGAGCAGTAAATGACCTCGAGAGAATTACAAAACAAGCGTATGCCATGGTATCTTATTTTGGATTAAGTGATAAAATAGGAAATAAAAGTTTCTATGACTCTACCGGACAAAGTGAATATTCCTTTACAAAACCATATAGTGAAAAAACTGCTGAGCTTATTGATGACGAAGTAAGTCAATTGATTGATTTTCAATATAACAGAGCAAAAAAGGTTCTTAAGGAAAATAAGGCTGGCCTTACCAGACTTGCGGAATTGCTGCTTGAAAAAGAGGTCATCTTCTCGGAAGATCTGGAACATATTTTCGGAAAAAGAAAAGCCAATCCGGATGAGGTTCCTCTTGTTGAAAAAGAAATGGAGAAATCAAAGGCAAATCAAAAAACCATCACAAAATCTGCTTCAGACAAATCCACAACTGCTTTGAAAAACCGTAAGGTGACAAAGAAAAAAGCAACCCCGATTTCAAAGCGTAATAGCTAACCGAAAATCAATTTTAATTCCAACTGTATTGCGTATCTTTATACATGGAAAAAAATTGGGTTTGTATCTATAACACAACAACGGTTTACCTTGCTGAAATCGCCAAAGATCTGCTTCATGAAAAAGAAATCGATGCCGTAATTATAAACAAAAAAGATTCCAACTACCAGTTTGGGATTCTTGAAATATATGTCGAGCGCAACAATGCGATTAAAGCAAAGCATATCCTGAAAGATGTGAATTCCTAAAAACGATTGCTTTTTCTTTAAAATACTACAATTATCATTAAATTCGAAACAATTTGAAATTTTCCCTGTCAAATGCCTAATATTTTAACCAGAACAATTACAGGTGCAGTATATGTATCATTGATTGTATTTTCGTTGCTGATCCATCCTGCAGCATTCGGAATCATTACCATCCTTTTGAATTACTTTGCACTTGCAGAATTGAATGCAATGAGTGCAAAATTCAAAATTCAATTGCCAAACCATTGGGTTGTGGCAAATTCTTTTTTTATGATCATTGCAATTGCACTTTTGCAAATGGGATATGATTCTACGTTCGCAGTATTACCACTTTTGGGTATACCTGTCACCTTGTTTACATCAACCATCTTTATGAACACAAAGACCCCTGTTCTGAATATGGCATTTGCATTGTTTGGCACAGTGTATATTACAGTTCCGTTTGTTTTGCTTAATCTTATGCAGATTGAGTCTTTCCAAACAAAAATTCCGTTTGTGCTTGCAATTTTCATTATAATCTGGACAAATGATACATTTGCATATCTTGCAGGCATTTCTTTCGGAAAACACAAGATGATGAAACGTATCTCTCCGTTGAAATCATGGGAAGGTTTTATCGGAGGCTTTATAATGGTTGTCCCTGTTCTATATATTTTTTATCGTTTCTACCCTTCCATTGGTTTGCTCTCATGGATAGGACTGGGAATTTTAACTGTCATTTCAGCCGTAATCGGTGATTTTCTCGAGTCTCTGATTAAACGGAGTGCCGATACAAAAGATTCCGGGATATTATTGCCCGGCCATGGAGGGATATTAGACCGAATTGACTCATTGTTGATAACAATTCCGGTTATTTTTTTCTATCTTAAGCTTTTGATAAAACATTAGGCAATGTATATTCACCGGGAAGGGAAAAAAGCAATTGTTACGATATCTGTAATTCTGATCGTAGTAGCTGTCATTACAGTTTTTATTCCTGTTGAATTCATTTTTAAGTTGATTATTCTGGCTCCTTTTGTTATACTTTTTCTTTTAATACCCTGGTTTTTCAGAATACCATCGAGAACACCATTGATTGATGAAAACATTGTTGTATCCCCTGCTGACGGAAAGGTTGTGGTTATAGAAAAGATCAATGAAACAGAATATTTTAAAGATGAAAGAATCCAGGTCTCAATTTTCATGTCTCCTCTCAATGTACATCAGAATACATATCCGGTAAGTGGAACCATAACCTATAAAAAATACCATAAGGGTAATTACCTGGTAGCCTGGCATCCGAAGTCTTCTCAATTGAACGAACGCTGTTCAGTAGTGATCAAACGTGCCAAAGGCACAGAAATAATGGTAAAACAAATAGCAGGTGCTGTAGCGCGTCGTATCTGCAATTACTCAAAGCCAGGTTCGCTGGTTAATCAATGTGATGAATTGGGTTTTATCAAATTTGGTTCAAGGGTTGATGTTATTCTTCCGGTTTCGGCTAAAATACTGTGCAACCTTAACCAGGTTTCAAAAAACAGAATAACCAAAATTGCACAACTCCCCTGAAAGGTTCTTTGTCAGTAAATAAGGTTTTTATTTGTCCGTTTTAATTCCTAAAAAAAACACATACCTCTTCACTTCCTCCCTGTCACTCAAAGGGGAAAGTGTTACAGATTCATGAATTGCAATGATTCTGAGCAATTAAATAAAGTTACACCTATCCGGAAAGCTGAAGCCTCCTCTTGAGAGGAGGTTTGGAGGTGTGTAATAATAAAAAGCCTTATTTTTGGGTATAATACTATACTAATTAATATACTAAATCTTATTCATTGATGAATACTAATAAAATTTTGAATTTAACAGATTCCGTCAGCTGGATTGGAGTATTGGACAGGGATATTGTCACCTTTGATATCGTAATGGAAACCCGTAACGGAACAACATACAATTCCTATTTTATTGATGCCGAAAGAAAAACAGTGATCGACACCGTCAAAGAATCTTTTCAAGACGAATTTCTCAATAAAATCAAAGCGCTTACCGATCCCTCAGAAATTGAAGTTATTGTTGTGAATCATACCGAGCCCGATCATTCCGGGAATGTGAAAAACTTATTGAAGCTTGCTCCTAAAGCAAAAGTATACGGATCGAGACAAGCGATCAATTACCTGGGTGAAATGATGAATGAGCCCTTTGAAAGTGTAATCGTCAAAGATCAGGATACGCTTTCCCTGGGAAATAAGACTTTGCGATTTATAAGCGCTCCCAACCTTCACTGGCCCGACACGATTTATACCTACCTTGAAGAAGACGGGTTGCTTTTTACCTGTGACTCATTCGGAGCGCATCTTTGCAATGAAAACATGTTTGATGATAAGGTGGGCAATTACGATGAATCTTACAAATATTACTTTGATGTAATTCTGAAACCTTTCAGCAAATTTATGCTTAAGACGTTAGAAAAGATTGATCCCCTAGACATTCGGATGATATGCCCAGGTCATGGGCCAATTCTGCGTTCCGGATGGAAAGACACAGTTGCCAAAACAAAGAATTACATTGATCAATACCTGGCAGATTCGGTTTGTGAAGAAAGCAATGTGCTGATAACTTATGTCTCAGCATACGGATTTACTCGCCGAATGGCAAATATCATCGGCAATTCGATCAAAGAAAAAATACATTGTAATATCCAAATCGCAGACATTGAAAATAGTTTGCCCGGAGAACTTGAAGAACTGATCGTGAAAAGCAATGCCCTTTTGGTTGGTTCCCCAACAATCAATCAGAATACCGTTCTCCCGGTTTACAAATTATTCTCCGTAATAAATCCTATCCGGGATAAGGGGAAAAAAGCCGCCGCGTTTGGTTCCTATGGCTGGAGCGGAGAAGCTGTGAAACTCATTGAAGACTTTTTAAAAATGCTGAAATTCGATGTCGTGCTTGAAGGTATAACATCCCGTTTCCTGCCAGACGAAGATGAGTCAAAAGCACTTAAAGAATTCGGTCATCAATTTGCGGAAATCCTTTCAAAAAAATAGAAGAATAAAAACCCTTCTGGCTTTCATAAGTTTTATTTGAACCTTTGTAACTTATCTTATATTCATTACATAAATTTCTGTTTTTGGTACTGTAATGCTGGTTTTTTTCAGTTTTTACCACGAAGTGGTTAAATTTGAATAACCACCCCGATTTTTGGGGTGGTTCATAATGAGTTACAATAAATCCCTGAAAGGGGTTAACAATCCAGTTATAGAAAATGTCAAGTTACTGTCAAATTCTGTACCACATAGTATTTGGTACCAAGGGAAGCAAGAAAGAACCTCCGGTATATTGCCGGAGGTTCTTTAAAAAAATTGTAACAACAGGGAATTATATTATCAAACTTTGCTTTACTATCATTTATTGTCAATCACTACAAGTTTTTCACTGAAAAGTATATTCTTCTCGTCATACAGCGTAACGATATAGAGTCCTGAGTCGAATTCGTCCAGCGATACGTTAATCAACTGCTCACCACGGTTCAGCTTTCTGCTGTATACATTCCTTCCGGTATAGTCAGTTAATTTTAAAATCGCGGTTCCCCTGAGTTTTTCTTTTAAACTTACAACAACGTGATCATACGCCGGATTCGGATAAAGAACCATCCTGTTTTTTTCTTCCGGAATTATATCTTCAATACCACTCACCGCGTAAGGATTGATAATTTCAGCCTGGTATACTTCTTTGGTCATGTCATCCTGTATAAATGCAACAACACGCAGTTCCTCATCATCAAACACATCCTGGAAAAACCAGTCGAATGTCCTGAACTCTTTATCACCGGGACTCCAACTGCGATTTATTGAAGTACCCTGGGAGTTGGGTAACATATCCCTTACAACACTTTCAAAACGGTCTTCCCCGTTTGCGCCGACCACATCCTTGATCAGTCGCTCTATTATTACCACGTATACTGTCAGGGCTTTTTCTTCAAAATCTTCCGCCGCTTCCACCTCAAGATTTACGGTTAATGAATTGTCTCCCAGTATTGTATTCATGTTAAAAAGAAACGGATTATCGTACAATACGGATAATGTAAGATCAATTTGTTCCAGTTCTTCCTCCCTGTAGTTTACCAGGTATTCAGGCATTCCGTTCCTGCCACCGTCAATAAACGCATAAGGAACATTGGCCAGGCTGTAATAATATTCCCTTGTATCCGGAGGCCCAGGGTTGAGATAATAAAAAGTGTCTGCCCCGGGATATCCCATGTGATATTGAAGATCGATGATATCCTCCAGGTTCCCGTTGCTGTTAACCAAGGTATTAAATTCTTCATTTACACGTTTGCACATTGTATCGCCTGCATTGGTAAAATGTTCGATCAGAACTTTCTTGGTTCGTTCGCCTATCCATATATTATCAAAGGCAATACCATCACGTTCATCCGGATAACCATTAGGTGCACCATATGCTATGCGGAATCGTACCAGGGATTCACCTTCCAGCATGTCCAGCTTATGCCTTGCTTTCACCCAGTTTGCATCCTTTTTGTTTGTCCAGCCAAGACCTTGTCCGCCGGGTATTCCAAAAATATTATATTCGTTGTACCAGTAAATCCCATCATCGATTGCTCCCACCTCAAACCAATTCTCCCCATTATCCAGAGTATACTGTAAAACAGCTCCATCTATAGAGGCAAATGCTCTCCAGATATCCATCCTGATCACGGGACGGCTGGATCCTGAAAAATCATAACACGGACTAACAACGTATGATTGTTCCCCGTTAAGAATGTTCTGAACATCGGTATACCAGGCTTTCGTTCCGGCTTCGGTATTGAAAGTTTCACCAAGCGGCCTGCCAAATTTCCAGCTGTTTAAGCCTTCTGAATTCACTGCATAAGAATACCAGTTCGATCTTCCGGCCGTAAAATCTTCGGCATAGGGTGATTCGAAAACCGGTATGATGGGTTTCAGAATCAGGTCTTTATTTATTGTATCAAAACACCCGTTTTCCGATCCGACAATGTACCTGACCGGATAGGTGATCATTTCATCAAATGTTACGGAAGCCATGGATCCATCTTTATACAAGGGCTCATCGGGGAAATAGAATGTCCACCGGAAGCTGTCCAGCACAGCACTTCCGCCATCCGAATTGTCATAAAAATTAACAAGGCTCTCTCCATCACCGAAACACTCATTGTCCCAGGTAAAGTCCGCATCAATTTTCTGAAAAGTAAAGTCTTTGCTTGCGTATTTCCATCCTTCGCCCGGGAAGTAGACTGAATAGGTAACCGTCCTTGTACCGGATTGGATAATCGATGGAATCAAAAATGCCTCATTGTCGTCTGGGTCCGGATCATCCAATCCTTCATTTCCTTCAATGGAAAAGCTTCCTATCTCCTGCCTGATGTTCACTCCTTCAATTAATATGGCTTCATCATTAAAGCAATACCTGTTCTTCGGAGGATCAGGATTCAGAACCTGGATCTCAGCGTCCTGTTCGACAATATATACCGTATCTCTTGCCCGACCGATGCAGCCTGTCGAAGGATCTTCCCAGGAGTAAACTACATGAAAAGGTGAATAAGTATAAGCTATATTCGGATAAAAAGTCCATTCCGGTCCATTTGGAATAAAGGCATATCGAAAATCAGATTCATCAAAATTTCCTCCATAAGGATCAACACTTACTGGTATCGGATCACTTTCAAAGCTATATGTACCTTGTTCCAAACCATATAAATATACAGGAGGTTCCGGTTCTACTTCGATACTTGTTCCGGGATCACTGTTCGTACAATTCTTGTCTGTTACCTCCAGGATTGTATATGTACCTCCCTCGCTAATCTCCAAAGAATACGGACTAATTTCTATTCCGGTTACCGTAACCGGATCCTCCGATTCATTCTGGTAGGTAAATGACCAGGGATACGTACCTTCGAGTTCCACATCCACTTCGGTATCTTCACAAATGGTACCGCTACCCGGAATGGTTGCCGTTGGCAATGCGTGCTCAAGCACTGTTGCCGATTCGTAGGCACACCCCTCATTTTCATTATCCGAAACCCTGGTAAGTTCATACAGCCCGGTTTCTGAAACCTGAAATTCATAAACATAGGGAGCAGGATGGGATGTTACATAAACCTGAATTTCAGTTCCACCATCCAGCGTATACCAGAAATTCCACGGACCGGTACCGGTAAGTTCGACATGAAGATTGGCCGGTTGACCTGGACACACAGACGTATCACCCGACATGGTCCCGATAGGACTGCCCCGAAGCATTACCTCCGTGCTGCCGGTACCTTCCGCCATACAATGGACATCCCACACGTGCAGGATCTCAAATGTGCCGATATCTTCCGCAGTGACCGGTATAAAACTTGAAGTCTGGGTTATTCCTGTTCTCATTAATGAATCAGCAGGGGGGTCGCCGATTTTCCGGTAGCTGAACGTCCAGGGAGAAGTTCCTGTAAGCGTTACCGGCAATTCGTGTTCCTCCTCGTCACCGATGCAAACATAATATTCTTCTTCCGTTAATGTCGCCGATACGGTGGGATGGTAACTTATTGTCCC
>CAYORG010000076.1:0-10000 GCA_964406315.1 uncultured Bacteroidales bacterium | reverse complement strand
GTTTTCATGATTCTGGTTCTTTGGTTCACGACTGATGTAACAGCTATTATGCCAAATTTTCTAAATAATTTATATACAATAAATTAAAAATGAAACCGGCAAAAATTCAAACCGTCCAACTGACCGATTCTGAACTTCAAACGTTCGATAACGGACAGATCTTTGTTTTCCAATTTCCGGCATATTTGTAAAGACAAAAAAACTTGTAACCTTTTTCTCACAATGTGTATCAAACAGTATAAAACATAGTATAAATTCAAAAATCAAAATCATGGAAATAGCAGCAATTCTTGAGGATGTATTAGTTCCTGTGGCATTTTTTGCAGCAGTCGTTTTATCTCTTTATTTTTATTTCAAAACAAGGCACCAGGAAAAAATGGCAATGATTGAAAAAGGATTTGAATTTAAGGAAAAGAAATCCAAACCTTTTCAAGCATTAAAAGCAGGGGTGTTCTTTATTGGCATTGCTCTAGGTCTGTTTTTTGGCTACCTCATGAAACAATACACCATTGTCGATGAAGTGATCTCTTATTTTACAATGATCTTATTGTTTGGTGGAATAAGTTTGGTATTTAATCATTACATTACAAAAAACTTACAAAGCCAACAATAAATGGATGATATTTACATCCAGCAGATTTTAAAGGGTAACGTAAATTCATACAGGTATCTTGTGAATAAATACAAGAATATGGTATTTACTATTGCCAGGGATATAACCAAAGCTGATCTCATAGCAGAAGAGGTTGCCCAGGATACGTTTCTAAAAGCATATCAGAACCTGGAAAGATTTAAAAGAAAGGCAAAATTTTCAACCTGGCTTTATAAAATTGCCGTAAATGAATCGCTCAGAAGGATAAGAAAAAAAAGGCTGAAATATGAAAATCTTGAAGACCTCCCCGTGAATGATCATCAAATCGGAATGGAACCTGATGCTATAGCCAATATGCACGAAGAAGAACAAAAAGAGATGATCAGAAATATACTGGATAAGTTAAACAATAACGAAAGCCTGATTTTACGGTTGTTTTATCTTGAAGAATTAACAATTGAAGAAATCAGTAAAATCACCAAGCTTACCAGAAACAATATCAAGGTAATTCTTTACAGGGCAAGAAAGAATTTTGCTGCCCGCGTAAATAAATCTTTTAGTTTTATTCATTAGATTCGCTTGAATTCCTATGGAAACTAACAAAATAGAAAATAGCTTCAAAAAACTGATAGGCAAAAGTATGCTTGAACCACCAGGCAGAAATTTTGAAGACAATGTGATGGGAAAAGTTGTATTTATTCATGCCTTAAAACAAAAGCGAAATAAAAGCCTGAAACTTTCCTGGATGTTTCTTATTATTTCTGCTTCCCTGGTACCTGCATGCTATCTAGCGTTCCTCAGATATATTGATTTTGAATTCCTGAATAGCCTGGGCAAAAATCTTTACAATTCAGAAAATATCGTTTCTCCTGCTATTCTCTTAATTTTTGCGATCATAATACTTTTGCAGATAGACAATCTTTTGCGATTAACATTCAGAACCAGCAGTTTATAACCCAATTAATCAACCGGATCAATTACAATTACTATTTCTCCTTTTGGCTTGAATTTCAGAAAATAATCAATGACCTCTTTCAGCGTACCTCTAACATTTTCTTCATGGATTTTTGAGAGTTCCCTGGATACGCAAACCCTGTGATCCCCGGAAAAAATTTCAGAAAGCTGATTCAGCGTTTTTAATAACCTGTGCGGCGATTCGTACAATACAATGGTACGTTCTTCCTGCCTCAATAAATCAAGTCGCTTGTTTCTTCCTTTTTTAGGCGGTAGAAAACCCTCGAAAACAAATCTGTCTGACGGTAACCCTGAATTAACAAGTGCAGGAAGAAAAGCAGTGGCTCCCGGAAGACATTCCACCTCAATATCATGCAGGATACATTCGCGTACGAGCAAAAATCCCGGGTCGGAAACAGATGGTGTTCCGGCATCAGAAACTATTGCTATTTGCATTTGCTCCTCAAGCAATTTTATGAAAGAAGCAAGCTTTCGGTGTTCGTTGAATTTATGAAATGCCTGCATTTTAGTATCAATGGAAAAATGCTTAAGAAGTATGCCCGTCTTGCGTGTATCTTCGGCAAGAATCAGGTCAACTTCTTTCAAAACACGAATAGCTCTAAGCGTGATATCTTCAAGGTTGCCAATTGGTGTAGGAACAACATAAAGCTTACTTTTCATTTCGCCTGACAATTAATTTACGACGAATCAATTCAAGAATTCGCTGTACATAAATACTGTCCATATCCCAATCAAAATTCTCATTCAGATAATTGTAAGCTTCCACAAAACTGTCAGCCTGATTTAACACCTCTATTGTAGTTTCAAACTTATCCTTGTTGCCATCAAACAACTCATTAATAAGTTCGAATTTTTCATTTAATCCTATAGCTCCTCCAATGCTGTTTATAGGAGTTATATTTAAATGGGATGACAAATTTTCCACCTTCGACTTTCCTGCCATTTCTTCATTAAAAGTAGGTTCTGATGCTTTAAACCTGTCCGATACAAAAGAAGATTTTACCGGTTCTGTTTTTTTCTCCTTTTCCTGTTTCTTTTCTCCACTGACAGCAATTGTATCTTCCTTCTTTTTATCTTCTGTGAAATCTGATAGTATTTTGTGTTCGGAAAGCTGGTCATCTTCAGCAACTTTCTTTGATGGTCCGGGTTTACCTGCTTTTTTTTGAACAGAAACAGCAGCTTTCATATCACCAACCAGATCGTAAATATTTCGCAGTTTTTCAAGCAATAAGTCAAGTTCAATTGCATGGATATCTTCAGAGGCTTCAATTCTGGCAATTAATTCGACAATTTCTTTTGCATGAACATACAATGCTTCTGCTGTATTTTTAAATTTCATTTCTGCGTTTTATAGTACAAACGTATGAATGTTTAAGAAATTTGCATGAGAGATAAAAAAAAAGATACTCACTTTATACAAATCCACCCCGGGTCAATGGACCTGAATTATTTTATTCAGGATGGAACTGTTTTCCATCAGACAATATTACCTTTATGTCAAATTCATGATATTCTTGAGACAATTCACTATTTTAGAAGTATCTGTAACCAGTGTAACGGATTTAAACAACAATTCAGAGTAATTACAATAACCAACAATTCATTATTATGCCCGAATACAATCTGTCGCAAATTGCTCAAATTACTCATGGAGAACTGCATGGCGAAGAAAAGCAAATTGTTGAGTTCATTGAAATCGACAGCCGGAAAATAATCCATAGGGACAAAAGCATTTTTATTGCGATTAAAGGGGAAAGACATGATGGCCATTCCTATTTGGAAGAATTATACAAATCAGGATTGAAAAATTTTATTATTGAAGATCCTTCCGCTATCAGTTCAGATCTGAAAAAGGCAAATTACATTATCGTATCTGATGCAACAGGATCCCTTCAGAAGCTTGCGGCACATTATCGCAACACATTGAAAATGCCTGTTATTGGTATAACCGGAAGCAATGGGAAAACCGTTGTCAAAGAATGGTTGTTTCAGTGTCTATCCCAGGAATATGTGGTAAGCAGAAGTCCTAAAAGTTACAATTCACAAGTGGGCGTTCCTTTGTCTGTATTGTTGCTGAATAATCAGGCCAAATGGTCAATTGTTGAAGCCGGGATCTCCAAACCGGGAGAAATGGAAAGATTGGAAAAAATAATTTATCCCGATTATGGAATCATTACCAATATTGGTCCTGCACATCAGGAAAATTTTGATTCTCATGAGCAAAAAGTCAGGGAAAAATTAAGGTTATTTGAGCATTCAAAAATGATCTTTTATTGCTATGATCATGATCTGATTCGAAAAACTATAGCCGATAATGAGAAACTGAATACAAAGCAGATTGTTACCTGGTCAAAAAAAAATCCCGATTGCTATTTACAGGTTCTGAAAATCGAAAAGAAGCAACAACAGTCCATTGTACTGATCTCTGTTGAAAAAACACGTCACAGATTAACCATCCCGTTTACCGATGATGCATCCCTTGAAAACTGCCTTCATATTATTACATTTCTTCTCCACAGAGTTTTTGACATACGAACAGTACAGGAAGCTCTTAACAAGCTTACACAGGTTGCAATGCGCCTGGAACAAATCAAAGGAATACATAACAATACACTCATTAACGACAGTTACAATTCAGATTTAAACTCCCTGCGTATTGCGCTTGATTTTCTGGCAATGCAAAAACAGCATAAAAAACATGCAGTAATTCTATCTGATATTAAACAAACGGGGAAGGCTGATGAAGAGCTGTATTCAGAGGTAATCAGGTTAATAAACTCTTACAATATCGACAAGCTTGTTGCTGTTGGCAGCAGCATATCAAAGTATGAAAAACTGCCTGCAGGATCTCTGCAATTTGAGAATACCTTTGAATTCATGAAAAAATTACCCTTCATGGATTTTAAGGATTATGCTATTTTGATCAAAGGAGCAAGAGAGTTTGGCTTTGAAAATATTGTAAATGAGTTAGCTGAAAAAAATCACACCACGGTCCTGGAGATCAATTTGAATAACCTTGTGGCCAACCTGAATTATTTCAGAAATAAATTAAGATCCGGCACCAGGATAATGGTGATGGTGAAGGCATTGTCATACGGAAGTGGAAGTTACGAAATTGCCAATCTGTTGCAGCACGAAAAGGTAGATTACCTTGGAGTCGCTTTTACCGATGAAGGTGTTGAATTAAGGACAGCCGGTATTACCCTGCCAATCATGGTGATGTCACCCGCACTTGAAAACTATGACAAGATCATTGAATACAACCTTGAACCCGAGATATTTAACTTCAGCGGATTGAATGCAATTGCCAAAACAATAACGAATAACCAATTGCCTGAATATCCTGCGCAGATCAAACTTGATACAGGAATGCATCGTTTGGGATTTATGCCCAAAGAAATTCCGGAACTCATCCAAAGACTGGAAATTTACAGGAATATTAAAGTCAAGGCGATTTTTTCTCATCTTGCGGCATCTGATACTCCCGACGAAGATGATTTTACAAAACAACAAATTCATCTTTTTAACGGCATCTGTGATACTATCTCCGAACGTCTCGGATACAAACCCATACGACACATAGTGAATTCTGCCGGAATTGAAAGATTCCCGGAAGCTCATTTTGACATGGTGCGTTTAGGGATCGGTCTGCATGGCATATCGAGTATCGATAAAAAATTAAAAACGGTCAGTACCTTAAGGACCAGAATCAGTCAGATCAAGCAGGTTACTCCCGAAGACACGATAGGCTACAACAGGCGAGGCAAAGTGAAAAGCAATTCTGTGATCGGGATTATTCCTGTTGGTTATGCCGACGGACTCAACCGTAAACTGGGGAATAATAACGGGCAAGTATTGGTGAAAAACCAACATGTCCCGTTTATAGGCGATATTTGCATGGATATGTGCATGATCGATGTAACCGGAATTGATGCCCGGGAAGGCGATGAAGTCATTGTATTTGGAGAAGGTAACCCGATTGATAAAATAGCAGCAAAGATCGGCACAATCCCTTATGAAGTATTAACCGGTGTTTCTTCAAGAGTGAAGAGAGTATATGTTAACGAATAAATAAAGATCTTAAGATCCCCTCAGGTTTTAAATGGCTTCATCCATATTATCAGAAGGGGTACAACGAATATATCTGCCAGATAAGCTGAAAAAATTCCTGCACATGAGAGAATTCCCATATTGACAGTACTTCTGATATCAGAAATTGTAAATACAAGAAAAGTGCACAAAAGGATTATGGTTGTTTTTGTGATGGCAATGCCTACCTCTTTGTATGAATTATCAATACCTTTTTTGTAGTCTTTAGAATTGGTAATGTTAGTTTTCAGGGATGAAATAAAATGAATTGTATCATCCACGGCCAATCCAAGAATCAGGGGAGCAACTGTCATGGTAACGAATTCCAGGGGGATTCTGCCATAACCTATAATTGCACCACAAATAATCACAGGAAATACATTTGGAAGCATAGCCACCAATCCCAACCTAACACTTCCAAAACATATCATCATCAGAATAGAAATAATTGCCAGTGCAAATCCTATCGATAGAATTAATCCCCTGGTAATGTATTGATTCATTAAAGCCATCTGATAGGTGGATCCACTTAAAAAATGATCAGTTACCCGGGGGAAATATTTTAAAACCAGGGTATCGATCTTATGAATATTATTCTGAATTGTCATGGATGAAAAATCAGACATCTCAATGAATATTCTGGCAGTGGAATAATTTTCATTTGTCCAGTCTCTCAGTAAATCCGGTCTCAAAACTTCAACCAAAGAAAACAGCTTATTTAAGATTCTTTGTTTCTTGGGAGTGATGTAATGAGCATTATTCCCAAAATGATAAAGTCTGTTTACTTTACTTGTTATTTGCAATAGCGAAGAGGTTCTTTTTACCAGAGGAAGAGAGTCAATATCTTTTTGCAGTGCTTCCAGTCTGCATATATATAAAGAATCTTTAAACCAGCCGGATTCCCCCACTATTGTCAGATCCATAAACTCATTGGAAGAAATACCCGAATGCTTAATTTTTATCTGATCCTTCATATGCTGAAGTTTGGTACCCATCATCTTTTCCGAATTAAAATCAATTCTCACCTTTAAATTGCCATAAAATGCCCCTATGGCAATCGCTATAAAAATGTAAATCAGCCATCTTTTGTTTTTAAGCGTATAACCTGAAAGCAGATCGAAGAAATGTTCAAAGAAGAGGTTTGCTTTTGACTGTCCTGTAACCAATTCTTTATCTTTCCCAAAAGAGAGTATAACAGGGAAAAAGAGCATACAAAGAATATATACAATAAAAATGCTTGTGGCAGATACAATTCCTACCCATTTAACGGGATGCACTTTAACAAACAGGAAAGACAGCAAGGCTGATATTGTAGTAATTACCGTGAAAAGGATAGGTCTCCATGTTTTCTTCAATGCATACTCTATGGATTCCTTTCTTTTGCCTGTTCTATCGAAATTCAGTCGGAAAAAATGATCTATATGAACAGCATTTCCAATGCAAACGCCCATGGTAAGCAGGATCGGAACCGAGATAAAAGCGCTCTCAGCAGATATATGCAACCATCCCAGGGCTCCAAAAACAATTGCCGGAGCAAGCAAAGTTACAGACAGGGTAGCTATCACTGTTTGTTTGCTTCTGAATATAATTATACAAAGAACAAGTGCTATCAAAGCACCAAATAATAATATCATTGAAAGATCGTTTAACATCTCCTCTTTCCTTCGGTGTGCAAAAACAGATGCACCGACCGGAGTGATTGTCATATTGCTGTCGCAATCAATAGCTGCGATCGTTTGATAAGCCATTTTACCCAATTCAAATTCGTTTGGTTTTTTATTGTCCTTAAACGTTAAAGGAACCATGATCATGGCTTCTTTTCTGTTTTGAGAAAAAAATCTGTCAATAAAAGAAGGATCATGTAAGAACCTATCTATGGTATTTTCCTTTCCCGTTTGACTGGATATAAGTTTACCACTACTATCAAATGCAAATTCATTCCGGCCCAATTCTCTTGAATCGATATTGGTAATAGAATGTATGCTTTCAGAATAAGGAATATTTTCTTTGATTCTTTCGCCTATTTCATGAATCTTTTCAAGCGATTGAACGGAAAAAACATCATCGCTTTCAAACAGTACTCCGACAAATTCATTCACTCCAAAGATCTGTTCAAATCGTTCCTGCTGTTCCAGGGCATCATCTCCTTCAAGAAAATAATCTGCCATGTCAATTTTGATATCCATTCGCAAAAGACCTGGAATGGATAAAAAGAACAGAATAACAATTGCAATAAAAATGAGTATTCGATGATTTAGAATACGATTTGGGAAATTCATTTGATTTGTTTGATTACGCCCTGTTGAATTTTTCCTGATACCTTTCAATTGTCCTTTCCATCCAGTTGGCCACCTGCTCCGACATTTTTATCAATACTTCTTTTGGTATTTCATTATGATTATTTAGCAGAGGAGGAATTATGGGATCACCAAAAACACATATCATTTTCACCCAATGCTCCGGCATTTCTTTTCCAAAGAATTTTCTTCTTTTTAAAACATACACTATTGGTATTATGGGCGCCTGATGAAAACATGCCTGTTGAAATGCTCCCAGTTTGAACCGGTATATTGTCTGACTCAAAAATACCAAATTCCCTTCCGGCAGAAACATAACATGTTGTTTCTTTTTCAGCACCTTCCCAACCGGATTGGTGATCATCTTTAAGCCCGATGGCGATGAAGGAATAGGGAAAGCATAAAGCAACCTGAGTATTGTACGGGCTATAGGAACTTCAAAATTCCGTTGTACCACCGAAACATGCAAACGTTTCGGGAAAATGATAGCACTGGCAAACACAGTATCAAAATAATGACAATGATTGCTAACCACAATACATCCTTTTTTGCGCATCAGTTTGCGAACTTTTTTGCGATCTACAATTTTCAATCCCAAAAAAAAGAAAGAACATACCTGAGCAATAAAAAAAGCCAGAAGGTAACAAAGGATTGATATTGCATTAAACCACCACTGGTTGTAAATAAACCGGTAGGGTTTCTGGAAATCAATTTTTTTGACATTATTTACACCTATAATTTTTTCTTCCGGTATTTCAGGTCTGATTTTTACTTCCACCTTTTACTGGTTTTAAGATTTGTTAGTTTTTCAAAGCATAAGAATTCATTTTTTCTCCTTTTGACAGTAAGTTATTATTCCCGTTATGGGCATTTAAAACATCATGAAAAAGCTGCTCCATGGCAGCAATTGATTTTTCAATTCTGTATTTTTCTGCCATCAGAAGTACCAGTTCTTTCATTTTGACCAGAGAAGTCCTGTTCTCATACCAATAGTCAATTTTTACAGTCATTTCTTCAATATCCCCCGATGCAAATGAAAACCGTTCATCCAGAGAAAATTTGGAAGCTGCGCTGTCCGGAGAGTCTTCTATCAGACAAGGTAATCCACAGCCGACAGCTTCCATACAGGAACGACTCTCCAGTTCAACACCGGAAGAATGAACGTATAGATCAGCCGTGTTTAAAAAAAGATGTTTCTCTTCTTCAGAAATGTATCTTACCAATGGTTCAACCGGAAGTTCTTTTCCTCTTTTTCTTAGCCTGGCTGAAGTTTCTCCCCGTCCGCAGATCAATAACTTAATATTGTTTTTATATTTGGATCTAAGCACTGCATCAATGATTGTCTCCTGCTTTTTTTCCATTGCGTGGCGGCCAATGTTTATGATCACAAATTTATTTCCAAAAAAATCCGGTCTTTTTGCATTTTCCATCGGGAAAAATTCTCTTGGAATACCATTGGAAATAACTCTGAAATGAGATCTGGTTCCTTTAGATTCGAGTAAATCAGCTGCAAGTTCCGAAGGACAGTGTATTGCATTTACCCTGTTGAACAATTGATAGTTGAACCAATGATTAAAAAACCAATCCATAACTTTACTGTCTTTGCCCATAGCACCTGTCAAATTCTGAGATTGAATATGACATGCTCCCATAACAGGAATGTTCATTTTTTTTGCAACTCTTACGGCATTTCTGGCCATAAAAAACGGAAAAATCACATGAACGAGATCTGCATCTTTATAGGCCTTCCGAAATACTTTTTTCTTTCCTACGCCAAAACGAAAACCCATACTTTTCAATGATTCTTTTATTCCCGGCAGATAGAAACCCGAAACTTCATTAACGGTTCCACTATATTTAGAAGCTTCCTCTCCTGAGGTTGTGACAAGAGAAACCTTATGTCCTCTCAATTTCAATTCGTTCACTAGAGTATGTGTAACAACAACTCCTCCGTTTCCTTTATTCCAGCTATCAATAACAATAACGATTTTCATGCATTAAAATTTTTATAACCAGTAGTTTGGCAGAGATAATAAACGGATGAGTG
>CAYORG010000075.1:0-10214 GCA_964406315.1 uncultured Bacteroidales bacterium | reverse complement strand
ACTAGTGACTATTCACCAATCACGAATTACAAATCACGATTAACGAATTCCCTGATATTCTCCGCGATCTTTTCAATAAGAAGTCTCCGCGATTCCATACTTGTCCAGGCAATATGCGGAGTGATGTATATCTTCTCTTTGTTTTTGACTTTCATCAAAGGATGATCAGGAGTTATGGGTTCCTCTGTCAGCACATCCACTCCTGCCCCTGTTATCCAATCATTGTCTATTGCTTCGGCAAGGGCGCTTTCGTTAACGATCTCTCCTCTTGCTACATTGATAAGATAGGCTGAAGGTTTCATCAATTTAAGCTGAGGGATTCCCAGCAGGTTTTCGGTTTTTTCATTCAGCGGACAATGAACGGATACTATATCAGAAGTCCTTAACAAGGCATTCAGATCGAGGTGTTGGTATGAATTGTCCAGGTTCCTGCCCGACGTGGAATGGTATACCACCACCGAACCGAAAACCTCAGCAATCTCCGCTACCCGCCTTCCAATGCTCCCAAGGCCGATTATCCCGAATCGCTTGTTTTTTAATTCCCGGAATTCCTTTCCAAGGTGGGTGAATATCCGGCTTGATGCATATTCTCCCGACTTCACATAGTGATCGAAATAACTGCTCTTATGCAGCAAATAAAACAACATGGCAAAAACCGACTGGGCAACGGATTCGGTGGAATAACCGGCCACATTTTTTACTTCTACACCCTTTTCTTTTGCATAATCCAGATCAACATTGTTCATGCCGGTGGCAGCTATGCATATCAGTTTCAGACCGGGACATGCATCAAGAACATGCCTGTCAATTTCAACTTTATTTGTTATCACAATATCAATTCCCTGCAACCTTTCAATGACCAGTTCAGGAGGTGTTAACTCATAGGAGGTAAATTCACCTAAGGCTTTGATATCCGGCAGGTTTTCCACATTCCCTAAAGTAGAAATATCAAGAAATGCTATTGTATATGGTTTTGATCCCATGAAACAATTAAAATTCGATCTCTACCTGGTTTTTTAACAGGTCGTCAAGTGTTTCACGATGACGAATCAGGTAATCTTTCTTTTCATGTATCAACACTTCTGCAGGACGAAAGCGCGAATTGTAATTCGAAGCCATTGCAAAACAATAAGCACCGGCATTATAAAAAGCCAGTATATCACCTTCTGACACTTCGTTTAGTTTGCGATTCCATCCGAATGTATCTGTTTCGCATATATAGCCGACAACAGTATAAATTCTTGTGTTGGCATGGGGCTTAGATACATTTACAATATGATGGTAGGCATCATAAAACATAGGTCTTATCAGGTGATTCAAACCTGTATCAAGGCCGGCAAAAACTGTCGCAGTAGTTTGTTTAACAACATTCACGCGCGCAAAGAAATAACCGCTCTCGCTTACCATGAACTTGCCCGGTTCAAACATCAGGGTAAGATTTTTCCCGTAATCTTTGCAAAATTCCTTGAAGCGTCTCACAAGCTTTCCTCCCAGGTCAACAATATCCGTTTGAATATCGTCGGGTTTATAAGGTACTTTAAATCCACTTCCAAAATCAATATACTCAAGGTCAGGAAAATGTTTTGCCACATCCATTAAGATCTCTGTCCCGTTCAGGAAGACATCTGCATCGAGTATATCCGATCCTGTATGCATATGCACTCCCTCAACCACCATATCGTTTGCTTTGATCACACGCAGCAGGTGAGGCACCTGGTAAATGGAAATCCCGAATTTCGAATCGATATGACCGGTAGATATTTTTTCATGGCCGCCACCCATGATATGCGGATTGATACGTATACATACCGGGATCTTTTTGCTGTAAATATGGCCGAACTGCTCCAGTATGGAAAGATTATCGATATTGATGCGGACACCCAGTTTAACAGCTTCTATGATCTCTTTGATCGACACACAGTTGGGTGTGAAAATAATATCTTTTGGTTTGTATCCGGCCTTGAGGGCCAACTGGATCTCCTGTATGGAAACGGCATCCAGACCGGCACCAAGTTGCCTGAAGTACTTGAGAATATTAATATTCGTAAGCGCTTTGCAGGCAAAATTGATTTTCAGTTTAACTCCTTTGAATGCATTGGTAAACTTTTCATATTGAACTTTCATTCTGGAGGTTTCATAGACATACAAAGGCGAACCATATTTTTCAACAATTGACAGGATGTCTATTCCATCAATCTGATACCGGTTGTTTACAAGTTCCATTTTCAAATAAAATTTCCAATTTTTGGTTAAATATACTAGAAAACAAAAAACCCTCAACCAAAGAGACTTACAAAATGATTGAGGATTCTCCTGTTGTTTTATTATATACTATCTCCTTCTGATGGGTTTCTGACCCTGTTGCTTTGCCATTTGTTCCATTCGCTGCTGAAATTTCGATTTCTTCTTTGGTTTGCTTTTCCTCGATTCAAGTTTTTGCAATAGTTCATCCTCATCAACAAACTGCTTGAACAATAAATTCTGGGCAAACGTAATGATATTGGCAAGAAAATAATAATAAGTCAGGCCGGCAGAAAACTTGTTTAAGATAAACATGAACATGATCGGCATAACATACATCATTGATTTCATGCCGGGCATCTGCTGATTTGAAGCCGCGGTCTGACTGTTAAACTTCATGGAAAGAATGGTAGAGATCGTCATCAGTAAAGTGAAAAGACTAAGGTGGTTACCGAAAGTATTGCTGATGAAAGGAATGGTAGCATCCCATTCAAGTATGGAATCGTAAGTTGACAGATCGTGTGCCCAGAGAAAACCCTGCTGACGAAGCTCTATAGAAGTTGGAAAGAAGCGGAACATCGCAAACAAAATAGGCATTTGCAAAATCATAGGAAGACAACCTCCCAGAGGGCTAACTCCCACCTTTTTGTACAATGCCATGGTAGCCTGTTGCCTTTCCATAGCTTTTTCCTTGGGGATCTTTTTATTGATCTCATCGATCTGAGGCTTCAATACCTTCATCTTAGCCGTAGATATATACGATTTAAAGGTAAGAGGCAGAAGGAATATCTTAATAATTATGGTCATTATGAGAATAATGATCCCATAATTTCTAATGTATTTGTTAAGAAAATCAAACAAATTAATAATTACTATCTGGTTGATCCACTTGATAATATTTCTTCCGACTGTAACAAGATCCTGGAGTTGTTTGTCACCATACTGACTTTTGAGTAATTTGTATTTGTTTGGTCCAAAATAGAAGTGCAGGGAAATATCCTGATTTTGTCCCGCTTCAAATGGCAATCCGATGGTTGATTCAAATTTCTTTATGTATTTGCTTCCGTCAGGCATAAGCTCACTTTTCATAATCGCATCCAGGAATGAGTCATCGGCCATAATCACCGATGAGAAAAACTGATCTTTGTATGCTATCCATTCAAGACGCGTGACGATGTTTTCACTTTGCACGGATTTCTTTGACCGGGCATTAAAAAAGTCAACGTCATCTTCATAAGGTTTATAATACAGAGTGGTATATATCATTTCATTATCCCTGCCTTTCTCCTGCTGCGGAGAGCATACCATCCAGTCGAGATCAATTACATTGGTTCGCTGTGTGGAAAGCTGAAACATATCATGGATCCTGATATTCATATCAACCTGGTATTTATCCGGTGAAAGGGTATACTGATATTCGATGTATTCATTTTCACCTGTCAAATATCTGAAGCTGATACTTTCAGGATTTTCATAAACAACAACAGATTCTTTAGTAGCTAAAGATTTGAAATACAGTTCGTTTGTATTTATCGGCCGGTTCTGACTAAAGAAGTTCAGACCAAATTTACTGGAATCGCTATGAAACAATACCAGTGGCAAAGAGTCATGTGTCTGATAGTTCTTCAATTCCACTGAATTGATCCGGCCACCTTTTTCAGAGAGGTACAATTTAATAAGGTTATTTTCAAGCGTATAAATATTATATTCTGCAGTGTCGCTTGCAACCTGAATTTCCGAAGACTGAGAAGGTGTTTCTTTATCTTCGCGGCTGGTAATAACAGCATCCTTAGCGGATGAATCAATAAAAGATTCTGCTCTTTTTTGTTCTTCGATCTGTCGGGCAATTGCAGTAGAGTCTTCTATATATTGCTGTCTCTTTTTTTCCTCTTGCTGTCTTTTCAGTTCTTCGGCACTAGGTTTGTTGACCACTCCCCAAATAATGAAGATTCCGGCTATTATAACCATGCCTATAATTGCATTTCTGTCCATATTCAATATTCTATACTATATAATTTCTATTTTTTTGAGATTGTGGCTTTTACAAAATTTACAAAAAGCGGGTGAGGTTTGACTACTGTACTATTATACTCCGGATGAAACTGAACTCCGATAAACCATTTTTTTTCAGGTATCTCCATGATTTCTACCAGGTTTGTCTGCGGATTGATACCGGTGGCAATCATTCCTGCCTTTTCAAAATCATTCAGGTAATAGTTGTTGAATTCATACCTGTGCCTGTGTCGTTCTGAAACTTTCTCTTTATTATATGCTTCAAAAGTTTTCGTTCCTTTTTTTATTTTGCAGGGGTAAGCTCCAAGACGCATTGTTCCTCCTTTATCAATAATTTCTTTTTGTTCTTCCATAAGATCGATAACGGGATGTGGGGTTTTTCTTTCCATCTCGGTTGAATGTGCTTTTTCAAATCCCAGAACATTCCTGGCAAATTCAACCACAGCACATTGCAATCCTAAGCATACCCCGAAAAAGGGCACATCATTTTCTCTTGCATATCTGGCGGCAAGTATTTTCCCATCTATTCCTCTGTCGCCAAAACCCGGAGCAACAAGAATTCCTTTAACATCTCCAAAACATTCTTTAAGATTCTCTTCAAAGATCTCCTCGGAATGAACATATTTGACCTCAACAGCACAATCGTTCACTGCTCCTGCATGAATAAACGATTCGTTAATTGATTTGTAGGAATCTGCAAGTTCAACATACTTCCCGACCAAGGCAATTCTTACATGGTGTTTTGGTTTTTTTAATTTCCTGAGGAAATTTTTCCAGTGTTCAAGACCGGGAGTTCCTTTAGCAGGAATATTCATTTTCTGAAGAACCGATAAGTCAAGTTTTTCTTTTTGCATTAAAATCGGCACCTCATATATTGTAGAAACATTTATTGACTGAACAACCGACTCCAGGCTGACATTACAAAATGATGCCACTTTTTTTCTTATATCATCTGTAAGCTCATGTTCTGTTCTGAGTACAAGAATATCAGGTTGAATTCCGTTTTCGAGTAATTCTTTCACCGAATGTTGGGTGGGCTTTGTCTTTAATTCACCTGTTGCAGAAAGAAAAGGAACAAGTGTAAGATGGATATACAAAACATTGGTAGGCCCTAATTCCCATTTTAGCTGACGCACTGCTTCAATATAGGGAAGAGACTCAATGTCACCTACCGTACCTCCAATTTCCGTAATCACCATATCAAGCTTTTGCTTTCTGCCCAGCATTAAAATTCGTCTCTTGATCTCATCTGTAATATGCGGGATCACCTGTACGGTTTTGCCCAGATAATCGCCTCTTCTTTCTTTATTTATTACGGATTGATAAATACGTCCCGTAGTAACATTATTTGCTTGTGAGGTTGAAACACTTAAAAATCGTTCATAATGTCCCAGATCCAGATCAGTTTCGGCACCATCTTCTGTAACATAGCATTCACCATGCTCATAAGGATTCAACGTCCCCGGGTCTACATTGATATAAGGGTCGAGTTTCTGAATTGATACTTTGAAACCTCTTGCCTGCAATAGTTTACCTAATGATGCTGAAATAATTCCTTTGCCCAGAGAAGATGTCACACCTCCTGTTACAAAAATATATTTGGTATTAGCCAAACCTGAAAATTTTAATGTTTGCGCAAAAGTAAATAATTAATCCTAAAGCCAGAATTTTCAAAGATAGAATTTTGTGGCACTTCATATGCAATGAAAATCCAATGCCAATGTAAGATCATTCTATTTCAAGATTCGTCATACTCATCAAGAATATGGATCTTCCCTTTCAATTGTTCAATTTTGTTCCTGGCATTTTCAATCTTCTTATTCACATCGGTAATCATCGATTCTGCATTTTCCGATTCTGTGAAAAAGCCAATATTATTTTCCCAGAGGGAAATATCATTTTCCAGTTGCTTCAATTTATTAAAGCATTTTTCACGCTCCAATCGTATTCTGTTCGATGAATTTGGCTTTTCAGCCAGGTTTTCAATACGATTACGATACTTCAAAAGAGACTTTTTGTTCTCATCCAGTTTCAATTGATCAAATTTCAGATTTATAGCCTGTCTGTACCTGTCCTGAATTTCATTTTTATCCTTCAACGGTACATAACCGATTTCAGACCAGCGTCGTTGAAATTCCTTCAACGATTCCAGATTTTTTTCAACTGCACTGGTAGGTTCAAACTCCTCAATCTCTTTGATCAGATTGTTCTTTAATTCAAGATTTTCTTCATACCTGGTATCTATCTGAGAATAGTACTGTGATTTATTATTAAAAAATACATCACATGCAGCCCGAAATCGCTTCCAGATCTTTTCCGACTGTTTAATAGGGATCGGGCCTATTTCCTTCCATTTTTTCTGAAGAGCAATCAGATCATCCGTTGTTTTTTTCCAGTCGGTACTATCCTTCAGCGCCTCTGCCTGTATGCACAATTCCATTTTCAACTGGAGATTGTTCTGCTGCTCTTCACGATTCTGAGAATAATACTGACGTTTCTTATCGAAGAATTCATCGCAGGCCTTCCTGAATCTTTCATATACTTGCGTATTGTACTTTTTTGGAGCAAAGCCAATGGATTTCCAGACTTTTTGTAACTTGATCAGCTTCTTCGATTTTTCTTCCCAGTCTTTATGGTTGCCAAGCTCACTGTTATTTATTTCTTCTGCCTTTTCACATAATAACAGCTTTTCCTCATAATTCTTTTTCTGTTCCTGCTTAAGGTTAACAAAATACTCCTGGTGTTTTCGGTTTATTTTTGAGGTTGTTTCTTTAAACCGTTCCCAAATCTCCGAACGTTTATCAATTGGTACCGGACCAACTTCACGCCAACGATCGTGTAATTTCTGTAATCGCCGAAAAGCTTCAACAACTGATGGTTCAAGTAACAACTCCTCTGCTGACTCACAGAGTTTTATTTTCTCTTCCAGGTTTTTTTTCAGATCCAGATCACGAAGCTCTTTGTTGATCTTAATATAATCATAGAAGGCTTCTACCTGATAATGATATGATTCCCAAAGATCCTTCAGATTTTTCTGAGGTATTGGTCCTGCTTCATGCCAGCGGTTTTGCAGCTCCCGGAAATCATGAAAGGTTTTATTCAATGACTCCTGACTATTTACCAGATCCTTGATCGCGTCTATTATTTTGTATTTTTCCTGCAGATTAACAAGTTTATCTTCTTCAAGTTTCTTATTATATTCATTCCGCAACTCGCGGTATTTATTCAGCAATTCCTTAAGCTCGGTTTCAACAGGATTTTCCTCCACTTTAAAATCCTCAACCTGACCACCTTCATTGAGAAATTTCTTTTTTATCTCTTCAAGCTCTGCTCTTTGCTTTTTATAATAATTAGATTTTATGTTTTCAATATCACTTCGGATTTCTCCTGCAGGTTTGTTATTTAGCAAATCCTTCAACACTTCCACAAGATCTTCTTTTGATAGCTTTGTATAGTCGATCTTTTCAGGCTCCACCACTTTCGTATCCTTATCAGACTTCTCTGCTTCACTTTCCTTTTTATCACCCTCCGGCTTTTTTTTGGATGCTTTCGCTACTTTTGAGGAGGATGCTTTTGTTTTCTTTTCTAATTTCTTTTTATCCTCTCCTGAAGTATCTTCGGATATATCCTTTTTCTTCTCAGATTTCTTGCTTTTTATATCAGATTTCCCGGATGTTGAAGATTTTTTTTTGTCCGATGTTATTTTTTTGGATTGTTCATCTGATTTATCCGGGGAAGACTGCATTGTCTCTTCCGGTTCTGTATTTCCACCAAGAAGGTTTCCCTCACCCGGGTTTTTCTTTTGTGTATTTTCGGCGTCGCCGAATTGTTCATAATGAACAGAGCCTTTAGGATCTAATTCCACCATAGCTTTCTACTTTGAATTCTTATGCAATAGCCTAATTCCATCTACGAAAATAGATATTAACATTAAATATGACAAAGTTTTTCAAAAATAGCTTTGCAATTAGTTAATATAGTATTTATTGTTAAATAGTAACGCGATATAAGAAAATATCTTATACAAGAAATTCCTGCAGATATACTATCTGCAATGAAATATCGGACCCATATTTGTGCTGATATGTTATTTTTACAAAAAAAAGATGAATATAGACTTGTTGACCATATTGCCTGAAATTCTGAAAGGACCTTTTGAACAATCCATTGTGAAGAGGGCTATTGAAAAAGGAATTGTAAATCTGACAATACACGATATCAGGAAATATTCGATGAATAAACACAAAACTGTTGATGATTATGCTTTCGGCGGAGGAGCTGGTATGGTTATGGAAATAGGTCCGATTGACAATCTGATCTCAAAACTGAAATCTGAAAAAGAATACGACGAAATCATATATCTTACTCCCGATGGTGAAAAGTACAATCAGAAAATAGCAAATCAGCTTTCAACAAAAAACAACATTATTTTATTATGCGGTCATTATAAGGGTGTTGATCAGAGAGTACGTGATCATTTGATTACCAAAGAATTATCTATTGGAGATTATGTTCTTACAGGGGGTGAATTAGCGGCTGCAATTGTTGTGGATACCATTGTCAGATTAATTCCCGGTGTACTGTCAGATGAGACTTCAGCCCTGACTGACAGTTTCCAGGATAATTTGCTGGCTCCTCCTGTATATACCCGACCTGCAAAATACAAGGGATGGAAAGTACCTGATGTATTGCTGTCAGGAAAGCATAACGAAATCGAAACCTGGAGAATGAATCAGTCGGTGGAAAGAACAAAAAAACTCAGACCTGATCTTCTTAAAAGATCAGGTAATAAAAAATATGATTAAGTTCTTTACTTAATATTACAGGTAAATATCCCGAAGTGTTCTTGAAAGAAATACCATGATCAATCCCAATATAATACAGGCTAATCCAATGATCGATCCGAGATTGTATTTGGCATAAAAAGGATTGATAAATATCAAAACAGCAAATAGTATTGAGAATACACCAGTTAGAAGCATCATCCACCAACGCTCCATATAATTGATCATCCGGAATGATGTCAGGATTTGAATTATTCCTATAACACATGCCCAAAATGCCAGAAAAATGAGAAAAAAGGCTTTTGCCAGTTCCGGTTTAAAAACAAAAAATGCTCCGATCAGAATATCCAGAATTCCTTCAACGAGCCACCATGTCCATCGCGGACTGTCCTTTTTATGCAGGAATGCCCCGGTAATAATCATCAAACCGGATGCCATAACAAGAATGCCAAAGCTTACGGCCAGAGAACTTTTTATAAGAGGATACTGACGAACCAATACAACAATGCCAAAGCCAATGGCCAGAACACCCTTTAGCGTCATTAACCACCAGTTTTTAAAAAGTCTCATCTCCATTTTATAAGGAATTGGTTATCTGTGTCGTTAAAAATATAAAAATAAGAAAACAATTCTCATTTGCACGAATATTAAAAATTCCTGTTTGATTTCTATACAATAAACAATTTGCCCAATCCACTTAATTTTCCGAAAAACCATTTCATTTTAAAATGTGAGTGAAAAATCTGTTTATGCCTTCCATTATTGGTATTCTACTCACAATTGAACATCAACGGTTAAATTGCATTGAAATAAAATACGGTAATACATTAAAGACCGAAAAACAAACAAAAACGATCAGGTCTTTATTGAACAGATCAGGTTGTAAGGGCAATTGGAACAATAATCCGTATCTTCTGTTTGTGTAAATGTTTCCGATGGATCGAACAAATCTCGAATAAGCGCTTTAAGCCTCATTTCAAAATCTTCCAGGTATTCAGAGAATTCATCCACAGGCTTCGAATTCCTGTTTTCCGATTGAATAATTTTATGATCAAAATTCTCTTTATAAATATCACGCACAAAAAACAGGGAAGGTTGTATTTTCCCGTATTGCCCCTCTCTGCTCAGAAGCCAGGAATACAAAAAGGTTTGAAACACAGCGTTGTTTCTTTTGCT
>CAYORG010000074.1:0-10571 GCA_964406315.1 uncultured Bacteroidales bacterium | reverse complement strand
ATTCTTAATTCTTAATTCTTAATTCTTAATTCTTAATTCTTAATTCTTAATTCTTAATTTTTAATTACTAATTATTTGCTCCTCCTTGCTCAACCCATACATCAAAATAATGCAATTTGCATGAATCAAGCTTAGATTGTCTTTGAGGCATAGCCGCATAACCGGCTTCATGATTTATGGAACCTATAAGCCTGCTGTCTTCTTCCAGTGCAATATCTCTTACATCCTCATAATTATCAAGGATTATCCCGCCACTGGGATTGTTGCTGCTATGGCAACTATAACAATAGGTTTCCAGAATGGGTTGTATTACACCTGAATAGGTTACCGGAACCGTATCACAAGGATTTGAAAGGATCAGAGTTTCTTCATCATCATAGGTACAAGAAAAGAATAAACTCCATGCAACCAGCAATGAAAATACATGTCCTTTTTTTTTAATCGGATCAAAACTTATTTTATAATTGTAAAATTTCATATTTTATTTGACTAGTTTAACCTTTATCAAGTTACTAAAAAACCCTTCATCTATGAAAAGAATAGTATACATTCTTAATCTGATTTTGTATTCTTCCCTTACAGTGTTTGCTCAATATACTCAGACAATACGAGGCACAATTAAAGATCAGGATACTCAGCAACCTCTGTTGGGAGTCAATGTTATTATACCTACAATTGATCCCCAACATGGAACAACAAGTGACCCCTATGGAAAGTTCAGATTCGAGGATATGCCTGTCGGACGTCATGAGGTTCAATTTTCCTACATTGGATACAAACCCATATCGGTAAGTGTAAATCTCTCTTCTGTTCATGAAATTGTTCTTGATATTGAGATGGTGGAAATGGTTTACCAGGGTGAC
Source organism: uncultured Bacteroidales bacterium (assembly GCA_964406315.1). Lineage (GTDB taxonomy): Bacteria > Bacteroidota > Bacteroidia > Bacteroidales > UBA10428 > UBA10428. The sequence goes on along the minus strand of CAYORG010000074.1, from coordinate 9,708 downwards.
GAGGTAGTTATAAAAGCAACACAACGTAAAGACAAGCCTACAAATCAAATGGCCCTTATCAGTGCCCGCTCATTTACTGTTGAGGAAACCGAACGCTATGCCGGAAGCTGGGGAGATCCTTCCCGGATGGCAAGCAATTACGCAGGTGTTTTAGCTGTCAGTGAAGCCCGCAATGATATTATTATAAGAGGCAATTCACCCCTGGGTCTTTTGTGGCGACTGGAAGGACAAAATGTCCCCAACCCAAATCATTTTGGTGCATTAGGTACTACAGGTGGGCCTATAAGTATGTTAAACAATAACCTTCTGCGCAATTCCGATTTTTATACCGGGGCATTCCCCGCAGAATATGGAAATGCATTATCCGGAGCATTCGATTTAAACATGCGGACCGGGAACAACCAGCACCGGGAATATCTATTGCAAATTGGAATGGCCGGCTTTGAACTGGGTGCCGAAGGACCGTTTTCCAAAAAACACAATGCATCCTACCTGGTAAATTACAGGTATTCATTTCTCGGTCTTCTGGAAAAGCTGGGAATCAGTTATGGCCCTGAAGGAACAGTCCCCGAATACCAGGATCTTTCTTACATGGTTGATCTGCCGACAGCGAAAGCAGGAAAATTCAGTTTTTTTGGTATTGCCGGCAACAGCAATGTAAAAAACTATGACAGCAAAAAAGACACAACCGCTGATTTTTCCTTTTCAGACTATGGGTATGATTTTAGTTACTATACGGGGATGATGACCAGCGGAATAAATCATATTATCCCATTGTCAACCAATACACGCCTGACAACCAGGATAGCGCTATCAGGAAGTTTTGAAGATTATAAATTTGATTCCATATCAATGCGTGACAGAAGCAGTACCCTATATTCAAGAAGTAAATATTCGGAATGGCAATATTCAGCAGGTAGTGAAATAAACACTAAGATCAATACCAAGAACCATTTCAAGGCAGGTATCAGTGCAGATGTATTCCAGCCTTCTTTTCGTGACAGTACATTGCAAAGCGACGGAACGTATAAGCTGGGAAGCAAAGCCGACGGAACAATGGCTCTTTTTCAAGGGTTTGCAGAATGGTGTCATCGCATGAACGATAATTTCACACTTTATTCCGGCCTCCACTCACAGTATTTTGGCCTGAATAGTAGTTTTATCGTCGAACCCCGTGTAAGTATTCAATACCAGTTCCTGAAAAAACAGTCCATAAGCCTGGGATATGGTTTACACAGCCAGTTGCAGCCTCATCAGATCTATTTCTCACAAAGACTTAATCCTGTAACCGGAGAGTACGAGAGATCAACAAATAAAGACCTTGATTTTTCCAAGAGTCATCATGTTGTTGTTGGATACGATTACGTGTTTACCAAAGATTTCAGATTTAAATTTGAAACCTATTACCAGCATATTTATGATGTCCCCGTGGAACAAATTCCATCGCATAATTCCATGTTGAACTATGGTGCTGATTATTATATCCCCGATATGGACAGTCTGATCAATAAAGGAACGGGAAGGAATTATGGTATTGAACTAACAGTAGAGAAATTCTTCTCCAACAATTATTACTTCCTGGTTACTACCTCCCTGTTTGAATCAAAATACAAAGGGAGTGATAATATTGAGCGAAATTCAGCCTTTAACAGCAATTACGTGGTCAATGTATTGGGAGGATACGAATTTAAACTCGGCGACAATACCTTTCTTGCGGCCAGTCCCAAATTTACTGTTGCAGGAGGGAAAAGATATACTCCCTATACTGTTGAAGAAGGTGACAACGAGTTATATTACATGGACTTTGATTATGACAGGGCCTTTGAAGAGCAATACCCGGCATACATGAGGCTGGACCTGCGGATAACCCTTCGCTGGAATGCGAAAAAAACAATGAATGAATGGATCATGGATGTTCAGAACATTACAAACCGTGAAAATGTCTTTTATGAGTCTCTTAACAGGTTAAATGGCCAGATAGAAACTGAATATTTTCAGAAGTTTGCCTGGATGATGATGTGGAGAATGAGATTCTGATTGATATAAATGTATTTTCTATTAAATAAGCCGGTATTCTGTTTATCCGGCTTTTTTAATTTCCAAAATATCAAATCGCAACAAAATAATACCTTTGGTTTTGGGTTTAGTTTGTATGTTTGTAGCCACAAATATGAGGAACTTGCATCGAACATCTGTAATCATTCTTACATCCTTCCTGCTATTGGTTCTGATAGCATGTGCAAAAATTGGCTCTCCTCTTGGAGGCCCTGTTGATGAAGATCCCCCTGTTGTAATAAAAACAACTCCTCTTGACAGTTCAGTGAATTATTCACCCAAAAAAAACATTGAAATCACTTTTGATGAATTTATTCAGCTCGAGGATATTTACCAGGAATTAATTATTTCACCACCTCTCGATGAAAAACCTGCGGCTCAGTTAAAAGGAAAAAGTATTGTAGTTCAATTCCCCCGCGATGCAAAATTTGATACTACTACCTATACAATTAGTTTTGGTAACTCCATAGTAGATAATAATGAAGGCAATGTTCTTCGCAATTACGAATTCGTTTTTTCACTAAAAGATTATATTGATTCGATGAATGTGGAAGGAAGAGTTATTAATGCTTTTAATCATACTCCTGATGAAGAACGAATGTTTGTCATGTTGTACAAGAATCTGAATGATTCTGCCCCACTGCTTGAAAAACCAAGTTACATAAGCAGAACCAATGAAGAAGGTTACTTCTCATTGCATAATCTTGAAACAGGTCATTATCGTTTGTTTGCCCTGAAAGATGCCAATTCAAATCTCATGTTCGACCTCCCGGGAGAACAAATTGCTTTTCACGATTCAATCATTGAGCTTACAAGCGATAGATTCAAGGACAATATCATTATCCGGGATTCCACATTAGCCTATCTCATCAATCAACAGGATAGTGTAGTGACGGACAGTACTCTTTCTGATTCTCTTAAAAAGCAACCCAGTATCTATTCTTACAATACACAAATGGTCAGTTTCACCCAACTGCTTAAAAACCAATATATGGTTGACTATTTGCGGAAAGAAGATGAGCAGTTGTTTTTTACTTTCAATGAATCTCTGTCAGATACATTTCATATTCATCCTGTCAATTTTCAACCGTCAGGTACCTGGTATCTTCTTGATGCAAACAAAACCCGGGATACTTTAATCTATTGGCTTACCGATACCAATGCAATTGGAATGGACAGTCTTCGGTTTGAGGTTACTTTCCCAATTTATGATTCTTTAGGGATCCTCACTCCCTTTACAGATACTTTGTTATTGATCTCACAGGCCAGGGAAGAGGAATCATTAAAACCCCGCCGAAGTAAAAAAAAGGAAAAAGAAAACGATCAAACTGAGGAAGAAATTAAACCGGTAAAAAAATTGATGTTATCAAACAATATAAAAAATACAAATGCTTTTGACCTTGATAAAAAAATAGGGATCATTACCAAAACACCCTGTTTTGATTTTAATGCAGATAAGATTCATTTGTATCTGATTCAGGATACTCTTGAAATACCCCAAAAATTTACAGCGTTTAAAGATACAAACTCCCTCTATAGAATATACATCAACTATCAGCCTGAAGAACTTACATCCTACAAAGTAGTAATCTATGATAGTGCATTATCAGATATATATGGCACTGGTAATGACACTACCATTTTTAATTTTAAGACACAGTCCTCCGATTATTACGGAATACTAACAATAAATCTCTCAAACATAAAAAGTCCGGTGATCTTACAATTGATGAACGAAAAAGAAATCGTATTATCACAAAAATTCTTTGCTTCGGATCAGAGAATCCGTTACGAGTATATGATCCCAAAAAAATATAAGTTGAAAGTAATTATCGATTCAAATGACAATGGCAAATGGGATACCGGCAACTATTTAAAAAAGATCCAGCCTGAAAAAGTAATTTACTTCCCACAGGAAATAAATGTGCGGTCGAACTGGGAAATAGATTACAGCTGGCCATTAAATTATTAATTCACATAGGCTGTTGATGCAATAGATAAACAAGTGCCTTCCACTTCAAGTATACTGCTTCCTGCAGCTTCAAGTGTTGCGCCTGTTGTAACTACATCGTCAATAAGCAAAACATGTTTGTTTTTTATTAGCTCAGGTTTACAGCATTCAAATATTCCTTCTACATTTTTCCAACGGTCGTATCGCTTTTTACCTGTTTGCGATTGTGTATTTACCTTTCTCTTTAAAACATTTGTTAAATGAGGTTTGCCGGTTATCTCAGAAATCTGGCCGGCAATAATATCAGACTGATTGTATCCTCTCCGTCTTAATTTGGATCTATGCAAAGGTACCGATACAATAACTTCGGTTTCATCGAATTTTGTATTCCTTAAAGCGGCACCCAGCAAATTTCCAAGAAATATCCCCACTTCTTTTTTCCCATTGTATTTTAACTGATGAATGAGTGACTGGTATTTGCTGGATTTCTCAAAAAAAAGAAATGCAGTAGCATGCACAACCGGTATTCTTCCCCAGAATAATTTCTCTACCGGATTATCATCAGAATCGTAAAACCCTGTCTCAGGAAGAGAATGTCTGCATGCTGTACACAAAACTGTTTCATTCCCCACCAGACTCTCGTTGCAGGCATAGCAATTCCTGGGATACAATAGAGAAACTAAGCTTTCCAGATATTTTTGAACTATGTTCAATCAGTGAATTTTAATTTCGTGAGTGATTTCCATTGCCTTGCGATAGGATGTACTCACTCCACAATAATGGTTCTGTGAAAGTTCGATTGCTTTTTCAAGTTTATCCACAGGAAGATTCTTTCCCTTAAACTCATAAATTATATGCATTCTTGTAAAATGTTTCGGATGCTCATCCGTCAGATCGCCATCTATTTTAACAGAGAATTCATCTACCTCCACCCTCATTTTTTTTAATATAGAGATTACATCCATGCCTGTACAACCGGCCAGTGAAACCATCATCAAAGGTTTGGGGCGTGGACCCTGATCAGATCCTCCATGTTCTTTCTTTGCATCCATTACAAACCTGTGCCCATCTATTTCAGCTTCGAAAATCATATTTTCTTTCCAGTTAACTATTACTGTATCTTTCATAGCGAATTATCATTTAAATAATTAAAAATTAAACAAAATGATTCACTAAAAATGTAAAATTAATATCTTTAAACATACTGAAGTTATCCTGCCCTGTTAATCAGGTAAAGTTTCTCATAAACGTTTAAACTATATTTCATGGAGAAAAAGCAATATACCGGCAACAATCTGCGCGAATTCATCAGCACAAGCACTGTATTTAAACATCTGACAGAAGAAGAACTTGATCAGCTGCCTATTGAACAAGGAACAGACAGCTATAAAAAAAGTTCAATAATATATGAAGAAGGTGTAAGGATCAATGGGTTTTTCATAGTCTGCAAGGGAATCATCAAGATCTTCAAAACAGGTTTTGACGGCAAAGATCAGATCATTCGGTTTGCCAAACCCGGAGATGTTATGGGATTTCGATCTACAATAACAGGGGAGCTGGCATGTACTTCAACCAAAGCCATTGAGGAAGCAGAAATAGTATATGTGCCCGGTGAAATGGTGAAAAATTTGGTAAAATCCAATGGCAACTTTGCTATGGATCTTTTGCAGATTGCCTGCATGGAACTGGGAGAGGCAAACGATTACATTACAGATATTGCTCAAAAAACAGTAAGAGAACGACTGGCTGAAGTTATCATCCAGCTGAAGTGGACTTTTGATATTGATAAAGACAATTTTTTACAAATTTCATTAACACGGGAAGAACTGGCAAATATTGTCGGAACGGCAACTGAATCTGTTATCCGGCTTTTGTCTGAGTTCAAACAGGACAAACTGATTGAAATTCACGGGCGGAGGATTAAAATTCTGGAAGAAGCAAAATTGATTAAAATAAGCAATATGCATTATTAATCAATTAGAACAAAAATAGTAAACAAAGGTTATTTCTTATATAACATACCACAGAACACAATGGAAACAAATACTGTTCTGATTGCATTCGGACTTACTCTTTTTGCAGGTCTTTCTACTGGAATTGGCAGCGCTCTGGCTTTTTTTACAAAACATACAAATACCAAATTTTTATCTCTTGCCCTGGGTTTTTCTGCCGGCGTTATGATCTACGTTTCTTTTGTAGAAATTTTTTTCAAGGGTAAGAACATACTTGTTGCAGAAGAAGTATTCGGTCAGCGTATGGGAACCTGGATCACCGTTCTTGCATTTTTTGGGGGAATGGCGTTGATTGCCATTATCGATAAGCTTGTTCCGAATGTGGATAATCCGCATGAAGTGCGAAAAGTGGAAGAAATTGATGCCAGTGCTTTGAAAAATAAAAAACTGCAACGTATGGGACTTTTAACTGCACTTGCAATAGCCATTCATAATTTCCCGGAAGGACTGGCAACATTTACTGCTGCCCTCTCCGATCCCAGTCTTGGAATAGCAATTGCTGTGGCCATTGCTATCCACAACATCCCGGAAGGTATTGCGGTTTCGGTACCGGTATATTTTGCAACAAAAAGTCGAAAGAAAGCATTCTGGCTTTCCTTTTCTTCAGGTCTGGCTGAACCTGTCGGCGCAATAGCCGGGTACCTGATCCTAATGCCCTTTATTAAGAACAGTAATACTATGATGGGCATTATCTTTGCCGCCGTTGCTGGTATTATGGTATTTATATCGTTGGACGAATTGCTTCCTGCAGCGGAAGAATACGGAGAACATCATCTTTCAATTTATGGATTGGTAGCAGGAATGGCATTGATGGCAGTGAGTCTGCTGTTATTCATCTAATAAAAAATCATTATTTGTATATTTGTTTCCTTTCTTGTTTATCAGTTCATTGATAATTTGGTATTATAATACGGGACGTTAGCTCAGCTGGTTTAGAGCGCATGCTTGACAGGCATGAGGTCGGCAGTTCGACTCTGCCACGCCCCACTTATCCGCCGTAGTTCTTAGTTATCAGAACGGAGGAGGACTCTTTACTCACCTGCCTGCCGGTTTACCTGTCTGTGGTGGGTTTACCTGTCTGTGGCTCGCAGGCAGGCTCTCATACTCAAACTTATATCTTGCTATATGAATCTTTGGTTCGAACCGAGAGTCAATAGTCTGTCATACTAAATTCCAGGTTAATCTGTAATATTATCAATCCGCTAAATTGCTGATCTTAATACCAAAACTTACAGTCCGTGGTAATATAGGTCCATATATGTATGCCGGATCACGGTCAATGCCTTCATCAAAATCAGACTGATAGGAATTAAATATATTCCTGATTCCTCCATATAACTGAAGAATGGCTCCATTTAACCTGATATTGTATTTTAGCTTAAGCCCCATATCATAAAAATCTTCCGATTCATGCAATTCCCCTGTATCCGAAACAGAAGATGTCCCAAAATAAGGAATGAGCATGCTGCCAGTATAATTGCCTGTTACCGAAAGGCATAGGTTTTTTACAAAATTCCAATCCATGGCTATATAACCATATTGGTTTGGCGTACGAAAAAACCGTTTTTCATCAAATTCCTGTGGTTCGTCATACTTACTGGATTGCAAAGTAAATCCGGATGTGAGTTTAAAATTCTTTACAGGCTTTAGTTTAAATTCCAAATTCATCCCTTGTACAGTTGCGCCGTCTTCAGCATTTGTCCTGGTATAAATGACCCTTCCTTCTTCATCCGGTTCTCCAATTTCGTTTACAAAAGGATCCACGAGGCGAGTATAAAATCCTTCAGCAAGAAAACCAACATAAACGTTTCCTATAAGGCCATTAAAATCCAAAGATGCCGTAAAACTATGGCTGGTTTCCTGCTTCAGCCCCGGAGCACTTTCATGAATTACCTGCCTTAGCCCTGAGGTTTCAATATGCAGATCTTCATCAAATACCTGTGGAGCGCGATATCCCTGCGAATAACCAACCCTTGCCTGCAATACTTTACCTATTTCATACATGAAGCTAACCCGGGGGCTAAACACATCCCCTGTAACAGCTTTTCCCTCCTCACTTGCCAGGTCTTTTATCTCGTAATGGTCATATCTAACTCCAAGAACAATTTTCATTTTATTGAAAGTATGTTCATACTGTGAGAAAATTCCTGTGGTAACTGATGACTGGTCTGCTATTTTCACATTTCCGGTATGAGGAATATCTGTTATGGAATCGTTCACAATATCTGCATTATCAATATCAGGATAACCCAGTTTTTTATCCACCAGGAAATCCCCTGTATTTTCAACACCGGTTAACAACGATGAGTTGCTAAAATTGACTTTGTAATGTGCTCCGATGTTGTATGTATTATCCCTGGAGTTACCGTAATCGGATAAAGATTGCTCTGCCCCGTAATATGAATCCCTGTTCAGAAACTGTCCCGATGCATAAAATGTAAGCAGATCATAGGTTCTGAAAAACCGTTTATAAGAAAGACATCCTATCGTTAGATGCTGAGTAACAGCTTCAGCAATATCACGCTCGTGAAGTGTGTATTCCTGCATATTGCCACCTTCACGTTGTTCTTTGATCGTAAAAAAAATTATCTCCAATTTGTCACGATGATCAAAGCGATGAAAAAACCTTGTGCTTAATGTAATATTTTCCAAAGATGATAGTTCGGAAAATTCGTCGTTATTGGCATCAAACATCTTACGATTCCTGTTAAAACCGGTTATTGCCACCCCGGTTTTATGATCATCAGAAACCAGTGAAATATTCATATGCACAGAATAGTCCGGGGCTTCATCACCTGTTCCGTCCACACCTGTCCCAATAAGAGCATACTTTGCGCCTGCTTCATAGGTATTCAAAACAGGATCTTTTAAAATAACGTTTATTGTTCCTGCAATGGCATTGCTGCCATAAAGGACAGATCCGCCTCCACGCACTATTTCCACCCGTTCGATCATATTTGCAGGTATAAGTTCCAATCCGTATACTCCTGCAAGACCACTGAAAATTGGGCGGCTATCAATCAGTATTTGGGAATACGGACCTTCCATTCCATTCATCCGGACCTGCGAAAAGCCACAATTCTGACAATTGTTTTCCAATCGCAATCCCGGAGAAAAATTCAATCCCTCACCTAATGTAACCGATTGTGAAGTGCTGAATAGTTCCGTTGAAATTGTATTCACAATAACAGGAGCTTCTGTTCTTTTTTGCTCACTGCGGTTAGCCGATACGACAATCTCATCCAGATTGAGTATATCCGGTTCCAGTTCAAATTTTATTTCTATTGTCGTATTTAACTCCAATTCTACAGTGCGTTCCTCCGGCTTATAGCCTACAACGCTTACGGTAAGTGTATGCTGACCTGCCGGCAGGTTGATCAACTGATAATGACCTGTTTCATCGGTTGCAGTGCCAATGGTCGATCCTTTTATGGCGACATTTGCAAAAGGTATATGCTTTCCGTTTGATGCTACATGTCCAACAATGTTGGCATCGGTTTTTGTTTTCTGTGCATAATTGATTTGTGTCAGAATTGCAAAAAACACTGAAAATATAAAATTTTTATTATACATAATATCACGTAAATGTGAATGAAAAATTATATGAATTATTCAAAAGCTATTGAATAGCTTTTGAATACGATTTATCCATATTCCGGATAAATGATCTATGAAATTGATATTATGAAA
>CAYORG010000073.1:0-11078 GCA_964406315.1 uncultured Bacteroidales bacterium | reverse complement strand
CTTAAAAATTTAAATTCATTCAGACAGGTATAACTAAAACAACTGCAAAAATTAAGGTAAACATATTTGCCCCTGAAATCTTTAAGGTTTACCAGGTTACTATCACCATTGTAAAGTTCAAATTCGGGAGGTTCAAAACCGGAAAGCAACCTGGTTGTTTTCTTCCTGATCGATACCGCAACCTCTGTCAATTCAGGATTTCTGTTTTCGTTAATAAAGGTATTCAGAATTTCAAGAAGAGCCCTTCTCGAATAATTATCATCATAGAACTCATCATAAATTCCTTTCAGTATTACCATATCCAGCAATTCCTCTTTTCCCAGAACTTCATCATGAGCCAACAATTTACGCAGCTCAATGAGTTTCTGCGATGAAATAATATTGCCAAGATCCTTCCCTTCCGCAGTGCGTGAAAAATGCTGAAAATAATTGTCATATACCCTGTTGAAAAGCTCCATATATGCAGGATTATTTATAAGAATAGGCTGATCTTTGAAATATTCATCCGAAATACTTTTTGATTTTTGCTGGTATGCAAGATGTCTTAACAATCCATACCTGTACTTTCGATAATTATTAAAAAAATCATTCCCGGAAGATGAGAATGGTTTTTCCATACGAGCAATATCTTTGTCCAGTTGCTCAAAATCATCCTTTTCTCTTATGGCCATGATATGTTTGTTGTAATAAGGAAGAAATGCATCATTAAACATTCTGATCTGCATATTCAATTCATCTTCATAAAAATTCTCTGTTGCCAGATGCACAATAACCGGAGAGAAGTATGGATTAAGAAAATCTTGTGGTTCTTTGTCTTGTCTCTGAGGAAGTATTATTTTATAAGAACTCTCAGGAGTTGCATAAAGATGTACTTTATAAATACCGATGTAAGCAAATACAAAAGTTGTTTCCTCCATCTGAAACTGAATATTAAAACTGCCATCATCTGCAACAGTGCATTTGTTCAAAACAACTTCCGTGTTCGTTATCTGATCGGAATATCTCAGAAATTCAATGTTCACCGCGGCATAGCTCGTATCTTGCCCGAAAATTCTGACATTTGTCTGAGCATGAACAACTAAAAACCCACAGATGAACACAAGAAAACAAACAGACTTCTTCATAAGTAATAAATTAAAAGGATTTTTTTATCTTATCCGGAAGGAAAATTGATGCATCACCTCCATGCTTGATGATATCACGTACTATTGTTGATGTTATATGAGTATGTTCCGGCTGAGTCAGAAAAAAAACCGTTTCAATTTCAGGGTGCATGGAATGATTCATATGCCCTATGGCTCTTTCATATTCAAAATCTGCAGAAGTTCTCAAGCCACGAAGTATATAGTTGGCTTCTTTCTGATTGCAAAAATCAACTGTCAGGCATTTATAAGTTTCAACTTCAACTTTCTTTTCATCATGAAACACATCTTTTATCCATTTAACTCTCTGCTCCAGTGGGAAGTATCCCATTTTCGTGGTATTATAACCAACAGCGATAATAATTTTATCGAACAAAGACAATGCCCTTCTGACAACAGACTCATGACCAATAGTCAATGGATCAAATGAACCGGGAAACAGTGCTTTTTTCATAATAATAAGTATATTAATTTATCTACAAAGATAACAGGGCTATACACAAACCTGCTTTAGGTTATCTCCTTTTCTTTTTGTGAATTCACAAATAGAATATTGCCTATATCACCAAATCCGGTAAAGGTATCTATCCCTTTCGCTTTAACCAGTTCATGACGAAATCCAACAATTGTCAGATCTGCATCCACTGATTTTTCAGATATCAATTCCTTAGTCTTTCTTTTATCTTCCGAAGGAATAACCTGTATGTTGCCAGGTGATATTGGCAAGCGTCCTGACTTAATCAAAGACATCAATTTTGATCTCCTTTCGTTGATCTCATCCTGTTTGAAAATAGTAAATATTTTTATATGTCCTCCATGCCATTCAGGGTGCCCTAAAATAATGTATGCCATTAGTATCATCAGATTAGCATTTTCATAATCTTGGGAAGTAATCCAGATATGGATCTCACGTTTGTCTCCAAATCCTTTATAGGAAGTATTCAGAACACATACATCAAACCCTGTGGAATGGATCAGAGAGTAGTTATCTAATGATCGTTTAAACATTTCGGGATCTGTTCTGCTGAACTCAAATAATATCATATTATTTCCTTTCCCTGAAATTCCTGAAAGTTGAACGACCTGAGCAATTGCTGAGGTATAGGAAGGACTTATGAGGGTATCAAGATACACTCTGTTTTTGGTAGCAGAGGCAAGGTTGATGAGTCTTTCAAGCACCTCTTTCGATTCGCGGGAGGTCTGTTTGGACAAATACCCTTCGATGTAATGAATATAGGTCCCGAAACCATACTTATAGGATATCCATCTGAGCAGATCAAAAGCACTTCTCCTGATAAAAGTATCTTGTGAAATACAAATAGTAAAAGGCCTCCAATGTAAATCTATATCTTCCTTATCCGCACGCTGGGCTATAATCTGAAGTTGTCGGCTAAGCTGAAAAATAACTCCCCGGAATAGTTTTCCAAATCCTTTTGCTTCCTTTTTGCTTACAGATATTGTATAATAAAGCATCCCCATAATTAAAAGTGAAACCATGGCATAGGGTGCATTCATTTTAAACATCAGCCAGAATGACAAGATTGTTCCTACCAACGAGATATACCAGCGAGACCTGAATGTTGGCCTGTAGGAAGGATCAGCGGCAAAATGCTCAAGTAAGGAAATCAGACAAATCGCTCCGTATGTCAGCATAAAGAACATGGAAATGATCTCTGCCACAAATTCGATTGAGCCAACTGCAATAAAGAAAAATGCAATAATTATACTAATCAGGCTGGCATTTCGTGGTTCATTTGATACTGGTTTCCCAACTGAAAAATATCGATTTAAAAATTTATTAGGCAATATATCATCGGCTCCGATAGCCTGAAGTGTGCGTGGAGCGACAAGAATTGAACCCAAAGCAGAAGATAATGAAGCTGCTGCCAGCCCAATGGGAATAATTGGCCCCCAGTATGCAATATTCTGCATTATCAGGCTGTTTTTTGGATCTGCTAATACTTCAGGAGAAAAAGAGATAGCCAATTTATAAGCTACTGCAATGTATACAAACAGGCCCACAACTGTGGCCAAAATAGTTCCCCTGGGAATTGAAACTGTCGGATCTTTTAAATCACCTGATAGCCCTAATCCTGCCGCCAAACCCGTAAAGGCAGGAAAAACTATGGTAAAAACATAAAAGAAATTTTCAGGATTTTCAACTCCGGAATAAAACGCATTTGTCTTTGGAGCCACATCAGCCTGACCAATAAAAAACATCACCAGGGAAACACCCAAAATGCCAACCACAAAATAAAGTGCTTTCATGCCCATATTTGCTCCCCTGAGAAGAACGATCAAAGCAAGAATTGTCATTACCGGCAAACTCACAAGCCTTGGATCTGCGGGAATACTATAATTCACATGAAGATATTCCTGCACAGGCCGGAATGCTTCAGCAAATGCGATAATATAAAATGCAATGCTTATTGCCTGTGAGAGATAGAGTGAAATCCCAACTGCTGCCCCTATATTTAATCCAAATGATCGCGATATTATATAATAAGCCCCTCCGCCTAACACTTTTTGGTTTGTAGCAATTTCTGCCACTGCGAAAGCAGTTGGTATGGTAACCAGATGACCAATAAGAATTAAACCTACAACCGAGATAAATCCGTAATTCCCGACTGCCCAACCGAATTTCAGAAACAGAATGGCTCCAAGTAATGTTGAAATAGAGGTAACAAATACTTCAAAGGTTCCGAAATTCGATTTTTTTGGTACAAGTGATTTTAGCATAAAGCTGGAAACTAGTCCCTTTAAATTTATAAACTTTTCGGAAATAAGTACGGCAAAAGAGCAGTTAATGCAGGTATTACTGTTGCTCCGGTTGCCTTTAGACGATCCTCTGACTGATGCCCGTCAGCAATTAGTATACATTTTGAACCAATTTCATTCGCAACCTCATAATCATGTATTGTATCTCCAATAAACAAGATATCCTCTGAAGACAACCCTCTTTCTTTAACATATTGAATAGCTATTGAGGTCTTGCTTGCCGCATAAATATCATCAATGCCTTTAATATCATCAAAAAAATGCTCAATACCTTTTTCTCTGATTGAATGATGAAGCATATCCTGCTTCATTGCTGAAATAATAACATTCTCTTTTTTATGGCTTTTCAAAAATCCCAGAACTTCTTTGGCACCGTTCACTATGTATGCAGTACTTAAGTTCATGGTATATGCGTCCATAAATTCTACGGATAGTTTTTCAAAACTTTCCTTCTGAAAATCAAATCCGATCTTTTTGTAATATTCCTTCACAGGGAAATTAAAAATTTCCTTATAAGTTCCAATATCTATAGTTTGCAGATTACGCAGTTGCAACATATTATTCATCGTTGTAAGACAAACCTCCGCATCATTTAACAGCGTACCATTCCAATCCCATACGATTACTTGTTCTTTCATCAGTTTTGTACAATTAACTGTCTGATTAAATAAAATCGTGATCTGAAATGTAAAAGGAAGGAATATCTACTCACTCTGCTGAAAATTTAATCCGCCGAAAACAACGCTTGCCTCTATGATCAATTTATTGGAAGATGTATCAGCGTCCTGCGATTTATATGCGGCGTTCCCAAAAGCAATGGTATTTCCGTTAGGTAATCTTGCAGATGAAAAAACAGCATCTATTTTAATTTGCACCGGTGCATTCTGAGGTAACAAAATATCTGTATTCCCAAAAACCGTATTGAACTTTAATTTTGTTATACCCGGTGACAAGGAATCAATTTCCCGGAAATCATATACCGTTTTACTGAAAATAGTATTGTATTCACCATTTTGAATCTGGGATGATTTATAGGTTTTCTCACCAAAAATGACATCCTGATCACCTCTGTGCAGATGAAAAACAGGTTTTCCGATGAGTATTATTATTCCGAGAAGTATAAATGCTCCTGCAATAACAATTCGAAATATACTGATACCGAATATTACCTTAAAGATAATACTCAATCCTATGGCAATAAGGATTATGCCCCAAAAAAGTCCAGCGCCCATTTTCATTTATTATTAGTTTTAACAGTAAAAGTAACGAGTCCTTTTATTATATCAAAATCCTGTTCTGATCAGGATTGAGAAGAGAAATCAAATGGTTGCCTTACTTTTTGTTTTAACAATGCTATATTGAGCACTTGCAAAATATCATCGACATAATGGAACGTTAATCCTTCCAGGTATATTTGATTGATCTCTTCAATGTCTTTCTTATTATCGGAAGAAATAATAATTTCCTTAATATTCGCTCTTTTGGCAGCCAGGATTTTTTCCTTTATTCCGCCGACAGGCAGTATTTTGCCACGAAGAGTGATCTCTCCTGTCATGGCAATCTGCCCCTTTACCTTGCGCTGTGTAAGAGCAGAAGCAATAGAGGTTGCCATGGTAATGCCTGCAGATGGCCCATCTTTTGGAATCGCCCCTTCGGGAACATGGACATGCAAATTCCAGTTTTCAAATATTTCCGTAGGAACATCGAGTACTTCGCAGTGTGATTTTAAATATTCCAATGCTATCACAGCAGATTCTTTCATAACCTCCCCCAAATTCCCGGTAAGTGTCAGTTTTCCTTTCCCTTTGCTTAAACTGGTTTCAACCAGCAGGATTTCACCTCCGACACGCGTCCATGCCAAACCTGTCACAACTCCTGCATATTCATTCCCTTCGTATTTATCCTTTTTGTATCTCGGATGACCCAGAATTTCCACTACCTGAGATTGCATCAATTTAGAATTATAAATTTCTTCAAGAGCTACCTTTTTGGCAATAACCCTGCAAATCTTTGCCAGTGTTTTATCCAACTCCCGTACACCCGATTCACGTGTATAATGTTCAATAATAAATCCTAAAGTGCTTTTTGGAAAAGATACATGTTCTGCTTTCAAACCATGGTTACTAAGACATCGCGGGATCAGATGTCTGCGGGCAATTTCAATTTTCTCTTCGACAATGTAACCACTTACATTAATCAATTCCATTCTGTCAATAAGTGCAGGATGAATTGTTGATGTTGTATTGGCAGTTGCAATGAACATAACCTTTGAAAGATCATATTCCATCTCAAGATAATTGTCATAAAATGCACTATTCTGCTCAGGATCAAGAACTTCAAGCAAAGCGGATGCCGGATCACCATGGATATCTCTCCCGACTTTGTCAATTTCATCCAATACAAATACGGGATTTGAAGATTTTACTTTTTTAAGGCTTTGAATAATCCGGCCTGGCATAGCTCCTATGTATGTTTTTCTATGTCCGCGTATTTCAGCCTCATCATGCAATCCTCCAAGCGACATTCTTACATATTTTCTGTTTAATGCATGAGCTATAGACTTTCCTAAGGATGTCTTGCCGACACCCGGAGGACCATAAAGACAGAGTATCGGTGATTTTAAATCTCCTTTCAGCTTCAACACAGCAAGGTGCTCAAGTATTCTGTCTTTAACTTTCTCAAGACCATAATGATCTTTTTCCAGAATTCTCCTGGCGCGTTTCAGGTTAAAATTGTCTTTTGTGTAAGTATTCCAGGGAATATCAAGAAGAGTCTGTAAATAGTTTACATGTACGGAATATTCTCCTGTTGCCGGATTCATTCTGTGAAGTTTGCCTAATTCCTTATCAAATACTTCCTGTACTTCTTTGTTCCATTTTTTGTGTGAACCCTTTTCCTTAAGTTCTTCTATTTCCTGTTCTATGGGGCTTCCTCCCAGCTCATCCTGAATGGTTTTCATCTGCTGATGCAACATGAATTCACGTTGTTGCTGATCGATATCCAGTTTCACTTTCGACTGGATATCATTTTTTAATTCCAGCATCTGTACTTCACGCACCAGAAATTCAAGAAGTGCTATTCCGCGTTTTTTCAAATCATCCTTTTCAAGGAGACTTTGTTTATCACTGAGCTTTATATCACTGTTCGAACTGATAAAATTTATCAGGAATGTTGAGCTCTCAATGTTTTTTACTGCAAATGAAGCCTCAGGAGGAATATTGCTTGAAAGCTTAATTATTCTCAGGGACAAATCCTTTAAGGATCCGACAATAGCCTCAAATTCAGAATCTTTTTTCTTTGGCTTTATGTCATTTAACTGTGATACCTTGGCGATAAGGTAGGGGTAATCTTTGACCTGTTCTTCGAGAATAAACCTTCTTTTGCCCTGTATGATCACTGAGGTCGATCCGTCAGGCATTTCTAAAATACGTATGATTTGTGCTACTGTGCCAACAGAATACAAATCCTTCATTTGAGGTGTGTCGTTTGAAGGATCTTTTTGGGATACAGTTCCCAGAATTTTGTTTTTTTTATAAATATCCCTGATCAGTTTCATGGATTGTTCTCTTCCAACGGAAATCGGAATGATAACTCCAGGAAACAGAACAGTATTACGCAAAGGTAAAATTGGCAGGATTTCAGGTATATCACTTTTTAATAGAATATCCTCATCTTCATCTGTAATTAATGGAATGAAATCAGTCTCATCATCAACAGAACTCGCAATAAATACTTTATTCAGATTGTTTTCCGTACGCTTGCCCATATAAATATTTTCTCCTCTTTCATAAACTAAACAACAAGACAAACTGTCAGATGTTTGTTTTGCATATTGATTCCTTTGTACATGACAATCAACGTGCCATAAACATACTTCCGAATTATTCTTTACGGTATTTCTTCGATAGTTCAAAAACATGACTTAAGATCTCGATATCCGTTCCGGTGAGCGGTAAATTCCTTCTATTCATGACAATTTCTGCGGTTTCCAATGCTTTTTTAATAGCATACACTCTAAACCCTCCTGATCCTCCCCATGAAAATGACGGAATAAAATTACGAGGGAATCCTGAACCATGTATGTTTGTGCTTACTCCAACCACAGTACCTGTATTAAACATGGTGTTAATTCCACATTTTGAATGATCTCCCATGATCAAGCCGCAAAACTGAAGGCCGGTATCAATAAATCTATTTCTTGGGTAATTCCATAATTTGACAGATGCGTAATTGTTTTTTAAATTGGAGTTGTTTGTGTCAGCTCCCAGATTACACCACTCTCCAATGACGGCATTCCCAAGAAAACCGTCATGAGCTTTATTCGAATAGCCGAAAAATATTGAATTGTTGATTTCACCACCTACTTTACAATACGGACCGATGGTTGTTGCTCCATAAAGTTTTGAACCCATCTTAACAACAGAACCATCGCATAAAGCCAGAGGTCCCCTGACCGATGATCCTTCCATTATCTCTGCATCCCGTCCTATATAAACAGGTCCGGCAGAAGTATTCATAACACAGCATTCCACTTTGGCTCCCTCTTCCAGAAATACCTGATGTTCACCAATTATTGTATTTGTATCACTTGCTTTTTGAGATACGCGGCCACTGGTAATATTTAAAAAGTCCGATTTCAGTACCTTATCATTCAACAGAAAAATATCCCAAGGATTTCTGATAGAAATCACTTCATCAGTATATTCAGCCGGTTTTTCCCAACGAATTAGGTTTTCAACTGTTTCAGGTTTTGAGCCATGGTAAGCAAGAATGATATCCCCCCTTCTGAGAACTTCTTTATCATGTAAACCGGTAATAGTATCTACCAGTTTTTGATCGGGAATCAGGCAGGAATTTATAAATATAGTATCCTTTTCAAGTTTCAGAGGGTATTTCTTACTTAAATAATCAACGGTTTGATATGAGACTGAGGCTCCCATGTAAAATAACCACTTTTCCTTAATGGTAGTAATCCCTACACGAAGTTCAGAAACAGGTCTTGTAAAGGTAAGTGGAAGCAGGTTATCTCTGTTTTGATCATCGAAAAAAATTATATTCTTTTGACTGGACATAGTTTACGAAGTTAAGTAATATTAAAAAAGCTCCGGATTTTCTTATGAAAATAGCGGAGCTTTAAAAATCTTCAAAAGATAATTATAAACTATTTTGCCTTTTTATCCAAATGCTTCTTGTATTTGCTGTAGTATTTATCAACACGCCCGGCTGTATCCACAAATTTCATCTTGCCGGTATAAAACGGATGTGAAGTATTTGAAATCTCTAACTTAATCAATGGATATTCTTTCCCATCTTCAAGTTTTACAGTCTCTTTTGTAGCTGCAGTAGATCGGGTCACAAAAGTATAGCCGTTTGACATATCCCTGAATGCAACCTGCCTGTAATTCTTTGGATGTATGTCTTTTTTCATTTTCTTTTTATTTACCTTAATTTCCAGCTCCAAATATTGGGTTTGCAAAATTACATAAAAATTTCTTTTTCCAAAATTACATAGTATAGAAATTATTTACCTGTACAATTTTCCTTCGAATTCGTTATTGAATCGTTTAAATTGAACATTTGGATCAAAATGATACAGGTAGGTGACATGCTTTTTCATCAATTTACCACCGATCTTATCGTAAATGCTTAACATTCTCGGATTATAATCGCCTACCCACGAAAGTTCAATCTCTTTATACCGGGGTCTTTTTGTAAGAACTTTAACCAATTGGTAAAACAATGCCGCTAAGATACCGCTATTCTGATACTCAGGCAAAATTCCAAAAATAAAGACCCTCGATCTTGTTACAGCTCTTTTTTTGTAATACAAAAGTTTTAATTTGTTTAAAAGGTTGAGCTTGCCATTCTTTAATTTTTTAAGAACCTGATTTACGTCAGGGAAAGCCACCATCAATCCGGTCGTTCTGCCTTTGTTATAGGAAAACCAAATAAATTCCTCTTCGATTACCATTCTGGCTTCTTCTATTATTTTTCTGATCTCATTGTGACGGAGAGGAATATATCCGTCATGAAATGCCGACCAAATGGTATTGTATGCAATAACAAAATCATCAACATATTTATCTATATTTCTAAATTCAAAATGCTCAAAACTATAGCCTGGACGGGAAGCAGTGTATTCGGCAAATTTCACCAAATGATCAGGAAAGCCCTCTGAAAGATCTTTATGAAAAGAACATTGTCCAAAATAATTCTTAAACCCATAATTCTCAAACAATTCTTTGTAGTAAGGGTAATTATAGGTCATACTATAAGCTTGTTGCATAAATCCTTCAATAAGTACACCCTGGTAGTTGTAGTTTTCCCCAAAATTGATCGGAGCCTGCATGGCTTTCATTCCATTTGAACTTAGCCATTCCTTTGCTTTATCAAACAGCATGTTGGCTGCTTCCTGGTTGTGAATGCATTCAAAAAATCCTGCCCCGCCGGTTGGTTGTTCATACAAATTCGCTTTATTGTGATCAATGAATGCTGCGATCCGTCCGATCAATTTGCCTTTATCGTTTTTCAGCACCCAACGTTTTGCTATACCATTCTGAAAGCAAATATTGGAGTCAGGATTGAAAATACCTTCAATTTCAACATCCAAAGGACAAACCCAATTCTTATCTCCTTTGTACAATATTTTAGGAACCTGTAAAAACTCTCTTGCCTGTTCCTTATTTGTTATTTCAATGAGATTCATCTACATTAATTCCAAGTTAAAACGATAAAAATACTGATTTTCAAATTGAACCCCTCATCATTACAATCGTTATTGTAAAAAAAGTGATTCCACCAATAATGTATTAATCTCTTTAACAATATGTTTATATGATGAGGGCTCGCCGAACACCATTAAATATTTATAATACTGTGAGGCAACACAGACCACTCTGATTGGCAAAAAAGATGAACAAGAGAATAGTATCACTTTATAATGAAGCTGTATACAATTCAAAAAAGATATTAACTTTGCACACCCTGATATGGTGGATGTAGTCCCGAAAAACAGAAATTTCTTGGAAATTTCTTTGTTTTCCGAGGATTCTCGAAACTTCACGAAAATCAAAGATTTTCTAAGTTTCGGAATTGGTTTTAGCAGGGAACTTTTAAAAAAGTTGAAGTTGTTTTTTAACATGGTGGATGTAGCTCAGT
>CAYORG010000072.1:0-11649 GCA_964406315.1 uncultured Bacteroidales bacterium | reverse complement strand
TTGCAGGGACTCCCAAATGCATGGTTAAGGGTATTGTAACTGTATCAGGAACAGGCAGTGTGGTAATGGATTTGTTTTCAGTCAATTTGTTTTCAGGAGGGTGAACTCCGCCTTTGGCAAATGTTTTCAGCATGCTTATTCCTCCTTGTTATTTTGAGTCTCCTCAGAAACTGAGATCTTTGATTCTTCCTTCTGGCTTAGTTTATCATCACTTTCCGCCTTTTCTTTTCTTGGTGGGAAACCGATTTCAATAATTGAATTTGTCGGGCATTCAGGGACACATTTTCTGCACAATTTACACTTATCGGCATCAATAAATGCAAGATTGTTATTCATCGTAATAGCCTCGAAGGGGCAAACCTTAACGCATTTGCCACAACCAATGCAGGCAACCTCACAGCTTTTTCTGGCAATTCCACCTTTGTCTTCATTCCGGCAGGCTACATATATTTTTCTTTCCTTTTTAGCACGTTTCCTTAATTCAAACAAATCTTTCGGACAGGCTTTAACGCAGGCTCCGCAAGCTGTACAATTCACATCATTTACAACCGGCAGACCGGTTTTCGGATCCATTAAAAGAGCATTAAAATTACATACGTCAACACAATCACCAAATCCCAGACATCCATATTGACAACCAGTATCACCTCCGTAAAGGGCAGAGACAATGGTACATAAAGCCGGTCCGTCATACTGATTTGTTTTCGGACGGGCATCACATGTTCCATTACAACGTAATACAGCAACCCTGGGATCCTGTTCTACAGCATCACGCCCGAGAATAGAAGCTACAGCGCTCATAGTCTCATTGCCACCGACAGGACAAAATAAACCTTCAAAATCATCCGATTTAACGCATGCTTCAGCAAAATTTCTGCAGCCTGCAAAACCACATCCTCCACAATTAGCAGCAGGCAGGGCCTCTTCTACCTCATCAATTCTTGGATCTTCCTTTACCTTAAACTTTTGAGCAACAAAATACAATACAATTGCAGCTGTGGTACCCAGTCCGCTTAATGACAAAATAGTAGATAAAATTACCGTATTCATATCAGCCCTCTTTATTTATCCGGAAAGCAAACGTATTTCTTAATGACTCCCTGAATCGGTAGACCACCAGAAAGTATGGGATTAGTATGAAAAGCGTAAAAGTACCAACAAAAAGTTCATTCAATTGAAATGATGTAAGTATGATTAAGGTTGAAATCAGTATAGCCATGGGAATTATATATGCTATAAGTGTCGCTTTTAAACCAAGACTGCGTTTCATAAAAATACGAACTGTTTCACCAACAGAGTAATGATTTCCTTCAGTTGGCACACAAATATGTTTTGTTTCTGATTCAATGAGGTTACAAGCTTTTCTTGCATGACAATTCGCACACGCTGATAATGATGTGATATTTACTTTTACCATTCCTTCTGAAATCTCTTCAATAATACCCTTCTGTTCTATACAGGTTGAGGAATCCATTAAATTTTAGTTGTTTTTTGAGGAATACAAAATTAAATATGTTGTTCAAACTAAATAGGGCCAAAATTAAAAATAAAGTAAAATATATTGATTATAAATAATAGTCAAAAACTTATTTTTTCAGGGATGTGAAAGGATATCTGTTATTCTTCACATGAGCTAATCTTACTTTAACTTCTCCAACAATTATTGGCGATTCTGCAAATACAACAATTTTATTTTGATCATTTGTTGCCCAGACTGTCATATTATCCCCTTCTTTAAAAGTTTCTCCGGGAATTAATACTACTGAGAATTTTATGCACTCGAATTTTCCTATGCCTTTTACCTTTATTTCCTCAATCCCAAGATATTTGATGTAAATCGGATACAATTCCTTGTCCAGAAGAATAGTTACAGGAATTTCATCCCCAATAGCACGATTGCTAAAATCAATATTTCTTGCAAATAACAAAGCGCTCATAATATCAAAAGTGCAGACGTTAAATTCTATGGTATCAATAGTAGTGGGATTATCGTTTGTTTTATTTTTAGCATAAGCTACATTCTCCTCATAATTGTAAATATAATGGTCATTTTGTCTGTAATTGCCTTCCCGGATATGTCGGCTCGCGGTTAAAGGTCTGAGTGTATTCTGGTCGATGATTGTTTCGAATTTATCGCGCACTTTGTATATCCAATCCCATTTCTTATACGTTTTTCCAACTCCCGTGAAATAGTAAGCAGGAATATCATTATAAACTGTATCCTGAATCGTCAATATGGCTTCTGCAACGTCAGTCCAGATAACAAACCAATTGTAAGAAGCTGAGTACGTTATTTCCTCACCCGGCATAAAAGTAGTATTCTTTCCTATACACTCCTGAGCCGAAATTCTGTCAATTCCATAAAAAAGAATAATTACTGTAAGAAGCGATACAAATCTATTTGAGAACGATTGAATCATTTGATGATATTTCGAAAATTATATTCAGCCAATTTTATTGAATTTCAATCACGGGATTCAAATGATGCAGGATTTATTATGTTTCAAAAAAATTAAATTTATAATCAAGAATAGACTCATAATATTCCCCACGTTCCATAATATCATCATCACCTTCTTCATAATACCAGTTTACACTAAGCCTTTTTCCTTTTTTGGAAATGTCAACAAGTGCTCTGAGAATATGAAGGATTGCCTTTGATGAACCGCTATTAAAGTATTCAAGCTCAATGTCAAGTGTGGTAACATCACTTGGTTCCTGACAATAAAAATACATCCATTCAAACAATTGATCATAAAATACTGTTGGATCTTCCGGTATTGAGCGCCCACTAATTTTAAGCCTTCCATCAGTATTGAAACTAACCTCCGGAGTTTTTTTAGTGCTTTCAATTAGTAGATTATTCATGAAATTATGAAATTTACCTTTTCGGGAACAAAGCTTAAAAATACAATAAATTGTATTCATTTTTAAACTTGAAATCCAACAAATTATTTGACAGCAGAAAAAAAGTTACGAATTAATGGATAATTTGGTAAATCATGAATAAGCAAATTATTAAACAGGGAAATACTTTCAATATGCGATTGATTTTTTCTGCATTGGAATATGCGGCAATAAAGCATCAGTTTCAGAAACGAAAAGGAGCTGCCGGCATACCCTATATAAATCATCTGATTGAAGTGGGCAATATGCTGATTCAAAAACTGGAAAGACCTTCCGGGGAATTATTGGTAGCTGCAATTTTACACGATGTAATTGAAGACACAGATGCAAAAGCGGAGGAAATCAAAGAGCTCTTTGGTGAAAAGGTTGCTGCTATTGTTATGGAAGTTACGGATGACATGAGATTACCGTCATCAGTAAGGAAAAAGAATCAAATTAAAAAGGCCGGGGATCTGTCATTTGAAGCCCGTTGTATTAAGATTGCAGATAAAACCTGTAATATTCATGATATTTTATTTACTAGAATAAAATGGTCGGCAAAACGAAAGCAAAAGTATATAGCATGGGCAGGCAAAGTAATTGATGAGATAAGAGATACGGATCCGAATCTTATTAAGGAATTTGAACAGGCGGTAAAGCAATCGAAAGAGGTATTGAAAATGAAGGATTAGTTGCTGGCTGCTGTTGGATTGTTGAATCGTGTAATTGACTATGTCGAGCTCTCCCGATTTTCATCGGGATCGGTTGTTAAATTGGTGAATTGATGAGTTGAGAAGGTAAGAAGGTGGGTAAGTGAGAGTGTGGGAAAGTGAGAAAATGAGTTGCTTGTTGCTGGGTATTTGTTTATTCAATGTCGAATGACCAATATCCCTGCCTGCGGCAGGCAGGTTTTAGCTCTTCAGGCTAAATCATATTCAGGAAACAAATCATATCCATAAAAGAAGCACTACCACTTATAAATTGTTAAAACATTTGCATTAGATCTTAGTGGCGGCCCGATTAGCCTGCGGTGGCCCTGTCATTCATCGGAGCCATTAAGAATAACAGAGGGTACAAGAAGATTCGAAGGGGAACTGTGTGCGATTTAGGCTAATCAAGATTTTTTGCCTTCTTTTTTATCTTTAAAAAAGAAGGGCCTGCCCGGCAAGGGCTACCAAAAAGAATAAAAACTTACTGAGTTAAAGTAGAACAATAACCTTTCTTTTTAAACAAAAATTGATGTAAATAATATATTTCTGCCATTGCGCACCATACAATGAAGCGGCAATCCACAAAACGCAACCTGGAAATAATCGATAAAGAAACCTGCCAAAAAAACTTCACATTTCATTTTGATTTTCATATATATATATATATATATTAGTGGTTTGCAGGTTCAGGAGAAGAAGTTATGTGCCAGGTAAAAATATTAATTTCATGTTACACACACTGTGTTGATCAGAAATATTGTATTTGTCACGGATCATTCAGATGCATAATGCATATTCAATGATATTTTTTTCTATTAACCTAAAAACCCGTTACAATGAAAAAGAATTTTTTTTTGCTAGTTACAGCAACTCTTGTTGCAGTATCTGTTCATTCCCAGATAAAGGTCGGAACAGACGGACATGTCAGTATTGGTGATGGTGATCCCACCACCAGTGTATTAACCATCCGGAACGGTTCGGCATATCTAAGAATTTCAAATGGCTCCTTTTACAGCTCAGGAAATTACTGTTTCCATACTGCCGGGTATACTTACCCCAGGATGAAAATTAAAAGTTCAAACGGATATGTCGGAATAAACATAGGGCAAAGTGATGCATATTATACATTGGATGTCAGGGGCAATATCAGGGCTACAGGTACCATTACCTCGTCAGATGTCAGGTTTAAAGATGAAATTAAGGATCCGAAGCAGGATGAAATCAATCTGCTGTATAATCTGAAAGCCAAACAGTATAAATTAAAAAAACCGGAACATGTTAGCGATCACAAAGATTTTGATAAAGAACATTATGGCTTTATAGCCCAGGAATTCAGAGAGTTTTATCCTGAACTGGTATATGAAGACAGCCTTGGATACCTGAGTATTAATTACATAGAATTAATTCCTGTGCTTGTAGAAGCATTGAAAGAACAAAATAAAAAGATTGAGTCCCTTGAAACCAAAGTGAAAGATGTTAAGTTGAAGAATTCCGGCAGCGATAAAATTTCTGAGCTGACTGAAGGCGTTGCTCAGCTTATGCAAAATAAACCCAACCCGTTCTCTGTAAATACGGAGATTGAATTCTATTTGCCTGAAAATGTAAAAAAGGCTACCTTAACCGTATACGATTTGCGGGGAAAACAGGTAAAAAGCATAACTGTTGTTGAAAGGGAATATGGAAGTGCTGTGATCTATGGTTCTGAACTCCAGCCCGGAATCTATCACTATTCACTGATAGCAGACGGAGAAGTTATAGGGATTGAGAAGATGATCCTTACTGATTAAGTATTAGTCTGTTACACATTAAACCAATTTACAATGAAATTAATCGGTAATAGAATCAAAATATATTATAAGATTTCCGACAGAAAAACGCTTATAAAAATTGTTCTGCCCCTGATAATGCTTGTTTTGTTTGCTACGAATTTAAAAAGCCAGGGTGATCCCAACTACCTCGAGAAATACTGGTATTACAGGGATAGGTTAAAGAAATTTGTATTTGTTAGCCCGGATTTTGATTCGGCAGGGACAAATTTACCTGTTGAAGTAATATCAACAGATATGGACTTGTTGCAATGGGATGACGGAAATAATCAGATGAAAAACTATATTGCCATGCTTGCCACCGAATATCGTCTTTTAAAGGATTATGGCGAGGATGTAGACCAAACAGTAAAAGAATTATACTATGCACTTAAATCTTTTGAGCGACTGGATAAAACGGCTGAATCATATTATCGAAATGGGATTCAATTACCCATGTTTGATAAAAATGGGTGTTACCTGAGAAAAGACTGTACTCCAGAATTTTGGGGGAAACATAAAGCAGGAGGTACAAGTATGGAATTCCAATTTGCTGTATCTTCTTGTATTGAAGAAGATCAAGAAGATAGCCTTTTATATATGTTAAATAGTATCGATAATTGCTGGAACTATCTGGAGGCATTTTCATTGGTGCATGAACTTGTGGAGGAGGAAACGGTTGATGGAAGCTTAATCGATTTTAAAGAGATTATTGAAAACAATGTAAAAAGGATGTTTAATAACATGACACATGATGAGGAAAGACGGATTTTTTGGTGGACGGCATTATTTCCTGATGTATTGCTGCCATACAATTTAGAATTAAAGACCAACTGGTATCTGGAAAACCCTGTTACCGGCAAGCTGGTACCGTTAGGAAATGGAATAACCAGTATATCTGAAACAACCGGAGAAGTAAATAAGGATGGCACAGCTCTTTTTGCATCCTATGGATTTGCAGAAGCAGCTAACAGAATTTTGGGATATGATAGGTTTACACCAACTCCCTATTCTGATCTCTATTTTAAAAAAGGGCTTATATTTCAACAACCCATCACTACAGCAATTAAGGGTCGCGCTGTTTACGAAGTTTGTCCAAGTCTTGGGGGCCCTTTCCCAAATATAGGCAGAGAAATATGGCTGATAAATAATACTGAAAGTTTTGCAGAAAGAATAGTTGATTTGGGCCCTGATTTTCCATTGTGTGTATTTGCGGAAGATATTTATTTCGATATTCTTCCTTTTATTGGTGTTTTCTGTAGTCCGGGTTCTGATAAAGGTTATAAACTAAGGAGTATGAGTGCAACAGGCAATATTTCAGATGCAAATGGAAAACATCCATATGATCTGTTAATTGAAAAACAATTCCTCGGTGATACTATTTACCCTCATGAGCATTTACCGTTAATCTGGTCAGTACTCAATAGTGATTATTCCAGGATATCTCAAGATGATCGAAATTATGTACTTTGGTTATTAGAAAAAGCTCCACCCTGCGGGCCTAATAAGATCTGTCCAGACGAAAATAATATTACATATCGCGAAGTTGAGTGGTCAACAGGAAATAGACTACATAGTCCAGATTGGTGCGGTAAATTGGATTGGCCATATGGAGAGTATAATGGTCTTGATTATATGCTGCTTCATAATCTATTTTGGCTTACCAATCCTTCTCCTTTTGAGAACATACTTGACTACTATCCTGGCATACCATTTTATCAGACTCCAAAAGCAAAAGATAAAATTGTATGTTCAAGATCATTAAACTTAGATAACAAGAACATTATTCTCTCAGCAGGTAATGAGGTTGTACTGGATCCGGGATTTGAAACCTCCGGCAACGGTACATTTGAAGCAAATGTTGTTGAGATAGCGCCGGATAATATGCCTGTTCACTACAGGAAGTTATCGATTGATGATTATCCTGTTTGTGAATTCAGGTAACCTTTTTTATTGATCTTAAGTATATCTGTTATGAGATTCCGAGTGTTTTTGGTAAATGAATTACAGAAACAAAAAAGTTCAGTAATTATAAATAGTTCAATTTATTAAATTCTAAAAGACAAGGATATGAATTCCAGATACATTTCTATTTTAGCAGGTCTGTTGTTCCTGATTTCATGCTATCGGGAGCCGGAAGAGGTTTATATTCCACTGGACCGTACAAACTGGTTTAAATTTGAAGAAGGTGATACGATTCTGTTTAAGCACAATACTTCTGAGATTGACAGTTATATTCTAACTGATATTGATTCGTTTTACGGTCATATTAATAATAAATATACCTGGGAAGAAATACTAGAAGTAAATTATGAAGGCATTCCTTCTTGCAATAATTGCCCTATTACTGAATTTCATCGCAATTCATTAGTAGTAAGCATACATGGTAAAATATTCCCGAGTAAAATTGAATATCGTAATACCCTACCTATTGAATATCAACTTGGAGATACAACTCTGCAAAAAGTTTATAAATTGGATAATTTACCCGTCGACACGCCATGGACGGTAGTTAAATCGGTATATTACTCCGATGTATTTGGAGTAATACGCTACGATATGTACGATGACAGGGTGTATGAGTTACAGATTGAGTAGGTTTCTGTTTTGATGAAATTGCCTGGATAAAGTGCCTGTATGAACTGAATTTGCATTTGTAATTGATTATTCAATTTATATGGTTCACAAAAAAGATTTATTAAAAAATGTTGTATCAAAAAAAGTCATAAAAGTATTATATAACCAAGAAGTAACAATGAAACAAACAATCAAATGCTGTTCCTTTTTCATAATCCTTTTGTTCCTGTTGTTTTCATGCAAAAAGGATGAAGAGCCTGAAATAATACTGATTTGTGAAGATGCTGATGGAAATATATATGATACGGTACGAATTGGTGACCAGGTTTGGATTATATGTTGCTTCATAATCTCTTTTGGCTTACAAATGTACCAGCATTTGAAAACATCCCTGATTATTATCCGGGTATACCATTTTATCAGACTCCAAAAGCAAGAGATAAAATTGTATGTTCAAGATCATTAAATTTAGATAACAAGAACATTATTCTCTCAGCAGGTAAAGAGGTTATACTGAATCCGGGATTTGAGACATCCGGCAACGGCACATTTGAAGCAAATGTTGTTGAGATTGCTTCTGATAACATGCCGGTTCATTACAGGAAGTTATCGATTGATGATTATCCTGAATGTGATTGATTGGTATAACTTTATTGGCAAATATTCATAAAAAAGTTAAAAATATGAAGGTTACAAAATTGTTTTTTGCATTAATTCTGTTACTACTTATTTCATGCGGACATGAAGATAAGTATTACAGACTGGATCATACGAAGTGGTTTAAGTATGAAGTTGGTGATTCTCTAATATTTAAAAACACACCGGCATTGATTGATACATACATAATTAGCAACATCGACAATTATTTCCAAACATATGATAATGAGACTTTTAATGAAAAGTTATTTGTAGAATATGAAAAAGTTTCTGGATGTAATAATTGCCCTGATATTGCTTTCATCCGTCATGTCAATGTTATATACTTTTTTGGGAATGTTAATATAAATGGATTACACTATGAAAACCCATTAGAATATTCATTGGGAGATACTGTTCTAAAAGATATCTATAAAGTTGAAAATATTCCGGTAGATTCAGTTCATTATCTTATAAAGATAATTTACTATTCCGATATATATGGCATTATCCGCTATGATATGTATGACGACAGGGTGTATGAGTTGCAGATTGAGTGAGAACATTTTTTTTGTATCAGGAGATAAAGGAAGCTTAGCAAAACAAAGTAAAAAGCGTAGATTGAATTTAGGCCTAACGGAGAAATACATGATGAAAAACATTTATATAATCGGAGTACTTCTGTTCATGCTTGCTTCCTGTAAAAAGGACCGCGATATTCATTATCTTGATCACTCAAAATGGTTTATCTATGAAGTTAATGACACTCTGGTTTTTAAGGATGGTGAAGTATTAGATGTTTACACAATTAGTCAAATAATAAACACGCATGAAATTATTGATAAACAGGAAGGCGATGAAATTCTCTCAGTTGTTTATGAAGGAATTTCAGAGTGTAAAAATTGTCCATTTATTACATTTGATCGTAATTATCAACTCGTCCGTTTTCAAGGTGAATTTCCAATAGTTCGTTTTTATTATGATAATACACAAGCAATAAATTATTTGCTAGGGGATACTTTGTTAGATAACATATATGTCATTGATGATATTCCCACAGAGGACACGGTATTTCATAAGGTAAAAGCAATCTATTATTCAGATCTCTATGGCATTATCCGCTACGATATGTATGACGACAGGGTGTATGAGTTGCAGATTGAGTGAAAATATCTTTTTCAGCCAGAGCTATATGGAGTTTAGGAAAAAAGTAAAAAGGCGTTGATACTGCCAATGTTTTGCAAATCATTTTATTTTACAATAAAATGGATTTGTTTTAATTATATAAATTTAAACCGAACGTTACGTTAATATTTATAATACTTACTTACATGAAACGAATTCTTATACCTATCCTAAGTCTGCTGCTATGCGCATCGCTGTTCAGCCAGGTTTCAATCGGCCTTACTGTTGGAAGCAATATCTGTACAATAAAAAAGGAGGTGGATTATTCAAGCACTCCATACCTTATGGTTCCCGAGAAAGATGAACAAAAAATTACATACGGATTCATTGTCGGAATTCCTGTAGAAATATCATTGTCTGACAAATTCGGACTATATACTGCATTGACATACCATCAAAAAGGCAGCAAGTATGAAACAACGTATTATGCTTTTGATGCATATTGTGAGATTGATGGAATGATGAAATACAATTACCTGGAATTGCCGGTACAGGGAAAGTTTTACTTTACAAAGAAGACTTTAAGTGTCTATCTGCTCGCAGGTCCGGGTTTTGGATATGCTGTGAATGCCAGAGCAAAGATGGACATAGATATATACGATGAAATTGAAGGCTACAGGCATGAAAGTTCCGATGAGAAAATCAAGTTCAAAGACATGAAAGATTCCGGTATGCGACGGCTGGATATCAGTATTGTTCTGGGGGGAGGATTGAGTTACCAGGCCTGGATAGGGGAATTCTTTTTTTCTATAAATTACAATCATGGCTTAATAAACTTTGTTGATGATGAAGACTACGAAATAAATGAAGGTGTAAAAGAATTACACAGAGGTTTAAATATAACCTGTGGTTACTTAATTCCTTTGTCCAGGTAAACTTTACCACCATTGCCGGCGCGGAATTGACTGCGCCGAACTCGTCCTGACGTCCTCGGTTGTATTCCGGGTTGTTTTTATTGTTAGAGAATTGACTTCGTCGAGCTCTCCCGATTGTCATCGGGATCGGTTGACTTAGTCGAGCCCGTAAGCTCGGTTGTTGAATCGTGTAATCGTGTAATTGTTTAGCCAGTTTAGTAGTTGATAAGTTAATGGAATGGAACTTGAGACTATTTTAGGTTTCTTGTTTCTGGTTATTTGTAAATTTCCGCCTTGAAAAAATGCGTTCAGAAAATCAATGAATGGAGCGTTAAATAAGAAAATCTGTTTGAATAACGCTTCAGCGTTATGAGTTATTTTCTTATAGCGGAATAAATTGATTTTTAGCAATTTTTTCACCAGCGGTTGATTTCTTTGGTTCCTTTCTTCATCAAGGAAGAAAGGAACTTGTTCCGTTGGGGAACGGAACAAAACTAAGGCATGTGTGTTAGAGTAAAAAATTTGAGAGTTGAGTAATTGATGACATCAGTTAATCAGTTCACCAGTTCATCATAGCAATTACTTTGTCTTTATCCTAGCAAAAGGAGCATCTGATTGTTTTGCATACTCCTTGTTAAGAAACTTATAATATCCTGCTAAAGCAATCATAGCAGCATTATCTGTTGAATATTTAAGCTCAGGAACAAATACTTTCCATTTTCTTTTCTTTCCTTCTTTCATCAATTGGTTTCTTAAACCGGAATTCGATGATACACCACCTGCAATAGCTATATTAACAATTCCGGTTTGTTCTGAAGCCCGGATCAGTTTATCCAATAAAATAGAATTGATTGTATACTGAATAGAGGCACAGATATCGGATCTGTTATTTTCGATAAAATCCTTATCTTCCTTTGTCATATCTCTTAGAAAGTAAAGAAATGAAGTTTTCAATCCGCTGAAAGAATAATCCAAATCCCGAATTTGAGGTTTGCT
>CAYORG010000071.1:0-12187 GCA_964406315.1 uncultured Bacteroidales bacterium | reverse complement strand
TCACATAAATTCGTTGAGTATAAGATTGTTTTGGATTTAATTCATTTACAAAAAATAATTTTTTTAACCTTAATCCAAAAATTGTTTGCAACCTTTATTTCTTACCTTAGTCTCATAACCCCGTTTCATAAATGAATTTCATAAACGAACGTATGAAATTTCCCACAAAACCCAGATTGGGTTTATATATACCTTATTTCATTCAGACTAATATTATACAATTGTTATTCTGTATTACTAGATCGTGGAGTAAGGAAATTTTTCTCAAATCAAAGAGAAATTGGTTCAAAAGTAAAACTTTAAGGATTACAAAAACAGAGTGAGAGTGAACATTATCACTATGAATTTCTTAGATATTACCTGTTTGAATGGCAATAAAAGAAAAAGGGCTGTCTCAATAAATTGAAACAACCCTTTTGGTTTTACCCAAGATACGTTTTGAGCAACTTGCTTTTTGCTCGTTGCCTCAAGTGTTTTATGGCTTTTTCTTTTATTTGCCTTGTTCTTTCACGGGAGATGCCTATTGAATCACCAATTTCCTCTAATGACATTTGTTTGCAACCAATGCCGTAGAATCGTCTGATGACCTTACTTTCTTTTTCAGGAAGCGTATTTAATGTACGTTCAATTTCCTGTTTAAGAGATTCTTCCATCAAGAATTCATCAGTATTTGGTGAGTCAGGATTACTAAGAACATCCAGCAAACTGTTATCTTCTCCATCCTGGAAGGGGGCGTCTACGGAAAGATGTCTGCCCTGTAATTCAAGAGTAGATGCAATTTTTTCTTCAGGCAGATCAAGAGCTTCGGCTACTTCATCGGGAGAAGGTTCTCTTTCATGTTCCTGTTCCAATTGAGTAAAGGTCCGGTTAATTTTATTCAATGCACCGATTTTATTCAATGGCAAACGAACGATACGTGATTGTTCGGCAAGTGCCTGCAATATACATTGTCTGATCCACCAAACAGCATAAGAAATAAATTTAAAGCCCTTGGTTTCATCAAATTTTTTAGCAGCCTTTATAAGTCCTAAGTTTCCTTCATTGATCAAATCAGGCAGACTTAATCCCTGATGTTGATATTGTTTTGCCACTGACACGACAAACCTAAGATTTGCTTTTGTTAGTTTTTCAAGTGCTTCCTGATCCCCTCGCTTGATCCTCTTTGCCAATTCAACTTCCTCTTCAGGTGTAATAAGTTCTTCCTTACCAATATCATGCAAATATTTTTCTAATGAATCACTGTTTCTGTTCGTGATTGATTTTGTAATTTTAAGTTGCCTCATAATAGCTTAAATAATAGCAAATAAATAAGTTCAAACAATATAACAAATTGTTTCCATTAATGTTTTATAAAATCTTATAAATTCAGTCATACAACGCTGAACTGCAAAGATATATTTTATAATTCAAAAATGATTTAACTTTTATTAATATTCTATAGGTTCATATTTCCCCTTTCCCCCAAAATACTCTTCAGATCAGAGGCTTATCTAAATTTAGATTAAATTTACAGAATTTTTTAATACCATCAAAAAGTTGAAATGCAACAGCCCTCACTAAAATAGAATACCAATGAACAGAAGCAGCACATATCTTATGTTAATTGTAGCAATGGTTTTTTGGGGAATGAGTTTTATCTGGTATAAGCAAGCATACCCTGAATTTAAACCCATTACTGTAATTTTGTTCAGGTTGCTTCTTTCTTTCCCTCTGTTAATAGGCTTTTCAAAACTCATTAAAAGATTGAATAAACTGAAAAGGAAAGACATTAAACTTTTCCTTTTGATCGCTCTGTTTGAACCTTTTTTATACTTTATAGGAGAAAGCCATGGCTTGTTGTATGTTTCTTCAACCTTAGCATCCGTTCTCATTGCGACAGTACCCTTGTTTGCTCCATTTTTCGGATACTATTTTTACAAAGAAAAACTGTCTGTTAATAACTATCTTGGCATTCTGATTTCATTTGCCGGAGTGGTGACAATTGTTTATGTAGACGGAAAAATGGGGAATGCCCCATGGTATGGTATTTTGCTGATTATGCTTGCAGTATTATCAACACAGGGATATGCTATCGTCCTTAAAAAATTATTGGAGAATTATAATGCCCTGACTATTGTTTCCTATCAGAATTTAATTGGAACATTCTATTTTATTCCTGTTTTCATGGCATTTGATTTTAAAGGGTTTATCGATAGTACATATACTTGGAAAGATTTTATGCCTGTTTTTTACCTTTCATTTTTTGCCTCAACAGTTGCATTTATTTTCTTTGTTCAGGGGATAAAAAAATTAGGGATCTCAAAAGCAATTGTATTTACTAATTTTATACCAATTGTTACGGCCATTTTGGCTATTCCCTTGCTTGGTGAAAATCTCACTTTCGTTAAACTCCTTGGAATACTTATTACAATTTCCGGATTGTTATTTTCTCAGGCCGGGGGAATTTCAGGTTTCAGAATGTATACCAGGTTAAGAAAAAGATGAATTGTATTGAAATATCGCTTGAAGATCATAGATTAAAGTCAGTTGCTAAACAGAGATTTACCTGGTGCTGCCCGGAATGATTACATCCAGACATTTCGGTTGAACAGTTATCCTGATTTTTTCTTTCCTGATTTTAATGGGTTCACCATCATAATGAAAGCGATATTTTGCTTTTTTCTTTTTGAATAGAATTTTTTCTCCTTTTAATACTTCATAATAGCTACTTTCATCAATAGAGTGTCTGAACAGCATGATGGCAAGAGCAAAGACTTTCATGACAGGAAATGGTTTAAGGATGCATACATCCAGCAATCCATCATCGATTTTTGCGCCGGGAGCAATCATTGCATTATTACCATATTGAGAGGCATTGGCAACAGTAATCAGGAATGCTCTTCGCACGATTTTTTTGTTGTCTATAATGATTTTATATTTCCGTGAGTTGTATCTCCTAAACTCGCGAATAACAGTTTTTACATAAGAGCCGAATCCCCTGACTTTTGTTTTTGAAAATTTCCTGCCGATCCTGGCATCAAAACCAATCCCGCATGTGCAGAAAAACCATTTATTCTCCAGTTTCCCCACATCAATGAGCATTTTGTTTCCTTTGTTAATAAGTTTTATTGCTTTAACAGTATCGACAGGGATCTTCAGATGACGAGCCAATCCGTTTCCTGAACCTGAAGGGATAATGCCCATGGTCATATTCCATTGAATTGCTGCTCCTCCAACTTCATTCACTGTTCCGTCTCCGCCAACGGCCACCACTGTTTTACAGCCTTTTTTGGCTGCTTTTTCAGTAAGTTCATATGCATGACCTGCATATTCAGTATGATAAATCAGGGGTTTAAATTTCGTTTTATCCAGAGTTTTTCTGATGATTTCAGATTTATCAGATTTTTGTTTTCTTCCAGATACCGGATTAATAATGAATGCGATTTTCTCTTTTGGCATGGATAAAATGCTTTCATGTAAATTTCAAAGATAAACATAAGATGAAAATCAAATAATACTAAAAAAAACCTTTTGTCGTTTAATTATCGGGCTTTTATTTACTCAATATTTTTATTTTTACCGAATGGCAGGATAAATTAACCTCTGGATTACTATGTTAAGGAGATGGATCATTTTTTGTTTAACACTTAACTTAAGTGTTGCATTTTCCCAGTCGGGAGGAGATAACACCTATGAATTTCTGAATTTAACAAGCTCTGCAAGAATAGGTGCTTTGGGAGGACAGCAAATCAGCATTTACGATGATGATCTTACTCTTGTTTATTACAATCCATCTTTACTAAATGGCTCCATGTCAAATCAGGTAAGCCTGAATTATGTAAATTACCTGGCTGATATCAATTACGGATATGCTTCCTATGCAAGAACATTTAAAAGATACGGAAATTTTGGACTGGGAATACATTATATAGATTATGGAGATTTTCGCGAAGCTGATGAGTATGCAAACAGATATGGCAATTTTGGAGCAAGAGAATATTCTGTGAATGCATATTATTCAAGGCCAATCCTAGATAGTCTGTTCATTGTTGGAGGTACCTTAAAAGCCATTGGCTCAAAACTGGAAACATACAAATCTTTTGGCATGGCATTGGATGCAGGGATTACATATTACAACGAGGAACAACTATTTTCAGCCTCTTTTGTCATGAAAAATTTAGGAACTCAGTTTACTACATATTACTCCGGAGGAGATCATGAACCTTTACCCTTTGAACTGCAATTTGGAATTACAAAAAAGTTAAAACATGCACCGTTTCGTTTTTCCATATTGGCAAGACATCTTGAAACACCCAATTTAAGATATAAAACTGAGAAGGAGAAAGCTGATGAAGCGGATCCGAATGTTACTACTGATGAAAAAAGCAATTTGGCCAAGTTTGGAGATAATGTAATGAGACATTTGGTTTTTGGTCTTGAAATACTCCCAACAAAAAACTTTCATATCCGGCTGGGATACAATTATAAACTCCGACAGGAACTAAAAATCCCGGATAAAACAGGATTTGTAGGATTTTCCTGGGGATTTGGCCTGAAAATATACAAGTTTCATATAAGTTACGGACGTGCGGCATACCATTTGGCATCCGGAGCAAAAAGCAATCTTTTTACGGTAAATGTTAATCTTTCAGAATTCAGTAAGAAGTATTAGAAACATTACTCTTGTTGTTATCCCCTGTTTCCTTTTCTTTTTCAATATGTGTATTCTTTAGAAAGGTTAACTTTGGTCATTAGCATATTTCTTCATGACAGAATTGGTGAAAGAAATAATCATTGCCATTGATGGATACTCATCTTGTGGTAAAAGCAGTTATGCTAAACTTATTGCTAATGAACTGGGATATCTTTATATTGATAGCGGAGCAATGTATAGAGCAGTATCCCTTTTTGCATTACAAAATAAAATGATTGAAAATGGAGTTATTGACAAAATCAGTCTGATCAGGAATTTGACGAAGATAGAAATATCATTTCAAACAGATGGGAATGGCACTTACACTTTACTTAATGATGAGAATGTTGAAAAAAAGATACGTAATCTTGCTGTTTCTTCTGTTGTAAGTGAGATTAGTAAAATTTATGAAGTTCGTGAGCGGTTGGTGCAAATGCAGAGAGAAATGGGTAAAAATAAAGCGATTGTTATGGATGGAAGAGATATTGGCACAACAGTTTTTCCTGAAGCAGAATTGAAGATTTTTATGACAGCGGATCCAAAGATCAGAGCAAAGCGCCGGTTTGATGAACTGAAATCAAAAGGCATACCAGCCAGTTTACAGGAAATAGAATCAAACATTGAACATAGAGACGATAAAGATGTGAATCGGGAAATCAGTCCTTTACGTAAAGCAGAAGATGCATTGGTTCTTGATAACAGCTATATGACTTTCGGCGACCAAATGCTCTGGTTTACCCGGAAATTGGCTGAGAAGGGTTTATTGAAAAAAGACTAAATGGAAGTAATAGTAGATAAAGATTCAGGGTTTTGTTTTGGAGTAAAACGTGCCATCGAAATGGCTGAACAGGAAGTATCAAAGGAAGATAAATTGTTTTGTCTTGGAGATATTGTTCATAATACGGAGGAAGTAAAACGATTAAGTGAGAAAGGAATTGAATTCATCACTCATAAGATATTTTTAACTCTTAAGAACTGCAGGGTTTTAATTCGCGCTCATGGTGAACCACCGGAAACCTATAAATATGCCCTGCAGAATAATATTGAATTAATAGATGCCACATGTCCGGTGGTATTAAGATTGCAGGAAAAGATCAGAAATGCCCAAAAAATAAATCCGGATGCCCAGATTGTTATTTTTGGCAGAAAAGATCATCCTGAGATCATTGGATTATATGGTCAGGTTAAAAATGCTATTATAATACAATCGTTACATGATATTGATACAATAGACTTCTTGAAGCCAATATTTTTGTTTGCACAAACAACCAAAGACACAGATAAATACAATGAACTGAAAGATAAAATAGCACAGCATATTGTTATGGCGGGTGGATCTGCAGGCAATTTTATCGTATATGACTCGATTTGTGGACAGGTAACTAACCGGGCATCTAAAGTAAGTGAATTCAGCAAGAAAGTAGATACATTGATTTTTGTAGGAGGTAAAACCAGTGCAAATAGCCGGGTTTTATTTGACATATGCAAACACAACAACAAAAATTCCTATTTTGTAACATCTGTTGATGATGTTGAGAAATTGGATTTGAAATTAGTGAATAAGGTAGGAGTGTGTGGAGCAACTTCCACACCCTTATGGTTAATCGTTAGGGTTGGAGATTACCTGAAAAAGAAATTCAGCTGAAAAGGTGCTTATTTTCTTAAACAAATTCACTATCTTTTATAAAGAATTATGATATTGATAGGAAGAATATACTATTGCTCATAATCCAGTATTATAAATAAGGGCGATTTTACTAAATCAAATTCCTGTATGTTCTGATAATACGATGACATTATTAAGAAACATATTGTTTGTCAGATATTTTTTAATAAGAATATTAATAACTATTCTTTTTATCTTTTCTATTGTTCATATTCTTAACGCGCAGCCTCCGAATATTAAATTCCGGCATCTCAAGGTTAAGGATGGATTATCTCAAAGCTGGGTTACCTGTATTTACCAGGATAGCTATGGTTATATGTGGTTTGGTACAGGTGGGAATGGACTTAATAAATATAACGGCTATGAATTCATCGTATATAAAAACGATCCCAAAGATAAAAACAGTCTGACGAATAACCTGATCAATGCCATATATGAAGACTCTAAAAGAAATTTATGGGTTGCTACACAAATAGGTCTTAATATTTACGATAGGGAGAATGATTGTTTTAAGGGTTTTCCCGGCTTTCAATCTTCTTATATCACAGGTTTTTTTGAAATGGCAGATGAAATGCTTTTGGTGGCATCGATCAATAATATTTATGAAATCAATCTTAAGGACAATAGTATGGATCCATATTGTGATGTGTCTTCGGGTTGTCTTCAGGATATTTTTGTTGATGCGATCGTGAAAGACACATTTGGTAATTTGTGGTTGGGGAGTTCAAACGGACTCTATCTGATAGATGCGACGAACAGATCATTTACCGTTTTTCATCATGATGATAATGATCCTTCAAGTTTAAGTGATGATGTAATCATGAGTATCAGTGCAGATACGAAAGGAAGAATCTGGATTGGAACGGAAAATCATGGGATAAGCCTTATGAAATATAGAAACAACAATCCATTACAACCCTATTTTCAAAACTTCAGGTCTGATCCCTATGACGAAAATAGTATCAGTGATGGATCAATACGTGCCATATTAGATGATGGCAAAGGAAATTTATGGATAGGTACAGAAAATGGTGGTTTGGATATTTTGGATCTTGATATGCTTGAGAAAGGGAATTGTAGATTTGTGCACTTCCGGAATAATATAAATGATGAGACCAGTATATCGTACAACTCTATTTATTCTTTATTTCAGGATGATCAGGGGACTATATGGGTTGGAACTTATGGGAATGGGTTAAACTACTATAATGAGTTATTGTTTAAGTTTGATTTTTATGTGCATAAGAAAAGTAGTTCAAGTAATATCAGCAATAATATTGTAAATGTAATATATAGGGGGAATGAACATATATGGATAGGCACCGAAGGAGGATTAAATATTCTCAACAGAGATTCAAACACGTTTGAAAATCTTAAATATTACAATAATAACAGAATAAACATTGAATCGAATGCGGTATGGGCGTTGACGGAAGACAGGAATGGCAATTTGTGGATAGGCACATGGGCAGGAGGCTTAAGTGTATATTATAAAAAATCAGGAGAGTTTGTTCGTTTTATTCATGATGCTGACGATCCGGGTAGCATAAGCAGCAATAATGTATTTGGTATACTGGAAGATATTGAGGGGACTATTTGGGTAGCGACGATGAACGGAGGTCTGAATAAATATGACGGCAAATCAAATACATTCAGGGCTTACAGGGTTGATTTTGCAAAAGAAAGAACCATTTCCGGCGACTGGGTGAGAACATTGATAGAAAGCACCTATGGCGAGATTTGGGTATCTACTTCCAGTGGAGTTGATCTTTTTAATAAAGTAACAGAAGAATTTTTAAGTTTTACTCATGATCCGGACGATTCAACCACCATCAGTTATAACGGAGCAATTTCATTGTTCGAGGATAGTAAAAGGAACATTTGGCTGGGAACCGAAAGCGGATTGAACATGTTTATAAGAGAGGATAGCACATTCATTTATTATCATGAAAAAGACGGATTGCCGGATAATTCCATCAAAGGCATTTGCGAAGATGATCATGGAAATTTATGGTTGAGTACAAATAAGGGAATCTCAAAGTTTATTGACGGAATAAACCACCCAAAAAAACCAGTCTTTGAGAATTTTAGTATGAATGACGGATTGCAGGGAGATGAGTTTAACAGGCGTGCATGCTTTATGGATGAAGAAGGATTCCTTTATTTTGGCGGAACCAACGGATTGAATGTGTTCCATCCTGATAGTCTGAAAAAGAATTCATACATTCCACCACTTATCCTGACTGATTTCTTACTTTTCAATAAGCCTGTAAAGATAGATAGTGACGAATCTCCACTCACAAAGCATATCAGTATGACAGATGAGATTATCTTATCTCATAAACAGTCTGTTATCACGTTTCAATTTGCTGCATTGAGTTACTTATTTCCGGAGAATAATCAATACAAATATCTGATGGATGGTTTTGATGAACACTGGAATGATGTTGGGACAAAGCGGGAAGCAACCTATACAAATCTAGATCCGGGAAATTATGTTTTTCGGGTAATAGGCTCAAATAATGATGGGATTTGGAATTCGGAAGGAATTGCGTTAAAAATCACAATACGTCCTCCCTGGTACAAAACAATTGTGGCCATAATCATTGAAATACTTCTCATTATCAGTATTCTCCTGGCAATCTATTACTTTAGAGTAAATGAATTACAGAAACAGAAGATCAGACTTGAAAAAGTAGTTGATGAAAGAACAACAGAAATTAAGAAAAAAAATGAAATACTTCATTTGCAAGCCAATGAATTGAATGAAACAAATATTATACTGGAAGAGAAACAGCAACAGATTGAAGAACAAAATGAAATGTTGCTTGACAAAACCAAAAAGCTAAATGAGATAAATAAACTATTGGAAAAGAGGCAAAAATTCATCAGGAATCAGGCAGAGAAGCTCATACAAACCAATGACAAATTGAAAACTCTAAATGCGACAAAGGATAAATTCTTTTCTATTATAGCACATGATTTGAAGAATCCGTTTAACTCAATACTCGGATTTTGCGAGATAATTCTTATGAAATATGATTCAATGAAAGAAGAAAAAAAGAAACAACTTATTCAGGTTGTTTACGATTCTGCGCAGAATGTTTTTGAATTGTTGGAAAATTTATTGCAATGGTCAAGATCTCAGACTGATACAATTTCATTTCAACCGGAAGAATTTATAGTGAATGATATTATACAATCGAATATAGTTTTAACCAGGAACCTGGTGGAAGAGAAAAATCTTAAGATTGAATACAATCTACAGAAGGAAATTAAGGTCTATGCTGATAAAAATATGATTAAAACGGTTGTCAGAAATTTAATCACCAATGCCATTAAATTCACTGAAGAAGGTGGAATTTTTATTGAAGTAGCAGAGAATAAATCACAAACTGAAATCTCAATTCGGGATACAGGCGTTGGAATTGATGCAGGCAAATTAAATTCATTGTTTGATATCGGAGGTATGCAATCAACTCAGGGTACAAGGGGTGAGTCAGGTACGGGTCTCGGACTGATCCTGTGCAAAGAGTTTATCCAAAAAAATAATGGAAACATATTTGTCAGAAGTGAGATCGGAAAAGGTTCGACCTTTGAATTCACTTTACCTGCTAAAAAACCTGACCATGAAGCCTGAGCATGATTTATTTTTTTAGTTCTTTAACTTAAGGAGTTACTGTATGATCCAAAGGCATATGCAATTGCTCATAAAGATTTCTTCTTCCGTTCTTATCATTGTTCAGAATGGTCTGAGCATATTCCGCTACCTGAACGGCATATTCGCGAGGTACTGCAACAACTCCGTCACCATCAGCTACGATAACATCACCAGGACGAATTAAAACACCACCGATGGATACAGGTTTATTCACCGATTCAATTTCATTCCTGCCAGGTCTGATACCTCTTCCCCTGTTCTTAAGATCGAGGTAAACGGGTATTTTTTGTTTTATGATTTCATCAGAATCCCTTATTCCTCCGTTGGAAACAATCCCTACTACACCTGCACTTACCCAGGCAAGTGAATTGTATGATCCGACTGAACCGCAATCTCCGTCTCCCTGTACATCAAGCACTACAACTGATCCTTCGGTTAAAAATTCGACAAAGGGTTCGTTGGAAATGGTATTGTACCATTGCCCTTCCCAACTTTTAAATTCTTCCTCACTCATAGGATTTTTAATCACTTTGTTGGTAGGTACATACCTTGCTGTAACAGCAATTCCTCTGAAAATATGAGAGAAATCATCAATATCTTTCCAGAGAGCTTCAATTTCCTGACTTAAAAGTCCAACATCGCGTAATCCAACCATATCCATACCGTCAGAGACATCAGCAACACGCAATTCTTTATATAGATCAAGAATACGTTCATTTGATATTGTATCTTTTGTCTGGCAAATTAAAAGGTTTTCCCAAAAGCATAAAAGGAGAATTAAAGCGATTAATTTTTTCATGA
Organism: uncultured Bacteroidales bacterium; assembly: GCA_964406315.1. Taxonomy (GTDB): domain Bacteria; phylum Bacteroidota; class Bacteroidia; order Bacteroidales; family UBA10428; genus UBA10428. The sequence continues at coordinate 1,387 of CAYORG010000071.1, read as the reverse complement.
CAGGATTATTTTAGTTTTCAAATAGATGAGACGGTTTATTGAATAATTCAATGGGAAGTTATAAAATAATCATTGTTATTTTTAAAAGGATCTCATTTTCATAATGGCAACCTGATATAAAATTTTGTTCCTTCTTTTTCACTGGATTGAAAACCTACATGTCCGTTCAGATAACTTTCACCCAGCAATTTCATACTGTATGTTCCTAATCCTCTGTTAATCCCTTTAGTAGAAAAGGAACGCTGGAAAATCTGCAACTGGTCTTTTTCGGGTATAAAGGCATTGTTGTGAACCCAAAAGATGATAACTTTCTTTTCTTTATTGCATCCGATTGTAACGATCCCTCCCACCGGGACAGCTTCAAGAGCATTTTTCAGCATATTGATCAGTATTCTTCTTAACATCTCTCCATCAGTATTGAAAAAGACAGAATCAGATTTTAAATCGACAGCAATAGTTTTGTCTTTTGTCACTTCATGATGCTTTAATTGAATCGCACTGGCATTAATCATATCTATCGAGTTGTTTGTTTCAATTTTTACCTGTAAATCACCGGATTCAGCTGCGGATAGATCTCTCTGGCTTCTGATTTCTTCGGTAAGATCCTTATTGATTATATCCAGAAATTCAATAAGCTCTTTAATCTTATCGATATCGTTTTCATTTTTCAGCAGATCAATAAATCCAAATAAGCTTCCTGTTTTATTCATAATATCATGAAAGAATATTTTTTCCAGGGCTTTATGTCTTTTTTCACTGCTGATATCAATAAGAGAGAACATGTAAAAGGTATCATCATTCCAATGAAACGGAGAGGTTGTTACTCTGAAATCGTATGCCTGAAACCCTTTTTTTTTTGATATTATCCGGCATTCCTTTACAATTGTCTGATTTGTTTTTTGAGATTCCAGAATACAATTGACTGCACCACATACCGAACAGTTAATGCTTGTTCCGCAACCACCAATTTCCCGGTTCGCATTGATGCAATGAAGAACTTCTCCCGGTCTCTGACCTAAAAGATTTTCAACTGCTTCCAGATCAAGTATTTCCAATAATTTTATATTGGCAAAAACCACCTGACGGCTCTTATTTAAGATAGCGCCTAAATAGGGTAAGGAATTTATTATTTTTTCAATGTACTCAACGTTTTTCAGAAATTAAAAATCTTCCTTAATCTTCTTAATTGGCTCTCTCTCAGCAGGTGCATATTTTGTTTTCATAGAAGGAAAATTGAGTATTTAAATTAGCGATTTTCTCTATGAATTAAAAATGCAGGTTGTATTGTCATATGGTATTTGATCTAATAAAAGCAACAAAATATTGATATACACGTATTTAGATCTATGTATTCATCAAACCGATCAACCTTATGAAAAAAAGACAT
>CAYORG010000070.1:0-12256 GCA_964406315.1 uncultured Bacteroidales bacterium | reverse complement strand
AAGCAGGCAGAAGAAACAATAGAAAAGGAACGTTCCCTGCTCAGAACGTTGATCGATAATCTCCCAACCGGTATTTTTGTAAAAGACAAAGAATACCGGAAAATCATTGCGAATCCCGTACATGTAAATGAGGTAACGGGACACTTAAAATATCTGGGATTGAACACTGAAATTAATATCTTGGGCAAAACCGATTTCGAAGTTTTCTCAAAAGAACTGGCAGAAAAATTTTTCATTGAAGATCAAAAGGTATTGCAAGATGGTTCTTTGATAAGAAACAAAGAAGGGCTTGGATATGATGATAAAGGCAATCCGCTTTGGCTGCTGGTATCCAAAATACCATTGCGGGATAAGAATGATGAAATTACCGGAATGATAGGTGTTACGAATGACATTACAGAACGCAAGCAAGCTGAAGAAGCTTTGAGAACTTCGGAAGGAAAATTCAGGACTATTTTTAATTCTGCCAGTGACGGCATGTTCCTTCTCGACCCGGAAGAAAGAAAGTTCATCATGTGTAATGCTGCATGTTCACAAATGCTGGGTTATGCAGATAATGAATTTTTAAGCCTCGATATTGCAGCCGTACATCCTACCGAAGAACTTCCTTTTATTTTTAAACAGAATGAAAGTATCTTAAAGGGGGGAGAAGGAATACGCGGGGATGTTAAGTTCAAGCGGAAGAACGGCACGATATTTTCAGCCGACCTTGGCTCAACTCTCGTGACTATCGCAGAAAAAAGACTTATGCTTATTGTATTCAGAGATATTACCGAACGTTTGCTTATTGAAACCGAACTTCGCTCGGCAAAAGAAAAAGCCGAAGAATCCAATAGACTGAAAACGGCTTTTTTAACCAATATGTCACACGAAGTAAGAACGCCAATGAATGGCATTTTGGGCTTCATGGGTTTGTTGAGATCACCTGGTTTGGAATATTCTAAACAACAGCAATATATAGAGATTATCGAAAAGAGCGTGAACCAGTTGTTGTTAATTATTACCGACATCATTGAAATGTCGAAAATCGATGCAAAGCAAATCCGTATGAACAATACCCGGTTTAATGTATACCAAATTTTAAGTACGCTTCATGCTACATTCACCCAAAATTTAAAGAATAATGAAAATGAAAATGTAAATATTGCATTGAATGTTCATCCTTCTGTAAAGGATTGCAATTGTATTAGCGATGAAGTTAAATTGATACAAATACTGACCAATCTGATAAACAATGCTATTAAATACACCCACAAAGGAACAATAGAAATAGGATGTCTGCTAAACCGTTCAAACGAACTTGAATTTTCTGTCAAAGATACCGGAATCGGTATAGCCAAAAAACACCAGAAATTAATTTTCGAAAGATTCAGACAGTTCGATGATACGACTACGAGACAATATGGAGGATTGGGACTCGGTTTATCCATCTCCAAAGCCTATGTTGAATTGTTGGGAGGAAAGATATGGATTGACTCAGAACATGGCAAAGGGGCTACATTTGGTTTTACAATACCTTATACACCCGCAGAAAAGGAGACTCAAACCGTTGATATGATCAATCCCGAAAAAAGTGATTTATCAGGCAGGCTTGTATTAATTGCGGAAGATGATGACATCAATTTTTTGTATCTGGAAGAATTATTGGTTGATGAAAAAATACAAATTATCCGTGCAAATAATGGAAAAGAGGCTGTGGGAATATGCAAAACAAATGTTGAGATCGATTTGGTATTAATGGATATGAAAATGCCTGTATTAAATGGGTATGATGCGACAAGACAAATTTTGAAATTCAGAAAAAAGTTACCCATAGTGGCACTAACTGCATATGCATTTCTCGATGATAAACAAAATGTCATCGATAGCGGTTGTATTGATTATATTTCCAAACCGATAAAGAAAGATCAGTTGATGGTAATTCTAAACAAGTATTTAAAATAGGATGTAATTAATACAATGATTTTTTTAATTTCTATTAAATCTTTTTGAATCCTGTGAGCGCATTGGCTTCGCCGAGCTCGTAAACTCGGTTCCCCGGCAGCTTGTCGCTTGCGCCATAGCTATAGCGACGGAGCACTGCGGGGTTAGCGAACACAAAAATAATAAAAAAAAGGATCGAAGATTGGCTTCGCCGAGCTCTTCGCCAGAGCGAAATCGGTTCCTCGTCGCTTGCGGCGAGGAGCTTCAATGTATTCTAATTGTGGAATCCTGTTAAATCTAAACAATGGCATATCAGGCGAAGTAAATGATTAATACCTTTCCAGCCATTTATATCTTCTCACGTTATCTCCAAGTTTGACAGCAACCATAAGCTCGTGTGTAGAACAGAAAAATGTATTCGGCAAGAATGCATTAAATTCATATGCATATCCGATGTAAACCCTGCTTAGCCTGAATCCTCCGTGTAAGCATACGGTCTTTTCCGTCCTGTAAGTTAGTCCGCACCAAAGGATTTTTTTATAGGTCAGTTTTGTGTTTATATCCAGTTGCACAGCCCGAAAGTCGGCCCATTTAAAATACAAAGAAGGAACAAGTTCAAGCTTATCATCCATGTTAATTTTATAACCTCCCAGGATGTTCAGGATTCTCTGCAAATAATTCTCATGGGAATATAAGTTAAAATTTTCTGACATTTTGGTTAAACTCGTTGCCGAGATCCCTGCAAACAAATCCTGATTTGTGTAATATACTCCTGCATTAAAATCGGGTGTAAAAAACACACTTTCCAGTGAACTCAGAAGATAGTCATTCTCTGTTTCGAGTGTTGCCCTGTCCAGGTTTATTTTAAACTGCATAAGACTGAATGCCAGTCCAAATGACAATTGAGAACCGGTACGCACAATATGATAGGCATACGAAAATTGAATCTCATTCCGGTCAAATACTCCATGTCTGTCGTTCGATATATGCAATCCAAGTCCGACCCTGCCACTACGGACTCGCTTTATATGTTTTTTGCGTACCGATGCCGAGGAAGGTATGAAAGCTTTTTTATAGATTCTTGTCTGAAAATCGAGTGACACAGTTTCAGGAGCACCGGGGATACATACCCATTGTTTCCGGGCTGATAAATTGAATGTTGTATACCCTTCACTGCCTGCTGCTGCAGGATTCAGCAAAAAGGCATTGAAAGAATACTGACTGATTACCGGTGATAGCTGAGACCAGGATTTCTGTATGCCACATGCATGAATGATCACAATTATAAGTAATATAGTAATATTCGATTTACGAAAGGACATATGGCCATACGGTATTGTTATTTAATTTCCTGTGATCGGTCAAGCCTTGTTTATATAAAATATACGTTATCTCAATGAAATCGGTTAATAATCATCGGTGATTGATATCATCAACTTAGCTGACTGATCAATTGATAGGAATTTATAGTCACAGGGGTTGTATTCCTGAATAAGCAAAAACCAAAAAGTAAACTGCTTGAATACCGGTTAGCGGTTAACACATAATTTGGAAGTGGTGATTGTGATCCCTTAAGGAATTCCATTACGGGACCAAAAACTGTATTCTGTTTTTATTACTTTCCTTTTTTATATATATAATAAAAGCAGGCACATAGAAATACCCATAACATATAATAAATACACTGCCATCAGGAGGAAAATGATTCATGGTTTAATAAAGTGTGATATACGGCAGATCGCTTCGATACATATAATTACCGGATTAACTAATCAATAGCTGGTGATCAAAATGTTTTTGCATATAGATCTTTACAATCATGATCGGCAGGACTCAAATTCAGGGTGTAAGGAAAGATAAGTATATATTAAGAAATGTAGCAGTCAAATATATTTAAAAACAGATCCTTCAGGGTATATATTTATCTAACAACTTTTTTCACATAAACTGAATAATCTTTCTTAATTTCGATTTAATTTACACGGCATATGATGTCCCTGGCCAAATTCATTCTGATCTCCTTGCTAGACGTCTTTTTTTGCATTTCCTATGCGAATTCCGGTGAGGACACTTTAATTATTCGTGATTATATAAAAAAGGCAGATAGGCTGTGTTCAATATATCCTGACAGCGCTCTTTTATACAGTCAGAAAGCATTAAATACTGTTTCTTTAATTGACGATCCGTATTTGGTCAGTAAAATATTTGAAACTCACGGAATTGTGTTTTATCATAAAGCCCGCTACGATTCTTCAACTTATTATTTGAAATTATCGATCAAACATATTCCCAAAAAAGAGAGCAGTTATCTGGCAACCCTATACAATTTGTACGGTTCGGCATTAATTATGCACAATGAGTTTGATACAGCCCTTTATTATATTCAAAATTCATTTGATATAAACACCAAACTTGAATTGAAAAAGGGATTAATGAACAATTATGCAAATTTCGGACTGGTTTATAAGTGTATGGGAGCTTATGATGTATCCATAAGCTATATATACAAGGGACTTCCCATAGCCGAAGAGTTAAGGGATACGTTAACGATTATAAAGCTTCTTCATTCAATAGGTTCTAATTACCGGTCAATGGGAAAGCCGAAGTTGGGGATTATATATTGCAAAAAGGCATTAGACTATTCACTGGCAATACATAATTATAAACGGGCAAGTGAATTGGCCAATACAATAGCAAATTTTTATAAGGATTTAGCACAATATGATGAAGCAATGCGTAATTATCAATTATCCTATGATTATGCACATAAGATAGACTATCCGACAATGGAAGCCGCAGCTTTAGTAAATATTGGACTTTATTATGCTATTGATAACCGGTTTGACAGCGCAATGTATTACCTTGCAAAAGGTTATCATATTGCTCAAAATAACAATTACATAAGTATAATTGCCGCTGCTGATATTACATATGGTAAAATCTATACAGAAGCAAAACAATACGATAAGGCTTTACAACATCTCTTAAATGTGATCGACAGTGAAAATAAAGCAGAGAATTCATTCATAGATAAAGCATACCTTCAATTAAGTGTACTTTATGAAGCTATGGGTGATTACGCGCAAGCCTATAAATATCATGTGATTTATTCTCAGCGAAGCGATTCAACACTGAATAAACAAAAAGCAGAAGAAATTGCCAATATAAGAATGCAATATGAATTGAATAAAAAGCAGGAACAGATGGATGCGCAACTAAAGGCTGAAACGCACCATTATAGATTGATCCGGAATATCACTATAGCCGGATTCTTGGTTGTCTTGGTTATAGCTGTGCTTGTCATTATATCTTACAGATCCATGCAGAAACAAAAACTGGTCAGCCTGAAAAATGAAATTAACAGTTACAGGCAACGTTTGATGACGCAACAGATAAATCCGCATTTTATTTTTAATACACTAAATTCTATACAGTATTTCATTTATAATAATAAGAAAGAAGAATCAATGGATTTTGTTTCGCGGTTTGCTCAATTGATGCGACTGAATCTTTACAACTCACAGAATGAGATCATTGCATTACAGGACGAGATTGAGGCACTTAAACTTTACCTTGAGCTGGAACGGATCCGACTGGATAACAAGTTTGATTATACTATAGATATAGATCCTGCTATCGATATTAAAACACAATTGGTACCCTCTTTTTTAATACAGCCTATTGTCGAAAATTCCATAAAACATGGCATATTAAAAAACGGGCATAAAGGAAACATCCTGACCAGGATTATTCAGGACAAAGGCAGTCTCATTTATAGCATTATTGATAATGGTATTGGATTTGAGAAATCAAAAGCCAGCCAAAAAGGAACAAAACATACTTCTTACGGACTGGAATTAACAAAAAAACGAATTTCATTAATCGGAATATTGAATAGTAAGCAAACAGGTTTTACATTTGCAGATATAAAAGAGAAAAACGGAGAATGTATAGGTACTAAAGTTGAACTGGTCATTCCTTCTTCGCTTAAATCGATGTAGGATATTTATGCAAAAACTAAAATCAATAATAGTAGAAAACGATCCTAAATCACTTTCCTTATTGCTTTCACTTATTTCGGATTATTGTCCTGAGATTCATGTGGTTTCCACGGCCACGAATATTAAGGATGCTACCAAACAAATACTGAATCAGCAACCCGACCTGGTGTTTTTGGACCTCGAGCTTGACGACGGTTTTGGTTTTGATGTGTTGTATCAGATTCCCGGTAAAAGATTTAAAACGATAGTGACCTCGGGATATAGTCAATATGCATTGGATGCGTTTAAATTTGAAGTGGCGCATTATCTTTTAAAACCAGTTGGCATAAAGAATTTGCGTATTGCGATTGATAGAATTTTACCTCATGATAATGGAGTTAACCACCAAAAAGAAACCGAAGAAACAAGAGAATATGGTTCTTTTTCGCAAAAGAAAATACAGGTTTCCACAAATGAAGGGATAAAACTGATTAACCTGAATGAGATCGAGTTTCTTGAGGCTGACGGTTGTTACACTGTTTTTCATTTCATTAACAAGGGTTCAATGATCACATCAAAGCATTTGAAAAGCTTTGAATCCGTTCTATGCGGGAAAAATTTTTACCGTGTAGGCCGGTCATACATCATAAATCTTGATTGTATAAAAGTCTATAATAAACAAAGTGGTGGAAAAATTTCCCTGGGAAGCGGAAGTACAATTATAATTCCACGCCGGAACAAAGATGAATTTTTAAACTACCTGAACACATACCTCAAGAACCTTAAATAATCCCCTGAGGTACTTTTCATATTAACCATTTGTATACAAAATACTACCATTCGTTAATTCATTCCCATCCATTCGTATATTGCATTTTATTGATAATCAATTTATTGTCATTTTTATGATGACTTGTGTCTTAAAAGTATTTGATTCAATTACAGCAGTAGTTATCACCAGTAATCTAAATTATTGCAGAGAAATGAATAGTGCACAATCCAACTTATCAATGATCATCTTTTGATGAAGGTGAAAAAATATGAAGCAATTTTTATATCATTTCAAAATGACAACTACTTACTAAAAAATACCAATTTTTTTTTATTCCATGAATCCAGTTCCACGGTTAGTATTCCTGATGTTCCTGATCAATACAACCCTTCTCCAGGCACAGATAAGATTAGGACAAAATGCAGTACTTACTATTTCAGATAACACACAATTTAGTTGTTCGGCTGACATTATTAATTATGGCTGCATTTTCAATACCGGAACAATAAATTTATGGAATAACTGGATCAATAATGGTGAATTTATTTCTTTGGCAGGAACTATAAATTTTATTGGTAATCAACTTCAACATGTAAATCATAATGGGTATAGTTTCTCTAATCTTGGTGTTGATGGAGCAGGAATAATTATCGAATCAGATTTATCAGTAAGCAATATACTGAATCTAACTCAGGGCCATGTGAGTCCATTGGATGATATTCAATTCAGATTAGCAGAAAATGCACAAGTTGAAAATGCTTCAGAAGTATCACACGTTAAAGGAAGGTTGATCCGTAAAGGCATGGGAGATATTTTTTATCCCATTGGAAGCCCACAGGCATATAGGCCAGCATGGCTGCATATTACTGATGAAGGGAGCCAGATTGCAGGCTTGGAAGTGCTGGAACCCAATTTAATCTCAGCTGCACAAAATGGCATAACAAGGGTTGTACAGGAAGCCTACTGGCGTTTATCAGCAAATGAAGGAAATATACAAAACACAAGGATTTCTCTTTCTTACAGTAATACCACTACCAGAAATCCAAATCTTTTAGTGGTTGTGGAATTATCAAATGCAGGAAACTTATATTTGAATCTGGGTCATGGGAGTCTTGATGAAATAAATGAAGTAATAACCAGCCGTGATGTAATTTCCAGCAATACCTTTGCTCTTGCTGAAATCGATGGTCTGATCACTATTTGCAATGTGATTTCGCCTAATGGAGATGCTATAAACGATTACTTGTATATTACAAACATTGAAGAATTTCCTGATAACGAAGTAATGATCTTCAATCGGGCAGGTCAGCAGATTTACCACAAAGATAATTATCATAATACCTGGGATGGCTCTATTAATAATGAACCATTACCGGCTGGCCACTATTTCTGTGTTGTATTAATAAATAGTACACAAGCATATTCTCAAACCATAACAATAGTAAGGTAGTTATGAAAACTATTTACTATATAGTATCATCTCTTTGTCTTATCTTTTTTGCGATCCAGGCACCTTGCCAGGATTATCCTATACTGGGTCATACCCATATAAACTCATTCATTTATAATCCTTCACTTGCAGGGGCCGATATGGATTTTAAAGGCTCGATAATGCTTATCAGGCAAGGAAGTATGAACAAAATCAAGGGACACCCAAAGCTCACATTACTAAGCGGACATCTCCCTTTCAAGGATTATAAATTTGGTATTGGAGGCAACCTGATGTTGGAACAGATCAATTTCATGCAACAAATCAGGGGAAATGTCGCTTTCTCATACCACCTCTTATTTGATCATGTAAAAAGACTTTCATTCGGAATATCGACGGATATCGCTTATATGACAATTGACGAAAATGAAGTGATATCGATAGATCCTTCTTTGGTTGATCCTGTTTTACTTGAGTATGACAGCAAAGCCTATCTCGATTTTTCGTATGGAATGAACTATCATGCACAATTAATGGCTTGCGGGGCAACCATTAACAATATACGTGGCATGGTATCAAAAACAGATATTAATCCAGGTCAATCAGGTTATTATTCCGGGTATTTGCAATTTTTTATTCCTGTGAATTTTCAGCGAGATTTGATTGAACCAGTAATTAGCATCAGAAAACTGCCACTGAGTAAATCCTTAGCCACATTTGGAATCTACTATGCATACCGGAAAGTAAATTCGTTGGGTAATATTAAAGATGGTTTCATATCGGGAGGTTTATCATTTGATACTAATTTGAGTTTGGGAGCATCAATGAATATTCAATTGTTGAAGCGTCTTCGTTTGGGCTATAACTACCAAACATCAGGAAAATACAGCAATCTGCTTGGTAGTTCGCATGAGATAGTGTTACGCTTCGATTATTTGAATTTAACATATGACGAGAAAATAAATGAATATTACAAATGGAATAATCGTAAATATATGCTGCACAGAAAACTTAATAAATAAATTAACATAGAACCTTATCATATGAAAAACTTTGCTTCCCCTGTGCTATTTATACTATTTGCCCTACAAGGAGTTATTTATGCCCAGAACTCGGTAAGTATTGGCACTGAAGAGATTAACGATAATGCTGTATTACAGCTAGTTTCACAAAACAATAACCAGGGATTTCTGGTGCCTCGTTTAAGTACAGCACTGCGAGAAGCTATGCAGCTTGGGGCCGATGATAATGGAATGCTGGTTTATGATAATGAATTAGGCCGTTTCTTTTACTGGCAGAATAATAGCTGGATACAAATAACAAATGGAGCTCCTTTAATAGCAGGTGAAGCAATTTCAATTAGCAGTAATAATGAAATAACTAATTTATTACCAGACCAGGTAGTAAGCCTAGCAGGAGAAGGATCAACAACAATTACGGGTACGTATCCAAATTTTACAATAGCTAGTGATCCTGATGATGCGGATGCGGATGTAACAAATGAAATTCAAAATATCGAAGATGTATTGTTACAAGGAAACAATGCCAATAATCAGACAATAACCGGTCTTAGCGATCCTGTTGATAATACCGATGCAGCTAATAAGGAATATGTTGATGATCAAATTTCAGGGACCTGGAGTATTTCCGGCAATGATAATATTGTCGCCGGTAATTACATAGGTACTACTAATGATCAGGATTTAAGGTTAAGAACAAATGCTCAAAACAGAATGATCATTGATGGAACCACGGGTAATGTTGGGATTAACAATAATCCAAATAGTCAATATAAATTATATGTGGGAATAACTACTGATCATGCTACTGATGCTGCAATATGTGGATATGCATACGGATCAAATGATATTTATGGATTGCGTGGCGGGACATTCTCGAACGATGATGATGCTGCCGGTGTACACGGTTTTGCTGGTAGTGGTCATGGAGAAACCTACGGAGTGTCGGGAGTAACTTATTCGGTTGATGATAATTCTGCCGGAGTTTATGGTTATGCCAATAATATTGGAGGTGGCCGCACTTATGGTGTATACGGTGTAAGTGCCAGCCCAAATGGAATTGGCATTTATGGAAGAGGATCCGATTGGGCCGGTTATTTTGTTGGAAGAGTATATGCCACTGGTACCATAACACAAAATTCAGATAAAAGATTGAAGAAAGATATTGCTGATTTGAATGATGCATATACCAAATTATATTGTCTTCGGGGAGTATATTATTATTGGAATACGGAAAAGTATCCTGAGAGAGAGTATTCTAGTGACAGACAAATTGGTGTAATAGCTCAAGAGCTTGAAAAAGTATTCCCGGAACTTGTCGAAGATGTTGATGGTTTTAAGAGCGTAAATTATTCAGGATTAATTCCGGTTCTTATTGAGGTTGCGAAAAAACAACAGACTATCATCGAGTCTCAAAAGGATGAGCTTGATGAACTTAGATCAAGGATAGAAAGTATTGAATCCTTACTGCAGGAATTGAACGGAGATAAATAATTTATATTTACAATAAATCTATTAAAAGAATTTTCTGGTATTAATAAATACTTATCCAATACAATTGGAATGACATCGACTAATGAAAATAAACAATAATTAAAACAAAATATAAATACATAAAAAAAGAAATCATATAAGAAAAAGAGTAAAAAGCAGAAAGTAGAAAATATATAATCTGGCTATTTTGTTTATTTCAACTTGTCCCTTCTCAATTTCTCAACTATCAGCACAGGATGTAATGCCGGATTCAGACAAAACTTATTCAATTGTTGCAGAGTTAGATATTTTTAAAATAATGTTCTCGATAAATGAGTGTGAGCTATTTCTTCGACCAGTTAACAACATTTATGGGAATAGTTATCCTTTCTGCAAGCAGCTTTAGCGCGTATAAGTGGTGGAGATAGCATTATGGTTCCACGCCGGAACAAAGATGAATTTTTAAACTACCTGAGCACATACCTCGAGAACCTTAAATGATCCCATGAGGTACTTTTCATATTTACCATTTGTATACAAAATACTACCATTCGTTAATTCATTCCTATCCATTCGTATATTGCATTTTATTGATAATCAATTTATTGTCATTTTTGTAAAGGCGTGTGTCTGATAGGAATCCAATGAAAGGACATTTTACAAAACTGAATTACGGAGTAATCAAAGAAAAACAGGGAACCAACCGGAACAGGCTGGACATCAGCGCATTAGTTCATAGTAATTATTATTCATTTCATAATTTCCAATAAAATGCAAAAAATCACAATTTCATTTACATTATTCCTTTTTATTACAGGAATTAATTTGCAGGCACTGAACGGACAGTATGCACTCGAATTTGACGGAGTTGACGATTATATTGAATTCGATCCAAACCTTGTTTTGCCGGATACCCTGACAATAGAAATGTGGGTGAATCCGTATTCAACTTACATTATTGATCCTGAAAACGGTTATGGTCAGTTCTTCATAGGAAAACATAGTTCTGACGGATCTAAAAATATTCTTTTAATAGGATATCATACCCATTATCGTAATGGTACCTATTATAAAGATTATGACGGCCTTTTTGTAAGAGTAGGAAATACCGGATCTGCATCTGGAGGAAATAAAATTGCAGGCTGGCATCATCTGGCAGTTAGTATTCAAAAAGTCGATACTGACAGCTCGGATGTGACGGTATATCGTAACGGTGATTTGTTATTCTCAAAAGGAGTATCTTCTGCAATTGATGATAACAGCAGTAATGCACCTTTAGAACTGGGGATGGACTGGGACGATGACCCATTATCAACCAATCCGTTAATGACTGATTTTTTCAATGGACAAATCAACGAGGTAAGAATCTGGGATCATGTGCGGAGTCAGGTAGATATACGATCAAACATGAATCAAAACCTTACCGGTGATGAAGCCGGACTAATTGCCTACTGGAATATGAACAGAGGACAGGGACAATCCGTTATTGATCAGGCAAATGCATACGATGGCCGATTAGGTTCAACCGGGGATGCTGATGAAAACGATCCGGCATGGAGTATCACTCATTTCCCTTATGACATTGATCCTGAAATAATAGCCTATAGTGATTTTGAAATCAATGCCGAAGGATGGGAATTAGCAGACGGAGGAGACGGCC
>CAYORG010000069.1:0-12376 GCA_964406315.1 uncultured Bacteroidales bacterium | reverse complement strand
GAATTGCTGGAAATTTTCTGGCAAACACATGATCCGACAACCCTGAATCGTCAGGGCAATGATGTTGGAACGCAGTACCGGTCTGCAATATTTTGTCACAATACAGAGCAGAAAAGACTGGCTGAAGAGATGAAACTTCGACTAAACAAAGAGAAAATCTGGGCAAATCCTGTAGTTACTGAGATTGCTGACTTTAAAGAATTTTATCCGGCTGAAGATTACCATGAAGACTATTATGAAAAAAATCCGGAACAGCCTTATTGTTCCATCGTAATCACACCTAAAATAGAAAAATTTGAGAAGGTATTCAGTGAGTACTTAAAAGAGTAAAACATTAGCAAATAAACAATCTTCCGTGCGGGTCCTGTAACATGAAAATCCACAATATTAATTTGATATATTTGCGTTTCAACTCACATTAGCTTGTCATTGTAATGAAATATATCATTTCCTTTTTCACTTCTATGCGCACTATGTTGCTGTTCCTGATAATTTTTGCATTCAGCATTGCTATTGCAACGTTTATTGAAAATGACTTTGGCAATGATGCTGCCCGGAAATTGATCTACAATGCAAGGTGGTTCGAGATACTTCTCATTCTTGGCATGATAAATATTGTCGCGGTGATTGTTAAACAGAAGTTATATCGACCGGAAAAACTAACCTTATTTGTTTTTCATGTTGCTTTTGTCATTGTCATTCTTGGTGCAGGAATTACAAGATATTTCGGAAGGGAAGGAATTGTACATATCAGAGAGGGTGACACTGCAAAAAACTGGATAACCACCGATACTTACCTGGAATTGTTAATAGAAAAAAATGGGCATCAGTATTATACCTATTATCCGGTTTTATTCTCAGAAATCTCGAAAAACAGATTCAGAAAGAAAATATCCTTTGAAGGAAGTCATATTCATCTCAGTGTGAAGAATTATATCCTCCATGCAGAGAAAAGAATAGAATATAAGCCGGGTGGCAAACCATTCGTTCATATGATAACTGCATCAGGGCAGCAAAAGATAATAACCAGTGGAGAGAAGATTGCATCAGGAGATGTATTCATGTTTTTTTCTGATTCCGATCAGGATAGTATTTTTTCAGACCTTGTTATCCTTAATGATAAGAACGGAGCAGTGACATTCATTGCTCCTTATCCTGTTATTCGTACTTCCATGGATGAAGGGATTACCGACACGCTTGAAGCAAATCAAAAGCACCTGTTTGTTCCGTTTATGCTGCACAATTTCCACAATATCCCTTTTGTTTTGAGAAATTATCTTCCTGAAGGACAAATTATTGCCAAACCTGCCACGGAACAGGATACTTATCTTCCTTCGGCTGTAAAGGTAGATGTTGATATTGACGGAGTCCATGATATCCTGTTTGCATGGGGTAAAAAAGAGCAGGTGGCAACCTTTACTTCAGGGAGTATACATGGAGTAAAAATTGGAATTCGTTACGGTGCTATACGGAAAGAGCTTCCTTTTGCACTTAAACTCAAAGATTTTATTATTCAACGTTATCCTGGATCACAAAGTCCATCATGGTTTGAAAGTAATGTGCAACTTCTTGATCAGCAAAAAGGAATCGTGAGGGAGGAAAGAATCTATATGAACCACGTCTTAAAGTACAGGGGATATAGGTTTTATCAATCTTCTTATGATACGGATGAGAAAGGGACTGTTCTTTCACTCAATCGTGATGGTTTTGGCACTGCTGTTACCTATACAGGATATTTGCTTTTGGCATTGGGAATGCTATTAAGCCTGATCAGCAAAAATAGCCGCTTCAGAAAACTTTCACTGAATAAAACACCGGCAAGTAGGGTCATAAAGATGATCTTTCCGGCTTTACTTTTTTTTAGTGCAAATGTATCCGGTCAATACAGGAATATGTCTTTACCGGAGATTCCCGGGAACCATGCAGATGAATTTGGTAAAATCCTGGTACAAGACAATGGAGGAAGGATTGAACCATTGAATACCCTAGCTTCTGAAATTTTGCGCAAGGTAAACAGAAAGGAAAGTTACAAAGGACAATCTGCAAACCAGGTATTTACAGGTATGTTGGTTTTCCCTGAACAGTGGCAGAAGGAGCCTTTCATTAAAACCGGTCATCCTGAAATTCAAAAACTTATTGGATTGCAGTCAAAGTATGCTTCTTTTCTGGATTTTTTTCCCGAAGAACACGGAGGCAATTATATTTTGACATCCTATGTTGAAGAGGCATATCGAAAAAAACCTGCCTACCGTAACAAATTCGACAATGAAGTCATCCGGGTTGATGAGCGGGTGAATATTTGCTACCTGGTGTACAGAGGAACATTGTTGAAGATCTTTCCTGATCCGAAGGATAGCTTAAATACATGGCATTCATTTGAGACAAGTTCCGGAGTGTTCAAAGGTGAAGATTCGTTATTTACAAAACAGATACTCAGATATTATATTGAGGAAACAAGAAAATCAATGGAAAGCGGCGATTGGATGAATCCTTCCGGGATTGTTAAAGCCATTGATATCTTTCAGCAAAATTACGGTCAATCGGTTATTCCTTCTGATACTCGTTTAAAGGCAGAAACATTTTATAACGATTTCAATATTTTTAACAGAATAACCAGGATTTATTTGTTTGCAGGATTGCTTCTTCTGATCTTTCAGTTCTTACATATTTTTGTCCCCCGTTTTCGGATAAAATACATAAGTGTTCCGGTTCTTTGGATCATTGCAATTGTATTTCTTCTGCATACTTTCGGCCTGGCATTACGCTGGTATGTTGCGGGTCATGCTCCCTGGAGCAATGGTTTCGAAGCACTTACCTTTATTGCATGGGCAACGGTTTTTGCAGGTCTTCTGTTCTCCCGAAAATCAGGGATTACTGTCAGCGCAACGGCTATTCTTGCTGCCCTTATATTGCAAACTGCTCATCTGAGCTGGATGGATCCCCAGATCACCAATCTGGTTCCGGTTCTTAAATCTTACTGGTTGATCGTTCATGTTGCAGTGATCACAGCCAGTTATGGTTTTCTTAGTTTGGGTGCTCTCCTGGCATTTTTAAATTTGCTGTTGTTGTTATTCGAAACGGCAAAGAATAAAAACAAGCTTGAACAGCACATCACAAGACTTACACAGATTATTGAGATGACATTGATTGCCGGTCTGTATTTGCTGACCATAGGCACATTTCTGGGAGGAGTATGGGCTAATGAATCGTGGGGACGCTATTGGGGATGGGATCCCAAGGAAACATGGGCCCTGGTAACAGTAATTGTTTATGCTATTATTTTGCACCTAAGACTGGTTCCGGGTTTTAAAGGGAGAGTTCTTTTCAATATTGTGTCTCTTATTGGATTCGGCTCAGTCATCATGACATATTTTGGAGTGAACTATTATCTTTCCGGACTTCATTCCTATGCTCAGGGAGATCCACTTCCTCTTCCACCTCTTGTTTACTATTCGTTGGCAGTAGTGGTTGTGATTTCAGCTTTCGCAGTCACCAATCAGTACCGACTGAAGAATGAAATATCCGAAAATATGTAATAAGTACTTTCTTTTCAATAGCATATTATATTTTTTCTGAATACCTTTATGAACAATAAACCAAATTATACGCCATGAACATTTTCAGAGATATATTATTTGCAAAGAGGCATTTGAAAAAAATGCTTGCAGGAAAGTTGTATTTGAGGATCTCATTTTTTTTCCTTGGAATTGCATCTACTGCATGGTTTCTGATCAGGGTGATACCAAAGCCTTCCAGGGCAGGATATCCTTGCATGCGGGTAGCAACATCTTTTATGTCGGGTTTTATAATTTATCTGATATCGATCACAGGCTCGGTATTTGCGTTCCGGAAGCTTGGCAAGAAATTAGTATCGGCAAAGTACATTGCAGCTTTTGGCTTTCTGGCCATAGCGGCAGCATCTGTTTTTATTGCCGGTTCGGTAAATAACCCGAGTAGCAATGCAGCAACACTGGCGATCCAGGAATCCTTAATAGCGAATGACCCAATTGGTGTTGCTAACGGATTAAAACCAGGAAGAGTAGTTTGGGTTTATAACCCCGGTGCCACCGACGAAAATTGCAATAACTCCTCGGGAGACTACTGGTATCAGGATGATAATACCAATCAGGACACGGTACGTAAGATGCTTGCTGATGGTATTATAAGGTATTCTGAAGCAGACGATCTGGCAAATGCCTGGAATGATTTATTTGAATATTTCAATGTACAACATTCAAAAGGAAATGTGGGCTATAGCGCCGGAGAAAAAATTGTCATTAAACTAAATATGACAAATATGGGCTCTAATGGCAGGACTTTGACTTCACTAATGAACTCAACTCCACAACTGGTACTTGCAATACTTGAAGAATTGATTGATAGTGTTGGCGTAGCACAGGCTGATATTACAATAGGAGACCCTTACAGGGGCTTTGGCGATTTTTATTGGGACAAATGTCATGGTAAATACCCGAATGTGCATTATATCGAAGGTTCGGACACTGATGGCAGACAAATAACTGAAATTTCTGGCGATGATGTGTTTTTTACAAGTGATGTTGATAACCCGTTTGCTTCAAGATTACCGCAAGCATATCTGGATGCTGCTTATCTGATCAATATGCCTTGTATGAAAAGCCATAATTCGGCTGGCATTACCCTTGCAGCAAAGAATCATCAGGGTTCTGTTATTGCACCATCTCAAAATGCCACAAACCAATATATGGGAAATGATTTACACTATTGTTTTCCGGATGTTCCCGAAAATCAGGTCTTAGGTATTTATCGTCATATAGTGGATTATATAGCTCATAGTAAATTGGGGGGCAATACACTGGTTTACATTGTAGATGCCATCTGGTCGGGAAGGAACTGGAACGGTTATGTTGACAAATGGGGTATGTCGCCTTTTGACGGCGATTATACATCATCTCTGTTCATTTCACAGGATCCTGTTGCTATCGAATCGGTTGGGTATGACTTTTTGTACAATGAATACAGCAATACCGAGTATAGAAACACATATCATGAAGGTGATGATTTTCCACTCTGGGTTGGTGTTGATGATTATATCCTTCAGGCCGCCGATCCAGCGTATTGGCCAAGTGGTATTGAATATGATCCCGACCATGCCGATCACAATTCACCTGTTGGGTCACTTGGTGTTTATGAGCATTGGAATAACATATCTGATAAACAATACTCGAGGAATTTGGGCACAGGAGATGGCATTGAATTGGTAAGTGTATTTGCGGGTAGTGAAGAACCAAATTTCATCCAGGATACCCGTAATAATAATTCAATAGCATCCATTTACAGTTATCCCAATCCGGCAACAGATATTGTGTTTATTGAATACATGATCAATGCCCCTGGTCAGGTAAATATTGAAATATTTGCCATTGACGGGAAAAAAGTAGGGCAGGTTCAAAACAGGGATGAGATTACCGGGACACACCAGCTAAGCTGGAATGTTGAACATTTGCAGTCCGGATCATATATTCTCAGAGTCAGCCATACCGCGGCTGATGGTGTATCAACTTTGTTAAAGAAGTTTGAGGTATATTAACGTGATTTCGAAATAAGTTATAACTACTTAAAATAGCAATTATCAGATAATTTAGCTTGTATTCTCTGTTTATTAAAAATATACCTATGGTTTTGTCGCATACAATGTCAAATCCTCTGAATAACATGGCAGCTGCGACAATTAATAAGAACATGAATTAAAACCTGGTGCGTTGCACCAGGCTGAATTAATAAAGGCTTTCAGCCTTAACCGGTTATCATTTTGCCTGTAAGGCAAAAATAATTCAGCCCGGGGCCAGCCTGCCGGACTGGCAGGCATCGCCCCGGGTTATATGAAAAGAAAAATTTGGCGCATTTTATTTGTTATTTCGAAGAATTTAGTCTGTATGCGCCACAAAGACATAGTATATTCATGGAAGATCCCCATTTCTTATATCGAACTCATATTATATTAAGATTATCGAATGCATTGTACAATCAAAAAAAATTGTAAGAGGATGAAAGTTAAACACACTATTTTTTTACCAGTACAAATTTCTCGTTGAATTTGTTTATGATCTGGTTATAATAAATCTTTAATTTCCTATAATCTTCACTGCTATATACGGCGTTTTTAAATTCATAATGCCCCTTAACCATGATTTGGTTTTCAGAGGGTTGAGTTGCAGTATATTCCAGTTCCACAAGTTTGCCTTTCATAGACAGGTCTTCAGGTTTTTCTTCCAGTGTATAGCCTTCAGGAATTTCAAATTGTACAAAAAAGCTATGTATTGTTGGATACTTACGGTCAATAGGATACGTTCTGGTAGCCTCTTTAAAAGGATTTGTCGGAACCGGAAACTCAAGAAAAGGAGAAATATACAGTTTATTACCGATTTTTTCCATGGAATAAGCAGCTTCGGTGCTGATCTTTAATGGTTTTTCTTTCTCGTAATAATTATCTATTTGTACGGAATCCAAAAGAGTTAATTGTTTTTCTTCAAAATAATTTTCGAGATTAACATACGAGTTTTGATACATTTTTCTGAGTTCGACTGCTTCATAATTTGTTGAAGTTATGTCTACTTTGGTGATTATAGAATCAACGGTTTCATTGATTGAGCTTCTGAATACATACCTGACCGACGATTGCATTTGTGATGTCAGATCTATCCATGTTTCCGAGTTTTTTTCTATAACAAATCCCCGGTCATTCAGACAACGAACCGGTATAATATAATTTGGACAGTAAGGATCTGTAGCATCTGCCAGAATGTTTTTCCCATCAATTATCACCAGGACAATAACATCATTAAAGAATTGTGAAAACGGGAAATCCACCTTTATTTTTCCGTGATCACGTGTACTGAGAATTACCGGTTTCACCTGGAGTTCTGCTTCCTGAAGCATTCCACATAAAAAAAGATTTATTTCAGCACTATTACCTTGTTTTTCCGTGGCAAATTTAGATGCTGAATTGTGTGAAAAAAAAGACCGATAGGTATTCCAGTTATAATTTGATTTTATGAAATCGATAATACTGTTGAATCTTTCTTCTTCGTTCTTTTCACTAATGAGCGAATAGTCGAAATATTTTTTTGATAGCTTACCGCTTGAGTTTATGTATTTTCCAAAATCGGAATTTTTCAGTAAATCATTGACAAGTTTTGGCCAGGTTGTCAATACCTCGGTTTTTATCCCATAAACATCTGTCCATGCGATCATCTGGAAATCCAGTTTAATGATATAGTCTTCCACGGAAGTAATAAACTCTTCATCACGAAACGCAGGGACATCTTCCATCCTGTAAACATGCACAAGATCCTGGTATTTGACGCGACCCAAAATCCTTTCCAAACCTTGCGACACGTATGATGTATGATAATCAAATTTGGAAGCACCCTGTAACAAATAGGTATATTCATAAAAGGGGACCATATAGACTTCATATTCGCTGAATAAAGTTGGTATATTGCTTTGAAAATACCAGTCCGGTAAATGAAACCTGGCTTGTGTTATGAGTTTGTATTTGTATTCAATAACACTTCCGGGTTTAACATTTGGCATGGCAAATTTCTTTACTGACCATCTGTCGTTGACTTTTTCGTCATAGACTTGTTTTGTGTCAAGCGGTGTCCGGGTTTTTATACCGTTTTCCTCATTGTATGTATAGGCTTCTATCTCTTCAATTTTTTCCCAGATGTTTTCATGTCTGTAATATGAGATCTCAATGACTCCCTGGTCCAAACCTGCCTCGGTAAAAATTTTTATTTTCTTGCTGCGTTGAAAAGCGATTTCAAAATGATCATTTCTCCATATAAATTTCGATTTTCCCATATCATAAATGATTATGGCTTCTGCTTGTTTGTCTTTTTCATATTCTGTAAGATTAAGCTCATACTCGGTAACATTGTTAAATTCATGTGAGAATTGCTGTGTTTTTGCCTCTAGGGTAAAAAAAAGTAAGATGGCAAGAAATAAGCTTTGACTACTGACTGATTGCATAGGATTATTTGTTAAAAACAAAAGTATGTTCTTTTTCGAATTTAAGAATAGACTCTATAAAACTGAAAAATTGTTGGTATTCATTCAATACGTAATGTCCGGGATTAAGTTTGAAGTATCGTTTTATTTGAATTGAATCCTCGTTGATAGTGAAATCAATTTCATATTCTCCATACCTGCTTATCACAGATTTTGATTCGGGAAAATACTGAAGTGTCCAATCTTCAGGATAATGGTATGTTATTTCATCTTGCAAAGCCAACGGGTAATCTATCTGAACCGGGAGTGTCCTTTTGGAAGGAGGTTCAAAATCAGGTATGTTGGTTGATATGATATTGGCTACAATATCTTTGCTGTAAAGCTTTGCGTAATTATCGACTGTCAGACCGGCTTCAAGAAAGATACAATTGCTATCGCGGTCAGGACTTTCTATTTTCCAGTCATTGAGTTCAAAATTCGAATAGTTGAATAGTTTCTTAATATAAGTATTTTGATAATGCTCACTTGCATACGTGTTAAAATCAAGTAATTCTTCAAAAAATCTTCCCCGTGCCTTAATGCTGAACTTGGAAGTGGCTTTGCCGGAAGAATTGAGATGTACATCGATATTTCTTTCTGTTAGCACATCCTTGATTTTCAATTCCGGGGTTTTAACGAGCTGACTTGCATTGCTATCGATCAAAAGTGCATATCGATTCTGAATATATGTACTAACATAGCCAAAGGGCAAGGTCTGACTGGTACATTCCAGCCAAATTGTATCTTTTTCCAGTGGTACATTGACGATTACATGGTTAAAAACCTGGGAGGGAAACTCTTTATCGAATGGTGATATCTGCTGATCAGCATGAATAAGTGTATAATAGGATTCAATGCCTGCAAGTTTAAGTAAGGATTTCATGTAGTTGCTTAATGCTTTGCAGTCGCCATATTTGTTCTGACTCACATATTCTGCAGGATAGGGTTTGAATCCCCCCAAATCTATTGATACGTTGATGTACCTGGTATTATTTTGAAGGTAATAATAAAGCGCTTTTGTTTTTTCGAGATCGGACCTGAGATGAGTCAGAATGGTATAAATTATTCCTTTCTCATAAAAAGGCAGTTCATCCAATCCTCTGTTCAGGTTGTACGACCATTGTCCAAAATCGCTCCAATCTGAAAATGAACCAGGTATTCCATAGTAAAAGAATTCCGGAATAACATTAACTTCGGGAAGCAAGTCATGCAAAGGAGGAGAGTGGATTTCCTTCTTTATAGTCTTGTTGTAAGTTGTTTTCCATGAATAGGTTTTCATACCATTTTCATTTGTTATTTCCGGTTCAGAGATATTTTTATAACGGTATTTTATGGAATAATCTTCAGGGACATTGATTACTAACTTTGCGTTACGGGTTGGTATTTCATGATCTTTTACAGGATACCAGTTAGTGATAGACAGGAATTCCGAATATTCAACCTTATAACTTACTCTTATCCTGTAAGGATACACATTATGCTTCATGTTAAATTTCAGAGTATAATTATCCTCGTAGAACGATCCACTGGAAATATCACTAACATCACTAATCTCACTTTTTTTCAATTTCCTGATTGTATTCCCATGAATATCTTCAAGTTGAACATCCAATACCTTTATTTTATTTTTTTGATTGTATGGGATTTCAAATTCACTGTATTTTTCTCCTGCACGCTGGTTTATCTGAATGAGAATGCAATTTTGTTCTGTTAATGTGTTTTTTTCAACGGTATGATAACTGGTAAAATCGATTACTTCACAAATTTGAGTCAAAGCAGTGTTTTGACTTATTGTAAGGAAAAGCATACTGCTTAAAATAACAGGAAATCTGATAAGGTAATAGGTAAAGATGGAAGTGATGATTTTCATAACAAAATTGGCAGGTTGCTGTTTGGCAGTCTACCCGGTCTGTTTTTAAATATTATCATAGGTAAGTTGTACAAGACCTCTTTCAAAAACCTGATGTTTCACGAGTTTAAACTGAAAATTCCTGAGATCTTCTTCTTTGAATAGTTTAATTCCCTGACCGAGTGCAACAGGATGGATAGATATGATCATTTCATCAATCAGACCGGCATTTATAAGCATAGAATTGATCTGGCTTCCGCCGACCAGCCAGATGTTCCTGCCTTTCCGGCTTCTTAATTCACGTGTAAATTCGACCACATCGCTGAAAATAATTTCTATTGGATTTCCATCCGGTTCGCGATTGCTGCGTGAGAAAACATAATTTTTTTTATCGGGATAGGGGAACTGTTCAAATTGTTTAATGAAAAAATACGTGTTATACCCCATTATGGTGGTGTCAATGGAATCGTAAAATTCCTTATAACCAAAATCCCCGTCGGTATATAACCAGTCGGTATCACCGTTTTTTCCGGCAATAAAACCATCAATACTGGTAGCAATGAACAGGACGATCTTTCGCATAATCATTAAAAATTAAGTGTTAGATTTTCTTTACAATTTAACAAAAACTTACATACAATTTACAGAATATAATGAACAGCCTCTTTAAAAAGCAAAACGGAAAAAACGATCAATACAATTCCCAGAAATCGAATGGATAAAACAAACGCTTTTTGTTGCAGAATATTTTTCATTTTGCCGGTAAGCAAGGCAAAAACAATTTTTGAACCTACCAGCATCACGTAAAATCCTGCCAGGAAAAGAACAATTGCGAATGATGATATCAGGCTTGCATTTACAAGGATAGGAGCACCAACCAGGATCCAGAAAAGATAAGGATGAGGATTCAGCAGATTGACAACAATACCTTTTTGAAATGATTTTGGTTTTTGGGTTGGTTTGTTTTTTACTGAAGGTTTATACCATATATTTTCATAGGCCAGTAGCAGGAGAAACAGAGCTCCCAGCAATGAAATTATGCCAAGAAGAAGATTGTTCTCAGCAAAATTTTGGATGAGAAAATAAGCTGCCAGGATAATCGGCAGATCTGTGATCAAAGGAGCAAGAGCCAGTTTAATTCCTTCTTTTCGACCGTATTTCAGGGTTTCCGTAACCACAAGCGGCAGCAGGGGTCCGGGTGATATGCCGGCAACAATACCTAAAAACAGACCTGAACCAAGATAATAAAACAGTTCCTGCATAGTTATGTCAAGTCAATCAAACACTATTGTGGAAACAAATATACGAATGATAACTCTATTCGCTTTCTTTAACTGATTTATGATCAAAGCATCCGTAATACCCGTCAGGTATCCATGGATTTTGCCGGCTAGAAACTTGCTGATAATTTGAGGTTGAAACTTCTCCGGGTCAGGTAATTTGGCACGGCAAAATATGCATTGAGTCCTATATCACTTTCCACTGTCCGAACCCAGTCATACGATACAGTATTTAATGCATCCAGAAGATTCAGGATCTCAAGACTGATCCAAATGGATTCTATACCGTATTTTTTTTCCGGCTTCCTTATGATGGCGCGTGAAAAACCAATATCGACCCGACGATAAGGGCCAAGCCTGTATACATCGGCGGGACGTGAATAAAGTGGTCCGGAATAGGGAAGTCCCGATCCGTAAATTAACATTAAGTGGACCTTGTAATTCGGATTGGAAGGAAGGTAATCCTGGAAGAAAAGCGAAAAGTTGATCCACTGGTCAGTCGGTCGACTGTAATATCCGGGATAAGAAACCGTATTGTCGGTGTTGACAACATAATCGTTGTAAATATCTTCCTTTGTTGATAAAAAGGAAAGACTGAACCATGATTCGGTTCCGGGTACAAATTCCCCATACACTTTGAAATCAATACCGGTTGCATACCCTTTTGCTTTGTACATGGGAAGGTATTGAAGCCTTACATCATCCAGCTTATAGGGAATGAGTCGTGTCAGGTATTTGTAATAGACCTCTGTGGTAAAAACAAAAGGACGACCCCAGGCCCGGAATTTGTAATCGGCACCTGTCACTGCATGAAATGCTCTCTGGGCCTTGATATCTGGGTAAAGATTTCCGTAAGGATCACGCAATTCTTTATAAAAGGGAGGCTGGTAGTACAAACCGGTGGCAAAATGCCATGTCAGGTTAGGAGCTTTGTCAGGCGTGATCGTAAGGTTTATCCTGGGACTTATGGTTGTCTCTTTATTGTATGTCCAGTATTGAGCACGTACTCCCAGTGTAAGCCGGGTAACAGATCTTTGCCCGGACAGATTAAATGTATGTTGAAGATATCCTGAGATTCTTGAATTGTTGAGGGAATTCGTTGATTTTGAAACGTAGTTAAGTTCAATGGTTTCATCGGAATAGGGCAGGGAATGACCAGCGGAATCGATCATCTGCCATTCGCTCAGCTTATCATCAATGAATTCCTGCTGCAGTT